>DISM01000001.1 GCA_002421805.1 Candidatus Omnitrophica bacterium UBA6210
TACTAAAATACAAAAAACAATAACAGAAATCATACTCATATAAAATAAGAATATCTCCACCCCTGAAGCTTTTAGAAAAAAATCTTCCTTGGTAATATTGGCAGGCCCACCGAATTCATCATACCATGCCCTACAAGGATTTTTCATGGCCCTTCTCCTTTCCTGTCTCCTTCATAGCCGTTCCTGAATCACCAGTTAAAAACATTAATCGATGTCTATATATTTATTCTCCTACGGGCTCGATACCACTGAAACATTTTAAGCCAGACTATAAAAGTCTCAGCGAAGTTTCGGCTCGGTGCGTATTTCAAAGGATGATTGGTATCAAGCTTGCTATTCTCAACGACCAACTAAAATCATTTTAAGAATAATCTTTGCTTGTTCCCTGAGAATCCTTTCTGATTTCTGCAAAAATATAATTGTTCCTATTGAAAATAACCATAATACTGTTAAATACACCCAGGCTGATTCCCATGCAACAAAACGTTTACAATAGAATACAGGTATGGCGCCAAAAATAGGACTGATAGTAGAAGCAAGCGCTAGGCTTTTATTTATTGCTATAACAGCAAAACGACGCGTGCTAAAACTGCTTGTATATTCTATTTTTTCTGAATTTGCTCTATTAAAATAACGTACCCATATTGTCATAATTGCTTCTATTTCGGCCTCAGTCTTTTCTCTCAAGCCTTCTAGCGCGGGGATCTCACTGGCAACACTCTTATGCATTTGATCTTTCGAATCGAATAATCTATCTTCGAGATAATATAGAAGTTGAGAAAAAACACTAATTAGATAGCCAGAAGGCAAAACTAATAAAGCAAATATTGCACCCAAATTCTTCAGCGGTGTTGTGACTTCAGCAATATGCTCGGTAGCGAATTGGGGTTCGATAGAAAAGCCAAAGATCCACAGAGAAACCATGATCAAAAAATATGATCCAACGACCCCGTATCTTTCAAACCAATTCATGACTTACCTCGACTGTCTGAAAACAATCCAAAAGAATCATCGAAAACAGTCGCAAATGCGGCACTATAATTATTTAAAGGGTTATTCCCAGTCTATTTAAATTTTATAAAGGGATAACCAGAAACGGACCTATCTACCCTTTTGCAGCCTTAAAAGAAATAAGTTATCTGGAAACAACCTAAAAACCTCAATTTTGCTAATTCGCACGTCTTCCTATCTCTGTAAACCATCTTTCGATATCTCTCTGGGAATCTCTCTGTGCAAGCAATGCATAAGTCATGTTTTTAACAATCACTTCACTTATTCTCTTTTTGCATCTACTTTTCTTGTCTCTCTTATGATTATCGTCTAAAGAATGCCATGGAATAGGTGATCCACTAGCCACATGAACAGCCTCAGCTATTAATGCAGGCACGTCATCATCATCACCAAAATTAATATTGATCCCATATTCTGTATTGATTAAACTGGGACAAATATAATTCTCGATAGTCCTCTTGCCTGTCAAAGTTGCCCATGAACCATCGCCTCGGGCGTTTACTCTATCACAATACTGTTGATATTCAGGTTTGTCATTGTCGTAGATATGAATTTCCCTCTTGCCAAGACCTTTTAAATAATTACGATTAACCCATTCTTTTAAAGTGCTGCCCCCTAGAGGAAAAATAGCTATACGACAATCGTTCTTGAGATTTGGGAAATCAGGATCTTGCCGATGCAACATCTCGCTTATATTAAGTAGAAATAATACGTCACTCGGCCCTTCTACACATACCAAGACTTTAACTTCGTTAAGCTCTGGCAAAACACCAAGATCTCGAGTTATTTCAGTCAAGATATCATTTTTGTCTTCTTCGCCACATTTTACCACTATCCTGGATTGTTCTAATTCAACATGCCTTAACGAATCAACTGGTAATAAGCCTGCAAAACCTGGGACATGAGTGGTCAGTAAAACTTGACAACCTAACTGTTCAGATAACTCTTTAAACGCCTCAACCAACATTCTTTGATTATGCGGATGTTGCGATGTTTCAGGCTCTTCAATGGCATAAATTATCCCAGGAGCATTTTCTTCTTTTTGCCTTCTTTCAGCCTCTGCCCGGAAAAAGTTAATAAGAATCAATCTCCTCACTCCGCTCCCTCGCTTATTTATGGGAATCTGGTCTTGATCTCTCAGGGTCAATTTAAACAATCCATCCCATTTAGGCTCAGTCTTAAAATCAGGCATGAGTTTACTGGCCAAGCTGGGATTCATTTCTCGCAGCTTATCTAAAGTACGATTTGCAACATCTAGCGCACTTCTCTGAACTGCTTCTTTAATTTGTTCAATCTGTGACTGAACTGATTTGATAGCCTCAGAAACAGCTGCTTTCATAGGATCCTGAATTTCATCATCTTCATCACGACTTGGTCGATCAGATTGAAAAAGAGCGAACACGGGCATTTCTTCTGATAGCTTAGTCCAAATTTTCTTTACGTCACCCTCTGCTGTTTTTTTACCCGAATCGCCATCTAAGAGAATTTCTGTCTCACTAATTTTTAAATCGAGGAAGCTTCCCCATATCGCTTTACGAATTGAAGGATTATTATTAAGTTTGGCCTTCTTTCTGTCGATTTGAAGTTTTTCTAACCGCTGTTTTAATTCTTCTATTTTCAATAAAAGTAAATCATTTGCATCTTTTACCGTAGGATGCATAGCGACTGCTATAATTTTTTCCTTGATTTTCTGACCCTCACAATCAAAACATTTATGAATTTCTAAATCACCATCTCGGTTCAGAAGATATTCTTCCTTCAGACTTGTGGATGCTTTCACATCTAGCACTAATGGTTCTGGAAAATTTGAAAAAATACAACCAATCCTAACTTCCTTTTTTGCGCCATAAACACACATATCTGGTTTTTCAAATTTAACTGAACCATTATTGTTAAAGAAAATTTCTAATGCCTCAAGAATAGTAGACTTTCCGATATCATTTTTACCAACAAAAGCAGTTAAGGCTGATAACTCGATTTTGGTTTGCTCTTTATATCCCCTAAAATTTTCTAAAATTACTGCCTTTAGTTCCATTGCTTGCTCCTTTTTCGCAAAAAACTCAAGACTCTTTTTACTTCCGCCCATCCAGGTTTAAACGAGCACAGGCGAGTGATTTGATTTCGCCTCCGGCGAAATCACCCCGCAGCCAGCGATGTAAATTTCACGAAGCACCTCTGGCGTTTGCGAGTGAAATTTACAAGCATCTTTGGCAAGGGGCCTTTCTACACCCCCCTACAAATCCCGTCTTTCCCGAAAAAAATCCCCAACGATTTTTCGTTGAGGATTTTTTGTTGCCGAATGTTGCGGTGTCTAACCTATGATGTCATGAACCTCGACCCTCAACACTTCGTGTATCCGCACGCAGAACACTTGACACAACCTTCTTCGTGCCGCACAACGCCGCCGCAATCGGGGCAGACGCCGACGATGTTGCCGGTGATATGGCGCTCAAGCTGTTCCTCGCTCTTGGAAACCTGGCTGTAGAGCTCTTCGCTCATCTGGTCGACCGCGGCAGCAACCTTGGCTTCGACCTTGGTCTCGATCTTGTCGTTCACCAGCCTTCTTTCGATGACGCGGGCAATGGCGTCCGCGCATGAAAAGATGCGGCAGCCCTTTTCCCACGATGGGGACGGGCAGCGGATGGAGCGGAGCTGTTCGATGATGACCTTGACGTCAACGCTGGAACGCAGCGCCAAAGACACCAAGCGACCGATGGCTTCCAGCTGGGAAGCCGCGCATCCGCCTGCCTTACCCATCGACATAAAGACTTCGAACGGACGGCTGTTCTCGTCCGTATTGATCGTGACATACAGGTTGCCACAGCCTGTGGATACCTTGGTCGTCGTGCCCATGACGACTTCGGGCCTGGGCCTGGGGCCTATTTTGCCTTCGGCGACCTTGCCTTCCTTCTTCGCCGTATCTTTCGTGCCGACGCTCAAGACCTGCTCGCTGCGGCTGTTATCGCGATAGATGGTCAGACCCTTGCAGCCCATTTCGTAGGCGAGCATATAGGCATGGCGCACGTCGTCGATCGACGCGTCTTCGTGGAAGTTGATGGTCTTGGAAACGGCGTTGTCCGTGTATTTCTGGAAGATGGCCTGCATCTTGATGTGCCATTCGGGCGTGATATCGTGGGACGTCACGAACGCGCGGCGGACCTCGGCCGGGACCTCTTTCATCTCCTGGACAGAGCCTTTCTCGGCGATCTTCTCCATGAGCTTGCGCGTGTAAAGCCCCTTCTCCTCCATCACTTCCCTGAACGCGGGCTCGACCTCCATCATCTTGTCGTTGTCCAGGACGTTGGCGCGCTGGTAACAGAGCGCGAACATCGGCTCGATGCCGGACGAGCACGGCCCGGCGATGATCGAGATCGTGCCTGTGGGCGCGATGGTGGTGAGCGTCGCGTTGCGCAGGCGCAGGTTGCTCGCCTCAAAAATACTGCCCTTATACGCCGGGAAGGTGCCGCGGGCGCGCGCCAGGTCCAAAGACTCCTTGCGGGCCTCGGCCTGGATGAAAGACATGACCTTTTCAGCCAGGGCGATCGCCTCCTCGGAATCATACGGGACCATCATCTTGGCCAGGGCGCTCGACCAGCCCATGATCCCTAAGCCGATCTTGCGGGTCTGCTTGGTCATCTTGTCGATCTGGGGAAGCGGATACTTGTTGACGTCGATGACATTGTCCAGGAAGTGGACGGAAAGATGGACGATCTCTTTGAGCCTGTCCCAATCGATCTCGAGCTTGCCGTCTGCCTTCTTCAGGAGCGCGTAAAGATTGATGGAGCCGAGGTTGCAGCTCTCGAACGGCAGGAGCGGCTGTTCGCCGCAGGGGTTGGTCGATTCTATCTTGCCTAATTGCGGAGTGGGATTGTTGTTGTTGATGCGGTCGATAAAGATGATGCCGGGTTCGCCGTTCTTGTGGGCCATCTTGACCATGAGCTCGAAGACCTCTTTGGCCTTGAGCCGATGGACGGCCTTGTGCGTGTTGGGGTCGATCAGGTCGTATTCTTCGTCTTTCGTGACCTTGCGCATGAAATCTTCGGTCACGGCGACGGAGATGTTGAAATTATTGATCTCCTTGTCGTTTTCCTTGCAGACGATGAAATCCATGATGTCCGGATGGTCCACGCGCAGGATGCCCATGTTGGCGCCGCGCCTGGTGCCGCCCTGCTTGACCGCCTGGGTGGCGGCATCAAAGACTTTCATGAAAGAAACGGGGCCTGAGGCAATGCCGCCCGTGGAACGGACGGTCGAAGAACGCGCCCGCAGGCGCGAAAAAGAAAATCCCGTGCCGCCGCCCGACTTGTGGATGAGCGCGGTGAACTTGATGGAATCGAAAATGCTGTCCATCGAGTCTTCGATAGGCAGGACAAAACAGGCGGAGAGCTGGGAAAGGTCGCGGCCCGCGTTCATCAGGGTCGGGGAGTTCGGCATGAACTCCAGGTTTTCCATCATCTCGAAAAATTTGTGTTCCAGGGCGGCGACATCGTCCTCGGTCTTGCGGTAGAGGCGGTCGGCGGCCGCGATCGCCTTGGCCACGCGGGTGAACATCTCCTGGGGGGTCTCAACGACCTTGCCGTTTTCGTCTTTTTTAAGGTATCGTTTTTCGAGGACTTTGAGAGAATTATCGGAAAGCTTTAGCGCCATGAGTCGTCTCTCCTTTCGCTGCGGACGGCAGGATGAAATGGGTTGGAAATCTATCTTTTAAATCCCTCTAGCCGGTTTATTTTATTCTTTTGAAAAGCGCTTTTCCAGATTACCGCTGCTTAAGAGCTTTGTCAATAGAAAATACCATATATTGGTATTTTTCATTCCGATACCACAATATTTTGATGTCTTGGAGGATACCCTCCCCTCGCGTTTTGCAGCTCTCGACGGTGGATACGGTTGTTTTGGAAGGAAAAAATTACCCCAAATTCGGCTTGCGGCCGTGGTTAGCTTTTTTTGAACGCCAATTCAACTTGCCAAGTCTTTTACGTCTGCCTTTACCCATGATTTTCTCCCGGATCTTCCTGCCTTGAAAAATTTTGCTTCGTCCTTTAAATTGTGTTCTTCATTCTACAACTAAAAATTGTTTTGTCAACCGTGCAAATCTGTTTTTTTAAAATGAAACGAACAAGACATCTTTGCCTGTCTCGTCAAGACGCAAAGATTGCCAAACATGCAGACGGTTGTTATCATAAGAGGTATGCAGAGCCGCCTTTTTTCTTTCGCCATCCTTCTGCGCGGGGCCATCGCGGTGGTCGCCCAGGCGCTTCTGGTGCGCGAACTCCTTGTCGTCTTCTACGGCAACGAGCTGACCTTCGGCATCATCCTGAGCGCATGGCTGGTCTGCGGCGCTTTGGGAAGCATGGCGGCGGCTTACCTTTATCAGCGCGCGAGCGCGCCTGCGGCCCTCTTCGGCACGCTGCAGCTTCTCTCCGGGGTGTGGCTGGCCGCGGCCGTCATCCTTGTGCGTTCCTCGAAAACCATTCTATCCGTGCCGTTCGGCGAAGTCTTGAGCCTGGGGCAGATCGTCCTTATCACGTTTGCCGCGCTTTCCGTCTCGTCTTTTTGCGACGGCGCGATGTTCAGCGTGGCGTTCCGCAACGTCAGGTCCGTCGGCCGCGTCTATGCGCTGGAGTGCGCCGGCGCGCTCGTTAGCGGCGGGCTGTTCAGCTTTGTCTTGATCAGGGTATTCACCAGCCTCCAGATCGCCTTTTTCGTCTGGGCGGCTGCCGCGGCCGTCGCCTTCGGGCTGTTTTTGGGCGCGCAAAAAAAGGGATTGGCCGTCCTGTCGTTCCTCATCTTGTGTTACGGCGTGACAGGTCTGATCTATGCCGGCGGGCTGCAGGACAAAACGCTTGAGCTCCAATGGCAGGGACAACGCCTCACCGCCTATGAAAACTCCGTCTACGGCAATATCGCCGTCATCCAGAAAGAAGAACAGCGCACGGTCTACTACGACGGCCTGCCTTTGGTCAACGTCCCTGCGCCCGAGGATTATTTCACGCAGGATTTCATCCACCTGCCCATGCTCGCCGCGGGCCGCGCGGCCTCCGTCCTCTTTTTAGGCAACGCCGCGGGCGGATTGCTCGCAGAAGCCGAAAAATATCCCCTCAAGAAGATCGTCTATGCGGAAACGGACCCCCTGCTGATCGGCGTGCTTCGCTCTCTGAACACTGAACCCGTCACGAGCGAACTTGCCGACAAACGCCTGACGCTCGAGCTGCTTGACGGCCGCAATTACCTGAGAAAAAAACAGGACACATTCGACGTCATCTTTGTCAACACAGGCCTCCCCACCTCATTGTCCGTCAACCGCTATGCCACAAAAGAATTTTTCAGCGAGATTGAGGGCCATCTCGACGCCAACGGCATGGCCGTATTCAAAACCTGGGGCTCATTGTCCGCCTTGAGCCGGGAACTGGCCGCGATCAATGCGTCGCTTTTGGCCACGGCAAGGGACGTCTTCGATCATGTCTTTGTCATCCCGGGCGACGGCTACAATATCTTTATCGCCTCAAAAAAACCCGTCATCCCCGATCCCCAACGGATGGCCGGACGGATGCGGCAACTCGGCATTTCCGCCAGCCTCCTGGAACCCGCTTACCTGGCCCTGCGGCTCGACCCGGCCTACCGGACGTGGTTCGGACAGGCGATCGCCGACGCCCGCAAAAACGCCTGCGTCAATACCGACCTGCGGCCCTGCGGCCTCTACGACGGCCTGGCGCTCTACTACGCGCAATTCACAAAAAAGCTGCCGCGGGTCTTCGGCGGTTTCCGGCACGTAACGCCTGAAGTGACGTTCCTTGCGGCCATCCTCTTTTTGTTCGCCTGGTCCATAGGAGCAAAAAAGCCGCGCAGGCGCGGCTCTCTGTTGGGATTCACGGTCTTCTCGAGCGGATTTTTCGCGATGGGCGTCCAGGTGAGCGTCATCTTCCTTTTCCAGAGCTTCCTGGGATATATCTTCCAGTGGCTGGCGGTCCTGACCGCCTCTTTCATGGCCGGCGCGTCTCTGGGGGCGCTCTATT
Organism: Candidatus Omnitrophica bacterium UBA6210; assembly: GCA_002421805.1. Taxonomy (GTDB): domain Bacteria; phylum Omnitrophota; class Gorgyraeia; order Velamenicoccales; family Velamenicoccaceae; genus Velamenicoccus. Next base: position 8,025 of record DISM01000001.1, read on the forward strand.
GGCTACGCAACAAAGAAAAACTCCTCTCGTTCGGCCGCCTGGCCCTTGTCGAGTGCGCAACGACAACACTCGTCGTATCGCTCGCCTTTTTTGTCATTCGCGCCATCGAATACCGGCTTGGCCTCCCCGCCGGAGGCGCCGCGCTCTTCGGACTTATCAGCGCCTGCGCAGGCCTTCTGGTCGGCATCGAACTGCCCATGGTCCATGAACTCCTCTGCCGCCTCCCGCAAGGGTCGGACCAGAGGCCCGGCCGCGCCGCCGGATGGATCTACGGCCTGGATCTCGCAGGCGCCTGCATGGGCGCCCTTGCCGCGCCGCTTCTCTTTATCCCTGCCTGCGGCATCGGCCTGACACTGCTGTTATTATGGGTGATCAAGGTGATGAACGGCTGGATCGTGCTTGCTGCAGACAAAAATTAGAACTCGCCCTGCGGCTGGATCTGCTCGCGGAACAAATCCCTGGGATTCAAGACGCCTCCGGAAATGATCAACCTTATCGCCTCTTCGACCGTCATGTCCAAAAAGATCAGTTCTTTTTTGGCGACGATCACATAGAACCCCGTCACCGGATTCGGCACGGAGGGGATCAGGACATTGCAATACTCTTCCCTGCCGAGCTTCTCTTCGAAATAAGGGCCGGTCTGGTTCGTCACAAAACACAAAATATGCATGCCCTTGCGGGGCCATTCCACAAGCGCCACGCGCTGAAGGCCTTCGTGAAACTTGTGGGCAAACAGGAACTGCGCGATCTGTTTGAGGGGCGGATAGATGTTTTTAATGAGGGGGAATTTGAGCCAGAGGCCTTCGAAATAGGAGATCAGGCGCTTGCCGATGAGATTGGTCGCCAGGAGCCCCGTTAAAAAGATCAGGATGAGAAAAACGAGCAGGCCCAGGCCGGGGATGGAAAACCCGACATACGCCTCCGTCAGCTTCGAGATATAGCGCCCCAGGATGTTGTCGAAGAACAGAAAGAGCGAGACAAAAAGGTAGATCGTGGCCAGGGCCGGCAGGACAACCAGAAGACCCGTTAAAAAATATCTCTTGCCCATCGGTTTCATATGCACCTCGTGGAGCCCCAACGGCCTGCCCGCTCGCTTGTCTCGGCCAAAGGCCAGACAAGCAGACGGGCGAGCTGTGGCCCCTTTTGTTTTTCGGGATTACGCCGTGGTCGCCTGTCTCGGCCTTCGGCCAGGACAGGAAGGGAATCCCGCCCGAACGCCCATTCAGCCCCACCTTTACAGGTGGGACATTCTGGGTGCGGGGTAAAGTTTTAGCCGAAGACCGGCAGGAACAACAGGACCGCCCACACCAGGGCCGTTGTCAAAAGGCCGATCACGAGCCCTATCTTCAACCAATCAAAAAATTTGATCCTGATATGTTTTTCTTTTTCCAACAGGCCGATGGCGACGATGTTGGCCGTCGAGCCGATCAGGGTGATGTTGCCCCCCAGACAGCCGCCGAACAAAAGCGCCCACCAGAACACCTCCATCCCTTTGCCCAGCGCATGGAAACTGTTGATGATGGGGATAAAGGCGACGACGATGACGACGTTGTCCATCAGGCTGGAGCCGATGGATGAAAACCAGAGGATCAGTCCTAAGAGCACGCCGTGGCTGCCGCGCGCCAGGTTGATCAGCCCCTGCGCGAAGACGTCGGTGGCGCCCGTATATTTGAGGGTGCCGGCCTGCGCGAAGAGGAACATGAAGAACAGCAGCGACCACCACTCGACGTCTTTTTCGACGAACTCCCGCGCCTTGTGCCATTTCCAGATCATGATGAAAGCCGCGGCGATCAGCGGGATCGTCAAGAGCGCCGCATTGTTCTCCAGATTAAAAAGCAGCTCGATGCGGTGGCTGACGGAGATCAGCAAAACCGTCAGCCCCAGGATGAAAAGGCTGACCTTGAGTTCGCGCGCCAGGGGCACGGAGATAAGACGGATCAGGATCTCATTGGCGCCGAGTTCCTTGATCTTGGCGTCGAATTCATTGAGTTTTTTCCTGTACCAGAAGTTGAAAACGAAAATGGTCGCGACCAGGCAGGCGAAGGATATCGGCAGGGCCTTCAGGAGGAAGTCTTCGGCGGTCAGGCTGGATTTCGTGGCGATCAGGATGCCGATGGGGTTGCCCAGCACCGTCGCCGCAGACCCGATGTTCGTCGTAAAGACCGAGATGATGACGTAGGGCAGCGGATCGACCTCAAAATAATCGCATATCTCCAGGATCGCCGCGACCATGAAGATGATGGAAACCACCTCGCCGGTCGTCGCCGACAGTACCGCCGAAAAAAGCGATATGGCGATCACAAACTTCCGGGCCGTCAGGTTGCGCATCTTGAGGATCAGCTCCACGACCCAGGCGAAAAAACCGGAATCCTTGAGCAGCCCGACCACGATCATCATGCCGACGAGAAAAAGGATCACCTCCAGGGAGCTGAACCTGATCAAATGATCGATATCGATGGTTTTCGTCAAAACAAGGACAGAGGTCCCCAGGAAGGCGAAGCTGAGGCGGAATTCCCAGAAAAAGAGAGTGCCGCAGATGGAACACGTGAAGATCCCCAAAGAGAGCGCCTGATGATGGCTCATGCCCGCCCGGCTGCTCACCGCACTGACCAGGATGGACAAAACGATGAGGATAGAAAATTTGATGAACGACGTGCGCATGCAAAAAACCCCGCGGTATCCGGCCTAAAACGTACAGCAATAATTCTTCAACAAGAGCAGCGCCCAGGCGACGAGCGTGGTGACCAGGCCCACGGTCAGGCCGATGCCGAACCAGTCCCTGAACCTGACGCGGATATTTTTTTCCTTTTCCAGCAGGCCGATGGCGACGATGTTGGCCGTCGAGCCGATCAGGGTGATGTTGCCGCCGAAACACCCGCCCAGGAGAAGTGCCCACCAGAACGCCTGCGACCCGTAACCCAAAGCAAAAAAGCTCTTGATGATCGGCACATAGGTCACCACGACGATGACGTTGTCCAGGACGCTGGAGCCGATGCTGGAACTCCACAGGACGAGCGCCAGGAGCCCCCCGGAGTTGTTCCTGGCGAAATCGGCGAACAGCCGGGCGAAGACATCCGTCGCGCCGGTGTGCCGCAGCGTCCCTGCCTGCGCGAACAGAAGCATGAAGAACAGGAGCGTCCACCATTCGATGCCGCGCTCGACGTATTCGCGCGCCTTGTGCCGCTTCCAGACCATGATGACGCCGGCGGTGATCATCGGCGCGATCAAAAGGATCGTATTCTCGGTCAGGCCCAGGAGCAATTCCAGGCGCCGGTGAAGGACGATCAGGACCATCATGGCGCCGAAGACGGACAGAGAAGTCTTGAGGTGCCGGTCCATGGGCACGCTGATGAGCTTCAAAAGAATATCATCGGCCTTCATCTCCTCGATATGCCGGTCGAACTCCGCGATCGCGCGGCGGTACCACCGAAAGACGATCAGGATCGTTATCAAAAGGGCGATGAGCGCGATGGGAAACGGCGTGAGGAGAAAATCCTCAAAGCTCAGACTCGCTTTGGTCGCGATCAGGATACCGATGGGGTTGCCCATGACCGTCGCAGCCGAACCGATGTTCGTCGCCAGGACCGAGATGATGATGAATGGCGTCGGGGTCACCTCATAATAATCGCAAATCTCCAGGATCGCCGCGACCATGAAGATGATGGATGTCACCTCGTCCACGGCGCAGGCGAGCAAACCGGAGATGACCATGACCAGGAACGTGAACTTCTTGCCGGAAAGATTCCTGGCCCTCAGGATCAGGGCGACCAGCCATGCGAAAAACCCGGCGTCCTTGAGCAGGCTGACGACGATCATCATCCCCGCCAAGAACAGGATCACGTCCAGGGACGTCAACTTCAGGAAACTGTCGAGGTCGATCGCCTTGGCGATCAATAACAGGCCGGACCCCAGGAAGGCAAAACTGAGGCGGAACTCCCAGAAAAAAAGGGTCCCCATGATCGATGCGACAAAGATGGCGAGCGAAAGGGCCTGGTGCGTGTTCAGGCCGCAGGCGTAGCTCAAAAAACCCGAGGCCACGGAGACGAAAAAAAGACCGCCGAATTTGAGGACGATTTTTTTCATCCTTTAAGCAGCTGGTCCAGGACGTCGGAACGCGCCACGATCCCCTTGACCCTGTCGTCGGCATCGACAACGGGGACCCTGCGGACGTTCTGCGTCAGCATGATATGGGCCACCTCGCACACAGGGGCCTCTTCGGATACCTTCACGACTTCTTTGCGCATCAGCTCGCCGACCTTGGCCTCGGCAAGCTTGGCGATCTTGCATTTAATGGTCTTGGGGCTGTTTTCGTAGACGAAACGGCCGACCTGCGAGACATAGCTGGGCAGGATGGCGCGCAGGATGTCTTTTTCCGTAAACATACCGACGAGCTTGCCCTGGGCGTCCACGACCGGCAGGCCGCTGATCCTGTTTTCGAAAAGGCGTTTGAGCGCTTCGACGGCGGGCGTATCGGGCAAGAGCGTTTTTACCTCTTTGGTCATGATCTCATTGATCTTCATGATTTTGCCCCTCCCGTTCGTTACTGATGCATCATTCCCTTGTGCCTTATTTACGGCACCGCGCACAAATCCAAGCCGCTATCCAGGCCTTCATCAGATCAGGCAGAACAAAAGGCAGGCTCCCTAAAAGCAGGGCCTGGAGGGCCGTCATGCGCAGGCCCGCCATCAACCATAATGCGCCGCAGGCGTGGATCACGACCATGCCGAGCGCCATGCATGCGAAACTCCCGGCCACCGTCCTCAAGGACAACGCATTCCGGAGATTGCTCATCATCCAGGCCGCGGCCAGAAAACCTAACAGATAACCGCCTGTCGGGCCCAACAAATAAGGGACACCCCATCCGGCGTTGGCGAAGAAGGGCGCGCCGAAAACGCCGATAGCGATGTAAGCGGCGACGGAAGCGAATGCCTCAACAGGGCCCAGGAGCCCGCCGGCGAGAAAGACGACAAAGGTCTGGAGCGTCACGGGAACAGGCGTAAAGAACAGCGGGATCTTCACAAGCGAAGAAAAACACAAAAGGACCGTCAAGGCGCCGGTCTTAAGGACAGAGACCGCCCAGGCGTTCTTTTTTGAAAGCATCACTTCGAAAGTTGTCATTTTAAAAATTCTCCTTGTTAAGATGTGTGATCAAAGTGCATCGTTCGCCGCACCCACGCCTGCCGCAGCCATGGCTTCCCTCTCCTCCTTGGGCCGGGCTTTCCAGCGTTTGTGGATCCAGCCCCATTCATGGGGATACTTGCGGATATATCTCTCGATCAAGGCCGTCAGCCGTTCAACGGCCCCCAGGAGCCGCTCGCTCTTTGTGCCGGACTCCTCCAGATGGATGGGCGGCTCGATGACGATACGGTGCCGCGGGCCGCCAAGACGGTAGATGAACATCGGCACGATCGGCGCGCCCGTGCGCATGGAAAAGACGATGGGCCCCGTCGCTGTCGCCGCCTTGACGCCGAAGAAATCCACGAAGACGCCGCCGGTGCCGAAATTCTGGTCGAGCTGGACAAAAAGGACCTCGTTGTCACGCAGGACTTTCAGGCTGTCGCTGACGCACGTCGTGCGGGGCTGGGTGTAAATAGAACCGACCCTCATGACGCGCCTCTTGTCCTCAAAGAGCTCGTCAAGTTTCTGGTCGCGCATATGCCTCATGACCGCGTTGACCTTGAATCCTTCCTGGGCAAGGCGCGACAAAAGAAGCGGAAAACTGCCGAAGTGTGCGCTGATGGCGACGACGCCCTTGCCTTCGGCGAGCGCTTTTTTAAGGTTTTCAACGCCTTCAATGTCCACAAACTTCCCGATGCGTTCGGGATGTTTCATGAACTTAAAAAATTCAACGGCCGCATAAGCCATCGAATTGAAACACTCGCGGCAGATCCGGCGTATCTCCTGCGGCGTCTTCTCCTTGCCGAAGGCCCTGGTCAGGCTCTCGATCGCGACCCGTTTATGCTTGACGGCGAACGTATACCCCGCCCAGCCGAAAAAACGGCCGAAGGCATATAAAAATCCGAAAGGCACGACACTGCCGGCAAAATCGCAGAAGCCGATGACGACGCGGCCCGACGAATAAGCCATCCAACGGCAGAATTCTTTACGAGTCATAAAAAATACCTCAAACCAAGCGTTGGCTCCTCGTGTTTACATCTTGTCAATATCTGTCTGCAACCAGCCCTCACAGAGTTCGGTCGGGCATCCAGATATTTCCAAGATACACTCGGAGTTAATTCCGCCGGAGGCGGAATTAAAGCTTATACCCGATCTTTCTCAGGAAATCCTTGCGCCAGCGGATGTCCGCTTCATCTTCGACGCCTTTGGGGCGCGCGCCGTCGACAACACCCATGATGCCGCGGCCGGCGGCAGTCTCCATGACAATGACTTCAAGGATGTTGGCTGTCGCGCAAATGATCCCGCAGACCTCCGGAACGGCCTTGATGGCATTCAGGACATTGATAGGAAAAGTACCGTCCAAAAAAATAATAAAAGAATGGCCGCACCCCAGTTTCAGCGCGTGGACGACGGCCAGCTTCTTCATGGCTTCGTCCGAGCCTTCGACGCGCACCTTGCAGGCGCCGGACGCCTCGCAAAACGCGATGCCGCACTTGATGCCGGGCACCGAACCGATCAGGGCCTCATAAAGATCCTCGACGGTCTTGATAAAATGGGACTGGCCCAGAATAACATTGATATTCTCAGGCTTTTTAATCTGAACAACTTCTATCTTCGAGTCCATCATAGCCTCATTTTAGTTTATTGAGTCTGTTGAGTTTCTTGAGTCCATAGAGTTTAACCCTACAAACTCAACGGACTCTATAAACTCAATGAACTTGTTTAATTTCCTGCTTGTTCCTCGCTGCGTCTTTCAATCTCTTTATCTTTGCCCTCGCCCTTCAGCCGTTCCCGCGCCTTATCTATCAGGCGCCGTGCCGTGCCGGAATAGACGGCCCCGGTCGTCTGGCTCTCGGCCGCCATCAGGGATTCAAAGGCGGCGATCGCGTCCTCGTATTTCTTCTTGCCGTAAAGATCGACACCCTTCAAAAAGAGCTCTTTATTGTCCTTACGCGCCTGGACCATCTGCTTGGCCGTTTCTTTCTTAAGCGCCTTTTCCACACGAGCGTCCTGCTTGCGGTCTGTGGCGTTTTGACGCCGCTGGGCGGCGTCTTCGGCTTTTTTGGCGCGCTTCTCCTGCGCGGCATCTATCTTGGCCTGCTTGGCCTCCCGGCGTTCCTCTGGGGTCTCTTTTCGGGCAGCAGCCTTCTCATCCTTCTCAAGGGCCTTGCGCACCTTGGCGTCTATCTTGGCCTGGCGCCGCTCCTCAACAGCCGCTTGTTTGGCGGCACGCCGCTCTTCGATCGCGGTTTTCTTGGCCGCGCGGCGCTCCTCGGCAGCCGCTTTTTTGGCGGCGATGCGCTCCTCTTTTTCCTGCTTCTTGTCTTCCCTGGCCTGGAGCTTTTCTTCGCGCCGGCGTTCTTTCTCGGCGAGCTTCTCCTGGCGCAGGCGCATCTTCCTGTCGACAGGTTTTTCCATTTCACCTTCGGGCTTGGCCCGCGGCGTCGATTCCACCTCATAGGCCGCCAGATCCTGCTGGACGACCGCCTCACGGTTTGTCTTGTCTACCGGACGGCGCGCGGCCTCGCGGGCGGCCTTTCGCTCAGCCGCCTTCTCTTTCTTCTCATTCTCCCTGTCAACCTTGGCCTGTATTCGGGCCTCTTTCAGCTTTTCTTTTTCCTCGGCCCTGTCGATCTTGGCCTGCTTCCTGGACTCTTTGAGTTGTTCTATTTCCTGAGCCTTGTCAATTTTGGCTTGTTTTCTGGACTCTTTAGCTTTTTCTTTATCCTGGGCCTTCTTCTCGCGTTTCAATTGGCGCGAGATCATGATCTCGCTCTCTTCCCTGTAATAAGACGCGAAGTCATCAATGGGTTTGATCTGGAGGATCTTGTTGCAGACGTCGATCGTCTCCTGGTATTTATGCGCCGCAAAAAACCGGCGGCCGTCCTCATAAAGCTGTTTGAGCTCGGCATTCTTGCTCGCCTTCGCCTCCACCTTCGTCTGGTTCTTCTGGATGAGGCGGACCTTCTCCAGATAGATCTTGGCCTCCTCATGCTCCGGTTCCATGTTCAAGGTCTTTTCGAACTCCTCGACGGCGCGGTCATACAGCCCGCGCTTATAGTATTTGACGCCGTTCTGGAAGTGAAGTTCGACGACGACCGGATCTGCCGCCTCCAGGCGCATCGCCGAAAAAAGGAAAACCGCCAAAAGCCCGACCAAGACCGTGAACCGAGAGAACGATTTCATCCGAAACTCCTTCATTTTGCCTATAACAGGGTAATCCTTCCTTACACCTGGCCTTATCGGAAAGGCCAGTAAGCCGCTTTCTGCGGCTCAAAATGAACTCCGAGCTTACTCGGTCTGCTGTTCCAGCAGACCAGGGAAATTTTTGCCGAGTGGCGTCAGCCCTCGTGGAAAAAATTTCCAAGTGCTTAAGCGAGGAGTAATTTTCCCTCCGGCGGAATTAGGCCCTTCGCTTATTTGGTATTGCGAAGGCCTACCCCCTTGTGGGTTAGCTGCTTACACGAGGAGTAACCGTTTTTTTCAACCATTTAAAAAATTTCTTTTTAATCCCTTACGGCAAAATCGCGCGGCACCACTCGAGCAGCCGTTCTGTTTTTTCCGCCAGGAAGAGCGCTTCCGAGCGCGTCAAAGGCCTGTCCTCGTCTTCCATGATGGCCTTCATGTTCAGGATCGCCCTCAGCCGCAGGATGTTCTCCTGGGCATCTTCGCGATCGATATGGTCCGCCATCAGGCGCGCGATATTCTCATGCTCCGGGTAAGCGCTCTTGATCGAGTAATAATAGATAAGGACCGCGTCGCAAGCATAGAGAGACGCCTGGATCGCGTTGAGGCCCGCGGAGTTCCAACGGCTGGTCCGCAAGGCATCCTTCATGCCCTGGTAATAAGTCGCCGCTTTATTCATATAGACCGGGAATTCCATGATCTCCGCCGGTATCCCGGGCGTGCGCGAGGAGATCTCGTCTTTCATGCGCCGCCATTTTTCCGTCTCGGCGTCGAGCTTCCTGGCTTTTTTTGCGAGCTTCGCCTCGGCGAGGTAGCCCTGCTTCTCCTCTTCCAGGAGCGCCTCCTGCCTGCTCAACTGCCGCTCCTTCTTTCTGATCATCTCGTCGCGGTCCGCGCGCCTCTGGGCCTTCTCCTCCAAAAACGTGTCCATGTCCTCTTTGGCGGAGATGTCCTCCTTCATATAGGAGACCTCCTTCTCCATGCCCATCACCTCTTCGGCGCGGCTTTTGGGGCCTGCGATAAAGGATTCCTTCTTGGCCTTCGGGCCAAGCGCCTGTTCGCAAAGCTCGGCGTAATAAAGAGCGAATTTATCTCCGGGGTTCTGGTCCAAAATGGCCTTGAACGCCTCCAGGGCCCGGTCGTAGTCGCGTTTTTCGTAATACATCTTTCCCAGGAAATACAGGTCGACGCCCTTGGCTTCGTAGGACGAACTGTCTTTGGGCAAGAGCAGGTCTTCGCGATACTGCTCCAGGCGGTTCATGGATTGCGTGATATATTTCTGCGTATCCTTATAATAGGGATCGATAGAAGAGACCGCCCTGAACTCGTTGAGGGCGTCTTCGAAGCGTCCGGCCTCGTAATTCACGACGCCGCGGTAGTAATGCACGGCCAGCTCCTTGCGGACATCCGCAGCATCCGGCTTTGCCGCCAGCACCGCCGCTGAAAACGCCAGGAACACCCCTGTGACCCACAAGACGGCTATTTTGAGGGTATTTCTCAACTCCGCCTCCTCCGCCACACTATCATACCAAAAATTACGAAGCTGACAACGAGAATCAACGTATCGCCGACGCGCGTATACAGGCTTGTGCGCCGGGTCGCGCCGATGATCGCCGCGGCCTCGCCGCGGACATATGTCTCCTTGCCATCCGCATCCCTGACGGCGGCGACGAGGCGGCCGGCATCATCGATAACGCAGGAAACGCCGGTATTGGCCGCCCGCACCACATAAACCCTGTTCTCGACAGCCCTCAACACAGAAGCCTGCGCATGCTGGAAGGGGCTTGACGTGTCCCCGAACCAGCCGTCGTTGGTCATGTTCACAAGAAAGTCTGCGCCGCGAACAACGAATGCCCGGCTCAATTCCGGAAAGATATCCTCAAAGCAGACGAGGACCCCGAACCGCAAACCAGGACAGGCCGCAGGAACGGAAAAAATATGAAAATCGCCGCCGGGCGTAAAATCCTCGATAGGTATGATATTCTCCAGGAAACGCAGATAGCGGCGGGCCGGGAGATATTCGCCGAAGGGGACCAGGTGCATTTTGTCATGGACCATCTCCAGGCGGCCCTGCGCATCATAGAGAAAGGCGCTGTTGTAATAACGCATGTCCTCGAAACGGACCGCGCCGATCACAAGCGGCACCTGCAGCTGGGCGGCCAGATCGCTTAATTCGCGGTCGTTGACGCCCGCCTCCAGATAATCCGCAAAAGAAGTCTCCGGCCAGATGACCAGGCCAGGTCCTTCTTTCAAAACCGTCAGCTCGCTCAAGAGGGCGTGTTTGCGGAAGATCCCCTCGCTGAAACGCTCCACCCACTTGATCTCCTGGGGAATGTTCCCCTGGACCACAGCCACCTTGAGCGGACATGTCTCGATGACAGGCTGGGATATCCTCCAGAGGCCGTAAGAGAACCATACGACGACCACGGCAACGGGAACAAGGAACCGCCTGGAACGCAGGGACAGGCCTCCCGGCGCCGATAACCACTCAAAAAGAAAAATGTTCACAAAGACAAGGATAAAAGAAAGCCCCCAACTGCCGAAGAGGTCGGCGCCCTGGAGGGCGATGATGTCGGGTGTCTGCGTATAACTTAAAAATGCCCAGGGAAAACCCGTGAACAGGTGCGCCCTCACATATTCCAGGACGATCCAGACGGACGGCGCAAACACGAGGCGCGCGCCGAAAGAAAAATAGCGGCGGCTGTAGGCCCAGGCCAGGCCGAAGACGGCGATATACAAAGCCAGATACACACACAAGACGAGCATCCCGCCGACCGTCACATGGATGAGCCAGAAAAGAAGCGCGACGTTATAGACGTAACCGGCGGCAAAGCTCATGAAAAAAACCTGCGCCGTATCTTTGCGCTCGAGAGAAAAAAAGAACGGCACAAGGGCGACCCAAGCCAACGGCCAGATCCCCGGCCGGGGGAACGACAACCGCAGGAGCGCCACGCTCAAAAAAACCAGCATCCACGGGGTCAGCCTTAGTTTCATGATGTTCTCTTGCAGGCGTGAAAGAAACATACCTCTCCCGTCACACGGCAACGGCGGTTCCGGTTTCAGCCGTTCGCGCCGCAACACTTCTTGTATTTTTTTCCGCTGCCACAGGGACACGGATCGTTGCGGCCGACCTTGGGGCCTTCATGCCGGACCGTCTTAGAGACGGCAGGCGCTCCCTCCGGGGGCGTGCCGGCATCTTCCTCCTGCGACAGGCGCACCTGGGCGCTCGTCGCAGACAAACCGCCGAACTCCCTGTGTTCCATCTTCTGGGGCAGGGACGTAAAAACGCCTTTAAGCTCCCTTTGCTCGAGGATCTGCATACGGAAGACGAGCTCCACCACCTCGTCTTTAATACGCTCCATCATCTCGATGAACATGTTGTAGGCTTCCTTCTGATACTCGATCAGCGGATCGCGCGCCCCGTATGCCCTCAGGCCGATACCTTCCTTGAGACAATCCATGCCGTAGAGATGGTCCTTCCAGCGGCTGTCGATCACGTGAAGCATGGCCATGCGCTGCATCGGCTCAAGCCTGTCGGCGCCCGTCTCGCGCTCTTTTTTCTCCCAGAGCTCCCGGGCCCTGGCTGTCAGCTCTTCTTTGACGCCAGTGGGATTCAGGGCGGCGAGCTCCTCGGGATTGACCGCGATCCCCGGCCCGAATTTCTGCTTCAGCCACGCGTCCAGGCCCGCCCAGTTCCAGTCCTGAGGCATCTGTCCTTCAGGACAGTAGGCGGGGATATTGCGGCCGATGCAATCTTCGATCATCTCATAAAGGAAATCCTTCAGGTCCGCGGCGCCCCCTTCCAGGATCAGGCGGCGCTCGCTGTAGACGACTTCCCTCTGCTTGTTCATGACGTCGTCGTATTCCAGGAGGTGTTTGCGGATCTCGAAGTTGTAGGACTCGACGCGGCGCTGCGCGTCTTCGATGCGGCGCGTGATAAAAATGTTCTCGATGACCATCCCGTCCTCGACCCCCATCTTGTCCATGATGCCGATGAGGCGGTCGGAACCGAAGAGCCGCATCAAGTCGTCTTCAAAAGAAACGTAAAAACGCGACGAGCCCGGGTCGCCCTGGCGGCCGGAGCGGCCGCGCAGCTGATTGTCGATGCGCCTGGCTTCGTGGCGTTCGGTGCCGATCACGTGCAGCCCGCCGGCCTCCACGACGCGGTCGTGCTCCTTTTGGGCTTCGTCCTTGAGCTTCGTGAAGATCTTGTCGTATTCCTCTTTGTAGGCGTCGGTGTGCGGCTCTATCTTCTGGGCGGCCAGGATGTTCTTGGCCATGTTCTGCGGATTGCCGCCCAAAAGGATGTCCGTACCGCGGCCGGCCATGTTGGTCGCGATGGTCACGGCCTTATGCCGTCCCGCCTGGGCGACGATCTGCGCCTCCATCTCATGGTATTTGGCGTTCAGGACGTTGTGCGGGATGCCGATCTTCGTCAGCATCCCCGAAAGCATCTCGGATTTTTCGATGGAGATGGTGCCGACGAGAACAGGCTGCCCCTTGGCGTGACAGACCTTGATATCTTCGACGACCGCGTTGAATTTCTCGCGGCCGGACTTAAAGACGGCGTCAGAGTAATTGGTGCGCGCCAGTTTCCTGTTGGTCGGGATCACGACGACGTCGAGCTTGTAGATCTGTTTGAACTCATTGGCCTCGGTGAAGGCGGTGCCGGTCATGCCGGCGAGCTTGTCGTAGATCCTGAAATAATTCTGCAGCGTGATCGTCGCCAGGGTCTGGTTCTCGCGTTCGATGCGCAGGTTTTCTTTGGCCTCCACCGCCTGGTGCATGCCGTCGGACCACCGGCGGCCGGGCATGAGGCGCCCCGTAAATTCGTCGACGATGATGACCTTGCCGTCCTTGACGACATAATCCACGTCCCGCTTGAAAAGGTCGTGAGCCTTGACCGCCTGGATGATGTGATGGGCCCACTCGCCCGAAAGGTCGTCATACAGGCTCTTGACCCCCAGAAGCTCTTCGCATTTGGCCATGCCGCTTTCGGTCAGGTTGACGGTATGGTTCTTCTCGTCGACGACGGCGTCAAAGCCCGCCGAAAGGTCTTCCCCTTTGTACTTGGCCTCGATCTCGTCTTTTTCAAGGATCATGCGCCGCTTCAGCTTGGGGATGATGCGGTTGATGGTGTAATATTTATCGACGGAATCATCCGTGGGGCCGGAGATGATGAGCGGGGTCCTGGCCTCGTCGATCAGGATGGAATCCACCTCGTCGACGATGGCATAGTGAAGCGGTCTCTGGACCATCTGCTGCGGGTGCGTCACCATGTTGTCGCGCAGGTAATCGAACCCGAATTCGTTGTTCGTGCCGTAAGTGATGTCGCAGTTGTAGGCGAACGTCTTTTCCTCAAAAGGCTGGTCGTGCTGGATGACGCCGACGGAAAGCCCCAGGAATTCATAGATCGGCCCCATCCATTCCCTGTCGCGCCGGGCCAGGTAATCGTTGACGGTCACGACGTGGACGCCGAGGCCGGTCAGGGCGTTGAGATACACAGGCAGGGTGGCGACCAGGGTCTTGCCTTCGCCCGTCGCCATCTCGGCGATGCCGCCCCGGTGCAGGACGATGCCGCCGATCATCTGCACGTCGAAATGACGCAGGCCGATGGTGCGCACGGACGCTTCGCGCACGACGGCGAACGCCTCAGGAAGGATGCCTTCAAGGATATCCTGCAGGATCTTCTTTTTGGGCTCGCCTTCCGCCTCCGCGTAACCGGCGGCACTCATCTCTTCGGCGATCCTCTTCTTGAAAATACCGGTCTTGGCCTGGAGCTCGGCGTCTGTCAGCGCTTTCATCTTCGGTTCCAGGACGTTGATCTCTTCGACGACCAGAGAGAGCGCGCGCAGCATACGCTCGTTCTGGGTGCCAAGGACCTTTGAAAGGATAAAATTAATCACGTTTTGTCTTCACATCCCGCAAGTAAATCTCGATAAACGGGTCGAGCTTCCCGTCGAGGACGCCGTTGGCGTCACCCGTCTCATAATCCGTGCGATGGTCCTTGACCAGGTTATAGGGGTGCAGGACGTACGAACGGATCTGCGAACCCCATTCGATCTTCCTCTTCTCCTGGTGTTCCCGGGACATTTTTTCGTCTTGTTCCCTGCGCTTGAGCGCGTAGAGCCGGGACTTGAGGATCCCCAGGGCCACCTGTTTGTTCTGGTGCTGGGAACGTTCGTTCTGGCACTGCGCGACGGTCCCGGTCGGCAGATGCGTGATCCGAACGGCCGAATCCGTCGTGTTGACGTGCTGGCCGCCCTTGCCTCCGGCGCGGTAAACGTCGATCCGCAGGTCCTCGGGCCTGATGTCCACTTCGACATCGCCTTCAAATTCCGGGATCACATCGACGGACGCAAACGACGTATGGCGCCGCTTGTTGGCGTCGAAAGGCGAAATCCTCACCAGACGGTGGACGCCCACCTCCGGCCGCAAATATCCGTAGGCATATGCGCCGCGCACGATCATCGTCACGTTCTTGGTGCCCGCCTCTTCCCCGGGGAGGATATCGGTCACGATCACCTCAAAACCATGCCCCTGGGCCCAACGGGTGTACATGCGCAAGAGCATCGACACCCAATCGCAGGATTCCGTCCCGCCCGCCCCGGCGTTGATGCTGACGATCGCATTGTTGGCGTCGTATTCCCCGCTGAACAGCGTAAAAAACTCGAGACGGTCCAGCTCATCCTTCAGGACGTTGAGGTCACCGTCAAGATGGACCAGAAAATCATCGCCCTCGTCTTCGGAGATATGGAACAGCTCCGAGGTCTCTCTGAGACGGCGCTCGAGCTTGTGCCAGGATTCCGAGATATTCTTGATGGCCTTGAGATTCCGGACGACCTGATTCGCTGCCGCGGGATTCTGCCAGAAAGTCTCATCCGTCATTTGCGCCTGCAGCGCGGCTATCTGACGGTCTTTGTCGTCAATGTCAAAGATACCCCCGGAGTCGTTCGAGGGTTTCCTGGACAAGAGATATCTTTTGTGCAATGTCTTCGCGCATCGATCAACCGGCCGGGCATGCCGCTTCTTGAACGCGGTCCCGGCGCACCCTATGTTTTCACGCGTTTTTGGTATAAAGAAAGTCTTATTTTAACGCATAACCCGCTTTACATCAACCTCTTAATGCCTTTTATTTCCAAGTCCAGGTCTTCGCGGCTGTCGGCATATTTATAGGCCTCTTCAGCCGTGATCCTGCCGTCTTTGACGAGCTTCGCCAGGGACTGCTTGAAGCTCTGCATGCCGAACAGGGCCCCCTCTTCCAGAAAACGGGTGATATCGGCAAAAGCGCCTTCACGCAGGAGGCGGCTGATGGTCGGTGTCAGGACCATCGTCTCGCAGGCGGGGACGCGGCCGGAACCGTCGGCGCGCGGCACCAGGCGCAGGGAGACGACGCCCTTGAGCAAGAACGACAGCTGCATGCGGATCTCCGCATGCTGATGGGGCGGAAAGAAATTCAGGATGCGCTGGGCGGTCTGGGCGGCATTGACCGTATGCACGGTGCTCAAAACGAGGATGCCCATCTCCGCCGCATTGAGCGCCGCCGACATCGTGTCCAAGTCGCGGATCGTGCCGATAAAAATGACGTCCGGGCTCTGCAGCGTCACCTGCCGCAGCGCGACGGGATAAGACGAAACATCCAGGCCCAGTTCCCTCTGGTTGATGACGCTCTTTTTGTCCGCAAAGGTGAATTCAATGGGGTCCTCGACGGTTAAAATATGCCGAGCCTGCATCGTATTCATGCATTCGATCATGCTGGCGATCGTCGTGGATTTGCCGTGGCCTGCCGGGCCCGTTAGGAGGATCAACCCGCGCCTCTCCTGCGAGAGATGTTCCAAGACGTCCTTGGGAAGATTGAGCGCGTTGAAATCCGGGACCGCTTTCTTGATGCGGCGCATGACGACCGACGGCACGCCCCGCTGCATGAAGATGCTGACGCGGAAACGGTCGAGGCCTTCGACGTCCATGGCGTAATCCGTATCAAAGACATTCTGGAGCATTTTTTTATGCGCGTCGTCGGCGACCTCGACCACGATGCGCTGAAGGTCTGCGACCCCGAGGACCGGGAAATCCATCAAGGGCACCAGTTCCCCGTAGACGCGCAGGTAAGGCACGTTGTCGACCTTGAGAAAAACATCCGAGGCATCCCGATCGCACATCACCCTTAAGACATCCCTGATCTTCATGGTCCCCCCTTAAAAAAGTAGCCAGGAAACAGTAGAGAGTAGTCAGTAAAAACTCAAAAAAGTTCTTTAAATCCTGTATTTAAAATAACAGGATGATTCCTGAGGTTGTGTAGAAATATTTTATTCTTCCCATTTCTTTTCTTCTTCTTTTACTGACTACCGGCTACTCACTGCTATCTACTTCTTGGCCATGCTGAATTTTCTTTCTTGTTCAAGAAGCCTTGATTTTTTGGCGAGGCCGCCCCTGAACCCTCCGAGCGAACCGTCGGAAGCGATCACGCGGTGGCACGGCACAAAAGGTGCGTAGGGGTTCTTATTCAGCGCGTTGCCCACGGCACGGCTGCTTTTGGGCGCGCCGATGCGCCGCGCGACCCAGGCATAAGAGCGGGTCTCGCCCAGCGGGATCTCCAAGGTCGCTGCATAGACGGCTTTTTGGAAAAAAGTCAATTTCTGACGCATTTTTAAAACTCCAATATCCAATTTCCGATGACCGATCAATCTCTCATGTATCCATGCCTGAACTTTGTCATTGGTTCTTTGGTCATTTATTCGTCATTCGGATTTTGCCATTGTCATCCGCCCGTTATTCTTCCATCATCTTCTTCTTTCTCAGCAGAATGTGATATTTTCTGGCGAAGCGGTGCGCCTCGTCGCGGACCGCCTGGACCAGCCGCAAGGCAGGGCTGGAACGCTCCAGCCTGATCGGCGCCGGACGCATACCAGTATAAATCAATTCCTCTTCTTTGGCGATAGCAATCATGGGAAGCGCCATGCCTAATTCCCGCAAAGCTCCCCTGGCGGCCGCCAGGTGGCCGGCGCCGCCGTCGATGACGACGAGGTCGGGCAGCTTCAGGCGTTCTTCCAGGAGCCGCCGATACCTGCGGCCGACGACCTCGCGGATCATGGCATAATCATCGATCCCGCCGACGGCCTTGATGCGGAAACGGCGGTAATTGTCCTTGTCCGGCTTGCCGTCAAAAAAGGAAACCATGGACCCCACGGCCTGCCGGCCGCCGATATTGGAGATATCGAAGGCTTCGATCCGGCAGGGCCCTTTCTTTAACCCCAACCGCGCCCAATCGTCCTCCTTGTCTTCCATTCCTGCGGACGACCCCTTTTTCAGGGAAACAAGGATGCTGAGCGCCTCCAGCTGGTCGCGCAGTTTCGCCGCCTCTTCAAAACGCTCGCGGGCCACGAGCCGCTGCATGCGGCGCGAAAGGCCTTCGATCAACTCCGTATCTTTCTGTGTCAGGAAATCTTCCAGCGACCGGATGATGGTCCGATAACGCCTGCGGCCGATCCTGCCCTGGCATGGCCCGGGGCACAATCCCAGATCAAAGTTCAGGCACGGTTTTTTGGGGAACCTGCGGCAACTGCAGAACGGAAAGCTCCTGCGAAGGATCTTGAGCGCCCGTCGCAAGAGAGAGGCGCTCGTATAGGGGCCGAAGAGGTCCGCCTCGCCGCCTAGATGCCCGCGCCTGCGGCCGATATAAACACGCGGAAAAGTCTCCCGTGTCACGACGATATACGGATAGCTCTTGTCGTCTTTGAGGCTGACATTGAACCGGGGCCGGTATTTCTTGATGAGCTCGGCTTCCAGGAGCAGCGCCTCGCGTTCCGTCGGCACCTCCTGATACGAGATGTCGGCCACGTAGGACATCATAACATCCGTCTTCAGACTGGAAGCGCGGCGGTTAAAATAGGACGCCACCCTTTTTTTGAGCGCAACCGCCTTGCCGACATAAATGATCTCGCCGGCGCGGTCTTTCATGAAATAAACGCCCGGGGAATCCGGAAATTTTTTTATTTTTTTCTTATCAACCATGCCGCGAGTCTTTTAAGTTCACCGACGCCAAGCACCCACAATAATCCCGCATAAACAACACAGGCCACGAGGACCGCCGCGCATAGAGACAACAAGGTGGCGCGGGAAGCGAAAACATTCTGCCAGATAAAAAATGCGGCACCCGCGCATCCCGCGGACGCCGCCAGAACACGGACAAACAACCCTTCCAGGAGAGGACGGATCCTGTAGCCCGTGCGGCGCCGGACATGCCGGTACAACAGGTAAAAATTCAGAGATGCCGACAGGCTGCTGGCCAGGGCGAGCCCCGCGATCTTCATGCCGAAAACAAAGATAAAGAGGGCGTTCAGGACCACATTGGAAACGAGGGCGGCCCCCGACGTCTTCACCGGCGTCAACGTATCCTGAAGCGCATAGAAAAAATGCGAAAGGAACCTGACGCCCACATACGACACAAGGCCCAGACTGTAAAAGAAAAGCGCCGTCGTCGTGATCGAAACGGAATAAGCGCCGAAACTCCCGCGCTCGAAGACCGCCGTCACCAGCGGGCCGGCAAAAACCAGGACACCGATCGCCACCGGCAACATCGCCAATATGAGGCTTTTGAGGCATACGTCCAGGGTCTGGTTCATGGCGGCGACATCCTTGCGCGCCGCGTGAGAGGACATCTGCGGAAGCGCAGCATTCGAGACGGCGACGCCGAAAATGGCGAAAGGAAACTGGATGATCCTGTTGGCGTAATAGATGGCGGCGATCGCCCCTTCTCCGGCATAAACGGACAACGAGGCAAAGATGGTGTCCACGAAAATATTCATCTGGTAGATGCTCGTGCCGACCAGGCGCGGAACGATGAGGCGGCCCACTTTGACAACGCCCTCCTCTTTCCAGAAGCGCGCCGCCTCCGGCTGCCAGCACAGGGACACGCCGTGACGCACAAGAGACGGCATCTGCATGGCGACCTGAGCGACCCCGGCGAAAAGCGTAGCCACGGCCAAGAGATAGATCTGGGAAGGCCCATCGTGACGGATAAAAAGCGCCAGACAGCCGATCATGACACAGTTAAAGACAGCGGACGAAGCCGCCGGAACGGCAAACGACTTCAATGCGTTGGCCACGGACATCAAATACGCCGAAACGGCCACGAGGACCAGGTAGGGAAAAAGGATCTGTGTCAGCCGGATAGCCAGATGGAGTTTGGCGGGGTCCGCCGCAAAACCAGGCGCGACCAGGCGTATCAAGGGGCTGGCCAGAACGATCCCCAGAACAGCGATCACCAAAGAAATAGAAAAAACAAGCGTGAAAAGGCTGTTAACGAGCCTCTGGAACTGCTGGCGGGTCCTGGCGACCAGGTATTCGCAGAAGACAGGGACAAAAGCAGCGTTCCCCGCCCCCTCCCCGAGGATGTCCCGGAACATGTTCGGGATGCGGAAAGCGACGAAAAAGGCCTGTGCGGCCGGCCCCGTCCCGAAAACGCCGGCGATCAGGACATCGCGCACAAACCCCGTGACGCGGGAGATGACCGTCATCGTGCTGATGGCGGCGGCGGATTTGAATATCGTCTTGTGTTCGCTCATGGTCTTGACGGTGTCTGGACGGCATTTTCTACTATTGACAATGCCGTCCTTCTATGATATAAAACCCATTGCTTATCGTCCGCCACAAACCGCCCGCTGAAGCAGCGATGGCGGGCGTCGGTGGAAATCCCCCTTCAGAATTTATCGGGGCCATTCAAAAGGAGCTTGAAAAGCTATGCCACAAAGAAAATGCGCATTGAAACGTCTAAGAGTCGATAAAACAAGGGCCCAGGCGAACGCACAGAAGCGGTCGGAGCTCAAGAAAGAACTCAAGAGTTTCCGCTCTCTCGTGACCCAGGGAAAGATCGATGAAGCCAAGGCCCAGATGAAGGTCGTCTTCGCGAAGCTGGACCGGGCGGTCAGCAAGGGCATCCTGCATAAAAATACGGCCGGCAGACGAAAATCCTCCCTTACCCTTTCTCTAAACAAGAAAGCTTAACCACCAGAATTTCCAGGATCGCGTGATCACGCGCATATGCGGATACGGAAGACTTGAGCTTCCGGTCCGCATCGAGCATGAGCTTGACCCCCCGCGCATACCCTTTAGGCCCGATCGTTTTCTGCGAAAAAAACTTTTCCCATTGCCAGGAGAGCCCGCCCAGGATCTTCTCTGCCCGCTCACGATGCCGCAGTAATTCCTCTAAGATCTGTAACGCCCGAGCGGCCTGCCGTTCCGTGATGCTGCGGCCCAGATCAAAGACGTTGATCGGCACCTCTTCTTTGAAACGCACGATGCGCGCTCCTGCGCTTTCGAGCGCCCTGATAAAATCCTGTGTCTCAGAAGGCGCGTCACCGCGCGTTTCGGGGATATCCACGACGACAACGGTCTTTTGCGGTTTAGCGGCAAGGTTTCTGACCAGGGCTTCGCGCAAAGGCTTCCCCAGCTTATGCGCCATGCGCAAAACCAGGAGGCGCGCGCCGGCGCCTTCCGTCGGCAGAAGAGACAGATATTCCTTGAGGTCTTGCGCAGAGAGTTGGCGGTCGTCGCCGTAGAGAAGCGTCGCGTTCAGTTCACGAAGTTCGGGCGGGAATAATTCTTTGGCGATGAGCTCAAGTTTCTCGTGCTTGCGCAGCTCATCGGAGCCTACAAATAGATAGGCGGCCGGGGCTACCATGCCTCAACGGTGGTCTCCACGATCCTGCGGGCAAGGTCGATCGAGGCAGCCTCGACCGCTTGGGATTCCGAGCTCGCCATGGCGCCGCTCACGAAATACGTCGCGTCCCCGGCGAAATCGTTCTTTTCCCAAAGCACCTTGCCGGTCCTGTTCTCGACAAGCTTGATATTGACGAAAAGCGTCACGCGGTATTCTTCAGGCGTATCATCACCAGAGGCTGTGCGCAGGGTCTCCCGGCGGTAATTGATGAGGGAACCGGAAAGCACAAGGTCAGCCTCCTCCCTCTGGGCGGTCCTGAGGGACCCTTCGAAATTAAACCGGTCGACGACGGCATTGGTGATCTTGCTCTCCATCAAAGGAAAATAAGTACGGAAGCGCGCGCCTTCGGCATATTCGGAGGTTGTGTTGATCTTGTTGACGAACGGCTCGACATAAACCGTCTTATACCCCGCCTCAGTGATATAGCCGCGGGTCGTATAACCGCATCCGCAGACGGCCAAAGCCAAGGTCACGATACAGGTCACCAACGGCGCACGTCTCATTTTTTCTTCTCCTCCAAGGCCTGCAGCCGTTCCACGGATTTCTTCGCCCAGACGGAACGGGGATAATTATCGACAACGAACTGATAATAGATCCTGGCGCTATCGGGGGCCTTCTGCTTTTCGTAGAACTGGCCGACCTCGTAATTAGACTGGGCCTCTTTATCCCTGAGCTCGTCAATGCGCTGCTCCGCCTGGTCGGAAAGTTCGGCGTCGGGATGCGTGGACAGAAAGACCTTGAATTTGTCCACGGCTTCCTGGGTCATGCTCTGGTCATAAGAAGCGTCTAAAGACGAACGGGCCGCGCAAACGGCGATCTGGAACTTGGCGGGCTCCGCCCACTCGCTGTTGGGATAATTATCCAGTACCTTCTGAAATCCCTCCGTCGCCTCGCTGAACTCGCCTTTGGCCTTCAGCGTCAGGCCGATCTTGTACTGGCTGGCGGCGGCGTACTTGCCGTAGGGGGCATTCTCGATGACCTTATGGAATACCTCCAGGGCCGCGTTTTCTCCCGTAAAATTGATCCCTACGACGTTTTTGCGATAGTCCAGGAGCCTCTGGGCCACGATATATTCCTGCTGGAGGACGTCGTCGGTCCTCTCCGTAAAAGGATACTTATCGATGACCTTCTGGTAAGCCTGAAAGGCCTCGTAAAATTTCTCGGTTTCTTCCAGGCACCGCCCCATATAAAACTGCGCCTCAGGGGCCTCCAAGGCATCGGGATAGTACTTCACAAGTTTTTTGAACTCGTTATAGGCCGTCTCGTAATCTTTGATCTCGAAATATCCGAGGGCGAATTTCAACTGCTCCTGCGGGCTCTCTTTCGGGGCGTATTTAGGATTGGTCCATTTTTTTGATTCAGGCGTCCAAATCCAATAACCAAAAGAAGTTTGGGAAAAAAGAAAAAAGAGGATGAGCGTCGCGAATGCCTTTTTCATCATAGCCGTCTGACCTGCAAACCCTTTCCTTATTATGTCTGTCGGAACAAAAACACCGCATGGCCGCCGCTTCTTCCATCCAACCCCTGCCCGGAAACGGCAACAGACCATGTATGAAGGTATAATTTATCATAGCCCCCCGGCTTTGTCAACGTATGAAGCCCAGCCGGCATTGAGGACCCGAGAGCGCAGGAACCGCCCTTGACTATCCCTTGCCGCCTGCTACAATACCCCCATGTTCAAGATCGGCGACCTTTGCCTGCGCTCCAACGTCCTCCTGGCGCCCCTGGCCGGCATCAGCGATTCTTCCTTTCGCCTGCTCTGCAGGCAATTCGGGGCTTCCTTTACTTTTGTTGAAATGATCAACGCCCGCGCGATCTCCCACAAGAGCAAAAAAACAAAAAAGATGCTCGAAACAGACCCTATGGACAGGCCCATCGGCATCCAGCTCTTGGGCGCGGAAATCCCGTATCTTCTGCGGGCCATGGATGTGATCGCTCCTTACGATTTCGACCTTCTGGATTTCAACGCGGCCTGCCCGGTGCGCAAGGTATGCCGGCGTCAGGAAGGCGCCGCCCTCCTCAAGGACATCCCGAAACTCAAAAGCATCCTCGCCGCCATGGTCAAGGCGTGGAAAAAACCCGTCACGGTCAAGATCCGCAGCGGCTGGGACACGGACAGCCGCAACGCCGCCGACGTCGCCTGCGCCGCCGAGGACGCCGGGGTCTCTGCCGTTTTCATCCACGGCCGGGACCGTCAGCAATTTTACAAAGGGACCGTGGACTATGCCTCGATCGCCGCCGTCAAAAAGAGCGTACGGATCCCCGTCATCGCCAGCGGCGACATCTGGTCCGCCGTCCATGCCAAAAAGATGTTCGATGAAACAGGCTGCGACGGCATCCTGGTGGCCCGCGGCGGCCTCGGCAACCCGTGGATATTCCGCCAGATAGAGGAGTATTTTTCTCAGGGGCGCGTTCTGCCGGCGCCCGAAACAGAAGAGATCTTGAGCGTCATGCAGCAGCACATGGAGATGATGATCACCGAACACGGCGAGAAGAACGCCATCGCCCTGATGCGCAAGTTCGTCGGCTGGTACCTGAAAGGCCGCCGCTTCGTCCGGTCCGTCCGCCAAAGGATCAACAGCATCAAAACACGCGAAGAATTCCTGGACATGATCGGCCACGTGCGCCAGTTGGCATCATAGGGAATATATGATAGAATTGTGATGACATGAAGAGATATGTCCCCAGGGTCCTAGCTGTCATGTTCCTCGTATGGAACACGGTCACGCCTTTCGCCGAGGCGGCTAAATTCGGCGGCGCTTCCACTGATTACATCACCCAGGACGAAATTTCCAAGGCGCCGATCAAGGCTCCCGCGACCACAACAACGCCCATCCCTGCCCCTGCACCGGCATCGGCGTCAAATCCCTGGCAGACACCCAAAGCGCCCGCGGGTGCCGATCTAACACCGGCCGTCATCGCGCCTGCCGCGCTCCCGACATCGGACTTAGGCGCCCCCGTAGGACCGGCGGCCATGCCGGAGATGAAAAACCTCGTCGATATCAAACCTCCCGAGATCACCGTCCCGAATTACGAAGCCAGATACAAGGCCATGCTCAACGCCAAGGTCAAGGCCGTCGCGGAGCGCAAAAAACACATGAAGCTCGTCGACAGGATCCTGGAAGAAGTCGCCAATTACGGCATCTGGATCATGCTGGGGCTGATCGCTTTTGTCCTGATCTACACGATCTACAAAGAAAAGGAAACGGAGCACAAGATCGCGGCAGGACAGGAACAGCTGGAACAAAAACAGATGGGAGAAAAGAAAGATATCTGGCAGGACGAATTCTAGGCAGTATCAAAGTATCGCCAAGTCAAAGGGTCAGAGCAAAAGAATAATATCACAAAAAAGCCAGACCCTCCATCCTCTAGCTCTTCTTGAATTTCAAATAATCCTCTAAGACTTCCCGGTGGTCAAAGGCCATATCCAGTTTTTTCCATTCGTTGCGGCGGAAAATACGCGCATCACCCGCATCGGACGCAGCCTTCGGCCTGCCTTTGGCAGCCGCCACAAAGACGGTCGTCACGGTCTGGAAACGCGGGTCGCGCCCCGGGGCCGAATATGTATGCATCTGCCGCAGGTGATGGACACGAAGTCCTGTCTCTTCGGCAGCCTCGCGCGCCGCAGCCTCCTCGAGGCTCTCTCCGTAATCAACGAACCCTCCCGGCAAGGCCCAGCCGAGCGGCGGGTTCTTGCGCCGGATCAACACGACGCCGGCGCCCACCTCGATGATCGTATCCACCGTTACAAAAGGACCCCACGCCAGCACGTTGCGGATGTGCCCCAGATATCCATCGACGATCGTCCTGACGCGTGAGGCATCGCGGACATCCTTGATCCATAAAATGATCGTCCCCGGCAGGCGCGGCTGTCCTGTCGCGCGGATGAAACGGAAGATCTCCTGCGCCGCGATGCGGGATGCGGCAGGAAGCTCAAGGCCTGCGGCATAAAACGGCAGAACGACGGTCGCGCCCTTGCCCGCAGAACACCTCTCAAGAGCACAGGCATAAGCGGCCCTCAATTCGGAAGGGCCGGCCGGCCGCTCCTCATCCAGGGGCCACACCACGACGTTGGCTGCCTTACGCCGTCGCAAGGGCGCCTGACCTGAAATGACCATCCGCTCAACCTTGAGGCCGCGCGGCAGGCGAACGGCAATATGGACATCAACACCCCTGATATTCATCGCTTTTTCCTCCTGGCCCTGCCGGAAAAACCGGGTCCTTTTGCGGCGATCGCCTTGGCCAGGGCGATCGCTTGCGGCTTGGTGCGCACGCGGCCTTCCACCTGGGCGTCCTCAACAGCATTAAGGATCGTTGAAAAAACCGGGCCCGGTTCAAGTCTGAGCTTCCGGATGAGGTCCGTCCCGTTGATGAGCCTGACGAACGGTTTTTGCTTCAAAGAATCAAAATATTCGCCGATCAGCGCGAACGACACCTTCTCATGCCTCTGGCGGCTTTCCGGCGTGGCCAGAGGCCCGCGTGTCGCCCGCTGGTCGGCAATGGAAACCAGCAGGACGCTCACCGCCTCCTCCCTGGTGTCGCGGAAGAACCTGTGGATCGCGCGCCTGGTCAAGACCTTGTTGTCGGCCAGGTAGCCCGGACGCAGATGCCAGAAGATGATCGTATCCAGGGCGAAACGTTCATGTGTCGAGAGCTTGAACCTTTCGGAGACGGCGTCCGAGATGATGCGGCCGATGCGTTCATGGCCATGGAACATCGTCTTGCCCGCCTTCACCTCATGGGCCTTGGGTTTTCCGATATCGTGCAGCATCGCCGCCAGTTTGATCAACTGTCTGCGCGTGCGGCCCGTTGTCATCGGCTCATCCAGGTAACGCGTCATCTCCTGGTTGCCCCTGACACGGGCCAATTGTTCTTCGAGCTTGCGCACCGTCTCCAGAGAATGACCCCAGACGTCGAGATGATGATACCCTCCCTGCTTGACGTTGTGCATCACGCGGATCTGAGGGATCACGTTCTCCAGCACATGCCGGCGGTCCATCTCCCGGATATGCCGCCAGGCGTCGTCAGCCGCCAGGACCTTGAAAAACTCATCACGCAATCTCTCGCCGGCGACATCCTTCAGCTGTTCTCTCTTTTTTTGCGCCAGCCCCAGCGTCGCAGGTTCGATGGCAAACCCCAGGGTCGCGCTTAAAGAAAAGGCCCGCAGGATACGCAACGGATCTTCGTCGAAAGAAGACGGCCCGACCATGCGGATCGTCTTGGCCTGCAGGTCTTTGAGGCCGCCGCGGACATCTAAAAGACCGGTCCTCCTGAACGGCAGCCGGACGGCCAGCGTGTTGACCGTAAAATCCCTTTTTTTCAGGTCTGCCTCAAAATCGCGGCCGCGAAAATCCACAAAATCAAACGTCGCGGCTGTGCCCGTCGCGCCCCCCTTGAAGACAAGGCGGCAGCATCCATGCTCGCGGTCCAGGACGACAAAACCCGCCTTGAGACGGCGGGCCAGCATCCTGCCGAAATCGATGGCGCCGTTCTCAACGGCAAAATCGAGGTCCAGGGAAGGCTTCTTGTATCCGGCAAAGAGGTCGCGTAGGAATCCGCCGACCAGATAGACCTCTTTTTTTTGTGCAACGGCCAGCGCCACAGTGCTCCGGAAGGCCCGGGAACGGAATACCGGGTGGTCAGGGATGATCTTGGGTTTGGTTTTCATAAAAACAGGGGGCTTTGCGGCGCAGAGGGGCCCGGACCCCTCAGAGAAAACTTCCGCCGGGGAATTCCGACAAGAGGATCAGGGCTGCTGATGGAAGACCTCGGAGCGCTTGATGACCTCTTCATCGACAAAAATAGGCGCATGGGCGCGCACGGCCATGGCGATAGCGTCCGAAGGCCTGGCGTCGATGGCCTTCTCGGGCGCCTGACCTGAAATCTGTAGCACGAGTTTGGCGTAAAAAGTATTATTCTCAAGCCTGTCGATCAGGACCTTCCCGACCGAAGCCCCGAGCCCCTCGATGACCGAGAACAAAAGGTCGTGCGTCAGGGGCCGCGGCGGCGTGACGCCGCTTACCTTCAATTTGATGGCATTGGCCTCGAGATATCCGATCACGATAGGCATCAGCCGCGGCCCGTTCTTCTCTTTGAGGACGATGATCTGGTCCGGCCTCTTCTCATCGATAATGATCTTACTCAGCTCCATCTCGACCATAGGCCCTCTTTTATTTCCCCGCCTTTTTCAACAGATCGCGCAATTCCAGCATGAACTGGTTGACGTCCTTGAACTGGCGGTAGACGGAGGCGAAGCGCACGTAAGCGACTTCATCCAGGGTCGCGAGCCTGTCCATAACGAGCTCGCCCACATCCCTGGAGCGGACCTCGCGGTCGAACTTCCTGGAGATCTCCCGTTCGATGCCGGTCACCAGCTCTTCCATTTTCTCTAAAGAAACAGGCCTTTTTTCACAGGCCTTCAATATGCCGGAAAGGATCTTCTTGCGGTCAAAGGTTTCCCTGCGGCCGTCTTTCTTGACGACCATAAGGGCCGTCTCCTCGACGACTTCATACGTGGTGAAACGGCGCCCGCACTTGGTGCACTCCCGCCTGCGGCGCACGGCATTGCCTTCGGAGCTGGCGCGCGAATCGATCACTTTGTCGTCAACACAACCGCAGTAGGGACATTTCATTAATTTTGCCTATAACCGGGTATTAATTCCTTACAAAATTAGGCCCTCCGCTATATGGATTACCTGGCTCAATCGGATGAGCCAGTATGCCGCTTCCTGCGGCATGCGGAGGCCTACCCTTTCTGGGTTAACTCCGCACTTACTCGGTCTGCTGAAACAGCAGACCAGGAAAATTTACGCCGGATGGCCGTCCTGGCCGGCTGCGCCAGGCCGACGGCCTAGCCCTGGCGGAAATTTTCAAGTGCCCAAGTGCGGAGTCAACGCTTATTCCTTAACTTTGCCCATAGCGAAGAATCGCTTCGCTCCAAAGAAAATAAAAGTTAGCGGATTGGCGGCTAAACGAGTTAGCGAGTTGAGAGCTAAAAACAAGCTTTTCCCTTTAACCCGTGCCCCCGTCTCCTCATACACCCACTTACCTTTTTACCTTTCTCACCTTTATCTTCGCTTCTTTCAAAAAGCTCAACGCCATTGAATCCGGATAGCGGTCCGCCATCACGACCTCTTTGATACCGGCATTGATGATCATCTTGGCACAGATGATGCAAGGCTGGTTCGTCACATAGACCACACTGTCTTTCAGGGAAACTCCATGCAAGGAGGCCTGAAGAAGAACATTCTGCTCGGCATGCAGGCCGCGGCAAAGTTCGTGCCGCTCTCCCGAGGGGATCTTGAGCTTCGTGCGCAAACACCCGACCTCGGAACAATGCCTGACCCCCGAGGGCGTGCCGTTGTAGCCCGTGGCCAGGATACGCCTGTCCTTGACGACGAGGGCCCCGACCTTGCGGCGCAGGCACGTCGAACGCTGGGCCACCAGATCGGCGATCCCCATAAAATATTCATCCCATCCCGGCCTCTGGTCCTTTTTTCCCATCACAAAGCTCCTTTAAACTTCTTCAACAGCGGTTGATACAGCGGAAATTTCTTGATCAGGGCCTCCACCTTTTTGGCCGCGGCGGCAACAGCCTCCTCCTGGCCTCGGGCCGCGATCACCTCGAAGATGATGCCGGCGATCTGGCGCATTTCGCGCAGGCCCATACCCCTGGTCGTGACGGCCGGTGTCCCCAGCCGTAGGCCGCTCGTCTGGAACGGACTCCTCTTGTCAAAGGGGATCAGGTTCTTGTTGACGGTAATGCGCGCGGCATCCAGCATGGCCGCCGCTTCTTTGCCGGAAAGGTCCTTGCTGGTCAAATCGACCAATAAGAGGTGGTTGTCCGTGCCGCCGGAGACGATCCTCAGGCCCTTTTGGGCCAGTTCATCCGCCAAACCTTTGGCATTCACGAGGATCTTCTGCTGGTATTTTTTGAATTCCGGGCCCAGGGCCTCTTTCAGGGCAACGGCCTTTCCTGCGATCACATGCATCAACGGCCCGCCCTGGGTGCCGGGAAAAACGACGCTGTCGATCTTCTTGGCGAACTCCTGGCGGCAAAGGATCATGCCGCCCCGCGGGCCGCGCAGGGTCTTATGTGTCGTGGTCGTCACGAATTCCGCATAAGGGACAGGCGACGGATGCAGGCCGGCGGCGACGAGGCCCGCGATATGGGCCATGTCCACGAAAAGATATGCGCCGACGGAATCCGCGATCTCGCGGAACCTCTTGAAATCGATGATGCGGGGATACGCCGAGGCCCCCGCTAGGATCATGCGCGGCTTATGGCGCAGGGCGAGGTCCGCGACCTCGTCGTAATCGATCGTCTCCGTCTTCGGGCTGACGCCGTAAGAGACGATCTTATAGAACATGCCGGAAAAATTATGGCTCAGGCCGTGCGACAAATGGCCGCCGCAGGCCAGGTCCATGGCCAGGACCGTATCGCCGAGGTTGATCGCCGCCATATAAACGGCCATGTTCGCCTGCGTCCCCGAATGCGGCTGGACATTGACGTGGTCGGCGCCGAACAACTTTTTGGCGCGCTCGCGCGCCAGGTCTTCGACGCCATCGACGTGTTCGCACCCGCCGTACCAGCGGGCATTGGGATATCCTTCGGCATACTTATTGGTCAGGACAGACCCCTGGGCCTCCAGGACCGCCATGGAGGTAAAGTTCTCGCTGGCGATGAGCTCGATATTGCGGTGCTGGCGGTAGAGCTCCCGCGCAATCATCCCGTAGATTTCCGGATCAACGTCTTTTAAGGAACTGGCTATGGTCGGGCGCATAACTTTTCAATCCTCTCTATCTTTTTTAACCGTCGGGCGTGGCGGCCGCCTTCAAAGGGCGTGGCGAGCCACACGTCGACCATTTTTTTGGCCAAGGCGTCTTTGACAAAAAGAGAGCCCAGGACCAGGATATTGGCGTCATTGTGTTGCCGTGAAAACCGGGCGGCCCTGACCTCGTGGCACAGCGCCGCGCGCACGCCGGCGACCTTATTGGCCACGATGCAATTGCCGATGCCGCTTTTGCAGATCAGGATCCCGCGGGCCGCGCGCCTGCCGGCGACCGCACGGGCCACCTTATAGGCCGTATCCGGATAATCCATAGGTTCCTCGGAAAACGTGCCCATATCCAGGACGCACAGGCCTTTTTCCTTAAGGTGTTTGACGATGACCTCTTTGAGGCGATAGCCGCCGTGGTCGCAGCCGACGGCGATCTTGGATACGCAGCTCATAGCAAGGCTCCTAATTTCTGGATAGCGTTTTTGATCTTCGAAAAACAATCCGCATAGAATTCTTCGGACTTCCCGATGGGGTCTTCGACCTCCGCCTCAAAAGGCTCCAGGCCGACATACTCACCCAACAGATGGATCCTGCCCGCCTCGGAAGGAAATTGTCTCATCAGATCCTCCTGGTGGCGGCGCTCCATGGTCAAAATGATATCGGACTGGCGCACGAGATCGTCGGTGGCGCGCCTGGCCCTGTGGTCGGAAGCGTCAAGGCCGATGCCGCGGATCAACTTGGCCGTCTCATGCGTCGGCAGCATCCCCAGAAACGCAAACGTCCCCGCGGAGATGACATCCACGTCCTTGCGGCCGTTGTCGGCAAGATATTTCTTTAACAGATATTCGGCCATCACGGACCGGCAGGAATTCCCCGTACAGACAAAGAGCACCGTCTTTTTAGAAGCCTCCTGCAGGACGTCGTCCGGGGACAGGACCCCTTCCCGCAGGATCTTTGCGGGAAGCCCGCAGAGATCCACGACCGTCGATTCGCGGCCAAGTTCCGTCGGGCCGCCGTCCAGGATAAGATCGACTAGGCCGTCCAAACCGGCCAGAACGCCTGCGGCATCCCGCGGGGCCGGCTGGTCCGCCTTATTGGCCGAAGGCGCCACGACGGGAAAATCCACGCTGCCCAGCAGGGCCAACGCGACGCCGTTCTTCGGCATCCTCAGGCCCACGGTCTTGTCATGCGGGGCGCACAAGACGATCGTCAACGGCCCCGGCCAAAAACGCCCCATCAATTTGTAGGCACGCGGCGAAACGCCGACGACGTATTTTTCGACGTCATCCTTGTCGCAAATATGGATGGTGAAATGCTTGCCTTGCGGCCGGTCCTTGATCTTCGTGAGCCTCTCCATCGCCCCTTTGTGCAAAAGATTGGCCCCGATGCCGTAAACCGTCTCCGTCGGAAAAACGACAAGACCGCCCCTGTCAAGGATGGCGGCCGCCTCCTGAATGACGGCAGGATCGATGTGAAGCGGATCGACTTTATGAACTTTAGTGTTCGTCAAACGTTCAACCTTGTTGCCTTCACGGCATGCGCCTGCTTGTTGCGAAAACGTCTCAGCCGGCCGGCCGCGGTCTTGGAATCCTGGCTCAAGAGCGCCACCGCAAAGAGCGCGGCATTTTTGGCGCCGGACTTCCCTATGGCAAATGTCGCGACCGGGATCCCCGCAGGCATCTGCACGATAGACAACAGCGAATCCAGGCCTTTCAAACTTTTTGTCTCGATCGGAACGCCCAGAACGGGCACGGTCGTCAAGGACGCGACGACCCCCGGAAGCGCGGCCGCGCCGCCCGCGCCCGCGATAAACGCCTTGACGCCCAAATGGTCCATCGCCACGACAAAAGCTTCCAGCTCTTTAGGGGTGCGGTGCGCCGAAAGCACCTTCGCCATAATGGGAACACGGAACTCTTTAAGGATATCGATGGCGCCCTGCATCGTTTCCAGATCAGACACGCTGCCCATGACGATCGCTACTTCAGGTTTCTTCATACGCACCCCGTATTCAAGTAGTCAGTAGATAGTGAACAGTAGCCAGGTAAAACAAAGCGTTGTTTGCAGAACTTGACGATCAAAGAAAGTTTTTCCAAAAACACGCATCCCTGTTCCGAGAAAATCATTTTTTTTCTTACACCTCTTACTGACTACTGCCTACTGTTTCTCCAGTGCCCGCCAGCCGATGTCCGTGCGGTAATGCGCGCCTTCGAAACGGATCTTGCCGACGGCTTCATAGGTATGCGCAATGGCCTCTTTCAATGTATCTCCGAGCCCGGTCACACCCAGGACGCGGCCGCCGCTTGAGACGATCCGGCCGTCGGACTCTTTGGTGCCGGCATGGAAAACAACGACATCCCGGAGGCGCACAGCTTCATCCAGCCCGCTGATCACCTTGCCTGTCTCATAAAGACCCGGATATCCCTTGGAGGCCATGACCACACAAACAGAAGGACGCGTGTCCCAGCGCAGCACGGGAACGCCCTGTCCGCCCTCGACGGACCAGAGGATCGCTTCTATGATATCGGACTGCAAGCGCGCCAGGACGGCCTGCGTCTCGGGGTCCCCGAAGCGCACGTTAAACTCCAATACCTTCGACCCTTGGGCCGTCATCATGAGGCCGGCATAAAGAATACCCGTATAAGGCATGCCCTCTTTGGCCATGCCGCGGATCACCGGCTTGACCACAGACGTCATGATCTCGTCCATCACACCCGGAGTCACGATCGGGGCCGGTGAATAGGCCCCCATACCCCCCGTGTTCGGGCCTTCATCGTGGTCGAAAACTCTCTTATGGTCCTGTGATGACACGAGAGGCACCACCCCTTCGCCGTCCGTCAACACCAGGATGGAAACTTCTTCACCTTCCAGGAACTCTTCGACAACGATTGTCTCGCCAGAGGCGCCGAAAATCTTTTTGACCAGCATCTCCTCTGCGGCCGCGGCAGCCTCTTTTTCGGACCGGCAGATAACGACCCCTTTGCCCGCAGCCAGGCCGTCGGCCTTCAGGACGACGGGAAATCCGAAACGGCCCGCGGCGACAACGACATCCTCGACCGTGCGGCAGACCGCGAAGGCGGCCGTCGGGACCCGATGCTTCGCCATGATCTCTTTGGCAAAAAGCTTGCTCGCCTCAAGGCGCGCAGGACGCCGGCGAGGCCCGAAGACCTTCATGCCCGCGTCCTGGAACACGTCCACGATCCCTTCCACCAGAGGCGCCTCGGGGCCGACCACGACCAAGTCGATGAGGCGGCTCTGCGCAAAATCCAGAAGCCCCGCAATATCGTCGGCCTTGATCGCCACGCACTCGGCGATCCCGGCGATGCCGCCGTTGCCCGGCGCGCAATAGATCTTCCTGACGTGACGCGACTGCGCGATCTTCCACACCAGGGCATGTTCCCTGCCGCCGGACCCAACCACAAGAACCTTCACGCGACCTCCTTCCGGAGCCCCTCCTGCCCCCAAAGGAGACAGGCCGGGGAAGATGACACGGCCATCAGACGACGGCGACCCCGCCGACGCCGCTGACGATCTCGCCGATGATGGCGGCCTTGACGCCGTGCCTGGAAAATGCGCGTACGATATCCATTTTGACCGCATCCCGAACGACAACGACCATGCCGATGCCCATGTTGAACGTCCGGAACATCTCTTTCTCGTCGATCTTACCCAGATGCTGCAATTCCTCGAAGATCGCGGGGCGCGCCCACGCGTTTTTATAAATGATCATCGTCGTCTTGGACGGCACGGCCCGGCTGGCCTTGTCATAAAAAGCGCCGCCGGTGATATGGGCCAGGGCCTTCACGTTGCAAGACGAGGCATTAAAAGCTTTCAACACGGACAACACCGGCCTGACATAGATCCGCGTGGGTTTCAGAAAGTCCTGAGCGCGCGCGCGCAGCTCCAGCGGCGTGAAGGCTTTGCGCACAAGCGAGAAGCCGTTGGAATGCAGCCCCGAAGACTCCAGACCGATCACGGCATCCCCCAGGGCGACGCGCGGACTGCCGAGGATCTTCTTTTTCTCGACGATGCCGACGCAAAATCCCGCCAGGTCATAGTCCCCGGATTTGTACATCCCCGGCATCTCCGCCGTCTCGCCGCCCACAAGGGCGCAATTGGCCTGACGGCATCCATCGGCGATGCCGCGCACGACGTCTTTCAACACGGAGGGCTCGATCTTGCCTGTCGCGATATAATCCAGAAAGAACAAGGGCTCCGCCCCGCTGCACAGGACGTCGTTGACGCTCATGGCCACAAGGTCGATGCCGACCGTGTGATGGATCCGGGCGGCAATGGCGATCTTGAGCTTCGTACCGACACCGTCGCAGGAAGAGACGAGCACGGGATCTTTGTATTTGGCCTTCGCCAGATCAAAGAACGCGCCAAAGCCGCCGATCCGACCCATGACTTCCCGCCGCTGGCTCTTCTGGACCAACCCCCTGATGCCGTCCACAAAAAGATTCGCCTTCTCGATATCCACGCCCGCTCGTTTATAATTCAGGCTCATACGTCACCCTTCTTTTCTTTCAACACACGCATTTCTTTTCCAGGATATTCTTGGTGCTGCCGGTCACCCTGAAAGGATATTTCCCGACCCAGCAGGAGACGCAGTATTTATGCGCCGGCATCTTGACGGCAGACAGCATGCCCTCCAGGCTCAAATACCCCAGGCTGTCGACCCCCAGGTAGTCACGGATCTCCTTGACCGAATAACGGTTGGCGATCAATTCGTCCGGCGAAGGAAAATCGATTCCGTAGAAACATGGAAAACGGTGCGGCGGACAGGAGATGCGCATATGCACCTCGCGCGCGCCTGCGGCCCTGAAATTCTTGACGCGGATACGCGATGTCGTGCCGCGCACGATGGAATCATCGACAATGACCACTTTTTTTCCGGCGACAACCTCGCGCAGGATGTTGATCTTGACTTTGACACCGAGGTCGCGGATCTTCTGGTGCGGCTGGATGAATGTGCGCCCGACGTAATGGTTCCTGATCGCCCCCCATTCCAAAGGGATCCCCGAGGCATGGCTGAAACCGAGAGCGGAGGACGTGCCGGAATCAGGAATAGGGATAACGTAGTCGGCATCGACCGGATGCTCCTTCGCCAAGGCCTCGCCGAGCTTCCGGCGCACCAGATGCACGGTCTCCCCGAAAATAATGGAATCGGGCCGGGCAAAATAAATGTGTTCAAAAATACAGCAGGAGTTTCTGCGCGCCGGCGGCGCAAATCTCGTCGACGTCAAACCCTTGTCGGTGATAACGACGATCTCGCCGGGCTCCACCTCACGGACAAATTTCGCTTCGATCAGGTCGAAAGCGCATGTCTCGGAGGCCAGACACCAGCTCTCGCCTTTCCTGCCCAGGCACAGCGGCCGGAAACCCTCGGGATCCCGCACGCCGATCAGCTCCTTTTCCGTCAGGAACACCAGGGAATAGGCGCCCTTGATCTTCTTGAGGGCACTCTTGAGCTTGGTGACGACGTTGCGCGAGGACGAACGGGCCATGAGATGAACGATGACCTCGCTGTCGCAGGTCGTCTGAAAGATCGACCCGGTCCGTTCCAGCTCTTTGCGTAAAGAAGAACTGTTGATCAGATTGCCGTTATGCGCCACGGCCAGAGAATTGCCCAGGTAATCCACGAATAACGGCTGGGCATTCTTGACAAGGCTGGAGCCGGTCGTGGAGTAGCGCACGTGGCCGATGCCCCTGTCGCCTTTCAAGAGACGCAGGTTCTCGTCGTTGAAGACGTCGGCCACGAGCCCCATGTCCTTATGGATATAGAGCTCCTTGTCATCGCTGGTCACGATCCCGCAGGACTCCTCCCCCCTATGCTGAAGGGCATAGAGCCCCAGGTAAATCAGATAGCTGGCGTCTGGCACGCCGAAGACGCCGAAAAGACCGCAGTAATGTTTGGGATGATCATTCATAATTGCTCATGGCAGGCCGTCATTTAAAATAGTTGACCGCATTCAAAAATATTTGGAACCCGTCGCCGTGTCTCTGGGTACCCAGACGCGTCCATCGGGGGTGCTGCAGGCTGATGAGGTGTCTTTCCGGATGAGGCATGAGCCCGAAGACGCGGCCTGTTTCGTCGCAGATTCCGGCGATGGCATCAATAGAACCGTTAGGATTGACGGGGGCGTCTCCCGTCCTGCCCTTGTCGTCGCAATAGCGGAAAACGACCTGCCTGTTCTCCCGGAGGCGCACCAGGACCTCTTCGCTCTTGGGGATGAATTTACCTTCACCGTGCGCGATCGGCAGATAGACGATCTCAGGACAACCTTGCGTCCAGATGCATCGGCTCTCTTCGGCCTTCAGATGCACCCACCTGTCCTGGAAGACACCGCAATCATTGAGGGCGAGCGTCGCTTCCTGGGCCTGTGCCGCATGGCCCGGCAGCAGCCCGGCTTTAACCAAGACCTGAAAACCGTTGCAGATGCCGATGATCAGACGTTCCTCTTGGATGAACGCGCGCAGGTCGTCGAACAGCTTATATTTTAACTCGTTTGCCAGGATCTTGCCAGCAGATATGTCGTCACCGTAGGAAAAACCGCCGGAGATCGCCAGGATCTGAAAATCGGCCAGGCGGCGTTCGCCGCGGGCCAGCTCGTTGATATGCACCGCTTGCGGGGCGGCGCCGGCGCTTTCAAAGGCAAAGGCCGTTTCCAGGTCGCAATTCGTGCCTGCTGTCTTGAGGATCAAAACCCTGGGTTTTGCCATGATATCGCCCCTGTTCAGCCTTCTACGGTCTGTGATAAAACTTGTTGATGATATGGACCACGTCTTCGGGTTTGTTGACCAGCGAAAAAAGGCTCAGGTCGTTCTCACCGATGCACCCGCGGCGCAGCATCACAGCCATGATCCAATGCAGCAACCCCCGCCAGTAACGCCCCCCGACCAGAATGACGGGGAACTGCGGGATCCGTCCTGTCTGAATAAGGTTGACGGATTCAAACAGCTCATCCATGGTCCCATACCCTCCGGGAAAGATGACAAACGCCTTGGCATAACGCACGAACATCACCTTGCGCACGAAGAAATAATGAAATTCCAGAAGCGTATTGACGTAAGGATTGGCTTTCTGTTCCGTCGGGATATAGATATTAAGGCCGATGGAGGCCGTGCCGGCGCGCGCGGCGCCTTTATTGGCGGCCTCCATGATGCTGGGGCCCCCGCCGGAAATGATCTCATAGCCCTCCTTGCCCAGGAGATACGCCGTCTTTTCCGCAAGCTTGTAGTATTCGTCCTTCGGCGTCAGCCTTGAAGAGCCGAAGATCGAAACGGCATTCCTGAACTTCGAAAGGGCGCGGAACCCGTGGTCAAACTCTTTGGCGATACGCCGCACCCGCGCACGGTCGCCTTCCTCAAACTCATCGATGCGCATGTGGAAGTCAACCGGCCCTGTCTTCGGTTTATATTTTCCCGTTTTTTTCATAGGATCAAACGGATCGCAGAGGTCCTTGCCAGGCCGCTTTTAAGGAAGCCACCGAAACCTCCACACACCCTTCTCCTTTCAGGCCGAAAATTTTTAAGACCGGATGTTCCGTGACACAGCCGGCCAGACGAAAAACGGAACTCTTGAGAGCGCGCTCAAATGCCCGACGGTGCTGGCGTTCGACTTCAACGACAAAACGCGAATGGGACTCTGAAAAAAGAACGAAGTCGTTGCGTTTTTCCCGGCCGCGCCAGGCGACATCGCTCAAGAAAAGATTTGCGCCCAGGCCGCCGGCCAGGCACATCTCCGCCAGGGCCACGCCCAGGCCGCCTTCGGAACAATCATGGACGGAACGCACAAGGCCTTTAGCGCATGCCGCCGAAAGATTCCGCATGAACTTTCGAGCGCTGGAAAAGTTGATAACAGGCACCTGGCCGCCTCTGGCCTTGATCCGGTCGTAATAATGCGAGCCGCCCAGTTCCTGACGTGTCTCGCCGACGACATAGATCAGGTTTCCCGGCGCCTTGAGGTCCATGGTCACGCAACGGCTGACATCGCCGATGACGCCTATCGCCGAGATCAACAGGGTCCCGGGGATCGCGATGGTCCTCTTGCCATGCGTGAATTCATTATAAAAGCTGTCCTTGCCGGAGATGAACGGAACGCCGAAAGCCCTGGCCGCGTCATAACAACCGTAGGCGGCACGCACGAGGGCACCCAGGCGGTCCGGCTTATCGGGATTGCCCCAACAAAAATTGTCCAGGATCGCCACTTCGTCGAGGGGGCATCCCACGGCCACCAGTTGCCGCAAGGCCTCGTCGATGCATCCGGCAGCCATCCAGTAAGGGTCCAGGTCGCCGTACCTGAAATTAATGCCGTTGGAAACGGCAAACCCCCGCAAGGAATCAAAGCGCGGCTTGACGACACAGGCATCCGACGGCCCGTCGTTGGCGACACCGACCAAAGGCTTGATGATCGTTGCGCCCTGCACCTCATGGTCATACTGACGAATGACCCATTCCTTGGAGGCGATGTTGGGCATGGCCAAGAGCCCCAGCAGATCCTGCGTCAAATCTTTTTTGGGGCGGCGCGCCTTCTCTTTGATCCGTGGCGCCTTCCAGGAGGCGCGCTTGGTCGTGCGCGGCAGGCCGTCATGCAGAAAAGCCATATCCAGATCGCAAACCTTGTGCCCGTCGTAAAAAAGCTCGAGCCTGCCTGAATCCGTGAATTCGCCGATGACGGTCGCCTCCACGTCCTGACGGCGGAAAAGATCGATCAGCCTGTCGACCTTGTCTTTGGCGACAGACAAAACCATCCGTTCCTGGGCCTCGGAGATCCATATCTCGGTGTAGCTCAACCCGTGATACTTCAACGGCACTTTTTCCAGCGTGACGCGCGCCCCGCAATCCACGCCCATCTCTCCGACGGCGCTCGACAAACCGCCGGCGCCGCAATCCGTGACCGCCTCATAAAGCCCTTCGTCGCGGGCCGCGAGAAGAACGTCGAGCATCTTCTTTTCGGTGATCGCATTGCCGATCTGGACAGCTCCGGAAGAGAGGCTTTCGGACTCATGCGTAAGTTCGCCCGAAGAGAATGTCGCGCCGTGGATGCCGTCCCGGCCGGTCCGCCCGCCCACGACAACGATCGCCTCGCCGGCGGAAACCTTCTTGAAAGATTTGTCTTTGGGCAGGATGCCGACGGTCCCGCAGTACACCAAGGGATTGCCTACAAAACGCTCGTCAAAAAGGACCGCGCCGTTGGCCGTCGGAATGCCCATCCTGTTGCCGTAATCCCTGACGCCGTTGACCACGCCCTTCATGACGCGGCGAGGGGCCAGCGCCCCGTGAGGAAGCTTTTGGGCCGGATAATCCAGGGGACCGAAACAAAAGACGTCGGTGTTAAGGATCGGCTTGGCCCCCATGCCCGTGCCGAGGGGATCACGGATGACGCCGCCGATGCCGGTATTGGCACCTCCGTAAGGCTCCAGGGCCGAGGGATGATTATGCGTCTCGACCTTAAAGCAAAGGTTGAATTTGTCGTCGAAACGGATGATGCCGGAGTTATCCTTGAAGACAGAAACGCAGTAACGCTTCTTGAGCTGGCGCGTCGCCTTCATGATCGTTTCCTTCAGAAGGTTCGGGATGACGCGGCTGCCGATTTTCTTCGCCGTCCGGGAGGCGCTCAGGTTCTCGCGATAATCGATGCGGCCGCGGAACGTCTTGTGGACGCAATGTTCCGACCAGGTCTGTGCCAGGGTCTCGAGCTCGCAGTCCGTGGGATCGCGTTTGAGGAAACGAAAATGCCCTTGGATCGCGCGCATCTCGTCGGTATTCAGATAAAGCTGGCCCGTGCGGCTCAAACGGTCGAGTTCCCGACCGGAAAGCTCCAGGAGATCAACGGTCTTGAGGGAAAACGCATAATCGGGAATGCTCGAAAAATCGCGAAGGCTATGCTGGTCTTCCGGCAGGACGGACTGGATCAATTTGTTGTAGAGGAGTTTTTCGGCGACCGCCATAAGGTCCTGGCGGCCGAGCGTCCCCTTAAAAAAATACCTCTTGGCCGTGCGGACGGCAGTGACGCTCGAGATCCCCATGTCGCGGATACCCCTGAGCGTGGACTCTTCCACGGGTTCCATCACCCCTGGATTATAAATGATCTGTAAAGGCGTGTATCCCGTTGGGGTCAAAGGGACCTGGTCCTGCGCATAGAGCTCGAAATCCTCGATGACCTGGTCGGCCAGGAGTTCTGCGGCAATGCGCCGGGCTTCCGGTTCTGTCGGCGAGCCAATGAGAAAATAGATCTGATGGAGACGGACGTCCGTGACGCCCTGATACCCCAGGTGGGCTATATCTGCCAGAAGGCCTTCACAAAAACCGCTGAAGACCCCCTCTTTTTCTTTGATGTCGACGCGCCAGTACATTGTGGAAGGACCCTTTTGTGCGAGAAAAATGGAAGTCTTAATATAGCAGAAAAAACAACAAAAATCAACCTGGGCACAGGCGGTTGCATAAAAACCGCAGCCCTGTTTCTTTTCAGGTTCTTGGTGTGAAATGCCGGCTAAAAACCGCGGCCGGCGCGTGCAGGAATGGGTCGAAGAACAACGTCAAAAACGACAGACCGCCTGTACCGTCACAAACCCAGATTCTTGAAGATCTTGTTGATATGCCGCAGGTAATATCTGATATCAAAACACGCCTCGATCTCGCCGGTGCTCAGGTGGCGCTTGACCTTCGGATCGTTCAGAAGGACATTCTTAAAATCACGATTCAGCGAACGCGAAGCAAAGGCGTTCTTCTGGACGATATCGTAAGCCAGCGGCCGGCTCAAACCTTTTTTCATCAGCGCCAGAAGCACGCACTGGGAATAGATAAGGCCGTTGGTCCGCCCCAGATTCATCAGCATGTTCTTGGGATACACCTCAAGCCCCTCGGCAACTTCGATAAAAAGGTTGATGACATAATCCAGGGCGATCGTCGAATCCGGCAGGACCACGCGCTCCACCGACGAATGGCTAATGTCCCGCTCATGCCAAAGGCTAATGTTCTCAAGGCCGGCCATGGCATTGGCGCGCAAGAGGCGGCTTAACCCGCAGATCCGCTCGCAGATGACGGGATTGCGCTTGTGCGGCATGGCCGAAGACCCCTTCTGGTGTTTGCCGAAAGGCTCTTCGGCTTCCTGGACCTCGGTGCGGCTCAAGTGCCGGATCTCCGTCGCAAACTTCTCCAATGAGGACCCTGTCATCGCTATGCTTACAAGACAGGCGGCGTGCCGGTCGCGTGGGACGACCTGCGTGGAACCATAGGAAACCCCCAGGCCCAGTTTGGAACAGACGTATTCCTCGACCTCGGGTTCGATATTGGAATAGGTGCCGATAGTCCCGGAAAGTTTCCCGACGGCAATGCCGTGCTGCGTGGCCCGCAAACGCTCGAGATTCCTCTTCATCTCATCGTGCCAAAGGGCGATCTTGAGGCCGAAGGTCGTCGGCTCGGCATGCACCCCGTGCGTCCGGCCGATGCAGGGGGTCTCTTTATATTTTTTGGCGGTCTTCGCCAGGATTGGCAGCAATCTCTCTACGTCTTCAATGAGGATGTCAAAGGCATCCCGCATCTGCAGGGCCAGGGTCGTATCCAACACATCATTGGATGTCAACCCCATATGGATGTATTTGGCGTCCGCCCCGAGGCTGTCGGAAAGATTGTTGACGAAGGCGACGACATCGTGCTTGGTCTTCTCTTCGATCTCCTTGATCTTCTGAATATCGATCTTAGCCCTGGATTTGATGGACACAAGCGATTTCTTGGGGATGCGCCCCAGCTTCTGCCAGGCTTCGCACACACAAAGCTCAACAGCCAGCATCGCGTCGAATTTGTGTTCTTCGCTCCACACCTTCGCCATCTTCGGCAGGCAATAACGCTCGATCATGTGTCACCTCTTCATTTTGCCTATAACTAGGTATCTTCCCCCTAGAAAATAAAATCCCTCTAACGGCGCTTACCCGGTTAGAAATGATTATTTCTGACGGGGCTTACTATACCAAAGTTCAAGACAAGAGTCAATCCTGTTGGAAATCTTAATTTCTGGCAAAACCGCAAAAAAAGGCAGATGCCGTTGAGGGTATCTGCCATGAATAAAATCATAACTACTTGAAGAATAATATCTTATATCATTTTATGATCTTATGGGGAACGTCAATCACTTCACCCTCATCTTCCGGTTTTTTCCGGGCGCTTCCCGATGCAAAGAACCAGGACAAAAAAGCAGGTAAAGCGATCAGAAAAAGGAAGAAGAGAAAGCGGCCGATCAAAGGAAAAACAAGGAAAAGGAACAGAAAACCGAAGAGCGCTCCCTGGGCGAACGCCATGCGCACCACAAGCGCCACAAGAAAAAAGCCACCGGCCAGGAGCGCCAAAGCTCCCAGCATGATAAAAAAAGCCACCACCTTCTGCGTCCAGCCGGAAAGCTGAAAACGCTGTGAATGGAAATAGATGTTCATGACTGCGCGGGCTTAGAAGAGAAGCAGGCTAGACAACAACAGAAGAAAAGAGATCGCCAGGAGGATGAAACCGAAGATGCGCGGCCGGCGCAAAAGCGCTTCAGTCAGGTCTTTGCGCTCATTCAGCATCTTTTCCACGTGCTCCAGGGAAAAAGACTTGTCTAATCCTTTTTCGATTTTACGGATTGCGCGCGGCGCGAGGATCACGCCTACGGCGACCGCCAAACCGACGACTCCCGCCACCAGACTAATGACACGGAAGATATCCAGCTCTGCCATAGCCCCCTCCATTTGACTTTGCCTTGATTTTGCCTAAAACAGGGTAACTTTTCTTACGATGTTATTTTATCACGATGTTCGCATCATGCAAAGGAAAGCCTTGCAGGTCCCTC
The DNA here is from genome assembly GCA_002421805.1 of Candidatus Omnitrophica bacterium UBA6210. Taxonomy (GTDB): domain Bacteria; phylum Omnitrophota; class Gorgyraeia; order Velamenicoccales; family Velamenicoccaceae; genus Velamenicoccus. Next base: position 50,647 of record DISM01000001.1, read on the forward strand.
GGCCCTTCTTCACAGCCAGCCGCAAAAGGCCAGCGCGCAGATCGTCTTGGCGTCCCGGATCCTGCCGCTGCGCCAGAGCCGCCCTATCCCGCGCCTGGTAAAAATTTTTGCGTCGATGACCTCATCGCGGTCTTTGGCCCTGCGGGAAACCCTAAGCCCTTCAGCTTTATAAATGGATATCTCTTCCGTCGCATAACCGGGAACGGGATATATCCTTCCCAACAAGGAAACCCTGGATGCGGCATATCCTGCCTCCTCCTGGATCTCCCGGCGCGCGCAATCCAGGAGTGATTCACGGCCCTCCTTGGTTCCGGCAGGAAACTCATAAAGCCAGGCATTGACGGCGGGCCGAAACTGCCTCAAAAGGATCACGCGATCCCGGTCCAGGAAGGGAACGATCAGGGCCGCGCCGGGATGCTCGATCACTTCGATGCGTGCTGTGCGGCCGCCCGGCAACCGTCTCCGGCGCCGGACAAGGTCGAATACGCCGCCCCGGTAGATCAGGGCCTTTTTGTTTTTTTTCATCGCAATAAAAACACTCCCAAAAGGATGAAACCGATCCCGAATATTTTCGATGCCGTCAACGTCTCTCCCAGGATAAGGATCCCCAGAATAAAAGCGATCAAGGGATAGGCCCCGGCGATGGGGGTCACACGGGACACATCGCCGTCTTTAAGCGCGTTATAAAACAGCAACTGCCCGATAAAATTAGCGGTAAAACCGCCAAAGACGATCAGACCGATGTTACGTAAAGGAGTATGCGCCAGCTCGGACAAGATCTGCGGCCGCGCGACCAGAAGAACGATCGCCCCCGATGAAACGGCCAGACACCGGACAAAGATCCCCGCTGCAGGCGTCAGCCGCGATAGCCCCATCTTTTCAAACACCGGTACCAGACCCCAGACGAGAGCCGTCATTAAAGCAAAATAGTATGACCGCATAAAGCTCCTTATGGATAAGTCTATTTTTCCTTGATCATCGTTAACAGCATCTTGAAACGCTCTTTGGCAAATACCGCGTGAGGCACGCCTGCCGGCATGATGACGAGGCATCCGGCCGACGCCACGACCTCATCGTCGCCGACCAAAAGCAGGGCCTGCCCCTCCAAGACCTGGACAACGGCATCGAAAGGCGCCGTATGCTCGCTCAAATTCTGCCCGGCATCAAAAGCGAACAACGTGATGGTCCCTGCCGCCTTATCGACAAGGGTCTTGCTGACGACGGCCTGCGGAGAATAGACAACATCTTCTTTCAGATCGATCACATGTCTGAGCATTTTGTCCTTTCCTAAAAACACTTCCCCGTTGTTTTTTTGGTGCAGACCTTGCGTGAACAACGATAACAGATCTCATGGGACAACAAGCGGCCGCGGACGAAATCGTCGATATTCTTCAGGGTGGTGTGGGCGATGTTCGTCAGGGCCTCGTGCGTAAAAAATCCCTGATGCGCCGTCACCAGGACGTTCGGAAACGTCAACAACCTCGCCAGAACGTCGTCCGAGATCACCTCGGAAGAAAAATCCTCAAAAAAATATTCGTTCTCTTCCTCATAAACATCGAGGCCCGCGTAGCCGACCTTTTTGTTTTTGAGCGCTTCGATCAGGGCCCGGGTGTCGATCAGTTTGCCGCGGCCGGTATTGATGATCATGACGCCTGTCTTCATCGTCTTAAGGGTCTTGGCGTTGATCATACGGTACGTCTCCCGGGTCAGGGGACAATGCAGAGAGATAATATCAGATCTTCTGTAAAGGGTCCTTAAATCCGTGTAGGAAAACCCTGTTTGCGCGGCAAAGGCCTCGTCCGGCCCGGGATCAAAGGCCAAAACATGCATCCCGAACCCCTTGAGGATCCGGATGAGTTCCCGGCCGATCGCGCCCGTGCCGATGACACCTGCGGTCTTGCCGAACATGTCGAAACCCAGAAGGCCCTGGATGGAAAAATTGCTGTCGCGGGTCCTGTGGTATGCCCGGTGCGTCTTACGGTTCAGGGCCAGCATCAAGGCCACGGCGTGCTCTGCGACGGCGTGCGGCGAATAGGCCGGCACGCGCACGACATGGATCTTGCCGAACGCCGCCCTGAAATCCACGTTGTTATAGCCAGAGGCGCGCAGAGCAATCAGGCGGATGCCGTTCTTGTGGAGCGTTTTCATGACGTCAGCGTTGATGACGTCGTTGACAAAAATGCAGGCTGTATCAAACCCACGGGTCAAGGCCGCCGTCCCGGGGCCGAGATGCTCTTCAAAATATGTGATAGAGAAACCGAATTTCCTGTTGGCCGCGTCGAAAAATTTCCTGTCATAAGGCTTGGTATCGAAAAAAGCAATCCTGGGAGACTTCATGGCACCCTCTTCCTCACTCGCCTTTCCTGAGCCGCTCTTTAAATTCCTGCCAGGGGAAGCTGTTGCCGGGGCACTCGGTCCTGGCGCCGGGAGCGTCCTTGTGCCGGATCACGTGCGACATCGGTATATGATAATAACTTCTCAGGGTTTCGACGAGCAGAACAAGGGAATCCATCTGCTGTTTTGTGGGCTGCTCGCGCGTGAAATCGCCGACAAGGCAGATGCCGATGCCGCACTGATTCATGCCGCCGGCCTTGCAGTGCGCCCCGTCCATTTGCTTGATCCAGCGGGGAGAGGCCTCGATCTGCCCGTCCCGACGCGTCCTGGAGCCGTTATCGATCACAAAATCGTACCCCAGGCCCCTGTCGAACCCCCTGCGGCGATGGATCTTGTCGAGCGAGGTCGCATCGCCGTCATCCGTCACGCTGTGATGGATGACGATATATTTCCATTTCGCCGACTTAAAGAGCGGAATGACGGGCCGCAACGGCGCCGCGCCGGGGATCAAAAGCTTCTGGCCGATCTTGAGGCTGCGCGGATCGGTGATATGGTTCGCTCTCAGGATGGCATCCGCAGGGACATCATACATCCGGCCGATACGATAGACCGTCTCCGCCGGGCCGATGACATGGACCATGTCCTGCCGGGGGCCGGCCTCGAAAACGGGCTTATAGACCATCTCCGTCGACGGAGGAACGGTCGCGCAGGAAGACAATGCCAGCGCCAGGCCTGCGCAGGCGCATCCATAGAGAAGAAAACGTGGGGCCCCACGGCCTGCCCGCTTCCAGCGGGCGAGCCATGACCCCCTTGCTTTCGGAATTCCGCCGTTGGGCGACATCCCGCCCGAATGCCCATTCAGCTCCACCTTTACAGGCGAGGCATTCTGGGTGCGGGAGAAAGAAGAAACGATAAACCGGGTGCGCATCAGATCTTGTCGAGGAATAGCAAAATGCCCATGACCACAAAAATAAGACCGCCCGCCATTTTCAGCCATTCGGGCTTGATGAAACGGGACAAGACGGCTCCTAAAAGGACGGAGATCGCCGTCACCACGACATAAGCGCTGACAGAACCCAGCCAGACCACCCACGGCCTCTGGGATTTGGCGGCCATGGTCAGGCCGACCAGCTGGGTCTTGTCCGCCATCTCGGCAAAAAAGATGGCGCCGAATGTGGCCAGAAATATTTTCCAATCCATGCGAAACTCCTTGAGTTTTAAACCTTCCGAGTTGGAATTATCTTTTCCTTCAAAGGATATTTTCCGCAAGAAAAAGCCTCGCCTTCGGGGCAATACCCCAAGGCGTCGCACTTGGCCGCCACGTCGCCAAAGACCTCCGGCAATTTCTGGCGGCACAACTTCAGCATCTCGTCGCCCAGCCGTTTGATCTCCCATTGCGCGCGCTGGCAACAGCGCTGATGGAAAAAATGGATCAGCTCGCGGCAATTCATGGTGACGACGATCTTGGTCTCCGCCGCCTGGGGCAGGACAAAGCGCACGTCCTGGTTGGCGTTCTGCCCCACCCTGCCTTTTTTATTGAAAGCCTCCAGCAGCTTGTTATAACTGGACTGGATCATCTCCATGGTCTTGAGAAATTCCGCCCTCAAAGGTTCGTCCTGCTCGATGGAAGGCGGGATGATATAATCGAAATTCGTCTCTTTCACATAGCGCTGGCTCTGCTGGGAAAACGAGGCGATCCTGTGGCGCACCAGCTGATGCGTCAGCGCGCGCGAAACGCCTTCGATCGCAAAGGTGAACTTCACGTGCTCCAGGGGGCTCTCATGCCCCGAGGCGACGACCTTGCGGATGAACGCCGCCTGCTTCTGCGGGTCCCCTTCTTTTTCATCGAACAGCTCGCCGGAGAACCGCGGAGAATAGCACTGACGGCAGGCCGCGTAGATCAGGGCCACGGGGTGCTGCGACATTTCCAGCAAACGGACATTCAATTGAACCTGAGGCATAGATCGATACTCCTTCTCTTGGGGAAATTTTGCATATTGTTGTCCTATCATAGCAAACAATGCCAAACCTGTGAAAAGATTTTTTATTTGCCAAGTCCGTTCTCTTTGATATAATAAATATACAATTTGGCGATGTAGCTTCTGGCGACATGGAATCAACCATGAGGAAGCATATCTAAAAGAAAATCGTGAGCCTGGGTTTTCGAAACCAGGCTTTTTTATTTCATACGCTTACTCAGATTAAACAATGACGGTACCGGAAACATCCTCTCCTGTTCAATCGACCCCCTTGACGGCCGACCACATCAGCCGGGGCGCACGCATGGCCCCCTTTGCCGGCTGGAACATGCCTATCCAGTACGACGGCATTATCGCCGAAACCCTGCATACGCGGTCCGCGGTGAGCTGTTTTGATATCTGCCACATGGGCGAGTTTCTCCTCAAGGGCGATCCTGAGACCTGCGGTCTGGAACATCTCGTCACCGCGCGCCTACAAGATATGCCGTCGAGAAGCTGCCGCTACGGCTCTATCCTCAATGAGAAAGGCGGGGTCTTGGACGATTTGATCGTCTATCGCAAGGGGCCGGCGGATTGGATGATCGTCGTCAACGCGGCCACCATCGAAAAAGATAAGAAACATTTCCAGGCGCACCTGAAGCCTGGAACGGATTTCCGCGATGTCTCCGCGCAAACCGGAAAAATAGACCTTCAAGGCCCCCTCTCGCGCGACATCATCAAGGCGATCGCGCCCGCGGCGACGGCCATCGGCTATTATACCTTTATAGAGACCGAGGTGCTGGGCCGGCCGGCCCTTGTCAGCCGCACGGGCTACACCGGAGAGCTGGGCTATGAGCTATATGTCCCTGCCCAGGAAATCCCGGAACTCTGGAAGAAGCTCCTGGACGACCCCCGCGTCAAGCCGGCAGGCCTCGGCGCCCGCGATGTCCTTCGCCTGGAAATGGGCTACAGCCTCTACGGCCAGGACATCAACGAAGAAACGACCCCTCTCGATGCAGGCCTCGAAAAATTCGTCGATTTCAAAAAAGATTTCATCGGCAAAAGCGCGCTGGAATCCAAAAGGAAAACGGGCACGACGCGCCAACGCGTTTTCCTGCGCACGCTCTCGCGCCGGTCTCCCCGGCATGAGCATCATATCTTCGTCGACGGCCAAACAAAAGGCATCGTGACCAGCGGCACGTTCTCGCCGCACCTGAATTGCGGCATCGGCATGGGATTCCTTGAAAACATCCCGGCGGCCCGCGCGTTGAATATTTCTGTCGGAGATGATAAAGTGCAGATCGAGGCTGTGATCACGGATAAGCCGTTCGTGAAACACACATCTCTTAAACAATAAGGGCGCTGGTCGGACGAATAAGTCCGACTGTTTAGCGCGGCCGCGAGAAGGTGAGCGGCCCGGTGGCGCGCGCCTGTCCGGCCTTCGGCCGAGACAGGCAGGCGCCGCAGCCAAACTTTTGGTGACGATAAAAAAGGAGTTTGCCATGAACATCCCGGATGGGCTTTATTTTACGAAGGAGCACGAGTGGGTCAAGATCGAAGGAACGACGGCCATGGCCGGCATCACGGATTACGCCCAGCATGCCCTGGGCGACGTCACATTCGTCGAACTGCCTAAGAAAGGACAGGTCTTGAAACAATTCCAGTTGATGGCGACCATCGAATCCGTCAAGGCGGCCTCGGACATCTATGCACCCGTCTCGGGGACGATCGTCGAGATAAACGCCGAGCTCAACAGCAACCCCGGCCTGGTCAATCAGGACTGCTACGCCAAAGGCTGGGTCGCCAAGGTCATGCTGGCGGACCCCCAGGAGACCAAGAACCTGCTGGACCCTGCCGCCTACAAGGCTTACGTCGAAGGACTATAAATCCTATGCCCGATTATATCGCCAATACGGAACGCGACACCCAGGAGATGTTAGGGGCCATCGGCGCGCCGAACATCGAAGCCCTCTTTGACGTCATCAAGAAAGAGCAACGGCCGCGTTCGTTCAATCTGCCGCCAGGATGTTCCGAATTCGAGGTCACGGCCCGCCTGAAAAGTCTCGCGGACAAAAACGCCAAAGACCTTCTCTGCTTTATCGGCGCAGGCTTCTACGACCACGAGATCCCTTCTGTCGTCGACCACTTAAGCTCCAGGAGCGAATTTTATACGGCCTACACCCCTTACCAGCCGGAATGCTCTCAAGGGACCCTGCAGGCGATCTACGAATATCAAAGCGTGATCTGCCGCCTCACCGGCATGGAGATCGCCAACGCCTCCCTCTACGACGGCGGCACCGCCCTCTATGAAGCCATGATGATGGCGCGGCGGGTCACAGGACGCAACCGCGTTTTGATCGACAGCGCGGTCTCGCCCATCTACCGCACCATGCTCACCAGCTACACCAAGAACCTGGAGATTGAGTTCGTCGAGATCCCCGTCGTCCACGGCCAGACGGACCGCTCCCAGATCAAAAAGCAGCTTAACGGCCAGACCGCCTGCGTCATCCTGCAGAACCCGAATTTCTTCGGCGCGATCGATGACCATACGGACATCGTTGCCGACGCCCATCGCCAAGGGGCCCTCGCCATCGCTTCGGTCTATCCCATCAGCCTGGGGATGCTCAAAACCCCGGCGGAATGCGGTTTTGACATTGCCACCGGCGAAGGCCAAAGCCTGGGACTGCCCCTGTCCTTCGGCGGACCCTACCTGGGATTTATGGCGACAAAACGAGATTTGGCGCGCAAGATGCCCGGCCGCATCGTCGGCCAGACCGTCGATACGAACGGCAAGACAGGTTTTGTCCTGACCCTGCAAGCCAGAGAACAGCATATCCGCAGGGAAAAAGCGACGTCCAACATTTGTTCCAACGAAGCGCTCTGCGCGCTGCGCGCCTGCATCTATCTTTCCTGCATCGGTAAAGAGGGTTTGGTCGAGCTGGCGGCCCTGAATTACCGCAACGCCGAATATCTCAAGAACCTGCTTTCGAAGATCAAGGGCGTAGAGGTCAAACGCAGTTCGCCGACATTCAACGAATTCACGGTCGTCCTGCCCAAAGACCCGCATGCCGTGATCGCCGCCATGCTGAAAAAAGGCATCGCCGCCGGCTTCCCCTTGGACCGCTATTACAAAAACATGGACTGCTATATGACGGTGGCCGTCACCGAAAAATATAAAGAGAAAGACCTCGTGCATTATGCCAAAACACTGGAGTCGGTCTTATGGAGCTGACGCCTTTGAACCGTCCTGAACAAACGCAGCGCGCCGAAGGGCTGATCTTCAACAAAAGCCGTGCCGGCAGGCGTTGCACGCGTTTCTCCCTGCCCGACGTCCCGCAGGCCCCGGCGCCGGACGCAAAATTCCTGCGGCATTCTGCCTGCGAGCTGCCGGAAGTCTCGGAACTCGACGTCGTGCGCCACTTCACAAACCTCTCGCGCCTTAACTTTTCGGTCGATACCAATTTCTATCCCTTGGGCTCCTGCACCATGAAATACAACCCGAAATTCACCGAAGATATCAGCCGCCTGGAAGGGTTTTGCAGGCTCCACCCCATCCTGCCGCAACTCAAAGGAGGCGCTCTCTGCGTCCAGGGCGCGCTCGAAGTCCTTTATGAAACGGAACAGCTGCTCTGCGAGATCACCGGCATGGACAACTTCACCATGCAGCCGGCCGCCGGCGCCCACGGGGAATTGACGGGCGTCATGCTCATCGCCGCCTACCACCGCGCCAAAAAGAGAAAACGTAAATATGTCATCATCCCGGATTCCGCGCACGGCACCAATCCGGCGAGCGCAGCCATCGCCGGCTACGAGATCATCAACGTCCCTTCCAACGCGGACGGCACGATGGACTTGGCGGCCCTCAAGGAAAAACTCAACGAAGACGTGGCCGCCATCATGATGACCTGTCCCAACACGCTGGGGCTCTTCGAGAACCAGATCGATGAAATCGCGCGCCTCGCCCACAAGGTCGACGCCCTCATGTATTACGATGGAGCTAACCTCAACGCGATCCTCGGGCACTGCCGGCCTGGCGACCTGGGCTTTGACGTCATCCACCTGAACCTGCACAAAACATTTGCAACGCCGCACGGCGGCGGCGGGCCGGGAGCAGGCCCGGTAGGCGTCAAAAACAAACTGGCGGAATTTCTCCCCGTCTCCCGGGTAAAAAAAGACAAAGACGGAACATTCACCCTGGATTATGCCCACCCGGACTCCATCGGCTACCTTGCCCATTTTTACGGTAACTTCCTGGTGATCGTAAAGGCCTATGCCTATATCCTCTATCTGGGCCGCGAAGGGCTCATCCGCACGGCCCAGCAGGCGGTCCTCAACGCCAATTACATCCTCGCCAAACTTAAAGACCACTACGACACGGCGGCCGCGCGCTGCATGCACGAATGCGTCCTGTCTGCCGCTCCTCAGACCGCGCACGGCGTCCACGCGCTCGACATCGCCAAATATCTCATCGACTGCGGCATCCATCCGCCGACGATCTACTTCCCTCTCATCGTCAAGGAAGCCCTCATGGTCGAACCGACGGAAACGGAATCCAAGGAAACCCTGGACCATTTCATCGACTGCATGGTCCGCATAGCCCGCCTGGCCAGGGAAGACCCGGCAACCCTTAAGAATGCGCCTCTCACCACGCCTGTGGCGAGGCTCGACGAAACCAAGGCCGCGCGCGAGATGAATTGCGCGTCCCTCTGATCGATGGTCCGGCGCCGGCCTCAAACAGACAGACTTGAGCCCATGAAAACCTTTCGCCTGATCACATCGGGATATGCCGACGCCGCCACGAACATGGCCGTCGACGAAACCCTCTTCCTCTCTTACAGGGAAAACGGCGGCCTGCCGATCTTGCGCCTCTACGGCTGGAGGCCGGCCGCGTTCTCCTTCGGCATCTCCCAGGACCCTGCCGCGCTTTTTAACGCCAAGGCGCTTGAGGCCGGCGCCGTATCCATCGTGCGCAGGCCTACGGGGGGCGGCGCCATCTTTCACGACGATGAACTGACCTACTGCCTCGTGGCCTCGACCGAAGACCTGGGACTGGAGACGCGCGGTGTCAAGGCATCCTACGGAAGAATTACGTCTTTTCTGATAGAGGCCTATCGCGCCCTGGGGCTGAAAGCCGGATTTGCCGGAGACAACGGCGCACAGGACGTGCGCCACAAGATCGCCGAACTATGCTCAAGCCGCCACGAAGAATACGACATCCTCATCGGCAACAGGAAGCTCGGGGGCAGCGCGCAAAAACGTTCGAAAAATATCGTCCTGCAGCACGGTTCCATCCCTTTAAGCTTCGATCGCCGCCGGGCTAAGGCTTTCCTCAAACATCCTTTGCCGGACGCCGCGGCCCTGAGCAGCCTCCTGGAACGGCGCATCGACGAACACGAAATATCGGAAGCGGTCAAAACAGCTTTCGGGTCCCACTTTTGCGCCGATCTTCTGGATTCGGGTCTGGATCGGAGAGAAGAACAGCTGGCACTCTTCTTGAGGAACAACAAATATTCCGCCGATGGCTGGAATCTCAAAAAAGTCGATCCTTTAACAGGAAACACCCATGCCTATCGAACGCAGGCCGCCATGGCTTAAAAAAAAGATAGAATTTGGCGACGCCAAAGACACGGCCGAACTGCTGGCCCGCCTCGGCATCAATACCGTCTGCCGCGAAGCGCGCTGTCCGAACATCTCCGAATGCTATAAGAACCGCCACGCGACATTCCTCATCCTGGGAAAAGTATGCACCCGTTCCTGCGCCTTTTGCCATGTCACCAAAGGTATTGCCCCCGGACCTCCTGACCCGGCGGAGCCCGCGCGCGTGGCCGAGTGCGCCCGGCAAATGGGATTGCGCCACGTCGTCGTCACGAGCGTCACGCGCGACGATCTGCCCGACGGCGGCGCCGGCCACTTCGCACGAACTACGGAACTCCTGCGGCAGCTTGCGTCACGGCCGGCCGTCGAAGTCCTGGTGCCGGACTTCCGGGCGGACGCAAACGCTATCGCCGCTGTCGCCGCCAGCTCGCCGGACATCTTCGGACATAACCTGGAGACCGTCTGCCGTCTTTATCACCTGAGGCCCGGGGCCGACTATCGCCGTTCCCTTGATGTGCTTGCCTGCGCCAAAAAGAAAAACGCGCGAATCAAGACAAAAACCGCCCTCATGCTGGGGCTTGGAGAAACACAAGACGAGGTGACGGAGGCGTTTCGCGATTTAAGAGACGTGGACTGCGACTTTTTGGCGCTGGGGCAATATCTGAGGCCGGACAAAAAAAATACCGAGGTCAAAGAATATCTTTCGCCTCGGATATTCGAAGAGTACCGCCGGGTCGCCCTCTCTCTGGGCTTCCTTCACGTCGAAAGCGCGCCTTACGTGCGCAGTTCTTACCGCGCCGGCGCTTACCTGGGACCGCAACCGTCATAGACGGGTTTTCAGCATGATCGTAATGACGGCGGCCAGCGCAGCAACCACAAGAAACAGCCCCATCGCCTTCGTATTGCGCACTTCTTTCTCCATGGAAACAGGCTGCATATTCCAGTTGATCCGCCGATAGAAAGCGATCTGGAACTGGATGGCTTTGTCCGGCTTCAGGTAGATAAAAAGACCAATGACAAAGCTCAGGGCTGAAAAAAGATATAACGCGGGAAAACAATAGAACAGCTTCCACATACCCACCTCCTTATCCCACCTCCGGTGGGATAACCCCGCAGCCTGCGCCGTTCATTTTGTGAGTGCCTTGGCCCGCCACCGGCGAGGCCGGGGCGCATATGAACAAAATGAACAAGCCGATTAGGCAAGGGGTCCTCTCTCTCGTTTCCCTCCGCCTCCGGCGGGATGACTCCATTGTACGAATTATTCTATTTTCGGCGGACGGCTGGCCGTCGAAAAAAACCGGACAAGATTCAGGACAATCAACCCCAGGAGTCCGGCAAAACTAAGCAAGAAGATCGACCGCCAGAAAACATTGGCAGCCCTGAGGATCTTGATGTCTTCGACGTAGATGACCTCGCAGGCCCCGGCGCCGCCGTCTGTGCGGCAGGTGCTCGTGTGCCAGCTGACCTCGGAAGGCGCATTCCAATCGCCGCCGGAACCGATCTTGCGGGCCTTGACATTCACCAGCTTCCCTGTGATCTTGATCTGGTCCCCATAGACCAGGAAACCGACGATCCTCTCGAACTTCCTGTTGCTCATCAAAAGATGGTTATTGGAGATCTGGGTCAGATTGAACGCAATGGGCTCCCGCCACTGCGCCCAGCAAAACCGGCAGTCCTGAGAGAAAGACAAAGTGCCCGCCCGATACGACTTTTTCGAAAGGTTCTCTCCCCAAATAAGACAAAGGTCAAAAGGAAAGACTTTGTCGAAATTATAAATGGTGAATGTCCGGTAATTAAGCTTGTGGACGAGCATGGCGCTGATCTCATAATGATACAGCGGTTCAAGTTCGTAGACATAGCCGTTGGCCTTGAAGGTGATGGGCGCAGATGCAGCCAGGGGCGTCTGGATGGGGTCCTGAAGGACTTCAGGCGCGATATTGCCGACGCTCTTATAGTTGTTGCGGCCGAAGAAAGAAATGACAAGCAACCCCAGAAGGCCCCAGAAAAGGTTCTTTCTGATAAAAGACGGGATTCCCATGGCGCTATTATATCACGACACCAAAAAAAGATGAATTCAAAAGAGGGAGCAAACCCCGGGCTTTCCATCATGGGCCTCGTTTGACGATCCCTGACCCGTCAAAGAAGGCCCGCAATCGCGGTCAAAAAGATCTATAACTCGTTAAATAAGAAATAGTTAGAAAATATCTGGAAGCAAGACAGGAGGACAAAAAAAGGACAGGGGGAGAAATCTGGTAAATATTACCGGGCAAAGCCTGCCCTCTAGTAGTTTCTCCCCCTGTCTGATATCTTCTTTCACTCTAAAATCTAACACAACAAGAGCCGGATTTTCAAGGGGTGCCGGAAAAGAAAACGAAAAAACACGCAGCCACCAGCCGCAGGCGTTACCAAGACAACTTGAGACCGATATAGTGCTGGAAAACGGCATCGTCACCGGCGATCCTGGCGGCGTGGTCGACAAGGTCGTCCGAACCCGCAGCCTGATAGTGAACCGTCGGATTGTCCACCGACGTCATGTTCCACCAGCCGTCAAAAGCATAGAACACCTCAAGGCTGTATCTTGTTTTCGCTGTCTGCGCCAATGCCACCTTCAGCTGCAATCGCGGCACGAAATTGTTCTCCGAATCCGAAACGCCGATGCTGTAATTCGTCGGCGCTCCGACAAAAGGCAAGGATACGTTCTCAAAACTCTGCTGTCCCTTAAAGTCCGTCATGCGGTAATAAAAACCGGCACTCATCGAACAATTCAGGCGGAGGTCTTTCGTGAAACCATGCCCCCCCTTGAACCCAGCCTTGATGCCGACCAGATTATCGCGCAGCGTTTCGGATGTATACGTGTATGTCGGATTGCCGTTATCATAATCCACGCCCGTCGTCGAGAACGACGCCTCCTGGTCAAAATAAGCGTACGCTACACCCAAGACAGCATCCACACCCCAGCCCTTGACCTCGCGCATCGCACGGATGAAATCAAGCTGAACATCCACATCCGTCGTCTTATAAGTGAATTTCAAATCCGCCAGGGCATTGGCATTGGTCTGGTCTCCGCCGATCTCAACCGCCTGCTGGCCGCTGTGCGTGCTGGCGTCAAGAAAAGGCACAAGCGACGTGTTCGTCGGATTGCCCGCGGCGGCGATAGAACCGCCGGGCACTTGCGACAGATCGGTCGTCCCCACCTCTGTGCCGCCGACGCTCAGCTGGAGGCCGGACTTTTCATCGAGGACATAGCCAAAGATCAATGTTCCAAAACCTCCCCAGGCATCGGCATCATGCTCCAGGGGAGTCCCGACGGCGGCGGCCGCAAAGATCTCGTCCTGGGTCTGGATCAAATGATAACTGTCGCGGCGCTGATAAACTCCGCCGCCTTCCAGCCCGATCGTGAGTTTTTGGCCGGCCGGCTGACCTTCGGCAGCTTCGCATGCAAGACAAAAGGATAAAAGGAAAAGAACGCCGAGGAGAAAAAGAAAAAACGTTCTTCTGAAAAATAAAATCACAACCCCCTCCTTCTTGTTACAAACCTCTCAAAAAACTCCATCCTTATGATCCTGCAAGCTCCGCATATCTTTCGGGGAATCTGTACCCGCGCCACGTGATCATACCCTCTTTGTTGATGATCAGAAATACGGGGATGCCGCCGATATCATAGGTATCGCAGACCTTTCCGTCCTCATCCAGAAGGACGGGAAAAGGAAGGCCCTCCTTCTCTGCAAAGCCCTTGACCTTGGCGCTCGCCTCTTTCTTGTTCACGGCGAGGACTTCAAAACCCTCCTTCTGCAACCCCGGATATCTCTCCTTGAGATTATTAAGCTCGAACGGACAATAAAGGCCGTTCGTCTTCCAGAACATCACAATGACATTTTTCTTTCCTTTATACGCGGAGAGGGTAACCGTCCGACCTTCAGGCGTCGACAAGGTAAAATCCTGCGCTTCTTTTGTTTGCGGTGCGGCACCACAGGACCCCAGGAAAAATAAATTAAGGACCAACGCCAAAGCAACAGGACCACCCAACCATCGCATTTTCATATACGCTCCTTTTCTGCATCGGCCCACGCCACCAGGGAAGACCCCGTCAAAAAAAACGACCCTCCCGCATGAGAAAGTCGCTTTTCGAGTTTGGCCAGCTGTTTGCCACACCCCTCGCCCCTTTTAAGATTTCAGGATCTTATTATACCACTAAAATCCTGAGCGCCAATCATGCTTTTTCGCTATTCGTAACGATCTGCTTGAAGGGTTGATCGCGGCTGCAAATCACTTAAAAAATAACGATCTGAGACAACCCTGAATACAATAGCCGCCTCAACAGGGGCGGCTTTCATCAGACACGGATAGTTGCTTGGGCCGGGACAGGCGGCCGGCAGGAAAAAAGCCGGGCCTCAGGCATACAAGCTTGATTCTTCCCTGGGAACGACGGAACCGTCTTTGAGATAGACGACGCGTCCGGCCTGGGAACCAAGCTTGTTATTATGGGTCGTCAACACAATGGTCAGGCCGTCTTTTTGATTGAGTCCTTTTAGGATATGAAATACCTGATCCCCGCTTTTGGTGTCCAGATTTCCCGTTGGCTCATCCGCAAAAAGTATCTTTGGCGACGTCACCAAAGCCCGGGCAATCGCCACCCTCTGTCTCTCTCCTCCCGACAACTGCTTGGGCAAATGCCCCATCCGGTGCCCCAGGCCGACTTTTTGCAGCAGGCCGATCGCCTTGCGGCGCCCTGACGGCAACCTTGCAAAAAGCAAAGGCAATTCCACATTCTCCAGGGCTGTCAACGTCGGAATCAGCAAAAAATCCTGGAATACGAACCCCATATTCCCGCGCCGGATGCCGACCAGAGAACTCTCTTTGAGACGGGAAACATCCCTGCCTAAAATGCCCAGTTTCCCGCTGGATATCCTGTCCAGACAGCCCAGGATATCCAAAAGCGTGGTCTTCCCAGAACCGGAGGGCCCCATGATGGCGATAAATTCCCCGGCCCGTATCTCCAGATCCACGTCCCTGACGGCCCTGATCACCTCCGCGGGAAGTCTGTAAACCTTGGATATGTTCTCCGCCTTGATCAAAATATCGTCCATGATCAATCTCCCAGCCTTATGGCCTCCACAGGCCTCATCGAAGATGCACGAAATGCCGGATAGATTCCGGCGATCAATCCCATGATCACGGCGCCGATGAAAGAAATCCCCAAAAGCCGCAGGGTAATGAACACCAGTTGTCCCGAAGGCGCATACGGCAGGACCCGCCTCAGGATGAATTCAACGGCATGTGTGCCGGCGATCGCCATCATGTCGCCTGCGATGCCGCCGATCAAACAAATAAGCGTCGTTTCCATCCAGATGATGCGGAAAATGTCCAATCGCGAGGCGCCGATGGCCTTCATAACACCGATCTCCTTGGTCCGCTCAAAAACCGACATCAGGATCGTGTTGATGACACCGATGACCGCAATAACAACGGCGATCAGGGCCACGGCATTGGTCATCGTCCGGGCAGAGGCAATGAGATTAAAAATAGTCCCTTTCACCTGCGCCATGCTGATGACCTGGATTCCCGGTTCATTATAAAGATCTTCTTCAAAATCTCCCAACGTGCCCAGATCTTTCAATTTGATGCCGATGCCCGTGAGCTTGCCCGGTAAACCGAATATCCTCTGGGCGGTCTTGAGCGGCAAAAAGATCACGCCGTCATCCTGCGTACCGGTCCGGTTAAAAATACCGACCACCTTCAGGACTTTATCCACGTTGGGGATAAAGATCTGGTCTCCCGGCAGGCGCTGCTCAAGTTCCGCGACTTCGTATCCCATGATCGCTTCATCGGCCTCATCTCCCGAAAACCACCCCCCTGTTTTAAACGTAGCCCATGGTTTCAAAGCGAGATATGATGGATCAATCCCCATATAAAGAACAACGCCGCCCTGGCCACCCTGCCTTTCTTTATCGAACGCCGTTGCCACAAGCTGCGGCGTTATTTTTTCGATACGAGGGTCCTTGACGATTTTCTCATAGATTGCCTCATCCATATAACGCAGGCCGCCTCCGCCTTGAAGCATCAGCGTTGCCGCTTCATAAGGACAGCCCTTGGCCGTCACCAAAACCTGATAGCCCATCTTGTCGATGTTACCCGTCAAGGCTCGCTGATACCCGGCGTCAAACCCCAGCAGGCTTACCAGGACCGCCACCGCGATAGCGACGCCGCCGATCGTCAGAAGAGAACGCACCTTCTTCCTTGCAAGGTTCTTGAATGCGACGGATAACCACGTCATAGGACCTCAACCCCTCTCCCCTCGATCATCACTTCCGTCCCCTTTGTTGTCACTATACCTTCCACCAACACTTTCTTCCCCTGATAGGGAGGAATCGCCAAGCCCGCCTTGCCTATATCCACATAAATGGTCACACTCCCGTCGGCGGCCTTGACGTAAAACCAGCAACCCGTCGGACACTCGCTGGCGATGACGCCTTCGATCGTCACCGGCTTGCCTGCATAACCTTTAGGATCGGCGAGAATATCTTTGATGGCCGTCACCTGACGGTTGGAAATGGCCTCGCCGTAGAGTTGCGGCTTGGCATAGCCGGCAGACACAACGAAAGCCGACAATAAAAAAACAACCAATACTCCAGACAAAGTCTTCATTTTATTTGCCCCCTTCTTTCCCAAGACCGCTCTCAGGCGCATGAAGAAATACATCCAGGAGGATCAGGTTCTTTTTGATCCCCCGCAAGGTCGCCCTGAAATCTTCCCCGCTGTTCTTGCTGGGATCTTGGATCTTAGAGACGCGCCCCTCATTGGCCGCCCCCTCTTTCACATCGTATGCTGAAAAATCCTCCAGGCTCAGGCCCTTAAACAGATCGGTAAACGCCTTATTGCGGAAAACCGCCGACTCCGGCGACGATATCTTCTGGTAATAAAACCCAACGATCCTGCCGGCCGGATCCGTCGCCAGGATCAACTGCAAACCTCCGTATTGACCCTTCTGGTTAACGCCGTGGATGCGGCCGATAACGTCTTTTCCCTTCAGGACGGTATAATACGCATAAGGCACATCCGGGCTCTCATAGACGGTATCAAACTTATCTCCAAGTCTCTCCTCAATGTCCCTCTCCAATGCCTCGCCCCCCGCCTCTTTGATCGTGACGAACGTCGTGCGATAACCGGTTGATTCCGGAAAAAGTCTTTTGACATCCCTGTCGGGATCATTCAGGCTGCAGCCGACCGCAGCAAAAGCGTTCGCACAGAGATTTGCGAAGAACAAAAGAACAAGAACGCTCCGGAACATGGCATCCTTTCTAAAGACCGAAATAATATAACTGCAACACGATCTTGTCTTCCTCTTTCTGGTCCGTCATGTGAAAATCGTGCGAGAAGGCGGTGCGCAAGGTCGTGCTCTGGTTCATCTTATAGGAAAAACCAAGCGTCACTGTCGAATCGTCGGACGACCTCGACCCCAGATCGTTGATCCACGACTGAAACTGGAGCTCTATTTCGCAATTCTGGTATTTGGGAAACGTATAATCGATCTCCCCTAAATAACCCACGACATCCTTATGGTCGTTTTGTCCATAAGCCGCCTCAGCCTTGAACAAATAAGGTCCGAAAAGATACTGACTGTCGAGACCCACCCTCTTTTCCAGGACCGCTTCATCGGATGCCAGCCCGGCCCTGGGAAAGGTATTCATTCCTCCGCTCTGCAAAACGTTCCCGTAAAGAAGGGAAAGCCCATATTGGAAGTTCTCGGTTTCCGGCGTACCGATCCTTGCCGTCAAAAGAAAACTCCCGTCCTTCCTGTAAACGGCCATGCCCGAACCAAGTTGAAGGGCCATCTTGTAATCCAATATCGCCAAAGACCCTTCCAGCCCAAGCCCCCAGTCTTTCTTGAACCCCATATCCTTGATCGCCAGGGTCTGCAGAAGCGTGCTGTGTGTATCCACCTGCGGTTCCAGCCCAAAGGCAGGATCGAAATGGCCCAGGCGCGCATAAACTCCGGATCCCAGCCTGTATCTCAACCACGCATTGTGTATCTGGACCCCCCAGGCGTCACCCGCATTCCCCGTGCTGTCATAGACAAACCGCATCTGCAGGTCGGTCGTCAGATAATCGCCGAATTCTCCCGAAAACTTGCGGTAATCCTCGAAGCCGACGGAAAGGACCTGTTCCGGGCTCTTGTCCATCCAGCCATCCCGGCTGGAATAAGCGCCCACAAGGTTGACCTCTTTGTAAAAAAGCCCCTCGTTGGCATAGACCGATGCGCCACACGCCAACACCGCCGCCACATCTGCCCAGAATATCCACAAGAGCTTTTTTTTCATGACACGATCATGTCTTCCTGAACCGGCTGATCAGCTCAAGGACTTCATCGAGCTTCTTTTTTCTCTCGGCGGCCGATTTGCCACCGACGGCGCTTTGGACGCAATTCTCAAAATGTTTTTCCAGGACCTTGTCTTCCACCCTGGCCAAGGCGGATAGGACGGAATGGATCTGGTTTAAGATATCCACGCAATACCTCTCGTCCTCGATCATGCGCTGGATCCCGCGGATCTGCCCTTCGATCTTCCGTAAAAACGGCAACTGCTCTTTGTGGGTTGTCGGCTGGCTCATATCCCCTCCTCTAGAATGGAGTATACCATACCCCCCCACCCTATGTCCAGTCTTTTTTTTACAGGGGTCGTGTGCCGTAAAAAGGGAAACCGGTATGACCATATGCCCCTCCTTTGAAGATATATAAGGGAATAGTTTCTGGCCTCATTTTTGTATCATGCTATACTATGAAAAGAAGCGAGGGGGGTATGAATAAAAAATATACGGTAGAGGTCCCGATCTATGCGAGCCCGGTGGAGCACCTCATCGAGCTCAACCGGCCCGAGAACATCCAGATCGTCATGTTCGGAGGATTCCCGAATTCCCCCTTGAACGGCGGCCGGTTCAATTACGGCCTGGACGGCTTTTTCCTCTGGAACAGGCTCTTTTTCAACCTGACCAAAGGCCAGCTTGCAAAATTATCTGCAAATTTTTACCTTACAGTTGAGGAGGCAAACCGGGGCGGCATCCCTTTTTACATCGCGTTCACGAACATGTTCGTCAGCCAGGAGGAATTAAACGAAGAAAACCTCTCTGCTGTCGCGTGGCTTGTCGCATCCTCCAAAAAATACGGGCTGAAGAACGGCGTCATCCTCAATAACAAACTCCTTGAAGATTTCCTGCGCCGGAAATACGGCGACAGCCTCCTCTACATCAGCTCCTGCACAAAGTATTACTCACCTCGCAAGATCCTGACGCCGCGCGAGACCCGCAGCATGTATCTACGGGACAGCGGCGCCTACGACTTTATCTGCCTGACGCCCCAGGATTCACGGCGGGAAAGCCTGATCAAAGACGTGCTGGCCGAGAGCAAAAGCAGGATCACCGCCATCTGCAACACCTATTGCGGCGACCGCTGCAACTCTTACCACCATTATGCCTTCATCTCTAAAGAAAACAAAACACGGCTCCTGGCTTCCGGAATAGCGGAAATCCTCCTCGGCCCCTTTCAGATGGCCGCCATTATCGCCCGGGCCTTTGCCTTCATCATTCCGCGGACCCTGACGTGCACAGCATTCCGCACGCAGTTCTGCCCCGTCAATATCAAAAAGTTCCTCTGGATGCAGCTCAACGCCGGGGTCACCAATTTCAAGCTCGGCAGGGGGTTCGGGGACAAGTCCGTCGACTTGGTGGTCTCCCTCCTCCAAAAGTTCGAAGAAGGCCTATCGGGATAATCCCTGTCTCTTTTAAAAAATAAAAGCCGCCTTCAAAGGGCGGCCTTAAAAAAACGGCTATCTGCAACGACTATTCTTCCGTAGAATCGCCGGATTCTTCGTCTGCGTCGCTCGCATTCTCCTTGATCGTCTGGGCCCTCTTTTCCTGAATGGCGCGATATTCCCTTTTGATCGACGCCAGGTCCCTCTTCAGTCTCGCGATATCCTGGCTCAACCTTTCCTTGGCATTCTTGATCGCCTCAGGGTTGTTGGCCTGCTTGGCCGCTGCCAAAAGCCTGCGGTCGATGGTGATCGCCTGCCTGTCCGAGATAATGATAGGGTTCTTGTTGACATCGAGCGTGGATTGCGCGCAGACCCGCGACGGCCAGGCCGCCGTAAAGAATGCGACGGCCAAAATACCCATCAATACAAAATACTTGCCTTTTCTCACGGTGCTTCCTTCCGTTTTTTTGCGGCCGTCTCTTGGACTTTTGACTATCCCCATTATATCCCTCAAAAAATAAAAAGCCAGAACGATGAACTTCTACATTAATGAGCGGACAACTTATGAAACGAGCGTAGCGAGTGAACATAAGTTGTAGCAAAGCGTCCGCGAATTAATCCCGACAGACGCAAGGAGATTTCGGAGAAATCGACGCCGCGCATGTCTGTCGGGAGAGCGGACGGCTCAATGCGCCGCCCCGCGCAACGCAACCGACGAAATGCCGCTTAAACCCTAAACTGAGGAGGTTGCCCTTTTGCGCCCCCCCAAGCGGACACTTTGGAGGGGCGCAAAAGGACAGTTGCAAAAAAAGAACCGCCTTGGAAGAGGCGGTCTTTTTTTGAAACTGGTTGGCCGACTCGTCAAAAGCCTTCGTCGGCACTGCCCTAAATGTCAGAGGGCCTGCCAAAATGGCAGGCCCTCTGACGCATTAAAGTGGTTGCGGGGGTCCGATTTGAACGGACGACCTCAAGGTTATGAGCCTTGCGAGCTACCAGGCTGCTCCACCCCGCGAAATTGAGCACAATANNCTACCAGGCTGCTCCACCCCGCGATCTATCTTCATGAAGAAATCTAAAGAGCGTTCTGCGTCGTATTCTCGGGCACCGTGCCGTCGTCGCGGACGATCTTGAGCACCGTCTCGCCTTTCTTGACGATCCCCAGCTTGTCCCGCGCCACCATCTCCAGATACGCTGTGTTGTTCTGCATCTGGGCGATCCTCTGCTCCAGGACCGCGTTCTGACGCTGCGCCTTCCTGATCTTCTCCTCGGTTTCTGCCAGCTTGGCCTTCAACTCCTGGAGCTTGGCAAAACCAGGCAAAAAGATAAGGAACAAAATAACAAGAATAATGAAAAGCCGGAGATTTTTCAAGGTCTTTTCCCGAAGGCCGGCGTCCGTTCTTTCGGCCTTTCCGGACTACGTCCTTTGGCTTCGGACCCTAAAGAGCTATACTCTTCCAAATATCTTGTCCGGCCAGAGCGTCCCTGCGTAAACAGCGCTCTTGCCCAACTCTTCCTCGATGCGCAAAAGCTCGTTATACTTGGCAATCCTGTCGGTTCTGGAAAGGGAACCGGTCTTGANNCCGGAACGATGCGAGATGACCGCCGAATATTTGTTCTCACCGGCCAGCTCGATGCAATCCAAGGTCTCGCTGAGCGATCCGATCTGATTGACCTTAATCAAAATGGAATTGGCTATCTTTTTGTCAATGCCTGTCTGCAGTCTTTTGACGTTCGTCACGAACAGGTCGTCGCCGACCAGCTGGATCTTCGACCCAAGGCTCTCCGTCAACTTCTTCCAGCCGTCCCAATCGTCTTCCGCCAGGCCGTCCTCGATGGAAACAACCGGATACTTGGCGACGATCTCATTAAAGATGGCAATCATATCCTCTGCACTCTTGGGTTTCCCCTCGATGATATACTTTCCATCTTTATAGAAAGAGCTAGAGGCTGTGTCCAGGGCCAGGGAAATGTCCTTGCCGGGCTTGTAGCCGGCTTTCGTGATCGCGTCGATGATCAGCCCCAGGGCCTCTTCGTTCGACTGGAGGTTCGGCGCAAACCCGCCCTCATCGCCGACGGAAGTAGAGAGCTTCTTGGACTTAAGGATGCTCTTGAGATTATGGAATGTCTCGGTCGCGGCGCGCAAGGCTTCCCTGAAAGACGGCAAGCCGATGGGCATGATCATGAACTCCTGAAAATCCAGGTTATTGTCCGCATGGAGCCCGCCGTTCAAGATGTTCATCAGCGGGACAGGAAGGATATGGGCGTTCTTGCCTCCCAGATATCTATAAAGAGGTTTGCGCTCCTCAATGGCCTGGGCCTTGGCTGCGGCCATGGAAACGGCCAGAATGGCGTTGGCGCCAAGCTTGGCCTTGTTCTCCGTGCCGTCCAGGTCGATCATGACTTTGTCGAGCGCCATGAAGTTGGGTTCCATCCCCTTGACCTTCTCGGCGATGGGGCCATTGACATTGGCGACGGCCTTCAAGACCCCTTTACCCTGATAACGCGCCTTGTCCCCATCACGCAATTCCAGGGCCTCGTGCTCGCCCGTGGACGCTCCTGAAGGAACGATGGCGCGGCCCATAACCCCGGATTCCAGAACAACATCCGCTTCAACCGTAGGATTCCCCCTTGAATCCAGGACTTCTCTCGCAACGACCTTCTTGACAACCGACATATCGCCTCCGACATCACAACTAAGTTGTATTGGGAAATATTAGGTGAAAAGATTATCACAACGGCATGGAGGCGTCAAGGGAATTTAATATGCCCCGGAACAACCCCGGGGGCCCCGGACAAAAGAATGCCGCATTGACACGCACAATGATTTATGTTATCTTCAGACTATTATGAAAATCAATAAGTTCACCTATAAACAGATCAAGACCTTCATGCGTGACCACTGGATCGCCGTCACGAGCATCGTGGTCACCATTGTGCTCACAGGCCTCTCTATCTGGGGCTTTATGGGTCTGGAGTCTTTTTACCGCAAGATGCAATTGGCCCAGTTGCCCATCCAGATCATGATGTGGATCCTGGCGTCGGCCATCTCGGCGATCATTTACGTATCGCTCATGTTCGGCCGCTTCGGCCAGATCGATACCAAAAAAGTCCGGGGCTCCAAGGTCAATGTCAACTTTGCGGACGTCCTGGGCATCGACGAGGCCAAAGAAGAAGCGATCGAGGTCGTCAATCTCCTCAAGGACCATTCCGCCGTCCAAAAGGTGGGCGGCAAGATCATTAAAGGACTGCTCATGATCGGCCCTCCCGGATGCGGCAAGACATATCTGGCCAAGGCCATCGCCACCGAGGCCGGCCTGCCGTTTTTGTCTTTGTCGGCCAGTGAATTCACGGAGATCTTTGTCGGGGTCGGCGCCCGGCGCGTGCGCAAGCTCTTCAAACAGGCCCGGCGCCTGGCCTACGCGCACGGCGGGGCCATCGTCTTCATCGATGAGATCGACGCCATCGGCCGTACGCGCACCTTCAGTTTCATGAGCGGACAGGAAGGCAATACGACCCTAAACCAGCTTCTGGTCGAGATGGACGGATTGCAGGACGAAAAGGAAAATGTCGTCGTGATCGGCGCAACCAACTCGCCGGAAGATGTCCTGGACCCGGCGATCCTGCGGCCTGGGCGCTTCGACCGAAAGATCTATATCGAAAAACCGAACCTTCAGGGCCGCGAAGAGGTCCTGAGGTTTTATCTAAGCAAAGTTCCTTATGACAAGTCCATCGATGTCGGCAAGGTGGCGCGCCAAGCCGTCTACAAATCTCCTGCGGACCTGGAAAACATCGTCAAAGAAGCCTCCATCATCTGCCTGCGCAACAAGCGGGATGTGATCACCCACAAGGACATCTCCGAGGCCATGGAACGCATCGACCTGGGGATCAAACACCGCAAGCACATGACGCGCGAAGAACGGCGCCTCGTGGCTTTTCATGAAGCAGGACACCTGATCACGCTTTATCTGCTCCATCCGACGGACGACGTCTTTAAGGCATCCATCATCGCGCGCCGCGGCGCCCTTGGAGTCGTCCACCACCAGCCCCGCGAAGAGATCTTCACGTCCAATAAAGAAAGGCTCATGGCCAATATCCAGGTCTCAGTGGCCGGCTACCTGGCGGAAAAACTGGCCTTCGGCACGACCTCCGACGGCGTCCTGTCCGACTTTAACAACGCCATGCGCGTCGCCCATGTCATGGTCTGGCGCCTGGGGATGGACGGCAAACATCTCGGAGACTACACCGCTATCCCTGAACAACAACTCTCCGAACATGTCAAAGATGAGCTCAACCAGGAGACCCAGCACATCTTCCAGGAATGCGTCGCCAAGACCGAAACACTCCTGAGGGACGAAAGAGCCCTGTTGGACCGTTTCGCCAATGAGCTCCTGAAAAAAGAAGAACTCGAATTCGATGAGATCGATGCCATCTTCAAAGAATATAACAAGGTCAAATTCGGCTCAACGCCGCCCCCTCCCAATCAGAAATCTGCTTAAGGCCTTACTCGTCTTCTTTGTGATCACGGTCTTTTTTTCGGGCTGTGGACCCACGTATCCGGCAAAGACCATGCCGCAGCAGTTGACCCGCATGGTCAAAGATGAGCTTCAGACCGACATCCACATCCGCATCACCGGCAAAACCATGTGGATCTTCGTCCCGTTGACGGACCTGATCGACGAAAAAACAGCCGGGTGGGACAAGGCGGGCCTCGAGAAAATCAACAAGATCATGAATGCGGCGCACCGCGTGATTTTGAGCACGGATGCCAAGCTCGACTTCTTGGCCGTCGTCGGTGCGGACGTTAAAAAATTCGGCGTTGCGCTTCTGGCGGTGGAATATCTCCCCGACCTCGGAGAGGCCGTTCTCGAAAAATTCTCCCGGGGCGAATATTTCATGCGCAGCGTGCGCGACGTGCGTTTCGACCCCACCCTCATCGGGGACCTGACGGGAGAGACCCAGAGCTACCGCGACATCTCCTTCGACGAATTCATCTGTATGCAGATCATCCACCGCGCCAAGAATCTTTTCATCAAGGACAAAAAACTGAGCAACCTCTTCGAGCTCAAGACGACGTCCTATACGCAGAAGTTCGGGGTCTTGAAGCTGGAATTTGAATTTTTGCGCAAACGCTACGACCTGAGCCCGGAGGAAGAAACCATCAAGCCCCTGGACTACGTCAAGCAGATCGCCGCAGAGGTCATCCAGAATTATAACTACAAGGACATCCAGGGTGTGGAATTGACGGACACGTTTTCGGAGGAAACAATCAAGCTTAGCCTTGATGAGCTCAAAAAAATCAAGGTCGAGCTTCCGGAATATCGGGATTAGGATTTTCGAGATACGGGCAGGACGCGGCGGCCCTTCAGGGTAAACCCGCCGGACAAGACTTTCTTGATCGCTTCGGGATAGATCCGATGTTCGACCCTATGGATCTTCTCCTCCAGGCTCTCCGCAGTATCAGTCGCAAGCACATTCACAGACTCTTGGGCAATAATGGGGCCATGGTCGACCTCTTCGTCGACAAAATGGACGGTGATGCCCGTCACCTTGACCCCGTGCCTGAAAGCGTCTTTAATGGCGCATTCGCCGGGGAAAGCCGGTAAGAGCGCAGGATGGATGTTTAAAATGCGGTTCCTGAAGGCCTGGACGAACAAAGGCGAAAGGATCCGCATGAAACCCGCCAGGACGACCAGGTCGATTTTTTGCGCCTTCAGACAACGGACCAGCGCGGCGTCGTAGGCGCGGCGGCTTTCATAATCTTTCGGGTCCAAAAACAAGGCCTTGATCCCCGCGCGGCGGGCCCGTATCAACGCAAAAGCGTTCTTCTTGTCGCTGACCACAAGCGCGATCTGCGCTTTCAGCGCGCCTCGGCTGACCGCGTTAATGATGGCCTGCAGGTTCGTCCCGTTCCCCGAAACAAAAACAGCGATTTTTTTCATGGCCGTCTCACAGTGACGGTGAAGGCTGCGGCTGAGCGCCCCTCACCTTGATGACTTTTGTCGGACAGACTTTGGCGCATTCCAGACAACCGGTGCATTTATCATAGTCAATGCGAGCCAGGTTGTCGATAACGGTCACCGCGCCGTGCGGACAGGCCTTTTCGCAGCGGCGGCAGGCAATGCAGCCGACGCCGCACACCGACATGACGACCTTCCCCGGGTCCTTCGATGTACACGCCACATAAATTTTAGCTTTTTCCTGCTCGAACGGAATAAGGGCATAGAGCCCCTTGGGGCATACGTTGACGCAAATGCCGCAGGCGGTGCACTTGGACTCGATGACACGCGGATACCCCTCTCCCGTCATCTCGATCGCGCCGAACGGGCAGGCCCTGACGCATGTCCCGTACGTCAGACAGCCATACCTGCACTCTTTCTGGCCGCCGAGGACAAGCGAGACGGCCAGGCAATCCTTCAACCCCTCATAGAGATATCTCTCCTTGGCGTGATGGCCGCCGCAGCAATGCAGGCTGGAAACGAGCTTTGCTTTCTGTTCAAGTGTCAATCCCAGGAGCCCCGCAATGTCCTTTTTATTCTGCTCGGCCGCCACAGAACAGGTCATCACATCGAGCTCGCCCGCTAACAAGGCCTGCGCAAACCCCATGCATCCTGCCTTGCCGCAGGCGCCGCAATTGGCGCCCGGAAGCTTGGCCAGGATCTTTTCCAGCGTCGGATCCATAGGGATAGAGAATTTCTTTGCGGCGTAAGCCAGGCTCACGCCGAACAGGATCCCCAGCCCCGTTAAGGTCAACGTTGACGCAACGATCGTGTTCATATCTTCTTTCTGCTTATCAGACCTTCATCCCCAAAAAACCCATAAACGCCAGGCTCATCAGTCCGGCGATGACAAATGCGATGGGCGTGCCGTCCAGCGACTCCGGAATGTCCGCCAGTTCCAACCGCTCGCGGATACCCGACATCAGCAGCAAAACAAAAAGAAAGCCGACCCCGGCAAAGAAAGCTTGCAGGACGGAAAAACCGAAGCTGCCGGGCACGGCCTTGTTACCTGAAAAAAAATCGTCGATATTGAGCACGGTCACGCCCAAAACTGCGCAATTGGTCGTGATCAAAGGCAGATAGATCCCCAACGCCTTATACAACGCGGGGGACGTCTTCAAGATCACCATCTCGATAAATTGAACGCTCGTCGCGATGACCAGGATGAATGCGACAGTCCGCATGAATTCGATATGGAGCGGCAACAGGAGGTGCTGGTAAACAAGCCAGGTGATGACGCCGGAGGAGACCATGACGAAAATAACGGCAATCCCCATGCTGGCAGCCGAACGGGTCTGTTTGGAGACACCCAAAAAAGGGCACAACCCCAAGAACTTAAAGAGGATGAAATTGTTGATGAGGAGATTGCCTAATATGATCGCAAAGATCTTATCC
The DNA here is from genome assembly GCA_002421805.1 of Candidatus Omnitrophica bacterium UBA6210. GTDB lineage: Bacteria > Omnitrophota > Gorgyraeia > Velamenicoccales > Velamenicoccaceae > Velamenicoccus. Next base: position 77,668 of record DISM01000001.1, read on the forward strand.
AACGAATGCCTCCAATCAAAAACCCAAGGACAAGAAGCGCTCCCGGCGCCAGGGACAGGACGAGCGCCGGTTCAAAACTGTGCGAGATGCTCAACCCCGCGATCTTGCCCGACCCGAACGTCTCACGGATAAAAGACACAACCAGGAGGGCGAGCGTAAATCCCAGCCCCATCCCAAGCCCGTCGGCAACAGAGACTAAAACCGGGTTCTTGGACGCGAACGCCTCCGCGCGGCCCATGATAATGCAATTGACGACGATCAAAGGGACAAAAATACCCAGCGCCCTGTCCAGGGCGGGCACATAGGCCTTCATGACCATCTCGACGATCGACACGAATGTCGCGATCACAACAATGTAACAGGGGATGCGGATCTTGTCCGGGATCACGTTGCGGATCAAGGAAATGATGGCGTTGGAACAGACCAGAACGAACGTCGCTGCCAACCCCATGCCGATGGCGTTATTAAGGGACGTCGAAACAGCCAGGGTCGGACACAGGCCGAGCACGATAAAAAAGATCGGGTTCTCCCGGAATATCCCCTTGGTAAATTCTTTCCACAGCCTGTTCATGCGACGCCATACCTTCTTTTTTGCACGAAACGGTCGATGAGCGGAGCCGCCGCGTTCATGACCAAAATGGAATAACACACACCTTCGGGATAACCGCCCCAGCGGCGGATCACCCCCGTCAAAAGGCCGCAGCAGATGCCGAAAATCACCTGGCCCTTCTTCGTCACCGGCGACGTCACGTAATCCGTCGCCATAAAGACAGCCCCCAAGACAAGCCCCCCGGAGAGAATCTGAAAAAGCGCATCGCCCCGGAAAAGACCCTCCGGAGATCCAAAGGCCCACATGAAAACGGCGACGGTCGCGATAAAGCTAACCGGGGTATGCCAGGTAATAATCCCTCTGCATAAAAGATAAACGCCCCCAAGGAGCAAAGCCAGGATACAAACCTCGCCAAGCGATCCGCCGCGGTTGCCGATAAAAAGATCCCAGTAAGAAAGCCCTAGGTCGACCATCCCTGAAGCCTTGCCTTCCTTGATCAGAGACAAGGGTGTTGCCTGCGTCACGGCATCATAGACGAACGGTTTGGTAAACGTCGTCATGTATTTCGGCCATGCGGCCACCAGAAACGCCCGCCCTGCCAGGGCCGGATTGAAGATATTGCGGCCCAGGCCGCCGAACGCCTGTTTGGCGATAGCGATCGCAAAGATGCTGCCAGCGGCCGCCACCCAGATCGGGCAATGTGCCGGAAGATTATAGGCCACAAGCAGCCCCGTCATGAAGGCGCTCCCGTCGGAAACGGTCACCTTCTGGCCCCGCGCCTTCTGGATAAAAGCCTCCGTCCCCACGGCCGCCAGGACGCCCGACGCCATCACCCAGAGGGCCGCTGGCCCGAAGATGAACAGGGCGACCAGGCCCGAGGGGATCAATGCCAGGTTCACCCGCCACATGATGCCGGCGATGGACTCGGTCTTGTGCATGTGAGGCGCGTGTGCCACAAAAAGTTTATCGGCCATCCTGTGTTTTCTCCATGACTTCTTTGGCTTTTTCTTCGACGGAAACGACGACCGCCAAAGAAGAGATCGTGGCGCCTGTGATGGCCTCCACGTTACGGTCCAGCGTCTTGTAGTCCTTGCCGTCGAACTGGGCCTGGAACCACGGCCGCGGCTTCTGCGCGATCTTGACCTTCTTGAGCACGACATCCCAGAAGGTTTCTTTTTGCCTGACTTCTTCGATCCGCGAGCCGAGGCCCGGGGTCTCATTTTGCGACAGGATCTTGATGCGCTTGATGATACCCTTTGTATCCATGCCCACCATGGTCACGATCGTACTGGAATACCCCTTCTTTTCCGCCTTGAACGCATAACCCAAAAGCTCGCCCGACGCATTCAGGGCTTTGTAATAAAGGACGCTTCCCTTTTCCGCCACTGGCTCGAAACGCTCCGCGCCGGGATAGACGTCTTTTAGGGCCGACTCTTCTTCCATCTTCGCCTGGGCCGCGATCTTCGGCTGGGTCACGTTATAAACAACGCTCAAAAGTCCCGAAGCCGCCAAACAGATAATGGCCAGTGTCGCCGCGTAACGGATAAAGTTATTCTGCAAAGTTAACTCCGTTATTCATGCTGTTAAAATGGCATTTGGTAAATCTTAAACGAACAACGTCACCGAACAACCAAACGGGCCTCGTAACCGTTACCGCAACCGAAATCATGCCGCAAGTTACTTATTCTGTTGTTTTCTGATCTTGAGCTTTGCGGCCTTGATCGCCTGGACGATATGACGCCGGCCGGGGCACACGTAAGCGCACAGGCCGCACTCGATGCAATCCATGATCCCGTAACTCTCTGCCAGGTCCAGGCGCCCCTTGGCGATCGCCAGCGCGATAAGACCCGGATTCAAACCTATCGGGCAATTCTCGACGCACGCCCCGCAACGGACGCAAAAAGACTCTTCCTGTTCTTTCTCTTCGGCCTCATCCAGGGCCAAGATACCACTCGTCCCCTTGATCACAGGGGTCTGGGGCGTGAACTGCGCGATGCCCATCATCGGACCGCCCATGATGATCCTTTTCGGTTCCCTCGTCATCGGCCCGCACTGCTTCAAAAGATCCTCCACCAGTGTCCCCAGCCGCACCAGAAGGTTCTTGGGGTTCTCCAGACACGCACCTGAAACAGTCATCACACGTTCATAAAGGGGTTTGCGCAAGTAAACCGCTTCAGCAATGGCTACCACTGTGCCAACATTGTGCACGAGGACGCCGATATCAAAAGGGAGCTTCCCCGAAGGGACTTCGCGGCGAAGGCACGACTTGATCACCTGCTTCTCGCCGCCCTGCGGATAGGCGGTCTTGAGGACGACCACGCGCCACCCCAGAGATTTGACCGCCTCCCTCATGCAACGAATGGCCTGCGGTTTGTTATTTTCGATCGCGATGGAAATATTTTTCGGCTGAATGATCCTGGCGACCAGCTTGATCCCGTCGACGATCTCGCGGGATTTTTCTATCAGGAGCCGGTTGTCCGCCGTCAGATACGGTTCGCACTCCGCGCCGTTAACGATAAAATCCTCGATCGGCTTGGCCGGCGCAAGCTTGATATGCGCAGGAAATGTGGCGCCACCAAGGCCGACGATGCCGGATTCGAAAACGATGGCCCTAAGCTCGGCCGCTGTCAGCCGGGCAACCTCATCTGACGTGCGCGGTTTCATCGTGTCAAGAGCCTCGTCTTTACCATCCCCTTCGATCTCGATGGCCCGGCAAAAACCGGAAACCGGATGAGGGAAATCAGCGATCTGGCTGACGGTTCCAGAAATCGACGCATGCACCGGAGCAAAGACGCCCTTGTCGGATGTCGCCAAGCACTCGCCGCGCCTGACATGGTCCTGCGGCTTAACAAGGACACGATCAAGCGTTTTGCCTAAATGTTGTAAGAGGGGAATGACCACGCGGGCCGGAAGGACCGCCTGTTCAATAGGCTTATTCTCGGTTAAATGTTTATGCTCTTCGATCCTGACCATAAACCTTTGCGAGACCTCCGATACCGATAAGGACGAGAAAGAGGCTGACACCCAGAAGGATCTTGACGGAACCGAGACGGTCGGCCAGAGGGGCTGTCACCATCATGCTTGTCAAAAACGCCAGATGCACAACGACCTCAAGAGAGCTGAACACCTTGCCGCGCATGGAGTTATCCGTCAGCTGATGCACCATGGTGTTAGAGATGACCATGACCGGCGAAACGACGAGGCCGAGAACAAAAACGAGCCCCATCGCCAATAAAAGATTGGGCAGATGGATGACGGTCAAGACAAAACCAGATAGTACCACTCCCGCACCCAGGATACAAGCAAAAATCGTCCTCAAACCGTGGTCCTTGCGCCCAAGACGGCCATAGCCCAAAGAACCGACGAAAAGACCCAGCCCCAGGGCCACAACCAGAAGCCCCAGGTCTTTTGTGACAGACGCAAAGACCTCCTGGACGAAAACGATCGAGACAACGTAAACGGCGCCCAAAGCGGCCCAAAGCAAAAAGAGGACGCCGAAACAAGAGCTTATGCGCGGGTCTTTTCTTAAAAATAAGACAGCCTCTCTCATCTCTTGAAGCGCGGATTTGCGGATAACGTCCGCAATATCCCTGCCGACCTCGATCAGTCTCTCCTTTTTGGCCTGGCGGATGACTTTTGTGCTCAAAAAAAAGATCATGATGCCTGAAATCAGAAAGCTGGCGCCGTCGATCGTAAAACCGCCCTGGGCCCCCACCATACCGACGAGAATACCCCCTAGGCCGAAACCAAGCATGGCGGCAACCATCCCCGTCGTATTCACAAGAGAATTCGCCAAAAGCAGGTCGTCGGCTTTCACCAGGTCGGGGATAATGGACATCTTGGCCGGCACGTAAAATCGCGCTATGGAAAACACCACGAAGACAACGATATAGACAGGCCACAGAGAGGGCAAGCGCATGAGCCAAAAAGGAATAAGAAGGATCAGAATACCCCGAAGAATATCACAGACGACCATGGTCCGGCGCCTGTCCCATCGGTCCACGTAGACGCCGGCAAGAGGCCCGATCAAAAACACAGGCGCAATGGTAAAAGCCATGATCTTGGCCATCTGCGTCGTGGACCCGGGTGCATAACGATATACCAGGGCGATCAAGGCCATCTGGTCAAGTCTGTCGCCGAATTGTGAGATGATCTGCGCCAGCCAGAGAAGAGAAAAATTACGGTTTCGTAGAATATTGCGGAATCGCGCCATAGAGAAGTTAACCGGTGAACCCGTTAACCGGTTAACGGGTTAACAAAATAAGCCGATGAGAGGGATTGAACCTCCGACCCGCGCTTTACGAAAGCGCTGCTCTACCAACTGAGCTACATCGGCATGAAATCTATTCTAACCGATTGTCCCTGCGTTCCGCCGTTGGCGGAAGTCGGGCAACTAGATCGGCACACAAGACGCACTTGAGAATGTCTGATTATAACAAAAGTCTTTTTTAAACTCAAGAGGGGATTTGCCTCCTTCTTTTCAAGATCACAACTATCAGAAAAATAAACAGATAGATGCCCATGAGGGTCATAAAAGAAAGACGAAATCCGCAAAAGGATACCCCGTGTATCCCGGCGAAAAACCTGTTGGTCCGCAGAAAAACGGATACCAAAAAATCGTCGGCTGCAGCCAGGTATCGCGCCGGCGGAACAAGCCATGAAAAGCACAAAAACGAAAAGCCGGCAGCCATCACGAGCCCAGCCAGGGGTACGATCACCACATTGGCAATCAAGCCGATCAAAGACAAGTTGCCGAAGGCATAGGCGATCAGAGGCGCTGTCCCCAGCCAGGCGCAGAACGATACCGTCCCTCCCGCAGCCAGCCATCGGCCCCAACGGCCCAAAAAAGACGCCCGGGGCAGATATTTTTCAAATACGGCCGCCGGATCCACAAGAGGATATATCCAAAAAATAAAGAACACGCTCAAAAAAGACAGCTGGAACGCCCTGGAGGATAATTGAAGCGGATCGAAGAACAGGATCGTCAGGCCGCCGAGGCACAAGGCATTCAAAAACAGAGGGTTTCGCTCGACAATCAGGCAAAAGATGAACGCGCAAGACATGACGGTGGCGCGCACAACAGGAGCTGAAGCGCCCGTCAGAAGACAATAGGCACAAAGCAGAAGAGCCGTCAACACGGCCCTGACCTTGCCTCTCAGCCGCAATATCTTCAGAAGGACCATGACACCGAAGGCGATGATCCCGACATGCGACCCGCTGACGACAAAAATGTGCCAGGTCCCTGCCCTGACAGCATCCTCGCGCAACGCCTCCGGAAATTCCGTCCTCTTGCCCAAAAGGATGCCCTCAAGGATGCGTGCAGCCTCGCCTGAATGAAAAAGCCGGATACGCCGGGAAAAATATTGCCTGGCAAAAAACACCCCGCGGGCATATGCCGCAGCCCTGCTCCACCCCAGACGCGCCACAGGGGCCTGCAGCCAAAGAACCGCATTATCTCCCTTGGCCTGAAAAATCCTGCCCAAAGAACTCATCGGGGCCAGGCGGCCGCGGCACGCCACCCGGTCGCCGTAAAAAAGAAACGGCTCTCTCTCCTGCGTCCCGGACGCTTGAGGCCGCAGGGCCTTTTTGACACGCACGCGCACGCGGCCGCCGGCGCGCACGCAACCGCCTTCCCGACAAAACTCCTGGACCTTCAGAGAGAAGTTCTCCGACGGGTCGTCATCTGTTACGACAACTCCCCGGATCTCGCAGGACCCCCTCCAGACGGCGACAATTTCTCGCGACGGCATTGTCCTGACGCTGACGGCATACATGCCCAGGAGGACCACGCAGCCGGCAGCGCAGCAAAGGAATCCTTTCGGCCGCCGCTGCGTCAAACAACAAGCCGCCAAAACGAACAAAAGAAGGACGGGAAAATAAACCGGAGCCGGACGCAGGCCGACAGCCAAAAGGATGCCGAAGGCATAGCATACGGCAAAAGCCACAACTGGAGGTATAGAAACAAGATGACGCTCTTCCATGTTCTGCAAAAATCAGTCAATCACGGAAAAGCACTTGCGGGAAAGGACCTTTTTTGAGCGAGAGGTGCGTGCGGGAGAGCTACTTTTCCTGCTGGGCCGCGATACGCAGCCGTTCGATCCCCAGACCATTGAGAACATCCAGGACGCGCACGACGTTCTTGAACGGCGCCAAACGATCGACCTGGATAACGACCATCATGCCGGGTTGGGCTGCCTTCTTTTGCAACAGACGGTCCTCCAATTCCTTATACGTCACGACCTCGCCTTCCAGGTAGAGCGGGCCCTCGCCGGAAAGGACGATCGTCACATAGCCGCCGGAGGAACCGGGGTTCATGACATGCTTGGCCGACGGCAAATTGACCTTGATCACCTTGGCCTTCGTCGGATTGAAGGTATACAAAAGACTGAACGAGATGAAGAAAAAGATAAACATGTTCAGGACGATGTCCGTCATGGCGACAGACTCAAGATTGAACATGTATTTCCTTGTCGGCGCGATCTTCACAGGACCCGGCCCCTCGTCAAAAGCTCCAGGAGTTGGGAGGAATAATCGTCCAGCTCGTGGGAAAAATATTTGATACGGCTGATAAAATAATTGTAACACAGGTAATACGGGATCGCGACAATGAGCCCTGCGGCGGTCGTGATCATAGCCTCGTAGATCCCTCCGGCGAGTGCGCTGACCGTCACGTCGTTACCGGCCTTCTCCCAGGCCATGAAAGCCCGGATGAGGCCCGTGATCGTCCCCAGAAAGCCCATAAGGGGCGAAATGCCGACGACGGACACCAGTCCTCCCAGCCGTCTTTCCAGGGTCTTGACCGCATGGTTGCCCATGCGCTCCAAGAGCTTCTCAAGCTCCGGCCGGGACAAAAGCCGGTTTTCGATGGCCGCCGCATACATGGCCGCCAGGGGATATTCCTTCTTTTGGCTGCACGCCTCAAGGGCTTCCCTGTATTTGCCCTTATCGACGAGACCCAGGATCTCCCCGGAAAATTTCTGCATATCCAGGCGATAGACCCGGCGGATGACAATAAACCTCTCAACGATGATCCCGGCGCCGACGATGCTGGCCAGGACGATCGGAATCATCATGACACCGCCTTTAATGATGAAAAATAACATGCAAAGCCCCTTTCTGGCTGATGGCCCCCGGCTGGAAACCGACAGCTACCGGCATCTCGATGTCACCTGACAAACAAATATTTCTTGAAACCCAGGACTTTTTTGTCGCCGATCCCCTTCAAGACCTTCAGCTCCTCGACCGAGTTGAAGCGGCCCTTGAGCGAGCGGACCCTCAAGATCTCCTGCGCAGTCTTCTCGCCGATCCCGGGCACCGCCACCAGCTCCGCCACGGTCGCCCGGTTGAGGTCCACGACGCGGGGCGCCTGCGTATCCCCATAAACCTCGACAGTGCTCCTGTTGCAGCCGAAGGCCTTGCGTCCATGGGCCCAAAAAAGGCCCAGGCTCAAAAGGACACACAAAAAAATAAGGACTTTCCGTTCCTGATGGGTCAATGAAATCATGACACGACGATGCTGACAAGTTTTTTAGGCACAACGATCATTTTTCGAATACTCTTGGAAGCTATCCACTCCTTGACCTTCGGATCATTCAGGGCCGCCTTTTTCACCTCGTTCTCATCCGCCACCATGCTCAAGACGAGTTTGGAACGCACCTTGCCGTTGACCTGGACAACATAGGTCGCCTCTTCCTCGACCAAAAGAGACGGATCGAATGACGGCCACTGCGCGCTAAAAACGCTCGCCTTTCCCCCCAGCATCCGCCACATCTCTTCGCAGATATGAGGCACAAAAGGCGCCAGCAAAATGACGATGGCCTTCACGGCTTCAGCCGCAACGCTCGAGCGCTGTTCATCCTCGGTGAGCTTGTAGAGCTCGTTGACCAACTCCATGATGCCGGAGATCGCGGTATTGAACTTGAATCCCCCTTCCATATCGGAAGTGACCTTCCTGATCGTCTGATGCATCTTTTTGGCGACGCCGTCCAGGGCGTCCGATGACATGTTGCTGCCGCTGATCGCGCCGCCGCAACCGTCTGCCAGACGCCAGACGCGGTTCAGGAACCGCCAGGCGCCGTCCATGCCCTTGTCGTTCCAGTCCAGCTCCGCCTCAGGCGGGGCCGCAAAAAGGATGAAGAGTCTCAGCGTATCGGCGCCGTAATTTTTGATGATCTCGTCGGGGTCGACGATATTGCCCCTGGACTTGGACATGACCTCGCCTTCCTTGAGCACCATGCCCTGCGTCAGGAGACGCTGGAACGGCTCGCGGACGGCGACCAGCCCCATGTCCGACAAAAATTTCGTATAAAAACGCGAATACAGCAGGTGCAAAACGGCGTGTTCGATACCGCCGATATACTGGTCGACAGGCATCCAATAGGCGGCTTCCTGCTTGTCAAAAGGTGCTGTCGCGCACTGCGGAGAACAAAACCTTAAAAAATACCACGACGAATCAATGAACGTCGCCATCGTGTCCGTTTCCCGGCGGGCCGGCTTGCCGCATTTGGGACACTTTGTATCGACGAATTCTTTGACCTTCGCCAGGGGACTTCCCCCTTCTCCGGTGAACGTCACGTCCTTGGGCAGAACGACCGGCAGGTCTTTTTCCGGCACGCCGACAATACCGCAAGACGTGCAATAGATGACGGGGATGGGCGTCCCCCAATAACGCTGGCGCGAGATGAGCCAGTCGCGCAGCCGCCAGTGGACGGCGATCTTGCCCATCATCTTATCTTCCATCCAGCAGGCGATCTTCTTCTTGGCGTCATTACTACCCTGGCCGTTGAAGGCGCCGGAATTGACCATGACACCTTCGGCCTCAAAGGCCTCCTGCATCGTCTCCAACGACAACGGCTGGTCTTTGGGCTGGATCACGATACGCATGGCCAGGCCGTGCTCTTTGGCAAACAGGAAATCCCTCTGGTCGTGCGTCGGCACGGCCATGATCGCGCCCGTCCCGTATTCCATCAAGACATAATCCGCGACCCAAACGGGGATCTTCTCGCCGTTGACGGGATTGACGGCATAAGCGCCTGCAAAACATCCCTCTTTCTTGACGTCTTCTGCGACACGCGCCAGCTTGGTCTCTTTGGCGACGCGGTCGATGAAACGCAAGACTTCCTGTTCCTGCGGCTTCCCCGAGATAAGATTCTTCACCAAAGGATGCTCCGGGGCCAGGACCACATAGGTTGCGCCGAAAATCGTATCCGGCCGCGTCGTGAAAACCCTCAAGGTTTCGCCGTTCTCCAGCTTGAAAAATATCTCGACGCCATAGCTCTTACCGATCCAGTTCTTCTGCATCGCGATCACGCGTTCCGGCCAATTCTCCAATCTTCCCAGGTCATCCAGAAGGCGGTCGCTGTAGGCGGTGATCTTGAGATACCACTGTTCCAGCTCTTTCTCGACGACAGGCGTATGGCAGCGCCAGCAGCCGCCGTTGACGACCTCCTCATTGGCCAGGGTCGTCTCGCAACTGGGGCACCAGTTGACGCTGGAGGCCTTCTTGTACGCCAGGCCGCGTTCCAGCATCTTCAAAAAAATCCATTGGTTCCAGCGGTAATATTCCGGCAGGCAGGTAGAGACTTCCCTCTCCCAGTCATAGGAAAATCCCATGCGCAGGAGTTCCTGTTTCATCCAATCGATGCATTTGAGCGTCCATGTCTCTGGGTCCGACTGGTGTTTGATGGCGGCGTTCTCGGCAGGCTGGCCGAAGGCGTCGAATCCCATGGGATGCAGGACGCGGAAACCCTGCAGGATCTTGTAACGGGCCACAACGTCGCCGATGGTATAATTGCGCACATGCCCCATGTGGATACGCCCCGAAGGATAAGGAAACATCTCCAGGACGTAATACTTCGGCTTGGTCTTATCCGGGACGGCCCTGTAGAGCTTTTCCTCGGACCAAACCTTCTGCCACTTGTTTTCCAGATTTTTGAAATTGTAGTCCATGTTCTTTATCGTTTTCGGCGATAGCGCCGACGATTCACGCCACCATCGACCTGAGCCGTTTCATATTCATCCCGTCTGAATGCGGCGTTTCTTTCGGTGTCTCCAGGATAAAGGCGGCTTCACGCAGCACAGGATGGTTGACGATGTATTTCAAGGCGGCGCCACCTATCAGGCCCTTTCCGATATGCTGGTGCCTGTCATGATGAGACGACTTGGGCGTCATCGAATCATTGAGATGGACGACATGGATGGCGCCCTTGCGCGTCTTCTCTTCGATCTGGGCCAGGAGCATATCAACCACTTGCGGCCTGCGGATATCGAAGCCCGCTTCAAAGACGTGCGCCGTATCCAGGCATACGCCCAACCGATGGCTGTCTTTGACATGCTCAAAGATCCTGCGGTGATGGTCAAAAGTCGCTCCGAGCCACGATCCGGAGCCGGCCGTGTTTTCCAGAAGCAGCTTGACGCTCAGGCCCTTGGTCTCCTTAAAGATCTCATCGACCGCCGCAATGAATGCCTTCAGTCCCTGGGGGAGCGTGCTGTTCTTATAGCTGCCCATATGGGTAACAACATACTCGGCGCCCAGGAGAGCGGCCTCCTGCATATCTTCGATATAGGCCGCGATGGATTTTTTATAAAGAGGGCCATAACTCGTTGCCAAATTTATAAGATAGGGCACATGGACCGCTACAACCTCAACGCCCTGCTCTTTGCGTCTTTTTCTGAATTCCCTGGCGTCATCCTCCCCCAGCTCCAGCTGCCTCCACTGCCTGGGGTTCCGGGAAAAAATCTGCATGGCGCTACAGCCTAAGCTCGCCGCCCTATCGACAGATTCATAGATTTTCCCGCTTATAGAGACGTGGACACCCAGGAACATGAGGGTTTTCTCGAGGCCTTTCGAAACGAATAGGGTGATATTAACATAAAACCGGAAAGGCTTCAACAATATTTGACGCCGCGGAGCCCGCGGCTTAACAGCCGCGGCCCCATCCTTTAAATATTGACAACCCTAGCGGTCTATACTATGATTATTAAGCCATTTTAAACAATAAGTCTATTGGGGCTGTAGCTCAGCTGGGAGAGTGCCTGACTGGCAGTCAGGAGGTCACGGGTTCGATCCCCGTCAGCTCCACCACTTTTTCCCGACAAGGGAAAAAGTGGTGGATGTCGAAATGAGCGTCAATGACCCGACGAGGGTCATAGCGAATTTCGGCGCCACCACCAAAGTGTACCCTGTCGGAGCAAAAAAGTGGTGGATGTCGAAATAAGCGTTGCGTAGCGACAAACGAAGCAGCTTATTTTGACGCCACCTGCTTAATGCAGTCCCCGACAGAGGAAAAAGTTCGCCCGCCGCGCGGCGGGCAGGGATGTCCCGACGTTGCGTCGGGACGCCACCTTAATAACCTCCATTCATTTAAAGGTTGCGCCTAGCCCCGGCTTATGAAGCCAAAACAAGGCATCCTCCTCTTTGGACTGATCGAAATCGGCATCGGCACCGTCACCTTGGCCGCGATAGGCCGCAATATCCTTGCGGGATTCCTTCCCAAGCCTCCCAATGTGCTCGCGTTCGTCGTGATCAGCAGCCTGATCTCTATCTGCCTGGGCGGGGGTATCCTTTTAAGGCGGCCCTATGCGAGAAAATTTCTGCTCTTTTTTGCGGGGTGGGTCATTCTCAGCAAGGTCCTGGTTTTCGCCGGCATCATCATCCTTTGCTGTGAGCTGGAAACAACCATCACGGCGGACGTCAAAAATATCATATCTATTTTCTACCATGCCCTGGTCATCGTCTATTTCCATAGCCGGCCCATCAAAGCGGAGTTTAAAAAATGAGCACCGAGATAATGTCTCGCTTCAGTGGAATCCCGCCGAGGCGGCGGGCGATAGCCTCCCGGCGCAGAAGAGCGTTCATCCTCATCACGCTCCTGGGCATCTTTTTCTCTGTTCTGCCGGCGTCTTTTTCAACACCGCAGCCTCAAGCTCAAGGCCAGTTCCTGATCCTCACAATCGACAATAAGATCATCGGACCCGTCGTCGCCGACTATATCGATAAAGGCATTACAAGAGCTGAAGACGACGGCTATCAGGGCGTGATCATTGTTTTGGATACTCCCGGAGGGCTTCTGGAATCGACGCGTGCCATCGTCAAAAAAATCATGAATGCCTCGGTCCCGATCATCACATATATCGCCCCTTCCGGCTCGCGCGCCGGATCGGCAGGGGTTTTTATCACCCTGGCGTCTCATGTGGCCGCCATGGCCCCTTCGACGAATATCGGCGCGGCCCACCCGGTGGGCATTGAGGGAGAAAAAGGAGAAGACCGCTCGCTCAAAAAAGCCATCGAGGACCTGACGGAAACCCTGCGGTCCCAGAAAAAACAGAAGGCAACGCCGCAGACAAAAGAAAAACAATCCACGCAAAACCAGGAAACGGCAACTCCTCAGACGGGAAATGTCATGGAGGACAAGATCCTGAATGATACCGTCGCTTGGGTGGAAACGATCGCAAAGAACAGAAAGCGCAACGGCGAATGGGCCAAAGAAGCGGTCCTCAAGAGCGTATCCGCCACGGAGAAAGAAGCTCTGGACAAGGGCATCATCGACTTTGTTGCCGTGGACATAAACGACCTCCTGAAGCAGCTGGACGACCGGCAGGTCTCCGTCGCCGACAACAAAACCGTGGTTCTAAACACGAAGAATGCGCTCCTGCACCGTACGAACCTGACGACCAGACAAAATATCCTCAACACGCTGATCAACCCCAACATCGCCTATATCCTTATGATGATAGGCTTCCTGGGGCTTTTCATCGAGATCACACATCCCGGCGTCATCTTCCCCGGCGTGGCGGGCGTCATGTGCCTCATCATGGCCTTCTATGCCTTTGCGATTTTGCCGGTCAATTACGCCGGTTTCCTCCTCATTGGCCTGGCGATCATCCTGTTCATCGCCGAAGCCCTGACGCCAGCCACCTTCGGCCTCCTGACGCTGGCTGGCATCGTCTCCATGCTCCTGGGCTCCCTGATGCTTATTGATTCTTCTTTCAGCGGCTTAAGCATCTCTCTGAACATCATCCTGCCTTTAGTCCTGGCTGTCGCGGCCATCGCCATCTTTTTGGTCACTAACGTCGTGCGGGCCCACCGCCGCAAGATCATGACAGGGGCCGAAAGCCTGCCGGGGACAGAAGGAAAAGCCAGCACGGATATCCCGCCTGGAGCCGAAGGCCAGGTTTTTGTGAACGGCGAGATCTGGAGCGCCATCAACAAAGGACAGACGCCAATCGCCAAAGACGAAAAAATAAAAGTGGTAGGAATTGACAAGGTCAAACTGCTTGTGACAAAATAAGAACCTTGATCGGCCCGCCACAAAGCGCTGGCGGGTTAATTCGGGCGCATGACTTATGGATGACTCCGGGTCGGCTCCATAAATCATACCCTCATTAAAATTGACAAAGTGAAGCTGCTTGTGACAAAATAGAACGCTGTACTTCTTGTTTAAACCCGCCGGAGGCGGAAAGACTAAGGAAATCAACGTTACTCCCCGTGTAAACAGCTAAAAATTTCTGTCTGCACCCAGTCCTCACAGAGCTCGGACGGGCAGCCAGAAATTTTTTAGCTACACTCGGAGTTAATCCCACCAAAGGTGGGATTAAGGAGGCATGTATGAGTTTTCCTCTCATTGTAGGCATCATCGTGGCGATTTATTTGTTGAATAGTATCAAGATCCTCAACGAATACGAACGCGGCGTCATCTTCCGGCTTGGCCGCATCCTGTCCAAGCCCAAGGGGCCGGGAGTCATCTTCGTCTTCTTCCCTATCGACCGGATGGAACGCATCAGCCTGCGCACCATCACGCTGGACGTACCGCCGCAGGATATCATCACCAAAGACAACGTCTCGGTCAAAGTCAACGCCGTCGTCTACTACAAGGTCATGGACCCTTCCCACGCCGTTTTGGAAGTGGAAGACTACCACTTCGCCACCTCACAGATGTCCCAGACATCCCTGCGTTCTACCGTCGGCCAGGTCAGCCTCGACGAGCTTCTCTCGGAAAGAGAAAAGATCAATTCGGAGCTACAGCTGATCATCGATAAAGCCACAGACCCCTGGGGCGTCAAGGTCTCCCATGTAGAGATCAAACACGTGGATTTGCCGCAAGAAATGCAGCGCGCCATGGCCAAACAGGCGGAAGCCGAAAGGGAACGCCGCGCCAAGGTCATTTCGGCCGAAGGCGAATATCAGGCTTCCGAAAAACTCGCGCAGGCGGCCCAGATCCTCCAACAACAACCCATGAGCCTGCAGATGCGCTATCTCCAGACCCTCATGGATATCTCAACGGAAAAATCCTCCATTATCGTCTTCCCCTTGCCGATGGAAATGCTCGGATGGTTCAAGACACATGGAGAAAAATAGGTCGTAGAAAATATTTTTGCCGAAGTGGCGGAATGGCATACGCGGTGGTCTCAAAAACCATTGGGTTCACGCCCGTGAGGGTTCGACTCCCTCCTTCGGCATAAAATTAAAAACCTCGGCGATACAATGCCGAGGTTTTTAATTTATCCGAATACAACAAACTATTTTCCGTAGAGCACTTTCAACTGCTTGATGGTCGGATGCCCTGGATAATACTCGCCCTGAGGCCCCAAATGTCCCTCTTGATATTTCACCAGGACAACAGGGGTAAAACTTCCATCAGTATTAGGCACATTGATGGTCACGGTTTCAACAGGTATTTTCTGAAGCTCTGCCGCTGCAGATGATACAACGGTCACCGGCGCCGACACCGGGGCCGGGACAACAACAAACCCCGAAGGGCAAGCCGTATAATAAACACCGTCACAATAATAGTAGACAAGGTCTCCGACAATAATAGTTCTGTGTCCAGATGGAAGGATGGCGATGACTGCCCCAACCGGAGGAGCATCTACGACAACTTCAAATAATCCAAAGAATACCGGCCGGTAGCATTTGCCATCCCGATAACGATATATCTCATGCCTCGGCACAACCTCTTCAGAACCTCGGTGCGGCCCTTCGGAACCCCAAGGCCCTGGATGGGCAAAAACATATGTTGACGGTATGACAAGAGGGATCAATCCCGCGCACAATACCGCAAGAAATTTCCTCTTTCGATTAGCCCGTTCATGTCTCTCCTCCTGACGAAAGAATAACCATTGTCCATAGCCTGAATACTTTTTCAGTTCCAGCCCCCTTCCCCATACCTCTGGGAATGCCGTTGCCAGGCCCCGGCATACCCATTCCACCGCCAGGCATACCACCACCTGGCATCATCCCACCTCCAGGGCCGCCCCCCGCCCCCGATGCCTCCATCCCCTGCATCGCTACAGGAGAAGAAGAGGATGTCTCAAATCCGATACCGATAAGTCCGTTCTTATCCATCCCTGTTGCGTAAAGATGCGACCCGTCCTTAACAATGGGGACTTTCAACTCATAAACAAAACATCCTCTAAACTCACCTATCCGGACGCTGATGCCGCTTTTCTCGGCGGCATCGATAGCCATGGTATGTCGTTTTTCTTTCTGCGGCCCGATGACCTCTATCTCTCCCCCTATCTCCCTGAGCATATCCGGCATTTTCCTCAAACCCATCTTATCCGAACGGCCTGCGCCCTCTTCGTCGGGATGTCTCCTCGGCCCCCTTCCATCTCTCAGCGACATATCTTCGTTTTGCATTCCAAGAGGAAAACGTATACCAAATGCCTTATTCGTACCCCCGAGAGGGTCAAACCACACCGTAAGACCTGATCGTAGCGCCTGTTCTGACAAAGAACGATTCCTGGAAACGAGGCACACATACAGATAGCGATTATCGTTGACTACCCAGATATGGACTTTTGTTTTTTCGTCATAATAAGCGGCATCGTTCTGCCAATCATCGAATTTTCCATCGATAATTACCTCATGATTCCGCCATCGGCTGTTCAGTTTAGGCCTGCCGCAACCGAAAATACAAATGCATGATAAAACGATAACGACGGGAACAAACCTGTTTCTTTGCATACGCCACCCACCCCTCAACATTACGGTTATCTGCCTTTTAAATAAAACCTCTGGCTGTTATCTGCCAGAGGTTTTATTCTTCTTCAAAAAACAGCTTGTGTCGTCTATTTACTGTTTGGCTGGTCCTGCCCATCCTGAGGGCCACGGGGAGCGCGCTCCGGCCTGCAGGCGAAATATTTCTTATCCGGCGTAGAAGCACAAACTCCGGCCTCCTCTTCTCCTCTCGGCCCACGGCATTGACACGCATCGCCTTCAGCCTTACCTGAACAGGCGTCAATCGCCTCTTGGGGCGGAGCCTTCATTTCGTGGTCGCCGGAAGGCCCTTCTCCCTCACGCGGCGGAGGAAATAAAGACTCATCATTTTGAGATGCTGTCTGGGATTCCTCACCAAAAGCACTCGCAGCCAAAAATAACGAAAAACATAAAATCAAACACATCGCCGTCTGTTTGCTCAAGACACACCCCGGAATCCTCATCAGGATCATCCTTTCTCTTGCCCTGTGACATCTGTTCGATGGAAATGCGACCGTCCCGTTGACTCCCCATGCCTATCTCCGGGGAGGCAGATCTTCGGAAGGCCGCCCATACTCCTCCATGGGGCCTCCCGCTCCCCGCGGACAGCCGCGGCCGCGCATTTCCTCGAGAAGCTTGGTAAATTTCTCCTGCTGCTCAGGATCGAGAATCTTCATGATCCTCTCATCGCCTTCGTTCTTGATCTTATCGATCGTATAACGAACGTCCTCCCCCAATTTGTCGATCTCCTGGCGCGACTCCTCTAAAATCTTTTCGACTTCGGCTGCCTGCTCCTTGTCGAGATCCAGCCGGTCCGCCAGCATCTCAACGGGACTTGCCCCGCCGAATCTGCCGCCCGGGCCGCGGCCCATAAAACGCTCGGCCCGCATGGCGAAATTCGGCCCGCCCGGAGGTCCAAACCCCGGACAAGCCACCTTTTTAACGATCCCGGCACCGACCAAAACACCAGCCAAAACGCACAACACGGCAAAAACAGCTACATATACTGCGCTCCTGTTCATAGGCCTCTCCTTTCCCTGGATCAAACCCTGGTTCCCAAAATCAACCCCAGCGCCATCGCCGTTGTCGTCGGATCCCCACTGAGAACATGCTCCTCCCATGAATACCGGTTTGTCTGCTGGGGAACCAAAATCAGAAAAGCCGCGGATAAGGCGATCGCGATAGCCGGAAGAAAAATAAGCCGGCGCGCAAGATATCCCATGCCGACCATAGAAAAATCCTCCCGTCCGCTCTTTTCATATGAGATCTGTCTCAACATCCGCCTGGCCAGTTCTCCCTCGGGCAGGGCCCTGCGCTCTTTCCTCAACAAAAGTTCCCTGACACAGGAGAGCTCCCGTAATTCTTTTTTGCAGGAAGGACACCCGGCGACATGCGCTTCAATGAAAGCCGTATCCGTATCCCTGGCCTCTTTGTCGATGTACCGGGATAGCAATTTTCTGACTCGTACACATGCGTTCATATCACGTCTCCTCTGGATTTCATCAGTTCCTTTCTCAACAACTGTCTGGCGCGATAGATCCTCGATTCTACGGTCCCAATGCGGCAACCCAGGACTTTTGATATCTCGCCATAACTTAACCCCTCGATATCTTTCAGGACCACCGCAGCCCTGTATGCCAACGGGACTTTCCCCAGGGCTTTCTGGATCAGCGCTTCTTTCTCTTTTATCAAGAGCGCGGAAAGGACGTCCTCGCGGCCGCCGGAGGCATCGGCGCTCTGCCCTAAAGCCTCATCTTGCGTCACAACGTCCTTTCTTTTGCGCAGGAAATCATATGCTGTGTTCATCACGATACGATAGAGCCACGTCGAAAAAGAACAACGCCGCCTGAAACCCTTAAGGCTGCGATAAACCTTCAAAAAGGCCTCCTGGGAGATGTCTTCGCTCTCCCTGTCCTTTCCGATCAGGGAAAAAACGATATTCAGGACCCTGTTCTGATATTTCCTGACGATAGCCTCAAATGCCTTCTCGTCTCCGCCAAGAAACTGTTCTATGTAAAAGGCATCTTCTGTCATGTAATACTCCGACTATTAGACGTAAAAGACGTGGATTTTATTCCAGGATTTTAAACAAATAAAAAAGCCTGATATCTTATCAGGCTTTTGGGAACGCTTACGGCTATCGCCGGGTGGTCATTTCTTCTTACAGGTGCACTTATCTAATTCCTTGCCGCATCCTTCGCACTTGCCGTTGACGATCTTCTTGCCGCACTTGCATGGGGTACAACCGCAGACTTTGCACATACGTCACCTCCGGTTACCTGTTCCCCTTCCACCCTTAAATCTATTATACCATCAACGAGGTAATTTCCAAAAGAGTCTGGCCGGCCGCGACCTTATCGCCTTTCCTGATCTTACGGCGCAGGCGGCTTTCTTTTTCGCCGTTAACAAGAACCCGGCCCTGACGAATAAGGTCTCTGGCCTCGGCACCGCTGGCCGCGATACCGGAGACCTTCAAAAGGTTATCCAGTTCGATATAATCACCTCGGAGGGCGAATTCCATCGGGGTTCACAAACCGGTAAGGACTTTTAGCGCGTGAAGATATTTCTTGGAGGTCTTTTCAATGACATCGGCGGCAACGGCCGGAGCGGGAGGCGTCTTGTCCCAGGAGAGCGTCTCGAGGTAATCCCTCACAAATTGCTTGTCGAAGCTGGGCTGGGGACGCCCCGGGCCATAGCCCTCTTTCGGCCAGAAGCGTGAAGAATCCGGGGTCAGCACCTCGTCGATCAGGATCAGCTTTCCGCGGAATCTGCCGAATTCAAACTTGGTATCGGCAATAATGATCCCTTTTGTCTGGGCGTAAGCGGCGGCTTTTTCGTAGAGGGCGACGGCCTTGGCGCGGACTTCGGCGAAGGCCTCCGGGCCGATGATCCGGACCGCCCCGGCCTCATCGACATTGATGTCATGGCCGACATCCGCCTTGGTGGAAGGCGTAAAAATGGTCCGGGGCAGCTTTTCAGACTCTTTCAACCCGCCCGGCAGCTTGATGCCGCAGACGGACTGCGTCTTCCGATATTCTTTCCATCCCGAACCGGACAAGAACCCGCGCACAATACACTCGATGGCGAGAGGTTCAGCTTTTTTAACAAGCATGGACCGGCCGCGCAGGACATCTTGATATTTTCTGGCCTGCGGCGGGTATGCGGCCACGTCCGCCGTCAACAGATGGTTCTCGCAGATATCCTTAAGATAGTCGAACCAGAAAAGAGAGATCTTCGTCAAGACCTCTCCCTTATGCGGGATACCGCAGCCCAAAACGACGTCGAAACAGGAGATACGGTCCGTCGCGACGATCAACAGGCTTTCGCCGAGATCGTAGACATCCCGCACCTTGCCCCTGCGCAAAAGCTTTAAATCGGGAAAATTTGTTTGAAGAAGGATTCCCTCGGACATATAAGCTGTCTATTCCTGAAGCCTCTTGTTCTGCGCTTCCCACTCGGCCCAGAGCTCACGGGGAAGCTTGTCACCAAAGATTTTCAAGAACCCTTTCTGGCTTTCCATCTCACGGATCCATTCAAAACGGTCGACATCCAGAAGCTTCTGCAGCGCATCCCTGGAAACGCTCAGGCCCGTCATATCCAGGTCTTGCGGCCTGGGAACATATCCGATGGGCGTTTTCACCGCTTCGACCTTGTCGTTGCAGCGGTCAAGGATCCACTCCAGGATACGCAGGTTCTCGCTGTAGCCCGGCCACAAAAACTTTCCGTGATCGTCGAGACGGAACCAGTTCACATGGAAGATCTTCGGCTGCTTCTCCATCTTCTTGCCCATCGCAAGCCAATGGCCGAAATAATCGCCCATGTGGTAACCGCAGAAAGGCAGCATGGCCATGGGATCGCGACGGACCTCGCCTACCGTACCCATCTGTGCGGCGGTGCGCTCGGATGCCATGGTCGCGCCGACATAGACGCCGTGCGCCCAGCCAAACGCCTCATACACCAGAGGCGCTACGTGTGCGCGGCGGCCGCCGAAAACGATCGCGGAGATCGGCACGCCGTGATGGTGTTCCAGGCGGAAAGATATCGACGGACACTGGGATGCCGGCGCCGTGAAACGGCTATTCGGATGGGCGCCCTTGATGATCTTGCCGTGTTCATCCTTCATGCCGGGCCGCCAAGGCTGGCCCTGCCAATCCATGCCCTCCGGCGGAGGTGGCTCATCGCCATCCTCCCACCAGACCGTAAAATCTTTTTTCAAAAGAACGTTGGTAAAGATCGTGTTCTTTCTGATCGTTGCCATGGCGTTCGGATTGCTCTTGGAATTCGTCCCCGGTGCCACGCCGAAAAATCCGGCCTCAGGATTGACCGCCCACAGGGCGCCGTCGGAATCGATCCGCATCCAGGCGATATCATCGCCGACGGTCCAGATCTTATACCCCTTGCTCTTCAAGCCTTCCGGCGGTATGAGCATGGCGAGATTTGTCTTGCCGCAGGCGCTGGGGAACGCGGCGGCAATATATTCCACATGACCATTAGGCTCTTCGATGCCCATGATCAGCATATGCTCAGCCATCCAGCCTTCCCGCAGGCCCATGTGGCTGGCGATACGCAACGACAGGCATTTCTTGCCCAAAAGAACGTTACCGCCATACCCTGATCCGACGCTCCAGATCGCATTATCCTCCGGAAAGTGAAGGATCAATCTTTTATCGATGTCTAAATCAGCCTTGGAATGGAGGCATTTGGTGAATTCGCCGTCTGCGCCCAGAATATCCAGGACCTTCTGGCCGATACGCGTCATGATGCGCATATTCAGGACAACATAGATGCTGTCCGTCAGTTCCACGCCGATCTTGCTGAAAGGAGAACCCACGGGCCCCATAGAGAACGGGACCACATACATCGTGCGCCCCTTCATGGCCCCCTTAAAATAACCTGAGGCCTTGCGGTAAGCGTCGCGGGGGACCATCCAGTTATTCGTAGGCCCGACATCTTCCTTTTTTTTCGTGCAGATAAACGTCAGGTGTTCCGTGCGGGCGACATCATTCACGGCTGTCCGGTGGTACAAACAACCCGGTAATTTTTCCTGGTTCAACCGGATGATCTCGCCGGTAGCCACGGCCTCGTCTTCAAGACGCCTCTTTTCCTCTTCTGAGCCGTCGATCCAGACGATGCGATCGGGCCTGCACAAAGAGGCCATCTCGGAGACCCAGGTCTTGAGCCTCACATGCCTTGTGGGGGACTGTTTTTTATCAGGAAGGGGAACCATGGTTGTTTGCTCGGCCGCTTATTGAGGATTCTGAGAATCGCCCAGGGCTGCTTTGAGCGCCGCCCAGGTTTTCGGTCCGACCTTACCGTCGGCAACCAGACCGTTCTTCTGCTGGAACTCTTTGATAGCCGCTTTTGTCTTCGGGCCGATCTTGCCGTCGATCTCACCCTGGTAAAGACCAAGGCCCTTCAGGGCCGTCTGGATGCCCTTCTCGTCCGGCGTCTCGCCCAGCACGACGGCCGCCGGGGCCTTTGCCTCCTCGGGGACAGGGACATCCACGGCCACCTGCGTCTGTGCCTGCGGACGGTTGTCCACGAGCTCTACAGACTCATCGCGCGATCCTGAAAGGAGGGTATCCGCCTCGCTTAAATTCAGAACACCCTCCTCAACCGCAAACTTCTGTTTTTTGTTGTCCTTGCTGCACCCCGATACGACAAAACAGGAAATCACAAATGCTGCACACACAAAACGCAAAGAGAACATTTTCTTATCTTGCCTTTCTGATTTTACCTTTCACAAAAGGGTAACCGGTCAAGCTGTTCCAAAAAAGGAGGCCGGTCAGGGCATTATTATGGGAGATATTTCAAAAGCTTTTCTTTTGTATTTTTTCCGGCAATCCCGTCGGCCTTTAGGCCCATATCTTTCTGGAACTGCTTGATCGCAGCGGTGGTTTTCGGCCCGATCTTCCCATCGACCTTACCGTCATAGTAACCGGCATTCTTCAGGGCCTCCTGGATTTGCTTCTTCGTTATTGTCGCCGCCGTGGCCCCCGAAGACTCCTGTTCGCGCATTTCGAAAGAAGCCGGCGCCTCGGATGCCATCGATGGCCCCTCAAGCGCCTGGACTTTGCTCTCAAGGACCTGCACGCGGCTCTCCAATGACGCGGAACCCGACTTGGTCGTAGCACATCCAGCTACGGCCAATGCCGCCGCCAACACCCCAACTCCCAACCACATCCTGATCATACAACCTCCTTGATTTTGCCTATAAACTAGGCCCTTTCCTTGCAAAATCAGACCCTCCGCTATGTGGATGACCTGGCTCAATCGGATGAGCCATGCGAAGGCCTACCCCCTTGTGGGGTTAAGCCCTTCGCTTATCGGAATTGCGAAGGCCTACCCCCTTGTGGGGTTAACTCGTATTTTTAAAGATTTGAGCCAATATATCACAACAGGACTAAAAGTCAAACATCTTTCCATAAACAACAAAAAAACGGCGGCGGGGCGGCCCTTTTACCTAAAACAGGAGAATATCTGCGGACCATGGCGGGAGGTCACTTCACCTGTTTGAGGAAACAGGCAACTACGGAGGGATCGAACTGGCGGCTGGATTCTTTGGCAATGGCGCTTGCCGTTTCTTTGCGGCTCAGGGGCTTGGCGCGGTACGGGCGTGGAGAAACCATCGCCTCATAGGCCTCGGCCACGGCGATCATCCGCGAGGCGATCGGGATCATCCCCTCCTTCAGGCCGCGCGGATAACCGGAACCGTCAAAATGCTCATGATGGGCGAGGACATCCTCTTTAAGGGCCGCAAGAAAAGCGATAGGACCGATGATGTCGATACTGAAAAAAGGATGCTGGCGCACCAGGGCCCTTTCCTGGTCGTTAAGGAAAGACTTGCGCAAGACATCTCTGGGAAGGTTCAGAAAACCAAGGTTGCACAACAGCGCCGCGCGCCTGGCGCGAACCGCCTCCGCTTCCGGCAAGGCCATCTTCAAACACAGGCCCTCCACATCCTTGACGATGCGGTCCGTGTAGCCAGGGTCGTAACCAAGGATCTCGTTGGCCCTGCGTGTCAAAGGCCTCAACGACTCCAGGACGGCCTCTTCGTTTTTCAGGTTCACATACCGCAGCCTCTCTTTCATTTTCAGAATAAAGTCCTCATCGGAATTCTTTCGGACAGGCGCTTGCGCTTCCCCGGCCAGGGCCTCTTCTTTGCGGAAGACCGTAATATGATTGCGGCCCTGGGCCTTGCTGTGATACATCGCCTGGTCGGCGGCATTCAAAAGGGCCATCGGATCAAAGATGCCCGTCTCCGGGTAAGAAGCGATCCCTATGCTGACGGTAATGGTCACACGGCGATCCCCGTTGCCGAGAGGCTTCTGTTCCAGCGCCGCGGCGATCTTGCGGGCCATGGTCAGGGCCCCGGAACCGTCCGTATCGGGGCAGAAGACGACAAACTCTTCTCCGCCGGAACGGACCACAATGTCCGTCGCGCGCACGCTGACCTTCAGGAGATCTGCGAATCCCTTGAGGACCGTATCGCCGAACAAATGGCCGTACGCGTCGTTGACGGCCTTGAAAAAATCCAAATCGATCATAATGACGGCAAACGACCTGAAATAGCGACGGGCCCGCTGGGCTTCCTCATAGAGCCTTTCATGAAGATAGCGATAGTTATAGACACCCGTCTGCACGTCTTTCAGCGCATTCTCGACCAGAGAAGCGTTGAGCGCCCGCAGCATCAGGTTGGCGTCCCGCAATTTGATGGAGGCCGTCTTGGCTTCCGTAATATCCGAAATGAATACAAGGGTATGGGGCGGCTGCGTGCCGAAGACAAGGGGGATGCTGGACGCCAGGGCATAAAGATAATGGCCGTCTTTTTTAACGAAGATGATCTCCTGGGCCCTGCGGATCAGCTTGACGGGCGGCAGACGCCGGTGTTCCTCGGGCAGAATAAAATCATAAAGGCTGCGGTTCACCATTTCAGGATCAGGATATCCCATCAGGTCCGAGAAGCTCTTGTTGACGAACTGGATCGTATTGTCTGTGCGCAATTCCACGATGCCTTCCACCGCATGTTCCATGATCGTGTGGATCTTTTTGTAATAATACTCAAGCATCTCCTCTGATTTTTTCCTCCGGGTGATATCGCGGAAGATCTCCACGCGGCCGCCGTTGAGTTCGCCGTGCGTGATGGGGTAGCTCCAATGCTCGATATGGTCGATGTCCAGGTTGCCCGGCCTCTTCATCTGGTACTCAAGATTCTCCACAGCGGCGTTGGCCTCGTAGGCCGCAAGGATGCCTTGCAGGAAAAGGTCATGCTCCACGATCAAGTCTTTGAAGTTTTCTTCGAAGATCTTGCGCATGTCCTGGCCGACCATGCCTGTCTTGTCGAGACCAAAATACTTGGCGACACTCGACGAGGCCCAGCGCACACGAAAACCCCTGTCCAGGATCATGATGATATAATCCAGCGTATCGATGCCGTCTTCAAGCATCGACTCGTATTTTTTCTCCAGCCGTTGGACCTCCATGAGCTTGGTCCTGTCTTTGAAGACGGCCTTGGCGCCGCAGTAACGGCCCTGATGATCGCAAAACGCTACGGAGTTCATCTCTCCGGTGATCTTGCCGCCCCATTTGGTCTTCAGGACAAAATCCTGCATCCGCACTCGGCCGGATTTCAAAAACTCCCTTGCCCTCTCCGCGAACGCCGCCCGGCTCTCCGAAGCAATGATGTCGTTCATATGCATGTTCAAACATTCTTTCTTCGTATACCCCAGGGAATCCGCCAGCTGCCTATTGACATAGATAAACTTCCCGTCGCGGTCGACGATCCCCATCAGGTCGCTGGACTCATCCAACAACGTCCGATACTTCTCGTCGATCAGCTGATAGAGAAGCCGGGAGGCCAACGGCAGATCTTCATCTCCGGGATTCAAGATCTTCTCCAGATAATCCACAGCGCACCTCGGACGGGGTTAAAAAAATAAAAAAGGCCTCCGGCTTTCCCAGAGACCTTTCCTAAGAAATCTCATGCGGCATATAAAACAAATCATATATGCCCCCTCTCTTCTGACAAGATTAATATACCACAAAAGTAAGCCCTTGGCAAAAAAACAAAACAGGATCCCGGAAAAGCCAGGCGCAAAGGACGGGGCGAAGACCGCGGCAAAAGATCAGGAGAGAAGAAAAAAACCGTTGCTCTTGAGGAGATGGTGGTCGGAAAGGATCTCGCGGGTAGGGCCGTAAGCGACCACGCGGCCGCCGCTGAGCAAGATGACCTGCCGGGTCAAGACCCGGATCATCTCCAGATCGTGAGATGCGATCAACTTGGTCACCGAAATCCCCTTAAGGATATCGATAAGCTGCTGCCTGTGGCCGGGATCGAGATTGCTGGTCGGTTCATCGAGTACCAGGAGCCTGGGGGCCATCGCCAGCACCGTCGCCACAGAAACCCTCTTCTTCTCGCCGAAGCTCAAGTGATGCGACGGCCGCTCCACGCTCGCCTCCATGTCCACTGCCCGCAGCGTCTGGCGCACACGCCCGCCGATCTGGTCCTGCGGCAGGCCCATGTTCAACGGCCCGAAGGCGACATCATCGAAGACCGTCGGCATAAAAAGCTGCGTATCGGGATCCTGAAAAACCAGCCCCACATCCCTGCGGACACGGGGGAGGTTTTCGTCGGATATCTCCCGGGAAAAAACCTTGATCTTTCCTTCGCCGCGCAAGATCCCGTTGAGGTGTAACAATAAGGTCGTCTTGCCGGCGCCGTTGGGGCCGATCAGGCCGACAGAATCGTCTTCGGAAATCGAAAACGACAGGTCTCTGAGCACCTGCGTGCCGTCGGGATAGGAAAAACAGAGATGCTCTATTTCCAGGGCATAAGACATAATGCCTCCACGCCTGCCAGGGCCGCAAGGGCAATCGCCAAAAACGCCCTATCCGCCCAGCCGGCCGTGCGCGCAAGTGCCGGGTGCGCCAAAACACGGACCGTCCCGTCATAACCGCGCGCACACATGGCCAGATACACCCGCTCTCCTTTTTCGTAGGACCTGACGAACAAGTGACCGAGGATGCTCGAAAAGACCCTCAGCCGGCGGCCGATCGAAGAACGGCCGTCCACGGTCCGCGACAACTGGGCCTGGCGCATCCTCATAAATTCATCGAGGATGAGATAGATATAACGATACAAAAACGACAATATCCTGATCATGATCACAGGAAACCGCATCCCTTCCAGGGCTTTGAGCAGCCGCGGGAACGGTGTCGTCGCCACCATAAGAAAAACCGCGGCCATGGCCTCCACCGCTTTGACGACAATAACGGCAAGCACCAGGCCCGGATGTCCGCCGCCCCGGGAGCCGCGCATAGACCACCCTGTCAAAAGCACGAACGGTAGCAGGGCCAGGATACGCACGACGATGGGGCGCAACGGCAGACGCGCACAGGCAAAGACCGCCGCCAGAAGGATACCGTAACAAAGGAGCCCGCGGATGTCTTCGCGGGGCTGCAAGAGCACGAGCAGGATAAAAACACCAAGGACCAATAGTTTCGCGCGGGGATCGCGACGGCACAAAAATGAACCCGTATGGGAATATTCGTCGATGAAGTTGTGGTGCATAGATAGGCCCTTCTGGCCGGGGAAAGACGATCAGAGGATTTTTCTGCCTGTCGTCGCCATGCTCAAAGACGCATGTTTGATGCCCTTCAAGGCCTGGATCCGGTCATAAAGATCCTGAATGCGCTTGGCGCGGCCGCGCACGACGATGATCTCCAGACAGTTATGATGGTCCAGATGGATATGCTGGGTGGAAACGACATACTCCTGCGCGTCGTGCTGGATCCCCAGGAGGTTTTCCACCAGATCGCGCCTGTGATGGTCGTAAACGACCAGGAGCGCCCCTGCGACTTTTTCATTCTCCTGCCATTCCTGGGCCACGAAAACGCCGCGGATCAGATCGCGGATGGCCTCCGAACGGTTCTTATATCCCTTGCGGCGCATGTAGCCGTCGAAACGGGTCAGGAATTCTTCTTCCATCGACACGCCGAAACGCGACAATTTGGACAAGGCGCCCTCCTCTTCTTAAAAAGGCCTTCCGTTTTGCGGACCCCGGAAAAGCTGCGTGTTACTGATCATAGGAATAATAACACGTTATTCCTGCCTGTCAAATCTTTTGACAAAAAGAAGAAGCCTAATGGAGGAACCGCAAGGTGCGGACGGCATGACGGAATGCTTTTTCGTAAAGGGCGTGATCTTTTAAGCCGGCGTCAAAACGCAGGACGTAGAGGACACCATCTTTTTTGAAAACCGCCATCGTTTCTTTTGCGGGGATTGTCGGGGCCCCGGGGGCATGGAGCCTCTCCCTGGCCTGATATGTCACGACGGTTTCGCTGGCAGGAATGCCGGCGATCGTTATCTTGCGCTCCGAAAGGACCTTGGCCGGGGCCATCCTCAGGCGGGTCCGAACGATCGAACCGCCGAAAGCCCGGGGCGTCATCGACGGATCTTTCAATGACGAGGTCTTTTTGACCATCACCACGATCATAGGCCTGAATTTCTTTGCAGGATCATTATCGATGAAAATGACATTTGTGTAACCGGCCTTCATGTCCCTGTGCTCCTGGACGATCCAGCCTGCCGGATACTCAAGGGCGATATTCAGCTCGGGGTCCTTGGCGCTGTAAAGCTCATAGCGCATTTTCGGAGAACATCCTGCCATAAGACCTCCCAGAAAAACTACACAACAGATCAGGATTTTACGCGTCATCGTTTTCCTCACTGGATAGGAAGTTCATAGAGCGGGTAACCCGCATAGGTCTGCGCGACAGCCGTATAGAGAAGGTCCGTCCCCAGTTCTTCATCGGATTCATAAAGGCTCAAGACGTAATCCAGTTCGGCATTCGTCTCATTGCCGCGGATCTCCCGCCAGAGCAGCGCTTCCTGGCAAAAAGCCAGATATTCCTGCTGAATGCTGTCCGATAACACGTCCTCGCCCGTGACGGGATCTGTAAACCATGTCAACTCGCTGACATCAATTCCGAGGGAATCGGCCATCTCCTGCGCCCGCGTATCCATATTATGGTCGTAGTCGGCGTGCAAAGCTTCATGAACAAGAATGGCGGCGATGGCCGTTGCGCTCCAGCTGGAATCCAAAAAAGTCGAATTGAAATAAATGGTGTTGGCGGTATAGGGGTCGTCCGGATAAAAATCCAGCCACCAGGTAGGAATATACATACCCAGGACGCCGGCTCCCAAATCCGCATAACTCAACGTGACGCCGGCCGAATTGACCAGGTCATAATAATAGCCGCCATTGGTCGTATCTTGAAGAAGGCCCAGAACGGTCGAGAGGTCCTGATGGACAAAACTGCCGGACCCACCGCCGGATGAGCTGTCATCGGAAGAATCATCGCCTGAAGAACCCCCCGAGGAACCTCCCGAGGAGCTTCCCGATGACCCGCCGGAAGAGCTGCCCGAAGATCCTCCTGACATGCCGCCGGACGACCCGCCGCCCGAAGACCCTCCGCCGCCGGAGCCGCCGCCGGACGACCCGCCGTAGCCGCCGCCATAGGACGAACCCGGAGAATAGGCATAGTCCACATGACCGTCGGAATACATTGCGATCTCAATGGGCTTCTCGCCTGTCGTGTCTTCGCCGACACGCTCGGCAACGGCGGCAAAATCCTCCGAAGTGGCGTTGACGATCTTATAGGTAAAATTCTTGTCCTGGATATCAGCTTCCGGAAGAAGCTTGTTGATCTCGGCGGTGTCCGTCGCATTGACATAGGAACCGGTCTCGGCGAATTCCGACACCTGCGCCTTGCGCACCGCGGCGAGATTATTCAGGGCCTCCGTATTTTCGGCCTTGGAAGTCACACGGAAATAGGCAACGACGGCCAGAGACGCCAGGATGGCGACCACGACGACAATGATCGTGATCTCAAGAACAGTAAACCCCTGCCACGAACGCGACCTCTCGTCACGCCCTCTTGAAGACCGGCTGCCTGCATGGAGATATCTCATAACTACAAGTCTAACATATTCTTATAACGTGTTCCAGTCTAAAAAAGAGTCAAAAATTTTCCTTCGCAGGATTAAAATAACCCAGCCGCAGCCGCCGAACCGCCTGACGGACAAGGCGGATCATCCGGAGGATCCCGATAGGCCGGCTGTTTTCCAAAGCCATCTTTTTAGAAAAGACATCCGGATCGATACAGAGATTCCTTAACTGGATAAGGTCCACGTCGCCTTTCTTCAAAAAAGAGACCAGCCGCGCAACATCATCTGCGTCGTCGGTAAAGCCGGGAAGGGTCAGATAGTTCAAAGAAACGAACAGCCCGCTTCTTTTGGCTTCCCTGATACCGGCAACGACGTCGCCGAACGCATAGCCTTGGGGCCTGTAATAGGCTTCGTAGCGGCGCGGATGGAAACTATTGATGCTGATACGCACGCTGTCGAGGCCGCAAGCCGCCAATTCTCTGAGACAAACAGGATCGGACCCGTTGGTGTTGAGGTGAATGGTCCCCCTGCGCGTTGCTCGCCGCATCCAGACGATGGCTTCCTTCAGGACGCCTGCCTGCAAAAGGGGCTCGCCTTCGCACCCCTGGCCGAAGCTGACAATAGGGGCACGCGCGCTCTTCAGGTGATGGATGGCGATCTCGGCTACTTCCGCCGCCGTAGGGACAAAGCGGATCCGGCTATGAGACGAAGAACAATCCGTGTCCTGCACAGACAGACACCCCAGACAACGGCTGTTGCATGACGGAGAAACAGGCAGGGGCGCTTCCCACCGGCCCAGAAAAAGATTCTGCGCATTGCGACAATTGTATTGCAGGGCGCAATGGCCCAGATGCTCCAGGAGCCTGTTGGACGGATACTGCCGCGACAAGCGGCGCATGCCTTTGGCGATCGACGGCCGGTCCGCATAATAGGACGGCCTCTGTTTCCTACCGGCGTCAATGCGGACAGCCGCAACCACAAACCTTCCGCCGGCATATCCTACGGCGGTATAAGGCCACAAGGGTAGCGTGATCCGGCGGTCGGATTTCCGGGCTGCCGGCAGATAGAGACGCGTATAGCCGGGGACCATGAAGCCGGCCGCAGGATAGACCGTCCGCCCCTGCATCTGCGCGAGAATCGCCGTTGTCCCGGCGACAGGATCAAAACCGAAAGCGCAATGGCCCGGCAGATAAAAAAAGCTGCTTCCTGCAGGCAAGGCAATCCATTCTTCCTGTTTGGGCAGGACAAACCCGCGGCCGTCAAACCCCAATGCCTTGAACGACGGATGAACAAACACCTCGCCTTTTGCGTCGCAAAAAACCATGCGGGGCGCCTGATGCAGCAGAAGACCGGTCATCGCGTTTTTTTTCCTTTCGGCGGCATATGGAGCTCCTGGTTGAGCCTGGCCACCTCCTGGGATGTCAAAAAACGCCACTCCCCTTCTTTCAGGCCGCCCAGCTCGAGGCTTCCCTGACGGACACGCTTGAGTTTCTCGACATGATAATGAAACAAGGCAAAAACCCTGCGGATCTGGCGCTTACGGCCTTCGTGGATCGCCATCTCCAGTTCTTTCGGTGCCTGCCTGACAATACGGCACGGCGATGTCTTTTGGCCCTCCAGAAGAACGCCCTGGCTGATCTGACGGACATCGCTGTCTTTGGCGTCCCTATTCAAAACTACCCGATATACTTTCTCCACTTCATAAGACGGGTGACTCATCTTGTGCGTCAATTCCCCGTCGTTGGTCAACAAGAGAAGCCCGGTCGTGTCCTTATCCAGGCGGCCCACGGGATGCAGCCCGCTTCTCAGATGTTGGGGGACGAGTTCCAGGACGGTCTTGGACGCATGGGGGTCGCTGACAGTGCTCATCGTCGCCTGGGGCTTATGGAGAAGAAGATAAATTTTCCTGGGGAGTTGGACGACGCGGCCGTCAAGACACACCTTGTCCGACGATGGATGGACGTCGCAAGAGGGCTCGGTGACCTTTTTGCCGTTGACAGTCACGCGGCCGCTCTGGATCGGCTCAAAGGCCTTACGCCGGGAACAGACGCCGGCATGCGACAAGAATACCTGCAGACGCATAAAACCACCGCTTGAATAAAAACGCCGCCGGGATCGGCAGCGCCTCAAAAAAAATTTGTTATGAGCCTCTCTGACAAGACCCTCTTACAAAATTTCTGCCGCGCCGATCATGTCTCTGACACGGTCAAGGATCTCTTTGGGCGTGCATGGTTTGGCCATGATGCAGCGTTTGGCGGACGCACGGTTCGGCTTCGGCTGTTCAGACTTTCTCAGGATCCCGGTCAAAAAAATAACGGGGGTATGGCACGTCAGAGGATCTTCCAGGAGGTGGGCCGCTATATCTGAACCGTCGATATCTGGCAGCATCAGATCCAGGATGACGAGGTCCGGCCGCTGGTCATGGACCAGCTCCAGCCCCTTTTGGCCGCTATCAACCGCCTCGACGACGTAACCCTTCCTCTTGAGATAGTCTGAAATGGTCTTCAGGGTATCTTTTTCGTCGTCGATAATAAGAATAGACTTGGTCTTCGGTTCCATAGCCTCCTTGCGATCAGGTATCATTATAGCACAAAAACTTTTAAGGGCGGCCACTAAAACCCCGCATCGGCCTCCTGCCCGATCTTCCTGATACGCTCACCCGTTCGCACAGGCGCATTCAGCATCTCGAACGTCCTGGCCGTTTTCCCCTTTTCCTTCATCAGGGATTCCAAGACGCCTGCCAAGGCGTAAGGGTCATATCCTGCACGCGTCAGATACTTCACGGCGAGCGCATCGGCCTGAAGCTCTTCTTGGCGGCTATAGCCGCGGCCCAAGAGATCAAAAACCGCATCCGAAGCACCGGCGATCTGCCGGGAGACCTCGGGGTCTTTACGCCCCAGCCCGGCCATCACCAGGCCGACGAGTACCTCATCCCCCAGGGCGGACTGCATGTGCTTGAGGACATGCCGGGCCGCCACGTGCGCGATCTGGTGGGCCAGGACAGCCGCCAGTCCTCCTTCATCGAGCTTTTCGTATAATCCCCGGAAGATATACACATATCCTCCGGGAAGGGCAAAGGCATTATCGTCCGGACTGTCCAGAATCTGAAAACTATAAATGATATCGCGCCTGTCCGAGGCTGCAGCAAGCCTGCGGCCGATGTCATTGACGCGGCGCTGCTCGACGGAATTATTCCACGGCACATACCGCGGCGCGACAATCTCGCGGGCCATGCTGCGGCCGACCTGCACCTCTTCGGCGCTACTGATGACCACGGCTGGCTGCCCCGGGGGCTGTCCCGACGGGACAACGGGGCGGCGCGTCGTCGCGCAACCTGCGCAGAAACAACATACCATCAACAAGAATAAAAAAAATGGTCTTTTTGCGGGCACAGGCCTCCCCTGTCAGCTCAAAAGCGCCCTGATCTTTTCAGGGATCTTCCTCGGCTTCAAATCCCTGTCGATCAAAACATGGGAAGTATATCCTTCACAGAGGACTTTTTCTTCGCCTCTGCGCGTGACCTTATACGCAAACGTCAGGCTGGAATTCCTGACATCCGCAGGCCAGGTGTGCACGACGACGGTCTCGCCATAGCGCGCCGGCGCTTTATAAACGCAATGGGCCTCCACCACGGCCATAAACAACCCTTCCTTCTCAACATCCCTGTAATCCATCCCTTGGGCCAAAAGATACTCCGTACGCCCCACCTCAAACCAGACCAGATAATTGGCGTAATAAACAATCCCCATATTGTCCGTTTCGGCATATCGTACCTTGATTTCCGTCGTGTGTATTTTAGGCGCCATGTTCTTTCTCTCCTCGAAGTGTCTGATAACGCAGTTGACCGCAGGCGGCGCTGATATCACTGCCCCGCGGCAAACGAAGGGTCACATCCACACCGTGCTTTTCCAGGTAACTCTTGAAAAACAAAACCTCAAGCTTCACCGGCGGCTCAAATCCCATGCGCGAGACCGCCGGATTAAACGGGATCAGGTTCACGCGGGCATTGAGACCCCGGATCAAGGCGATCAGCGCCTGCGCATCATCCACCGTCGTATTGAAGGCGCGCAGGAGTACATATTCAAAAGTGATCTTCCTCTTTGTTGCCTGGACATACACACGCAAGGCGCGCATCAGCGTCTCAAGAGGAAAACGCTTGTTGACGGGCAAGAGCTGGCTGCGTTTTTCATCCGTCGCCGCATGAAGAGAAACAGAAAGCTCCAGCTGCAACTTTTCGCGGCTCAGGCGTTCGATCGCCGGCGCAAGGCCGCAGGTCGAGATCGTCATTTTTCTGGCGCCCAGCCTGATGCCGTGCTCATCGTTCAAAATCCGGATTGCGCGCATCAAATTCTCATAATTGTCCAGGGGTTCGCCGATACCCATAAAAACGACGTTCGAGATGTGCCCTTCGGGCACATTCCTGGCAATGGTCAAAAATTGTCCCAATATCTCACCGGCATCGAGATGACGCCTGAACCCCGCGGTCCCGCTGGCGCAGAACGCGCAGGAATAGCGGCAACCGACCTGGGTCGACAGGCATGCAGTCAGGCGGGACTTGGCGGGAATGGAAACGCTCTCAATCAGGGAGCGATCTTTAAGCCGCAGGAGAAATTTTTGGGTCAGGTCCGACGATGTCAGGATCTTTTCAACGGCCGGAGGCTGGATCGCATAATACGTCTTCAGAAAAACCTTAAGGTCCTGCGGCAGATTCGCCATGGCGGCAAAATCCTCGACGCCTTTTTTGTAAAGCCATGCAAAAACCTGGCGGGCGCGGTAAGCCGGGAAACCCCCTGCGCACAAATTCTTTTCCAGTTCCCCAAGAGTAATATTTCTTATGTCTTCGACCATGGCCAGAACGATTTTTTCGCGCGCAGGAGACGCACAGGATCGCGCAGGCGGACCCCTCCGCCTTCTTCGACAACAGCAAAGATGCCGGCTGTCGGCATCAGGCATACCCCTGCCTTTTTCTTGATCTCGCAACCATCGTGGCAGGCCTTGCCGATCTGGGTCACGCGCAAAACGGCCGAAGCCCCCACTGCGAGACGGTCGCCGACCCTGAGACCCGAAAGGTCTATGCCTTCCGTCGTCAGGTTCTCGGCGAAAACGCCGGGGTGAAGATCGACGTCATCCGCCTTAACCATATCTTCAAACTTCTCGACATCTTCGATGCTCAAGAGGCTGACCTGACGTATGCCCGGACCCGCATGGGCATCCCCTTCCAGCCCCTCGCCCGCGACAAGACGGCCGGCGCGCTGCATGGTTTTCGGGCCTTTTTTTTGAGCCGAAATATTGATCGAAAAGATGCGTCCGCTTGTCACGTCAATGCCTTCCAGACCCCGCTCTTGCCGCCCCTCTTTTCCAGAAGACGCAGGTCTTTGATCACGATGCCCTTGTCATGGGCTTTTGCCATATCATAAACCGTCAGGGCCGCGACCGCGCAGGCGCAAAGCGCCTCCATCTCCACGCCCGTGGCATAAGCAGTCTTCACAACGGATGTGATCTCCATGAAATCCAGGCGGAAAGAAAACGAGATATCGACAAAACTGACCGGCAGCGGATGGCAAAGGGGAATGATGGCCGCTGTATTCTTGGCTGCCAGGATCCCGGCCGCCTGGGCCGCGGCAAGACAGTCCCCTTTGCCTAAACCGCCTTCTTTGATCATCCTGAGCACCCGGGGACTCGCGCAGAGACGGACACGCGCCCGGCTCATGCGCGCGGAAAATTTTTTCTCGGAAATATCCACCATCCTGATACGGCCCTTTGCGGATCCCATCTTATCCTCCGATAGATGACATTTCAAAAAAGCGGCTGCACGCTATCTTATTGTAGCGGCCCTTGGCTTCGGCTGTCTGTGCGATAAGGGCTGCAGCGGCCTCAGGACGGCCGGCGCGTAACAACGCTTTCACATCCACATAATGATCGGCATGCAGGCAGGGAAAAAGTTTGCCGTCAGCACTCAAGCGCAAGCGGTTGCACTGAGGACAGAAGAAATGCGTCACAGAGCTGATGAACCCGAGCCGCGGCCCCCCGGAGGCAAGACGATAATACTGCGCCGGACCGGACAAGGGATCGCACCCCTGCGGGGCCAAAGGACCAAAGGCTGACTCGATGACCTTCATCACCTCGCCCGAATCGACATAAAGAGACTTAAAGGCCTGGCTACGTTTCTGCGTGGGAAAGTATTCGATAAACCGGACGGCCAGATCGTGGTCCTGGCCGAAACGCACAAACGAAACAATCTCATCGTCGTTAAAACCGCGGACCAGAAGAACATTGACGCGTATGTCTCCCAGGCCGCCCTCCCTGGCGGCGCGGATACCTGCCAGCACCCGGTCCAGACCGTCGACGCCGGTCAATGAACGGAAGCGGTCTTTTCGAAGCGTATCGAGGCTGACATTGACCCTCTGCAGGCCTGCAAAAGGATCCGCAGCCAGGGCATCCGCAAGCGCAAACCCGTTCGTCGTCATCGATACCAGCTCAAGCCCTTTGACCGCCGCCAGCCTCCGGACGATGTCATGGACTCCGGCGCGCAGGAGTGGCTCGCCGCCGGTGAGACGGAGATGCCGGATACCAAGGCCGACAAAAAGCCGTGCCAGACATACGAGTTCATCAGCATCCAGGTATTCCTGCTCGGGAAGAAAAGCATCTCTCTTCTGCGCCCCGCAGTAAAAACAATCGAAACAACAGCGGTCCGTCAGGGAGACCCGTAAATAAGAACATGTGTGTGTCATATCTTGAAGTAGGAAATGCACGTTCCTTTTTTCAATCTCGCATACGGTCGGGCGGCAAAAAAACAATCGGCACCTGCGACGTGATACATGTCCGCGCTGCCGTGGAAGACCAAAGGTGCGATCCCGATTCCTTTCTTCCGGCGGCAAAGACGGGCCGGCAGAAAGGACAAGCGTTCACTTTCATTATACACATCTTTTGACAAAATGCCTCGCAAGAAGGAAAACGCACATCCTCCTTGCAGGTATTCTATGGCCGGCTTGACAAATAACATGAATGTCACAAGGCTCGCCACGGGGTTCCCGGGAAGACCAAAAACCAGCTGATTCCGGCGGCATCCGAACCACAAGGGCTTGCCCGGCCGGATCAGGACTTTATGAAAAAGGCAGGTAACGTCATTCTTGGCCAATACCCCCGGCACGTAATCCCTTTCGCCCGCCGAGACGCCTCCGGTCACGATCAGGATGTCGTGTTCCAATCCCTGACGGACCTTCTTGTCCAGGAGGACCGCGCTGTCGCGGACATGCCCCAAGTCTTCGCACAAGACGCCCATGCGCGACAAACTGGAGAGGATCATCGGCCTGGTCGCGTCATAGACCTGGCCGGAGCGCGGCGGGCGGCCGGGCCCGATGATCTCGTCCCCCGTCGTCAAAAAGGCGACGCGGGGAGTCGCAAAGACTTCAACACTGCCGTATCCCAGGGAGCCCAGAAGGGCGATACGCGCCGGATTCAACAACATTGCGCGCCGGAGAAGAAAAGCTCCTTTCCTGTAATCGCGGCCGCGGGGATAAACATCCTCGCCCTTACGGACGCGGCGCGATACCCGCAGGCGCCCATCGGCAAGAACCTGCACGTCTTCCTTTTTAATGACGGCATCTGCGCCCGGCGGCATCATGGCGCCTGTGGCGATCCTGGCACTTTCGCCGGCGCCGACCCGGCGGCAGAAGGTTTTCCCGGCAGGAATAAAACCAACAACCCGCAGGACAACCGGCGCATCCGCCGTATCCCGGCTGCGCACGGCAAAACCATCCATGACAGCCCTGTCAAATGCAGGCGCATCCGCGGACGCCGCGATATCGCGGCTCAAAAAGCTTCCTTCGGCTTTGACGAGTTCAAGGCGACAGGTTCTGGGATGGGGCAGGTGCCTGGAAACGATCTTGCGTGCGGTTATGAATGAAATCATGATAGGACGCGGCTGGCGGCGCGGATCACTCCTTGCGGGCCTCTTGTTCCTCAAGCCAGGAGAGGACGAGCTCTTTGATATTCCTGACGATGCCGCTCTTGGCCTTTTCCAGCTCAGGCGTCATCTCAAGGCCGTAGGAGGCATCCTTCACCTGGACACCAGCCACCTGGACTTCGGTCGTCAGGCCCAGGATCTTGCAGACCCCCAAGAGGTCCGCCAGCGTTATCTCATGCGAAGAAATTTTGTTCTGGCCGACATAAATATAGGCATCTTCCAGACGAAAGACCTTTACAGTGGCCGGGGCCAGCCCCGCATCCATAGCGTCGATCAAAAGGACCTTGCGGAATTCGCTCAGGAAATTAACCAGGCCGAAACTGGCAATCCCAAAATTCAGAAAAGAGATATCGTTTCTTTTCAGCTCATTCTCGAGCTCGGCAAGAAGGTGGATCCCCACGCCGTCATCCCGACGCAGGGTATTGCCCAAGCCGATGACGGCGATGTTACGAGATGAATCTAACATCGAGCAAGTGCGTCGAACAGGAAATGCACGGGTCGTAGGCCCTGGCCAGCATTTCCAGCGTCAGGCGCATCTCCTCCTCGTCCTGAGTGCCGACGATTTCCGGAACGATCTTCTTCATGTCGGCCTCGAGATTATTGATGTTCTGGTTTGTGGGAATGATGCAGTTGGCGGCGGTCACGACGCCGTGGTCGTCGACCGTGTAATCATGGAAAAGGATACCGCGCGGCACTTCCACCGTCCCGACGCCGCGGCCGGCGCGCGTCCTGACCGGCCACTGGTCTTTTTTCGGATACATCGTCACCAGGACCTTCTCCTCATTGATGCCGTTCTTGATCAGTCTTTCAAGGATATCGATAGAATCTTCCAGGCAATAACCCCACTCCACGACCTGGGCCACGGTGTTCATGAAGGTATTGTAACAGGGCCGCTTGAGGCCGAGGTAAGAAGCGATCTCCTTCGATTTCTTGTCCAGTTTATCGCCGTTGAGATTGAAACGGGCAAGCGCGCCCACCATGTAGGGCGCCTTGTTGACCGTCACGAATTTCGCGGAAGAATAATCGCGCACCTCTTCCTTGATCACAGAAAGATAATCCTGGGGGTCGACAAGCTTTTCGCCGTTGACGTTGATCTGCCCGTCATAAAACGCATACTCCTTATCGCTCGACAACGCCACATACTGCCCCTTGCGTTCGAAAGACGGCAGCGAAAGCTTTTTGAAGAGCTCGACCGTCTCGGCGTAATCTGAGCGCGCCTCCACCATCATCTCCCGGAGCTTCTGCAGATGGGCCTTCTCGGGGACCTTCGTCAGGCCGCCGATGGCAAAAGAGATCGGATGGGTGTGGCGGCCGGCCAGGATCTCCCCGGCCCAGTCGGAAAGTTTTTTCATGCGGAAGGCCCGCTCGATGACAGGCCTGTGGGTCTTCACCAGGGGCATGATGCTCTTGACGCCCAAAAGGTCCGGCGCGACAAGGATGTAGGCATGCAGCAGGTGGCTATCCATCTGCTCGGTATGAAGCAGGAGTTTGCGTAAAAGAAGCGTATCCTCGTGGGGGACGACGCCGAGCGCTTTCTCCGAGGCCTTGATCGACGCCAGGCTGTGGCCGCAGGCGCAGATGCCGCAAATGCGCGAGGTCAGATGCTGGGCCTCATAGATCAGCCGGCCGCGCAGCATCGTCTCGAAGAATCTGGCCGACTCGATGACCTTGAACTTGCACTCCTTAAGCTCGCCGGCCCGGACGTCCACTGTGATGTCGCCGTGGCCTTCGACGCGCGTCAGGTAATGAACGTCGACCTTAACGTCCTTCGCCCCCCCGCTATGTGGAATACGGTGGGCTGTCCTTTCTGGATCAGGATTTGAACTCTTTGTCATATTTGGCTCTCTCTTTCTGGGTGTTACAGTAGAGCGTAAATTTGTCCAGGATCCCCTCGACTGTCAGGCCGTATTTTTCCAGAATATCTTTCTGCGCGTTGGCGGCCGGGTTATCGATCAGGCCGCGGCAACCGACGCACGGAACACCATTATTCGGCAGCCACGAGTTACAGCCCGCGCGCGTGACCGGGCCCAGACAAAACTGGCCTTTATCGTACATGCAGATATTCTCATTCTGCTTGCACTCGACGCACACGGGATATGCCGGGACCTGATAAGGCTTGCCCATCAGCACGCACTGCATGACCTTCACGAACTCGGGCCCGTGGATGGGACAGCCGTGGACGTAATAATCCACCTTCACGACGGCATCGATCGGCTTGGCCGGGATGGCGTCTTTCACAGGATCCACATCGCCGTAGACGATCTTTTTCTGCTCTTCTATGGATTTCAGGTTTTTCAAATTGTTGACCCCGCCTGTCGCCGCGCACGCGCCGAGCGCCACGATCACCTTGGCCTTGGCGGCGACCGCCTTGAGCCTCTCTTCATCGTGCTTGGAGGCAATGCTTCCCTCAACGACAAGCACGTCGTACTCCTGGCCCTCTTCGCTCATGATCTCGCGAAAATTCACGATATCGACGGCCTTCGTCAATTCCAGAAGGTCGGCCCCGAGGTTCGCCACCTGCAGCTGGCATCCTTCGCAATCCGTAAACTCAAAAAAAGCGACTTTAGGCTTTGACATGGCATTCCCCCTCGTGGCACTCCCCTTCCATCTGCTGGAGGTCGTTATAGGTAAAGACCGGACCGCTCTGGCAGACATAGACGCCGCGGATCTGGCAATGGCCGCACTTGCCCAGCCCGCACTTCATCTTGCGCTCCAGCGAAACGACGATCTGATGCCCGGGGATCTCTTTTTTAAGCAATTCGACGATCACAAACTTATACATGATCGGCGGCCCGACGACCACCGCATAGGTCTTTTTGGGCTCGATCGATGCGCCGGGGATGAGGCTTGTGATCAAACCGA
This sequence comes from Candidatus Omnitrophica bacterium UBA6210, assembly GCA_002421805.1. Lineage (GTDB taxonomy): Bacteria > Omnitrophota > Gorgyraeia > Velamenicoccales > Velamenicoccaceae > Velamenicoccus. The sequence continues at coordinate 117,971 of DISM01000001.1, forward strand.
CATTTCCCTTCCAATCCGGGTCTGCGCGGTCCACCGTGCAGTTGAATTTGATGTCCGCCCGCTTCTGCCAGGCCTCGACTTCTTCCCCGAAAAGCATGTCCTTGGGCGTTTTGCAGCCCAGGAGGATCTGGACATCCCCGAAATCCTTGCGCTGGTCCAGAATATAATGGATGAGGGAACGCAGCGGCACGATGCCTAAACCGCCGGCGACGATCAAAAGATCGTTACCCCGCATCGCATCAAGGGGAAAGCCCTTGCCGAACGGCCCGCGGATCCCCAGGACGCTGCCTGTCTCCAGCTTATGCATGGCGTTCGTCAAGCCGCCCACCCGGCGGACCGTCAATTCGAAAAATCCTTTTTCCGTCGGAGATGAACAGATAGAGATCGGCGCCTCGCCGACGCCGAACAACGAGACCTGCACAAACTGCCCCGGCACATGCTCAAGGTCCTTCTTGCCGTCGAGCTCGATACGGAACAGCTTCTCAAACTCCGTATATTTGTTGGTCTTGACGATCTTTGCCTTGACCGGCTTATAGGGGGAAGTCTTGAGCAATTCCTGATAGGATATTTCCGTCTTCATGCGCCCTTCCTTTCATCCAGAAGCCCGTTGACCGTCTCGATCAGGCTGATCTTGGCCATGCAGGTGCGCGTGCAACGGCCGCAGCCCGTGCAAAAATATTTATTGTATTTGGCCACAGGGTATTTAAACTTCCGGTAATATCTGTGGCGCTGGCGGCCGTCGCGGCCGGGACGAAAATCCTCTCCTGTCGCGACCTTCGCAAAATCGTCCATCTGGCAATAGCTCCACGTCCGGGCCCGCACGCCGTCGTTCAGGTTCATCTCCATCTCATCGGCGATATCGAAACAATAACAGGTAGGACAGACCGCCGTGCAATTGGTGCAGCCGACACACCGCCGGCCCACGTCCTGCCAGACAGAACTGAAGAAACCGTCGTCAAAGGCCTTTTCAACGGACTTGATGTCGCCGTTAAATTCGTTATGGAATTTTTTCAGCTTTTCGTCCTGGGCCCTCTTCAGACGCCCCCTGTCTGCCTCGCTCATCTCACGGATATAGCTCTTGCCGGCGGCGAGCTTCTCGCCTTTTTCCGAATTCACGTGCATAGCGTAGGCGTCACCCAGGTCTGTCAACATGATGTCGTAGCCGCCGCGGGGCACATGGTTGCCGACCGCGGTGCACGAAGCGTACGTATCGCAATAAGACATACACTCCAGGCCGATGATCGTCATCTTTTCTTTGCGATTCAGGTAGTTCGGGTCTGCCGGGGCGTCGTTGAAGACCACATCCATGCACTGGATGCCGGCGATATCGCATGTGTGCACGGCGAACAGGATGAATTCCTCAAACTCCTTGATGGCCTTGTCCGTCCTGTAAGGATCGATGCTGAATTTCAGCAGGGCTTCTCTTTGAGGAAAATAATATTTCTTCGGAGGCAGGATCGTCGGGATATAGACGAGGGACATCTCTTCGAACTCGTTGATGGGACGGAAGACATACTGGTGTTCTTTCTTCTTCGGTCCGAAGATCTTGCCATGGCGTTTCAACGAATCGAACCACCGGGGCATCTCTGTCTTGGCTATGATCGCATATTTCATAAGAGCTCCTCATCCCGCCTCAGGCGGAATGACTCCCTGTCTGCCCACCGGGCAGGCGAGCTTGCGCCGTCAATTTCACGAGTGCCCTGGCCCGCCTCTGGCGAGGCCGAGGCGTTTATGAGTGAAATTGACAAGCGATCAAACAAGGAGTCTTTAAGCTATTCATCTGCTGAACTGATGCTTCTCGCTCGCAACTAACCCAACTCAAACGTAACACTTGTCAGCTTCGCTTCCGGCCCTATCATGACTTTTTTGATGTCGAGACCCGCATCCTGCCAGGGCGTTCCACGGACTGCTTGCCGAAAATGCTCCCGGAAATGTTCTTCATCCCACCCGCCGAACGCCGACATCTCGACGGTGATCACAGCGATCTTGCGGCCTCCGTGTTCTTCCTGGACCCGGCGGACCGCCTCGAGCATGTTCTTGATCAATCCCGTCTCATGCATGGCTCAACAGATCCGCGGGAGCGCTTCCGTGACCGGCATCCCCAGGACCCGGGAACCCCCGGCCACCGTCTTGAGATAAACTTTCGCCTTCCGTTCAGGCAAAACCTCTCCAATCACCGAAGCCCGGCGGCACGACGGGACCGCCCTTAAGGTCCTTAACGCACGGGACGCGTCTTTTTCGCCGATAAAAAAAAGCATCTTGCCTTCATTGGCGATATCCAGCGGCTCTAAACCCAATATTTCACAGAAAGATTTGCAGGAAGCGGTGATGGGAATTTTGTTTTCGATCAGAGCCAGAGAGAAACCGCTCGACTGGGCAATCTCATTGGCTGCTGCAGAGACACCGCCGCGTGTCGGATCCCGCATAAAACGCACATCGACATGTTCTTGAAGTAATAATTTTACAATAGCCCATAGGGATTTGCAATCGCTTTTTAGGACTTCCTGGCTTTCGAATCCCTGCCTGGCCGCCAGGATGCACAACCCGTGTTGTGCCACCGGCCCATTGATCAGGATCTTGTCTCCGGGACGTATCATGCCTGCTTCCAAAGTTTTATGCACCAGACCGATCCCTGCCGTATTAATAAAAAGCCTGTCGGCCTTGCCGCGGGGCACGACTTTCGTATCCCCCGTGATAATCAACACTCGTTGCTGTCCGGCCTCCTGCGCCATGGAGGAGACAACAGACTCCAGGACATCGAAAGGCAATCCTTCCTCGATCACGAAAGAAACCGAAAGATATCTGGGCTCGGCAGCGCAGGAGGCCAGGTCATTGACAGTCCCGCAGACAGCCAGCTTGCCGATATCCCCTCCGGGAAAGATGATCGGATCAACGACAAAAGAATCCGTCGTCATCGCGTAGCGGCCGCCGCGAAGCTCAACGACTGACGCGTCGTCGAGCTTCCTTAAATAGATATTGTCGAAGGCGGATGCAAAGATTTCACGGATGAGTTTTTGCGTCATCGCGCCTCCGGAACCGTGGGAAAGGGATATATATTCTTTCATAGCGTCTCAAAAAATGCCCGGCAGGTGCCCTCCCGTGAAACCATGCAAGGACCCAGGGGCTTTTGCGGACTGCATTGTTTTCCGAAATGACGGCAGGCCACAGGCTCGATCCTGCCCGTCAGCACCCCGGCGCACCGGCAGCCGCTGTCCTGCGCCTGATACCCGTCTTCTTCCTTCAGACCGAAAGTGCGCCGCGCATCAAGAGAATCATAGGGTTTGCGCAAGAACAAACCGCTTCCGGGGATCACGCTCAGGCCGCGCCACAGGCTGTCTTTCGATACGAAAACTTCCTTTATTAGCGCCTTTGCCTTCGGATTACCACCCGGCCTCACCACACGACTGTAGCCGTTCTCCAGGATGGCCTGGCGATGACGGGCGGCGTCGACGATCGTCCCTATCGCCGAAAGGATGTCCAACGGCTCAAAACCGGTGATCACGGCAGGCAGATGCAGGGAACGCATCACCTGCCGGTAGCCCTCTACGCCGATCACGGCACTGACATGGCCCGGCAGGAGAAATCCGTCGAGACAAAGCGCCTTGTCCTTGCCCAGGCTCATGAGCGCCGGCGGAATCGTCTTATGCGCAGAATAGACCCTCAAATTCCCGATCTTTTCCCGGTACGCTCTCTGGATCAGAATGCCGGTGGCCGGGGCTGTCGTCTCAAAGCCGACGGCCAGAAAAACAACTGTCCTGTTTTTCAGCCCTCTGGCAATATCAGGAACCTCCAGGGCGGAATTCACAGGGCGGATGTCGGCGCCTCCGGCCCTGAGGTCCTGGAGCGAGGCACCTCCGGCGGGAACGCGCAGCATATCGGGATATGTGGCGATCGTCACATTCTTTTCGGCGGCCATCCGAAAAGCATTCCGCAGATAGGCGTCGCTGGTCACGCAAACAGGACAGCCTGGGCCGGAGATGAGCCGGATGCGGGCGGACAGCATGCCGGGAATGCCGAAACGCCTGATGGCCGCCGTATGCGTGCCGCAGACCTCCATGATCCGGTAATCACGGTCTCCGGCGGCGGCATTGATCCGGCGCGCCATAGCCAGACAAGCTTCAGCCCCCCTGAAATCATCGACATATTTCATGGCTCTTCTTTTCTGCCTTTGCGCGCGACATCGCGGTAAAGTTTAAGCGTATCCCTGGCCTTCAAGGGATCGAGTCTCTCGATCGCCAATCCCGCATGCACAAGGACATAATCGCCTTTCTTTACAGACGGCAAGAGCTGGATATTCACGCGCGCCTTCAGGGGGCCTGCGCTCACCAGCGCCTCCGTCTTGTCGATCGTCTCGATCTTCATGGGAACGGCCAGGCACATATCACGAACTCACTTTCACATGGATGTTGAAAAATCACTAATAACCAAACGTGCGGCTATTTGGAAATTTGAATTTGGTTATTGGTCATTGCCCGCTTATTTCTTATCATCGACCCCGGATCGTTTCATCAGACAATATCCAACCTGACCGCGCGCGATCGCGGCATCCGTCATCAAAGGCGGCGGCGGCACAACCAGGCGCAACCGGCTTTTGTCGAACAACTCCGCAATCTTTTTCGTCAATATCCTGTTTAAAAACACGCCACCCGACACATAGACGCAAGAGACGCTGTATCGTCGGGCCAAGCGTTTGCAAACGAGAAAAATACTTTCCGCCAGGACGTTATGGAATTTCATGGCGATGGCTCCCTTCGCCACGCGATGCGCCAGATCCCGCCGCATCGCGATAAAAAGAGCCCCTGTGTCGAGAACCAGACAACCGTCGCGCGACCTGGCGATAGGCATCATATAGCCGCCCGCATCCTGACCGCAGGATGCGGCTGCCGCTTCCAGGGCCTGCGCAGCCTGGGCCTGTTTGACGACCATCGGAGCCAACCTCAGAAGGGCCGCGGCCGCATCAAACAAGCGGCCGGCACTCGACGAAAGCGGCGTCTGAACTCCCTGGGTGATCATCTGATCGACAAGACGGAGCGTTTTGACAGGGATTTTTCCTGAAAATGGGGTGCGTCCGGCGCCCGCAGTCTTAAGGATCCCGTAGGCGATACGCCACGGCTCCCGGATCGCCGCTTCATTACCGGCCAAAGGCTGATAGCTTAGGTGTGCCGCGCGCATAAAGCCATCGGCGCCGCAGTAAAAAAATTCGCCGCCCCACATCCGGCCGTCGGCGCCAAAACCCGTGCCGTCAAAAGCCACGCCGATAAAAGGCCGCCGCGCTTGCATATCAAAAACGGCATTGGCCACGTGGGCCCAATGATGATAGACGGCCTGGAGACGGGCGGAGGGAAAGAACTCTCTCTGAAGGAGAGGCGCCAGCCTCCGGCAAGCAAAATGCGGATGAGGATCAAAAGCGATAACGGCTGGCCGCACCCAGTATCTTCGAACGGCAAAGGCGACCGCCTGCCGATAAAATTCCTCAATATCTTCCGCCTCCAGCCGAGGAGACAGCTGGAACAGAGTTTTTCTGTCAACCCAACAAAGACCCGGCCGCGTATCCGTGCCCAGAGCCAGAATACGCCGGTTTCCATTCAACGTTAACGGCGTCTGTGTGACGGAAAACATCTCAAAGGGCGCCCGAGTCCCGCGGCTCACTCTTTACCGACGTAAGACCTTGTGCCGTGGGATTCCTTCTCGAAATGGCTCACGTTATTCATGAAGTCCTTCACACACGACCCGACGAGAGGATCATAATTACGGTTATGCATGGCCCTCTGGATGCGGCCTGGTTTTGAATAAAACTCGCGGAACGCCCATGAGCCGAGATCTGCTATTTCAGGAACTGTCAGGTGGTTCGTCGGGATGATCGGCTGATGAAAATCCCACTGTCTGATCTTTTTGTTCAGGTCCTCCATGCGCAGGAGGCCTTTTTTGGTCGCCTCATCCCAGATCGGCGAACCGGGGATCGGCGTCAGAAACTGCAGGGCGATGATGTCGGGATCGACCTCATCGACGGCCGCAAAGCGCGCCTTGATCTTTTCTTCATTGTCATCCTCAAACCCCATCATCCAGGTCAAGACGGTCGCAATACCAGCTTCTCTCAACTTAGCCACTGTCTCCTTGACCTGCTCGACGGTAATGCCCTTCTTGATCTTGCGCAGTTCCTCGTCATCAGCAACCTCCAGACCCACCAGGCACATAAAACATCCGGCGCGCCGCAGATCCTTGAACAGGTCGATGTCGCGGATAAAATACGGCGCCCTGCCCAGCGGCATCCATTTCATCTTGATGTCCCGGCGCAGGCACTCCTCGATCGTCTCTTCCACGCGCGAACGATACACGTTATAGGTATCGTCCATCATGACGATGACGCGCGTGCCATGTTTGTCATATAACAACTCCATCTCGTCAACGACCTTCTTGCCGGAACGATACCGGTAATTTTTCAGGTCCTGATGGCCGCGGGGATCGTACTGCCCCCATTCATAGCAAAAGGTGCAGGCCGCCGGACACCCGCGGGAATTCCATGTCTCCGAATAATTCTTCCAATAGGTATGACTGACGTAGACATCCATCGGGAACAAGTCGTATGCCGGCATAGGCAGGCTGTTCAGATCCTGGATCAGCGGCCGATAAGCATTGAGGGTTATCTTGCCGTTATCGCGCCAACAGATGCCGTTGACGCCGGCGATGTTCGGCTTGGTCTTGGCCAGCTCTTTTAAAAGCTCACTCAACGTCAGCTCCGCTTCTCCGGCGATACAGAAATCCAGATGCGGATTTTCCTTCATGGTGAATTCCGACGCGGAGGCATAAAAGATGCCGCCGACGATGATCTTGACATGAGGATAGCGCTCTTTGATCTTGCGCGCTGCTTCGTTGTAAATGAAAACAACGGCGAGCCCGCCGGTCGTGTGCAGGATATCGCCGAGATAAACGATGTCGGCGCCGGATTCCCCCACCTTATCCAACATCTGCGCTTCTGTCAGGCCGTGGGCGCGGCAATCCAAAACAGCCAGCTCCAGGCCAGGGTTATGCTGCCGCAAGAAACCCGCCAATTGCGCATGACCGATGTTAATGGCTTTATGCGTTCCCCACGTCGCCCAGGCGCCCAACGGTGGCTGAATAAATAAAATCTTCATCTCATATCCTCCTATCGTGTTACCTGTTGGAAAATCTTCTCTAAGGTCCCGCCCAAGATGTCTTGGCGGTCCTTTTCCGTTATGTCCAGATCATTCAAGATCCCCATGGACCCCTTGACGTCCTTCTTCGCCGGATAATCACTGCCCCACACAATATGTCCAGGTCCAAAAAGTTCCAGCGAAGACATATAATTCGCCATGGTCTCGTCTCCGCTGGTATCCACATAGATACGCTTGAGATAGGCCGATGGGAGACCGCCCAGGTCCCGGACGAAATTAACCCCTCTGAGCATCGTGTATGTCGCATCATAGCGGTGCGCGATGAAAGGCGTCACCCCGCCGAAATAGGTAAAGACAAAATTGAGTTTCGGGAACCTCTCGAAAACGCCCGACATGAGCAGTTTGCCCACGCACATGGTCGTTTCAAAAATATACTCGATCACCGGCGTCAGGAGAGGGTCTTCAACCCTCTCGGACCCGATAGGTTTGACGATCTGGGGATGAACAAAGATCGGCACCCCTTGTTCCTGTGCCAGCGCATAGAGATCGAAATATCGCGGGTCGTCCAAAAACACGCCGTTGGTGCTGGTCGCCAGGGAAACGGCGCGAAAACCCGGATCAGCCAACGCCCGCTTATAGGTATCGATCATTTCCTTCTTGTCGTCGACCGGAAGCACGGCCGCACCGATAAATTTATCAGGGTACTTACGCAGGATTGCGGCCACCCCTTCATTATAAACCTGCGCCACTCGCTTTAAACTCCCCAGGCGCAGAAAGGCGTCGGAGGTCGGATAGCTCAGGACCGCGCGGTCGACCCCAGCCTCTTCCATGGCTTTAAGCTGGACTTCAATATCACCCCAGGCCTTGGAGTAAAAATGGGCGCAACTCGTGATTTCCGGCGGCAACCAGTGACTATGGGCGTCAATGATCATATGAGTTCGTTGAGTTTATAGAGTTCGTTGAGTCCATAGAGTTTTTTAACTCAAAAACCCAATAAACTCAAGAGACTCAAAAAACCATCAATTTAACGGTTCCAGGCTGACATCATCCACATCGATCGCGCCCTTGGCGATGGCGATCGGCTCAAACTGAAAACTCATGATGGGGAAATCCAGGGTGCCGTTGACATCCGCTGTCGGAGGCTGCCAATCTCCCCTCGGGAAAAACTGGTCAAAGGGGCAAACAACCTGCTTCCAGCCTTTTGTGTCGTCCGTCACCATGAAACGGAACATCTCGCCGCCCGCGTCCTTGACATCAAAAGCCATCCGCATGCCCGACGCCGTGCCGTAGAGATAAAAACTGATCGCGCCGTAGCTCGACCAGGCGATATCCTGCGGTTTTTTCGTCCAGCGGTCCGCGCCCTTCACATCCAGGTTGAATCCCCGCGCCACCCAGATATAGCCGCCGCTGACGGCATCATAATCGATCTTCAGGGACTGCTCGCCGGACTTTTTGTTCTCCTTGTCGGCGCTGACGGTCACGCTGGAACCGTTGCCTGCGCCCGCGTCAATGGTCCCTTCCTTGGGGTCCATGACGATCGGCCCTTCGAAATCATCCAGGACAAAGGCCTTCGGCGCCTCCTGGGCCTGAACACAGCCTGCCACAAGCAAAACCGACAGAAAGAACAATTTTCCCGCCCTTGCCGGGACCTTGCCGAAAAACCTTGATACGCGCTTCCGGGCATCTCTGCATGAATGCATCATGATCTTAACTCCTTATTATTTAACCGGATGATTTTGTTTCAATGGGATGACCGGTTTTGTCCACGGCGTTTGCTGATTGATGACCGATATCTCCAGGGGACAGACATTCGCCGGAACCGTCAAGGCGAACTTGACCGCGTTCTCGATCGCCTCTGTCGACATGAGCCGGCCCCGGTCTTCAGAGACATCCTTGAGCTTGCCCGTCAGCTCCGTGTCTGTCACGCCCGGCAGCAACGATGTCACCTTGATGCCGTAATCGCGCATCTCCCAAAAGAGCCCCTTGCCGAACTTGCGCAAGGCCCACTTCAAAGAGGTGTATACGATGAAATTCCTCGGCGGCGGATCGACCATGGTAGAGCCGGAAACCATATTAATGACCGCCCCGCCTTTGTTTTCGACAAAGTGGTTGATGATCAGGCGCGTCAGCATCACGTATCCGAAATAATTGGTATACATGAGCTTTTCGATGTCTTCCAGCGGCTGCTGGTGGAACGGATACTGGCTCGAAACACCGGCGTTATTGATGAGCGCATCGATCTTCTTGTATTCCCTGATCGAAACCTTGACAAGGTTCTCCAGGTCCGCCTGCTTGCTGACGTCGCAGGGCACGGCCAGGACTTTGACGCCATAGGCCTTGGCGATCTCGGCCGCGGCCGCCTCCAATGTCTCTCTGCCCCTTGCCGCGATCACAAGGTTCACGCCTTCTTTCGCCAGGCTTTCGGCGATGGCGCGGCCGATGCCGCGGCTGGCGCCGGTGATGATGACTACCTTTCCTTTCAACTGTTCCATTTTTTCTCCCCCTGTAATATTCTATCTGTCTGCAGATACATCAAAAATAAGACAACCGCGAAAATCACAAATCCCAGCACAAACCCTCGCTGCATGACCCAGCCGCCGACGATCACGCCCAGCCCGCCGGAGACGAACCGCACGGAACTGTTGAGGCTTGATATCTCCTTGATGTAGCGCTTGTTCAGGTCCGTTAAATGCGTCGAGAGCCCTGCGTGGTTCATTGTCCATCCCAACCCCCAGATGAACAGGATGACGAACAGGGCGGCCACGGCCTTAAAAAAGATAAGGATCCCTAAAGACAGGACCATCAAAAACAAGCCCATCTTGAGTGTCGGGATGCGGCCCTGGCGGTCGGACAAAAACCCGCCCAGCGCCTCACCGAAGATGCCGGCGATACCCGCCATGGTCAGCACCATCGATACAAGGAACTGGCGCAGGCCCAGCTCCTGCGCAAAATACACCCCCAGCCACTGCCGCACGCCGTGATACAGCATACTGATCAAAAAGATGTAGGCAAAGGCCGCCAGGATCCCGCGGTCCCGGAAGGCCTCGGCATACCGCAGGCCCACCTGGTCCTGCCTCTCGGCAGAGCCGAGAGGCGAGCCGGCGAGCGTCGCCGGAAAATGGCGCGCCGTCAGAAAAGCCGTGACGGCGCCCAGGACAGCCGGGATAAAGAACATGGCCCTCCAGGGGATGATGCCGCTCAAGAAAAGCCCGCTTAAGTCCGCGATAAAAGTCGCGCTGAAAAACAGCCCGACAGCTTTACCCCTGCCGTCTTGCGGGGCGTGGTCCGCGATATAGATCAGCGACAGCGGCGTGATGGCCGCGGCAAAAACGCCGACAAGCAACCTGTAAACAAAGAGCTGTGAAATATCGGCGGCGATCCCGGACAAAAAACTGAAAACCGAAAAACACAAGAGGCTCGCCACGGCGATATGCCGGTTCTCAAAGACGCGCGTCAAGGGGCCGTAGAGGAGCGCCATGATGCCGTAAGGCAGCATGTAGGCCCAGTTGATACGACCCGCCACAAAATCAGAGATACCGAAATCAGAGGCGATGGACGGCACAATGGCCGACACCGACGCCACGTTAAAAGCAATACAAAACCCCTGCAGGCACAATATCGAAAAATCAGAACGCTTGATAGCAACCTCTTTAAATCTGCTAATGTCCAATTCCTAAATCCGAATGACGAATAAATTCTTAATGTCAAAGGTCAAAATAACGAAGCCCCAAACTTCGGACATTCATCATTTGGAATTCGGAATTAAACTTGCGCAGCTTCTTTTTCTATCACTCTTTTGAAAATTTCCAGGTTCTCCTTGGAGTGCTTATTGATGAACCCTTCCACCTGTTCGTCGTTAAACTTCGCCTTCTTGTCCATCGTAAAATGCTGGATCCAGGTCAGGATGACGCCTTCCTGTGTCGGCGTATAAAGCCAGATGATCTTCATGTATTCAAAAGGGAATTTCGGGTCGAGCCTCTCGGCATACGCAAAATAATCTTTTTTGAACAGGAGCCTGAAAGACTGCCAGGAACGCCCCTCGTCATCCGTCAGCTGAAAAACGATCTTGTTGTCCTCTTTTTTGACGACTTTGGCCTCTTTGTATTCGCCGCCGAACAACTCCGTCCAGCGCGGGATATCGTTGGAGATATCGAAAATCTTTTCGTATGGTGCATTGATTAAAATGGAGTTACACGTGTGCCCCATGATAGACCTCTCAATTTCTGCTGAATGCGTTTGTCTGAAATTGACCCCGAGCCCTCTCCTCTTTGGCGTCTATCGCAGAGGCGAGGGGCCTTTCTTTTCTGGTTCCTCTAGAATTGCAACCGCCCGCGTCCATCCGGCGCCGGCGTCCTTCACGTTTACGGGAAAACAACACACCTTAAAACCGAAGGGCTTCGGGATGGCCCCCAAATTGCCCATGCGTTCCATGTGGGCGTATTCGCGCCTCCGGCCCAAAAAGTGGCACGGCCATATCTTCTGTTTATCTTTGGTATCCAGAAATTCCCTGAACATCTCAAAACACGGCCGGTCCAGGCCGATCGCATCGATACCGAGCATCTTGACGCCCTGGTCCAGGATATACTCCAGGGCGTCGGGAAGCATGCCCACGTATTTGTGGACGTAGTCCGACGTCCCCAGGAGCTTATCTCCTCCTGTATAGATAAGGACGATGTCGTTCTTTTCGAGCTTATAGGAGATACGCTTGAGGGCGGCGATAACATCGGCCTTCGTAATGTTCTCTGGGTATTTCAGGCGCGTAAAATCAAGGACAACGCCGGCGCCATAGCACCATTCCAAAGGAAGCTCGGCGATCTTCTTTGCGGATTTGCCCCGGCACGTCGAACCGTAATGGAACGGCGCATCCACGTGCGTGCCCATATGGACAGAGGCATGGACGATCTCCAGAGACAGCATCTCGGCATCCGGGATCTCGTGCGGTTGAGCAACGCGCTCGCCTTTTTTAAAACGCTCGGCGCCGCCGGGCTCCCGGGCCATGACCACCTCGTTGAAGTGCTCGACGCCTGTCGCATGAGAGATCCTGTCGATCTTCGCCGCGTGGGTCTCGACCAGCGTGTCGTCAACGGGCAGGCTTAAATCGATGAACCGCATCTTAACCTTTCTTCTGATTGATGACGCCGGCGATCTGATCAAGCGTCTGGTATTTCGTCACTTCTTTTTCGCCAAGCTGCACGCCGAACTCTTTCTGGAGGGCGATGCAGACCTCGACCATCTCCGTCGAATCCACGCCCAGGCTCTGCTCAAGGGTCTGGCCTTCCTTCAGCTCTTCCGGCCTGACTTTAAGCAGTTTTACGACCACGTCCTTTACCTTTCCTTTTGTGTCCATCTAACCTCCTTAATTTTGCCTATAACTAGGCCCTTTCCTTACAAAATTAATCCCGAGTCTGCGTAGGAAATTTTTGCCGGATGACCATGGCAAAAATTTACAAGCGTTGAGACGAGGGATAAACGCTTATTCCTTAATCCCGCCTCCGGCGGGATTAACTCCGAGTGTAGCTGAAAAATTTCTGGATGCCCGCCGAGACTCTGGCGAGGCTGGGTGCATCCAGAAATTTTTAGCTGTTTACACAAGGAGTAAAGTTAATTCCTTCATCCCTGTCTGCCGGCAGGCAGATTGTCTATCACTACACCTTTTCTAAAGCCACGACCGCATTGATCCCGGCGCGGCCACGGGAGATCACCAGCGCTTTTTTGATCTCTGCCGGCCTGGCTTTATCCACAACGTAATCCAGCCCCGTGCAGCGGGAATCGATATTCTTCAGGTTCAATGTCGGAGGGATCAGGCCGTGCTCCATGGCCAATAACGTCACGATGATGTCGACAGCGCCCGACGCCCCCAGGAGATTGCCGAACATGGTCTTGGGCGCGCTGACCGGCAGATGCGCCGCACGGCCGCCAAAAACCTCTTTGATGGCCGCCACCTCGCTCACATCGCCTTCCAGGGTCGCCGCGCCGTCCAAAGAAATGTAATCGATGTCTTGCGGCTTGTATCCGGCGTCATCCAGGGCCATGCGGATGGCGCGCGCCAGCTCTTTGCCGTCAGGATTCGCCTTGATCCGGTCCACGCCGTCGCAGCTCGTGCCGTAACCGATGATATAACCGTAAGGTTTTCTGCCGCGCGCGTCAACCCGCTCCTGCGGCTCAAAGATCATGATACCGGCGCCTTCTCCGACGACAAAACCAGCCCTGTCTCTATCGAACGGCTTATACGCGGACTCTGGATGCTCGTTGTCTGTGGACAAGTCGCCGTTCGTATTGCAGCACAGAAGCCCATAGGGCGACAGAGGCGCTTCCATGCCCCCGGCCAGGATAAAATCCACCTTGTTCTTGGCCAGGATCTTGGCCCCGTGGCCGATGGCCATCAAAGAGCTGGCCCTGTCGGACACAACGGTCTTGGAATACCCTTTGATGCCGTAATAAATGGAGACCTGCCCCTGTGGCGCCGCCGGAAACCAAGCCGAAGCCATATAGGGGCTCACCCCTTCCCGGCCTTCGAGATAGAGGTCGCGCAACTCCGTTTCTCCGTAGAGCCACCCGCCCAAGGCATTGCCCATGAATATCCCGATATGGTTCAGGTTCTCTTTGGTCAGGTCGATGCCGGCATCCTTCAGGGCCATCTCGGAGGCGATCAGGGCCATATGGGAAAACGGGTCTATCTTCTGAAGCAGGCGCGAAGAGATATGGGAGTAAGCGTCCAGTTGATGGATCTGCCCTCCGATATGCGACGGATACAACTGCGCGTCGTAACGGTCGATCACCTTGATCTCGGAACGGCCGGCCTTGATATTGGCCCAGAAGACCTTCTTGTCCATCCCGGAGGGAGCCACGATGCCGATACCTGTGATGGCGATCTTTTTCATTATTTACCCTCCTGGTAACGCTTCATGACCAGGGATGAATGGATACCGGAAAATCCGCTCGAGGTCTTTAAAATCAAGTCCACTTTCTTCTCGATCGCCTTGTTCGGAACGTAATTCAGGTCGCACTGCGGGTCACGCACCTCCTGGTTGATCGTCGGAGGGATCAGGTTGCGTTCAAAAATGATGGACGCCATCACCATCTCAATGGCGTTCGCCGCCGCCAGGGGATGGCCGATCATGGATTTAAGAGAGCTGATCGGCACGCGGTAGGCCTCGTCGCCCAGGGCGATCTTGTAGGCGTTGGTCTCAAAGACATCATTCATCCGCGTCGAAGAACCATGCGCATTGACGTAATCGATATCTTTGGGCGCGATCTCGGCATCCTTGAGCGCCAATTGGATGCAATTGGCCATGGCCAGGCCGTCGGCCGGAAGGTCCGTCATGTGAAAGGCGTTGTTGCAGGTGCCGTAACCGATGATCTCACAATAAATATGCGCCCCGCGCTTCCGGGCATGGTTGAGTTCTTCCAGGATCAAGAGGCCGCAGCCTTCGGAAAGCACAAAGCCGTCGCGCTTGTTATCAAACGGCCGCGAGGCCTTCTCGGGCTCGTCGTTCCTGGCGGACAGGACGCTCACCACGTCAAAGGCGCCGAAGGTGATAGGCGTCAAGGGGGCTTCCGAGGCGCCCGCGATCATGATATCAGCGTCCCCGTCGGCGATCGTCTCAAAACAGAACCCCATAGAATCGGTCCCCGCCGTGCATCCGGTCGATATCGTATTGCAGATGCCGTTGAGATGATACCTGGCGGAAATCTCGGCAGAAGGCGTATTGAACATAGAGGCATCATAGAGGTAAGGACGCACGAGGCGGGGATCAATGGGGTTCTTGCCGTTGTCCGTCACCAGCGCAAACTCCTCTTCCATGTATTTGGTGCCGCAGATGGCATTGGCCAGGCTCACGCCCGCGCGCTGCCTGTTGATCTTTGAAAAATCCAACTTGGCGTCTTTAACCGCCATCTGGGCGGCCACGACCGCAAACTGCACATAGCGGTCCATGCGCTCCGCTTCTTCCTCGTTCAAACCCAGCTCAAAAGGATTAAATTCCTTGGAATAAGCGGCTATCCGCGTGCGGAACATCGAGACATCGAACATATCGACTCTCCGCACGGCGGAAACCCCGCCGACCATCGCCTTCCAGCAATTCTCTTTGCCGATGCCGTTGGGCGAAATCACGCCCAAGCCTGTCACCACCACGCGTCTTTTTTGCATCCTGTCCTCTTATTGTTTACTACAGGCTACCGCCTATAGTATCGAAATTTTTATGCCCCACACGGAGGTGTGGGGTCATCGCTATGTCTCAGCTTCTTTCTTCCTCGTCAATTTAAACACCACATGCCCGCCGTCCGGGCACGTCAGCGTATCCAAGGAATCCGGGTCTTCCATGAACGGGTATGACGCCCCAAAATTCAACGCAAACAGCGTCGGAAACATCATGTGAAAGGCCGCTCCGCAAAAACCGTCGGGACACTTGAGCCCTTTGACGCGGATCTTATCGCCGATCTTGTAGCCGTAATGGCACTTGCCGGTGCACTCCTTGACTTCGATATCCATGGTCTTGGGGTTCGGGCCTGCGGGTGCCGCGCTCCGGGGCTTCGCCAAGACACGGCCTTGTTCATCGATGACTTCGATCAAAAATTCCACCTTCTTGCCGTCCGGGCACGTCGTGCGCAAAGACCGCGTGTTTTCCATAAAAGGGAACTCCGAACCGAAGGTCAAGGCATACATCGCCGGGAACATCGAATGCACCGCTCCCAGGCAGAAATCCTTTTGTGGATGGGTAAAATCCTCGAAAATAAACTGATCGCCTACTTCATAGTGGTGATAGCAAAACCCTTCTTTTTTGACGACGGTCGCGCGCAAGCGGCAAAACTTCATCCGGAGCCTGCGCCGAAGCATTCCGAACGTCTGTTTTTTCTCTTCCATCACAAACTCCTATCTCTCCGAAGGACCCCTCAAACCCGTCCTCAGGCCTTCAGGACTGCAAGGATTTGCTCCTCTGTCATATATTTTCCCGTTTTCTCTACCTGATGCACCATCTCCACGATCCGGGAATTCAGGATGGCCTCGATATCATGGAGCTTGGCCTGGTTGGCAAACTCCCCATTGATGTAATCGATCTCCGAAGGCCGGCCGCGGCGGATACTCTGGAGGATCGAACCATACAGCGGTCCCTTGCTCAGGTTCACCATGATCTGCGAATAAACAGGCGCGGCCTGGTCGAGCGGCATACGGGTCAGGCCTTTAAGTTTTTCGACATCGAATTCCGGCATGCTCGCCGTCGCGATGCCAAGTTTTTCCAGAAGATCGAACCCCTCCCTCTGGAGCCGCAGGGCCAGCTTGCACATCTCCATGTTCGCATACGTCTCCTGGATGCTCTTGCCCAGGAGCGCCGGCAAGGCATTGCCGGAATTCAGAAAGATCTTCGTCCACTTCATCGCCTGGATGTTCTCGACTTCTTCGGCCGCAAATGCCGGCGTCAGAAAATCGACGATCGCCTTGACCTTGGCGTCGTTGGCCCCTCCGGGCCTGCCGATCAGCCATTTGCCCTCGAAATTATGCACGACCTTGTTGTAAGGGACATAAGTCGCGCCGAACATAACGATGCTCGATATAACCCTTTCGTCGCCCAGCATCAATCCCAGGAGCTTGTCGGCGCGCACGCCGTTCTGGGCCGAAAGGATGTCCGCCTGGGCCAAAAAGACGCGCGACTTATCGACCGCGTCGCGGATATCCTGGGTCTTGACCGTCACGATCGCCAGGTCCACGCGCTCTTCCAGTCGCGGCCGGACGTCGAGATAGACACACGATCGGCCGCGCACGCCGTCGATCACAAAACCTCCCCGCTCCACCGCCTCCTTCTGCTCCAGGCGGCCGACCGCGATCACGGGGATCCCGCGGGCCTTCAGGTAACAGGCGACGAGCCCGCCGATAGCGCCCAAACCGATGACAGCAACCTTCATTGAGTCTCCATGAATATTTTCAGGCTCCCCAATATCTTCCTGATGTTACAGTCGTGAAGCCGCCGAAAGATCGCAACCCACAGGAACCTGTTGAAAAATCCCTGCACCTCGTAGTGCATGACGTAATCCACGCGCCAGTCTTCCGCGGCGACCTTCCGGAAAGCCACCTGTTCGTATCCTTTGAACATCCCGTCCAGGAACCTGCGGGAAATACTTCTGTCCGTCACTTCGCCCACCTCAACGCGCCACTGGGGCGCAAAGGGCAAAAGCACTTTTTGCACATACAGGGTGCCTCGGGTAACCTCTCCGGACGTCTGGCGCCTGAAGGCCATCAGGGACCTCTTCGGCCACCACTCCGCCTCTCCCCAGCGAATGACCTCTTTTCTCAAAAGAGCAGGATTGTCGGTCCTGACGATAATAGAGTGCCTGTTCTCTTTCACCGTCAGCGGCCGCTTGCGCCGTTGGTGACCGGCAGGTTGTATTTCTTATAATCAAAGCCCACATCGTCCAGGAGCTTGATCATCAAAGAATAAAACTGCATGGGCACCTCGGAGAACATGGCGCGCATCAGGTCTTCTTCCTCGACAGTCCTGGAACCGCGCGCCTTGGCGTTCTCTTCCGCCTTCTGGGTGGCGCCGACTTCCGTCATGTGCCGGTGGAAGATCGGCATCTTGGAGAGCATCTTATTGAAACGCTCTTCCGTGGTTTTCTCCCAACTCATGGTGATGTGCTCAGACATACAAATCTCCTTTAGTGGCCGCGGCCTCGAATTTGGAGATATTCGCCATAAAATCTTTGACGCAGAGCTTGGCCAGATCTGAATAATTGCCGGCCATGATCCTGTGGATACGGTGAGGCCTTGAGAAAAATTCCCTCATGCACCAGGACCCCAGACGCCCGACCTCTTCGACCGAAAGGTGTTTGGTCGGAACGACCGGATGCTGAAAATCCCAGGCCTTGAGACTGATCTTGGCTGGATCCAGCAGGCCCTCCTTGACGACCTTCTTCCAGAGAGGAGAACCCGGCACGGGCGTCACAAACTGCAGGGCAAAGATGTCCGCGTCCACCTGATCGGCAAACGAAAACCGTCTCTTGATGACCTCCTCCGTATCGTCCTCAAAACCGATCATGAACGTCCCGATCGTCACGATGTTATTCCTGCGCAGCGCATCCACAGTCTTCTTGATCTGCGAAACCGTGACCCCCTTGCCAATCTTGGAAAGCTCGGCATCATCACTCACCTCGATGCCGACCAACCCCATGAACATGCCGGCCTTCTTCATCAACGGAATCAGATCTTCTTGTCTCGACCAGTCGTCCGCGCGGCCGAGAATCACCCAGTTGATCTTGATGTTTTTTTCGAGGATGCCTTTGCAGACATTTTTCACCATATCATAGTTCACGTTAAAGGCGTCATCTTGGAAAACAACGGTCTTGACGCCGAATTTTTTCGTCAAGACATCCAGCTCCTCGACGATCCGTTCGGCGGAATGCGAACGCCAGGAGACAAAGTCCTTCGGAAAGCGCGGATCATACTGGCTCCACTCGTAACAGAAAGAACATCCGCCCGGACACCCGCGGCTGGTAAAAAGCTCGCAGAAATTCTTCCAATAGGTATGCGCGACGTATTTCTCCATGGGGAACAGATCGTAAGCAGGCAAAGGAAGAACATCAATATCTTTGATCAGCTCCCTGTGGGGGCCGACCGCGACCTGCCCGGCCTTGCGGGACGCCAAACCGGCGATGCGGGAATAATCCGCATCCTTCTCATTGAGTTTGCGCAACAACTCATCCAGCGTCAATTCCCCTTCTCCGATCAGAATAAAGTCGATCGCCGGATTCTCAGCTAAGGTCTCCTGATAAAGCGCCGAATACCACAGACCGCCCACAGCCACCTTGCTCTGGGGACTCACCTCTTTGACCAACTGGGCCGTCTTATTGAAATGCCAGATGACCGCCAGACCGCCTGTCGAATGCAGGATATCGCCCAGAACGACGAGGTCCGGCTTTATCTCCCTGATCCTGGCCTTGATGTCGTCATAGGTAAGATCGAACGCGCGGGCGTCGACGACAAAAGGATCTCCGGATTGTTTCTGCCGGATATATGCCGCCAGCTGGGCATAATACTGGTTAGGCACCTTGATCACCCCGTGTGTCGCCCACCCTCCGATCGGAGGCATGATAAATAAGACTTTTTTCATAAAAATCTCCTTCAATGAACGCGTGAATTGAACCCTTGGCATCTACCTTGAGATAATATTGAGGAAAGTGTCAAGGGTGTATTCGGACAGCAATTTACATCCACTGCGTTCTGTAAATTGCGTCCTCATTACACGTTAAACCACGACGCGACGAGCGATTTGCCGCCCGGCGTCAGATCGACATTGACATGCTTGACCTGCGTCAATTCGCACAGGCCCTCTTTGCCTAATTCCCGGCCGAAACCGCTCTGCTTGTAGCCGCCGAAAGGCGCTTCGTTGTAAAACACGCCGAAGGTATTGACCCAGACCGTGCCCGCGCGCAGCCTCCTGGCCACCGTCGCAGCCCTGCTCACATCTTTTGTCCAGATCATGGCGGCCAGGCCGTACACCGTGTCGTTGGCGACACTCACAGCCTCCTCGGCATCCCTGACCTTGATGACCGACAGGACGGGCCCGAAGATCTCCTCCTGGGCGATACGCATGCTGTTGTCCACATCGGCAAAGATGGTCGGCTCGACATAGAAACCCCGGCGCAGGTCTTTCGGCACGCCGCCGCCGGCCATCAGCTTCGCTTCTTTTTTCCCGATGGCCATATAATCCAGGACGGTTTTCTTTTGCCTGTCGCTGACCAAAGGACCTATATCCGTTGCCGGATCTTCCGGCGAACCGATTTTGAGTTTCCTCGTCTTCTCAACCAAAAGCTCGACGCACTTGTCATAAATGGATTCCTCGACCAGGAGCCGGGATCCGGCCACGCACATCTGCCCCTGGTTCATGAAGATCGCGCACAAGGAGCCGTTGACGGCCGTCTCCAGGTCGCAATCCGCAAAAAGGATATTCGGCGATTTTCCGCCGCATTCCAGAGAAAGTCTTTTCAGGTTCGCAGAAGCCGTCTTCATCACGTCCCGGCCGACCTCGGTCGACCCGGTGAAAGAAAGCATATCGACATCCATGGATGCGGCCAGGCCGTGCCCCAACAGGCGGCCTTCGCCCGTAACGATATTAACGACGCCGGGTGGCAAATCCACTTCCTTAAAAATCTTGGCCAGCTCCAGGCAGCTCAACGAGGCCTCCTGTGAAGGCTTCAGGACAAGGGTGTTACCTAAAATAATACCGGAGGCGATCTTCCAGGCCGCCATCAGAAACGGATAATTCCACGGGATGACGGCGCCCACGACGCCTACGGGCTCCCGCAGCGTATAGCTCATGGCCGGCGCCGGGACCGCGATCGTTTCGCCTTTGATTTCAGAGGCCGCGCCGGCAAAATACTCGTAAGCATTGGCAGCGATCGGGATATCGATGAAAGTGGTCTGCTTGGTCGTCTTGCCGGTGTCCTGCGTCTCGATTCTCGCAAGCTCATAGGCGCGTTCCCGGATCAACTGCGCCACGCGCACAAGGACCTGCGCCCGTTCAGGCAGAGACATCATCGGCCACTCGCCCTGCGCATAGGCCAGGCGCGCCGCGCGCACGGCTTCCTCGAGATCCGCCATCCCTGCTTTCGGAAACGAGGCTATCTTTTCTTCGGTGGCCGGATTAACGCTGTCTAAACGCGCCCCATCCTGGGCATCGCAAAATTTTCCATTGATATACATCCGGTACTGTTCCATAAAATCCCTCTTTTATTTGACCGGGACACTCGTCCACAAATCGAAAAGCCGGTTGAACGACACATACCAGCGCGATATCTTGGCGAAATCCCCTTTAAGTTTCAGCTTCTTCTGCGTCGTCGCGGCAAAGGGGTCGAGCTGGCGCTTGAAGATCGCGCGCCAGTAATCCGCCTTGCCGGAGATCACGAATTCGGCATCGACGACTTTGTCCGTGAAATCCTTGATCCCGCCTCCGGAAAAATGGAAGCAGTATGCTGTCTGGGTCTCATCCAGCACGACCGCCAGTTTCGTCTCCAGGTTCGTCTGCAGGGCCATCTGGCGGAACTGGGCGTCCTCATTCACCAGGCGCACGATCTGGGATATCTGCTCCGTTGAAAACAACTCAAATGTCCCGGCTGAAGGCGCGGCTGCTGTCGCTTCAGGACCTGCAGGCGCCGCGGGCCTGTCCTTCCCGGTATAGAGGTCTTTGATGCAGGCGATCTTCACCGCCTCTTCCAAGGTCTGCGCCAGAAAAAACGCGTCTTCCAGGGTTTCCCCGACCGCAACAACTCCATGGTGTTTCAAAACAACGATATTGCTGTTCTTGAGCGCCTCGATCACCGGCATGATATCGGTGATCGTCGGAGTCTTCTGGTCGATCACCGGCACGTCCCCCAAGACGAGCCGCGTCTCAAAAGTATCAAAGGCGATCTTGTCATGTGCGGCGAAATAGCCATTGCAGAACGTCGGATGCACATGGACGACAGCCTTGGCATCCAGGTATTGATAAACGCTCGTATGGAATAATTTTTCGGACGAGGGAACGAACCCCTTGACCATCGCTTCACCGCTCATGCGGATCGCGCAGACATCTTCGGCCTTGAGCGCGCCTAAACAGGTGCCGCGGCCCGTGATAAGGATGGTCTTCTCGTCAACGCGCATGCTTAAATTGCCGGATGCGCCGCCGGAAAGGTCTTTCTCCCAGATCCACTTACCGATACGGATAATCTCGTCTATCTTCTTCTGCATATCCTCATTCTCCCGCCCTACAGCCTTGCGTGCGGCCGATAAGGCCCATCGGCACTTCTTCCAGCAAGGGAACGTAAGTCTTGATCTTCGACGACGTCACCTTGATCCCCGCGATCTTCAACAGATCGGCGGCCTTCGCCTGACGCGGTAGGACGAAGACCACCCCGTCGTGCAAAACGACCGGGATCCGATGGGTGCGGGCGCAGAGGGCCGCGATCAGGGAACCTGTGCGGCAAAGCGCGACATCGTTTTTCCGGCCTTGCGAAAAGATATGGACGGCGCTCACGAGCTTCCTTTCCATGCAAAACGCCATCATGTTATCACAGATGACGACCGGCTGGACGCGGCGTTTCAATAATTCTCTTGCCACGTCCGTCATGCCTTCCAAGCCGGGCCGCAATTCCGCCACAAAGGTCTTTTTCACTTTGAGGTCACCGTAAAAACCATTCTGCGGCACGCCGAAAATAAGAGGTATTTGTTGTCTTATAAGCATCTGCCAGATCCTTCGTCGCTTTGCTCCTCAGGACCGACCATCTTTCAAGATGGGCGGATCGCAATATGTTTTGTCACCAACTGATGCGGCACGACATCGAAACCCGGATAAAAAGCGGCCGTGCCCGCAGGCGCAAGCTTCTTGCCGGCAAAACGCAGGATCTCTTCGTCCCGGCGCACCTCGATCGGGATCTCGCGGCCCGAGCTTAATTTGTCCGACGACTGGACAAGCACGTAAAAAGGGATACCGAAATGCCCGGCCAAAAGAGCGATCTGATATGTTCCTATCTTGTTGGCGAAGTCGCCGTTGGCCGCGGAACGATCGGAGCCGACAAGGACGCAATCCACGTCGCCATCGCTCATGACCTTGGCCGCCGCATTGTCCGGGATAAGCGTCACATCAAAACCCTCCCGCTTCAGTTCCCAGGCTGTCAGCCGCGACCCCTGAAAATAAGGCCGTGTTTCTGTTGCCAGGAAGCGAATCTTCTTTTTTGCCTTTCGGCAGAACTCTGCGACAAGAGGCAATTCGCCCGAAACATTGCAGTGTGTCAAGACCGTGGCGCCGTCCTTGATCAAG
Organism: Candidatus Omnitrophica bacterium UBA6210; assembly: GCA_002421805.1. Lineage (GTDB taxonomy): Bacteria > Omnitrophota > Gorgyraeia > Velamenicoccales > Velamenicoccaceae > Velamenicoccus. Next base: position 140,889 of record DISM01000001.1, read on the forward strand.
GCGGCGGCTTCTTGGGCCCTCTGATACCTCTTTTGCCTGATCCCCTGCTCCAAGAAACCGTTCATGGCCGAAATAAAATCCTGGCGGAACCGGGGACTCCCCAAGACCTTGCGCGCGATACCCAGCACCATACCGGTCACTTCCTCAAAAGGAAACGTGGGACGGCTCCTGTTGAAGGCCCCCGCCACGCGCTCGAGCAAACGCATCTGCGCGTCTACGGACAGGCCCTGCGCCTTCTGTATCTCGAGCATAAAAGCATAACAGACAGTCAGGAACTGCCCGAAGGCGCGCGTTTTCATCGTCACGACGGCGTCAATCGCCTGATGATAATGGCGAACCTTGAGGTAGACAACCCGCTGCGGGATCTTTGTCTCGTCTAAGATATAAAGTGTTCTGCCCTTCAGGTGCACGGGCCAAAAAAGAACAGATTCTTTCATTAATTTTGCCTCTACCGAGGTATTATTCCTTATGACCCTTGCGCCAGCTTCTTGACGGCATCCAGGCACACCTTGACCACCCTGGCCTCGGCCTCGTAATAATCCGGGTTGATGAAACCGAGCTCCCCGGTGATCAGATTATCGCTGACGGCTGAGATCGAGGCGGCCTTGACATTGTTCAATTGCGCGATCGTCAGAAGAGCGCTCGACACCATATCAACGGCTACGGCCCCTTCTTTTCTCACCTTTTCGATCAGCTCGCGGGTCTCGCGCAACAACGCATCCGTCGTCCAAATCAGCCCTTTGCGGATAGAGACTTCGTTTTCCTTGGCCGTTGTCTCCAGGGCCGCCGTCACAGACACATCCGTCACAGTCTTATAATCCTTGTCCACGTAATAGGGCGTTACACCGTCGCCGCGCACGACACCCGTGGCCAAAACGACATCGCCGACCTTGATGGTCTCATCCAGGGCGCCGCAGGAACCGGCCCGGATGATACACTCGACCTTTCCGGCACAGAGGATCTCGGCGATGATCGCGGAATCCGGCGAGAACCGCCCGCCGTTGCCGACGGCGATCTTGATGCCCTCATAAAAACCCGTGTACATCGTATATTCAAAAAAGGAAAAGCTCTTGACCGGTTTTTCCAGATACTCCAGGATCGCATCCCGGCGCTCGGCCGTGCCCGGAATAATGGCATACTTGCCGAAATCGCCCGGCCTGACCTGAACCATACCCAGAAGATCCTGCCCCGTCAAGTGAATGTCTTTCTTCATCTGCATAGTGAACTCCTTAATCTCGCCATGGGCGAGATTAACTCCTCGCGTATCTTGTCAATATCTGGATGCCCGCCCGAGCCCTGCGAGGACTGGTCGCAGACAGATATTGACAAGATGCAAACGCGAGGAGTAAGGTTAATTTCCTTATTTTTGCCTATAACAGGTTATTCATCACGAAAGTGAATTACCACCGACTAAAGTCGGTGGCTTAGGTTAGAGTTAACATTCCTCCCCCACGTTCACGTCATTCTGCCTCAACGCCGCCTTGTCGATCTTGCCGGTGCGCGTCTTGGGCATGGCCTCGGCGAAAACGACCGTATGGGGGACCTTGAAATGCGCCAGATGCTGGCGACAGAATTGTTTGACGTCCTGATCGGTAAGCGATACGCCTGCCTTAAGGACGACGAATGCCTTGAGCGCCTCTCCGCGCAGGGCATCGGAAACGCCGATGACCCCGACCTCCGCGACAGAGGGATGTTTATGGATCGCCTCTTCGATCTCCGCCGGAAAAACGATCTGACCGGAGACCTTCACCATATCTTTTTTGCGGCCGGCGATATAATACATGCCCTCTTTATCCCGGCGGCCCAGGTCGCCCGTGTGGAACCACCCGTCGCGCAGAACCTCGGCGGTCAGGGCGGCATCCTTGTAATAACCGTCCATGACCACCCAGCTCTTCAGGACGATCTCTCCGATCTCGCCCTCCCCGACTTCTTTGTCGTCATCGTCGACCAGCCGGATGCTGATCCAGGGGGCCGGTCTGCCGATGGATTCGATCTTTTCCGACCCCATCGGCGTCACGATATTCGGGGCATTCGTCTCGGTCAACCCCCAGCCGTTGAGCAGTTTGGCATTCGGACAGTAGGTCTTGAAACGGCGAATAGCATCGGGCGAGTTCGGGGCGCCGAAGATATTGACCCAGCGGATGCTGGAAAGGTCGTATTTCTCAAATTCCTTCAGGTGTAAAAGGGCATAATACATCGACGGCACCATATGGAAACAGGTCACCTTGTATTTTTCTATGTTTTTGAGATACTCGACGGGAACAAAGCGTTCCATGAGGACAAGCGTGATGCCGTAAAAAATACAATTCTGCAGATACACCAGGCCGCCTCCGTGCGACAGGGGCAGCGCCGACAATTTCACGTCGGCCGGCGTCAGATCCACAAAGAACTCCATCGCTGCCGGCGCGGCGCCCAGATGGCGGTAGTTCAACAAGACCCCCTTGGGCCGGCCGGTCGACCCGGAAGTATAAAGGATCAACGCAGGGTCCGATTCCCGGATGGCCGACGACGGCGCCTCACAGGACCCCCGGCTGATGAAATCCTCAAAGACAAGATACCCCTCTTTGCGTTCGCGCACAAGAAGGATGTTCGTGAGTTTCGGCACGCGCGCCCTGATGTTCTCCAAAGATACGTCGGGCCTGCTCTTGGCGATGAGAAGGACTGAATCCGAATGGTTTAGACAGGCTTCCAGCTCGTCGTTCTTCAGCATGAAATCAAAAGGAACGACGGCGGCGCCGATAGAAAAAAGGGCCAGGTAAGAGTAGATGTATTCCGGCCAGTTCGGCAGATACAGGGCGACCTTGTCGCCTTTCTTTATTCCTGAAGCCGCCAGATTGTTGGCAAGCCTAAAGACCTTGTCTTTGAGCTCGCCGAACGAGATTACCTGGCCCTCAAAAATAATGGCGGCTTTCTTTGGAAAAGCAGCCGCCTGTTTTGTCACCAGATCACGGATCGATTCTATTGCCATGGAATTATCCCGTATAATTATTTAAGGTAAAAGCCGCCGCAGCGGATGAACCTAAAATTTTGATCGTGATTATCCGCCGGAGGCGGATGGCCCTAAAATAAAACTAAGGTAGGCCAAAATAATTAGTAAAATTTTACTAATTAAATTTTAGTATGTCAAGAATTATTATTGTTTTGTTTTAACAAAATCATAAAAGTATACATTTCAATTGGTTGTGTTGATTTTACTCCAGATGTGCCACATCGATGATTTTACAACGAGGTATGGGGCCATTCGGGGATGCTGATGTTCTTGTTAGCAAGCTCCTGGCTGACGTTCTGAATGAACTTCTTTTCGGCGCGCAGGAGTTCCAGATTATGCTCGACGATAGAATGCAGGTGGTAAGACGATTTCACCTGGAGTTGTTCCGAAAGCCTCTCGAGGGCATCCTCCACCTTTGAAAGGACCCGTATCCTGCCCCTGAGCCGGCGCAAGGCCACATCCGACGGAAGTGAGGGCAGAAAATAGAGGGCGACGTCAATGCTGAAATTCGGGCGATCAGCGGTCAAAAGACTTTTCGTCAATAGCTGCTGGAAACGTTCATGCCCCTTGGGCGTCAGGCTGTAGATGAACTTCTCGGGCCTCGTGCCGCCGACACTCACCTTTTTCTTGAGATAGCCTTTCTTCTCGAGAAGATTCAGGGAATAATAGATCGATTCGACTTCCAGCGCGGCAAACGTGCTGATCACGTCTTTGATCTGTTTTTTGATCTCGTAGCCGTGCCGCGGCTTGTCTTCCAGAAGCCCCAGGATGATCAATTCCTGCTCAATCTTCATGGGCCGCCTCGAGGATTTGCCCCATCGCGCGAAATTTCCGATAACGCAGATCGATCAGTTCATCTTTGGGGAGTTTCATAAGCTCAATGAAATATTTTTTCACGCACGTCTTGATATTCTTTGCCGTTTCTTCGGGGTCGCGGTGCGCCCCGCCGAGGGGCTCTTTGACGATCTCGTCGATCACGCCGAACCTCAAAAGGTCCTGGGCCGTCAGCTTCAAGGCATCGGCCGCTTCGGGCGCCTTGGTACTGCTCTTCCAGAGGATCGCCGCGCACCCTTCAGGAGAGATCACCGAATAATAGGCGTTCTCCAGGACGCAGACGCGGTCGGCCACACCGATCCCGAGCGCTCCGCCGGACCCCCCTTCGCCGATGACGACAGCGACGATCGGGACACGGATGCCGGACATCATCTTCAGGTTCCAGGCGACGGCCTGCGCCTGCCCCCTCTCTTCGGCGCCGATCCCGGGATAGGCGCCGGGCGTATCGATAAAAATAAGCACGGGAAGATCGAATTTTTGCGCCAGCTCCATCACCCGCAGCGCCTTGCGGTAGCCTTCAGGATGCGCACAGCCGAAGGTGCGCACCAGATTCTCCTTGGTGTCGCGGCCTTTCTGGTGGCCCATCACGATGATCTTTTGTCCGTCGAGCTTGGCAAACCCGCTCACGATGGCGCGGTCGTCGCGAAAGGAACGGTCCCCGTGGATCTCCAGAAAATCCTTGAGGATCAGCTGGATATAATCCAGGGTATACGGCCGGTGGGGATGGCGCGAAATCTGGACGCGCTGCCAGGGCGTCAATTTGCCATAGATATCCTTGCGCAGGCGTTCGAGCTTTTCTTCAAGGCGTTTGATCTCGCCCGACAGATCGATATGCTTCTCTTCGGTGAAGCTGCGGAGCTCCCGGATCTTCTTTTCAAGCTCGGCAATTGGCTTTTCGAAATCAAGAGCGATCATGGAAATGTCCTTGGAGGCTTGTCTAATCGATGACGGTAACTTCGGTATTGACGGGCAGGAGGTCGTAAAGTTCCTCGACCTCCGCGTTGAGCATGCGCACGCATCCGGCCGTCGCCTGCTGGCCGATACTTTCGGGCTGCGTCGTGCCGTGGATACCGTAACCGGGGATATCAAACCCCATCCAGCGCGTTCCGAGGATGTTTTCAGGGCTATCCGGCGGATAGACTTTGCCGTTATGTGTCCAGGGAGGATTTTTGAGCTTGTTGACGATCTTGAACGTCCCGACAGGCGTGATGTTGTCTTTGCCCGTTGAGACCCGGTAGGTCTTGACCGCATCGCCGTTGGAACGCAGGGTCAGAAGATTCTGGGACTTGTCCACGAGAACGGAAAAACGGCCCGTCCATATCCTCAGCCGCATGCCCGGCCGGATGATATCCGACGCCAGCCCGTTCTGTTTTTTGATCATCTCGACGGTCGTGCGGTATTCATCGGCGATCATGCTCAGGGTATCGCCGGACTTCACGTCCCGTATGACCGTCTCATCCGGCACCTGGATCGCGGACAAGATGATCTTCATATTCACGGCTTCAAGCTTCTTCTGTACGGCCTCAATGCCGGGATTGGCCGCATTCTTCAGAAGGATATCCCGTAACGCGTCCCGCGCAGCCAAGAGCTCGCCCTTCTGGACAAGACCCTCCGCCCGGCCCGCTTCCTTGTCGAAATTCCTCGCGGGTGCATCCACGGCCGCATTCACCTGGCCTGCCGCCGGGGCGGCAGATGTCCCCTTCAATCTGAGGGCGATAACCACAAGGGCCGCAACGGCACAAACAGCGAGTCCTGCCAGCAAAATATTTTTTTTCACATCTTCCTCTCAATTCCCCGCTGAATATGTTTACCCTAAATTGACCCCAAGTTTCCGTCAGCGTTCTTCGCAGAAACGAAGGACCGTCGACCAAAAATCTGAAAAAAGCGTTTAATAAATCAAGCCTAAAAGGATCCCGATGATCGCCCCCATGATCACCTCGATGGGTGTATGGCCGATCAGCTCCTTAAGGCGGTCTTCCTCGATCTTGCCCTGCCAATAAATATCATCCAATATTTTGTTCAGGATGGATGCCTGTTTGCCTGTTGAACGGCGGACCCCCTGGGCATCAAACATGGTCACGATCGCGAACACGACACCCAGGGCGAACAAAGGAGAATCAAATCCGTAATCCGTGCCGATCACAACGGCCAGTGCGCTGGAACCCGCTGAATGCGCCGAAGGCATGCCGCCCGTGCCGATGAACCAGCGGAAATCAAAACGCTTTGTCCGCAAAACGCCCAGGGCCACCTTGATCGTCTGCGCGGTCAGCCACGCCAAAAAAGTCACTATCAGGACGTGATTATGAACAATCTGATAAAGGATGAGCTTCATTCAGACCCTCCTGCTTCCGGCGCCGGTGTGACACGGATATCGACCCTGTCGAGCATCGTCGACTCTCCATCCTTGACCACGAATCCTTCGTTGCCGTCCAGGGTCTGATCCGCAGGGACAACAGGCTGAGGCGCGACGGGCTTGGGGGCCTTGGCCTTTGCCTTTTTCTTGGGCCGCTCGGCCTTGGCAAGGACGGATTTCTTGCGCGCCTGTTTATTTTTGACAACCGCCTTGCGCGCGGGTTTCTTGCGCAACGCCGCGATCGTCTTTTTCAATTCCGGGACTGAAGACAGGGTCTTCTTCATCTCCTGGTTCTCAAAAGACACGCGCACATACTGCTCGCTCATTTCCTGGTTGCGGGCCAGCAGGAATTCATTGACCCGGCGGGCCTGCTGGATTACATTCCCCAGGGTGTTGATCTTGTTTTTTTGTTCTCCAAGCTCCTTTTTGGCGCGGGCAAGCCTCGTATTCAATAAAACCGCTTCATTCTCCAACTGGGCGTTCTTCTGGTACGTCTCGTTCAGGAGCGTCCTGGTCTGGTTCAATCCCAACTGGGTCGCGGATAATTCTATCTGGATACGCCCCACCTGCTCCAGTAAATAGCTGTTTTTACGCATCAGGGTCAGGGACTGGTATAACCCGAAGACCGAAAACCCCGCCAACAGCGCGATAATCCCTGTTTTGACCCTGTTATTCACGGTAGACGACCTCTTTCTTCCAAAGAAGGCAAAAATGGGGGGGGCCGTGCTTGACAAAAAAGAAGGCGCGTGATAGGATACCTTCTGTTCCAATCCTTCCTCCGCCCCGTTCCCTCAAAGGACCAAATTCAGCAGTTCATACGTTCGCCGCCCAAAACAAAATTATCTAAGAAGCAGAAAAGGCGGCTCAGTATCAACCTAGAGCAAACCTCGGCTTTCAAGCCGAGGTAGTCGTAGGTTGATTATAATTATATCCTCTTTAAAAATCAAGCGGATTTACCCCTGTTCAAATGCTTGCTAAGACGCATACATTGGGTCTTATCGGCCTGGATGCCCATCCTGTAGACATCGAAGTCGATGTCGCCAACGGCCTGCCGCAGACGGTCCTTGTCGGCCTTCCGGATTCGGCCATCAAGGAAAGCAAAGAACGTGTCCGCTCGGGGATAAAAAACAGCGGCTTCCGCTACCCGGCCGACAAGATCACAGTCAGCCTGGCGCCTGCGGACATCAAAAAAGAAGGCGCCCTCTACGACCTGCCTATTGCCATGGGGATCCTGGCTGCCTCCAAACAGATCCAGCCTGCCCTGCTCGAAGAATACTGGTTTGCCGCGGAACTCGCCCTGGATGGCCACCTGCGGCCCGTTAAAGGCGTCTTGGCCATGGCCCAGGCCCTTTCGACACACAGAATAAAAAAGCTGGTCCTCCCTGTCGCCAATGCCCCTGAAGCCGCTCTTGTTGAAGGTATCCAGGTCTTCGGTTTCAAAACACTCGGGGACCTCATCGAAGGGCTCCACAACCCGGAAACCCTCAAACCGTTCTGCGGCCCGGCCGCCGGAAACCCCGACGACGCCGACGAACCCGATTTTTCGGATATTAAAGGCCAGTTTCTGGCCAAGCGGGCCATGGAGATCGCCGCCGCGGGCGGACACAATATTCTCCTGGTCGGGCCGCCGGGAAGCGGAAAAACCATGCTGGCGCGGCGCCTGCCGGCCATTCTTCCGGAGATGACCGCCCGCGAATCACTGGAAGTCACAAAGATCCATTCTGTCGCCGGCAACGCATCTGTCGGATCGTTCTTGTTGCGCCAAAGGCCGTTCCGCGCGCCCCACCATACGATCTCCGACGTGGCGCTGGCCGGAGGAGGCTCTAATCCCCAGCCGGGCGAAATCAGCCTCGCCCACAACGGCGTCCTCTTTCTCGACGAACTGCCGGAATTCCACCGCAATGCCCTGGAAATCCTGCGCCAACCCCTGGAAGAAGGCTGTATCCGGATCGCCAGGGCGCAGAGGTCCTTAAACTTCCCGGCGCGTTTCATGCTGGTCGCGGCCATGAACCCCTGCCCCTGCGGATATTACACCGACCCGGCGCGCGGCTGCCGTTGTTCCCAACACAAGATCCATCAGTATCTGGGAAAGGTCTCCGGCCCGCTCCTGGACAGGATCGACATCCACATCGAAGTCCCGGCCATCCGATACCAGGAGTTAAGCGACAATACCCCCGCAGAAAGTTCGGCAAAGATAAAAGAAAGGGTCAACAAAGCCAGGGGCATTCAGGAAGAGCGTTTTTCCGCCGAACGGGACGGAAAAAAAGACGGAATATTATCCAATGCGCAGATGTCGCACCGACAGACCAGAAAATATTGCACCCTGGGAAAAGAGGAAAACGAGCTGCTCAAGACGACCATGGACAGCTTTCATTTGAGCGCCCGCGCCTTCGACAAAATACTGAAAATCTCAAGGACGATTGCGGATCTGGCGGGATGCGGGGATATCACGACACAGCATCTTTCGGAAGCGATCCATTACCGCTCGCTGGACAGAGGATTCTTCTTGTAGGGCCGCCGACCTTTCAGCGGATATTCTCATCGATGACTTCGACCAACTGCTTGATATCCACGGGCTTGGCCACAAAAAGATGCCCGCCGATGACGCCTCCTCTCTGGACCACTTCCTCCCTGCCGACGACTGCGGTTAAAAATATGACGGGAATATTCTTCGTGTCGTCATCTTCCTTCATCTGGGCGGCCACCTCGCTGCCCATGAGATCCGGCATAAGAATATCCAGCAAAACCAGGTCCGGCTTAAAGGCCTTTGCGGCGGCCAGCGCCGCCGACCCGCGATTTTCCGTCTTCACTTCGAATTTTCCGGTCTGCTCAAGGTTTAATCTGATCAATTTCGTAAAATCCGCCTCGTCGTCGATCACCAATATCCTCTTTTTTTTCGTCATGCGCCGACCCCTTTCCCGGTCACTCCATCGTTGATCCCGCGCCCCGCCCGCATCATGCCCGTTCAGCCAGCTTTAAGATAACGGTCACTTTGGTCCCCTTGCCCGGCGCGCTCTCCGCATGGATCAGACCTCTATGCATATGGATGATATTTCTGGACACGGACAGCCCCAACCCGGAACCTCTCTGGCCCTTTGTCGTAAAGAAAGGGTCAAAGATCTTTTTCAGGCTTTCTTCGGGGATCCCGCACCCCGTGTCTTCGATCTCGACGATCGCCGCCAACTCTCCGAAATAAAAACTGTCTTGAGCCCTTTTGCCGATGCCGTTTCTGATCTCTTCGAGCTTTTTATCGTAACTGCGCACTATGATCCTGCCCCCCTCGGGCATGGCCTGGATCGTATTCAGCAATATATTGATGAAAACCTGCTCCAGCCTGTTCTTGTCCGCCAGGACCAGGGGTATGTCTTTCTTGATTTCTTTTTCGATGACAACATTATCGAACTTGAACCTCGTTTTGACCAGATCGAGAGAAGTCTCAAGGACCAGCCCCAGGTCCGACGGCGCTAAATTCAGGTGCGCGGCCCTGGAGAAATCAAGCAGGTCGTTGATGATCTTGTCCGCCCTCTTGATGTTCTCTCGGAGCATGGCCAGGACTTCGAAGATGTCTCCCGACGAGGGCGGTATCTTGGTCTCAAGGAAATCAACGCCCTGCAGAATGATCGCCAACGGGTTCCTGACTTCGTGCGCCACGCCGCTGGCGAGCTGGCCCACGGCGTTCAGTTTCTCAGCCTGGATCAACTGCTCCTGTATCTCTTTCAGCTTGATATACGCTTCCCTAAGCCCCTCTTCCGCCTTCTTGCGCTCGGTCACGTCCGTGTCCACGCCGCGGTATCCGAAAAACGCACCCTTCTCGTCGAAGATCGGCGTGCCGCTCGTATCCAGCCAGACGACATGGCCGTCTTCATGCAGGTTCCGGTTGATAAAATTCTTGAAAGGCTGCCGGGCCGCCATGGCCTCCAGAGCCTCATTTTTCATGCATTCCCTGTCCTCGGAAAGGAAAAAATCATAAAAATGTTTTTTGCCCACGATCTCTTCCGGTTTATACCCGAGGATTTTTTCAACAACCGCGCTTGAAAAAGTATATAGACCGTCGCCGTCCACTTCCCAGATCCACTCCTCGGCGGCGTCGGCAACCTGCTGGAATCTCATCTCCGCTTTTTTGCGTTCCGCCACCTCCCTGATCAGGTCTTCCCTCTGCTGGAATAACCTGAAAATCAAACGCGAAATATCGCCGAACTCGCTGGTGTCTTTTTCCAAAGGGCGGAGGCGGACCGGATTCTCTTTTTTCAATGCCTGAGAAATGAACCCGAAGGGCATGGAGAGCGACGTCGTCATGAATATCGTGATCACGACAACAATGACGGCCAGAAAAACGATAAAGGTCGCCATGGCATTCCTGGAAGATTTCTTGTAGCCTTCCATCTGCTGGGAATGAATGCGGACATCCAGATACGCGGCCGGCCCGCCTTTCCAGTCGTCAAGCTCTTCTGAAAAAATGATCATGTTGGTTTCCAGGAGAACCTTGAAATCGGGCACCGCCTGTTTTGTCCTCTCAACGGCTATCTCTCCGCCGATCAGCTCTGCCAGTTCATCCGTATAACCCTTGTTCCACAGGCGGCCGGCAAAGAAATACCCCTGAGGAGGGGTCTGCCGGTCATTATCCGCTGTCGGATGGATGGTGGCGCCCCGGACCTCCATCAGGCCTGCCTCGGTATTCACAAAAAAATGACACAACCGCTTTTTTAAAAAGATATCCCTGACGGCCTCCCTGGAGAGAGGAAAATCTTTTAAGCCGGCGGCGCCCTCGCCCTTTATGGCGTAGGCCAAAGAGAGGTCCAGCCGGTATACCCATATAGCATCTGCCTGGTATGTCCCCAGGACAGTCTCATCCATGTTTTGCCTGGCCCACGTCATACCTTTGTCGCCGCGCACAAAATCCACCATCTCATCCCAATAGGTATAATCAGTGGATAACGTTTTCAGATTGGCCCCTTTAAGGGCCATCAGTTTGGTGAAATAAACTTCCTTCTCATTAATTTCTTCCTGAAACAAGCCATAGACGCGCTGGTTTTCAAATGTTTGATAAAGATACCGCGCGGCCATCAATGCGATGCTGATGAACAGCAACAACGAGGTCAATTTTGTCTGGACTCTCATGATCTCACATCCTCTGATTGTCTCTATTACTGTGCGCCGTCGCGCATTTCTTTAATAACTGAAGGTGACGCTGGCTTCGATCTGAAAGGCGCCGTCGGCCTCGCCGTCGCCCCGCACAAAAGGAGAAAAGAGGCTGCCGTCCCCATCGTCCCTCTCCTCTTTGTAAAACCGGCCAGGGAAAAAATAACCGCCGAACAGACTCAACGCAATGTTCTTGGTAAGGTCGTAGTTAAAATACAGGTCCAACTCGTTGCCCAGATCCGGCGAGAGCAGGATATTTTCGCCCGCAAGGGTGCCTACGCCTCTTTGCGCGGCCCTCAAATACCACCAGTCAAAGGTCATGGAAAACTTTTCCGTCAGCTGAAAATCCAGGCCCAAACAAACAAGAATGAGATTTTCGAATAAATAAGGGTCTGAAAAAGTGGTCGGGCGGCCGATGCCGTAATTCAATCCGTTGCCTGCGCCCATGGCCCCACCAGGGGCATGGATTCCGGGCCGAGGGGATAAATAGAATCCGACAGATTGGTATTCAAGGGAGAATAGACGCTAAAGGCGCGATTTTTGCCGCTGGTGAATGTGTCATCGCCTGCCTGGTCAAGGGGCACCTTATTGCCGGAGGCATAGGCAAATCTCGTATGAGGGGCGATCTTTTCGAATTGATAGGCGGCATCCGCATAGATCAGATAACCGCAATGCTCAACGTCTTTATAGTCGGGATCCGTAGATTTGGCTGCGCCGAAATTCCTGGCCGCTTCTATCCCCAAAGATAATTTATCCAGCGTCACATTCCAATCAAGGCCAAAGGTGCCCAATATATCCTCCTGGGTGGGGGTCGAAAAAAGATTCGTGCGCTTCTCTCCCGAAAAGTCCGACAGGACCTCCACATAGGGCTGTAAAGAACTGCTCTTGAACGCAAAAACAGCGTCAGCGGCAAAAAAGTTGGCCTTATTGGGCGTATAATGGATGCCCTGCTGCCTCTCCTGATCGATGCGCGGCCCCAGGTAACTCTTATTCGCCAGATCAGGGCGGCAATAATAGAAATTCCACGTTAAATTCCCCTTTTCGCCGTATAAGCTCAGTGAATAATTCTCGTAATCGGAAGGCGCGCTGAGATTGTTACCCGCCTCATAAACAAAAAGGCCGCCTTTCAATCTTGACGGCAGGCCATACAAACCGAAATCATACCAGAATTCCTCGACATGGGGCAGCAATTCGGCGTCGCGATATCTCTCCACCTTCGCCGTAGAGGTCATAAGCGTATTGTGAATGAATACGGGCGCATCGTAGTCATACGGACCGTTCCTCTCAAGCTTCAGGTGCGCCTGCGGGCCGTCGTCTTTATAGGTAAGATCGAGGCCCAGGCTGTAATCGATGCCCAGATAGGCCGAAGAATCATCCTTGTTCTTGCTGTCCAGGTCGACGGTATTCTTTAAAACAATAGCGTCCACCCTGAAATAAGGACTGACGCTAAAAAGAAAGTTCTCGTTCCTGACGACCTCTATCTCTGCCCGGAGAGGAAAGACAGAACCAAAAAAACAGGCAATAAAAAATAGGGCGCCCCTCTTGAATTTCGGTCGGTTTTTTTGCATCCCTCACCCTGAAACGCCAGGCCCGGCTCTTTGGCCGCAAACCGCTAATTTATTATAACTCAATCGGGAAAAAAGCACAAAACAGTTTCCGGCGCTCAGGACCGGCAGGAACCGAGTTTCTGCCAGAGAAGGTCCGCAACGGGATAGCCGAGCCTGCGGGCCTCGCGGCAATGCGCCCAGGATCGACGGCAATCCCCATCGAGGTAATAGGCGAAGCACATATTGTTATGGATGAGGCCCGATGCCGGCTCCAGCCTCAAAGCCCGCCCCAGAACGGGGACCGCCTCCCGCGGACGCCCGAGCGCGCAGAGGACCGAACCGAGGTTTGAAAGCGCGTCAATATCTTTCGGGTTCTTCTGCACGGCCTGACGGGCGTAAGGCCATGCGGCTGCATACGCTTCCTTATCCATCAGGGCGACTACCAGGCCGTTATAGGCAGAAACATCCTGAAGCCCGGAGGCGACGGCCCGCTTGTAATGGACGATCGACTCGTCGAGCCTGCCCTGCTTGTAAAAAATCGTGGCCAGGGCTTCATGGGCCAGGCCGAAATCCGGGTTTTCCCGCAGGGACCGGCGCAAAAAATCTTCGGCTTCGGGCAAAGCCTTGCGGTTGACGGCCACAAGCGCCAGGTTGTAATACCCTTCGGCGCGCGTCTCGGGGTCCCGGTCGATCGATTCCCTGAGAAGCTTCTCGGCGCGGCCGGCATCGCCCAGGGATGCGTAAGCCACCGCCAGATTGATCTGGTATTTGTATCTCTTGTCCGGGTCCGTTTTGATGGCCGCCTCCGTCACCTCGATGGCCTTGCGGTATTGCCCTTCCGAAAGGTAATACAGGATGGCCAGATTGGCATGATACAACTGATAATATCCCTTATATAAGGTATAACGCTCGTCGATAATGCGCGACATCTCCGTGGAATCCTTCAACGCCTTCCCATACAACCCTTCGTTGATAAAAGCCAGCCCGCGGTTATTGTAGGCGATGACGACCTGGGGGTATTTTTTGAGGATGTCCGTCCAGAACGTCACGCTGTTCTCCCAGACCTTGCAACGTTTGTGTGTCGCCAACCCGCAGAACAGGACAACGGCCATAAACAAGAGGGCGAGAAGGACCCTCAAGCCCGTATGCCTGCCGCGCGCCTTGTCCCAAAGACGGAAAAAACCTTCAGCCAGAATATAGAAAATGCCGATCGACGCCACATAGACGAACCGATCAGCCACCTTCGTATCCCCCATGGGAAGAAACTGCAGCAAGGGCAAAAGAGAAACGACAAAAAAGAGGCAGCCGAAGACCACCGTCCGGCTCCGGCGGACCGCCAGGACGAAAACGGAAAAAAAAGCCAAAGCCCAGAAATAACTCCGGACCTGATAAGCGGTCGCATAGAACACGTCCGCCGGATAGTAGGCGGACAACGCCGCAGGCCAGAATATCCTTCCCAGATAGAATACAAGAGCAAACAAGGGCCCGTTGTGAAATCTTTCGGCGGCCGCCAACCCGATGATATCGTGGCTGCCGCCGTAAACGGAATAGAGCGCGACCAGGGCGAAAAAAGCCGCAAGGACAAAAAACGGGATTTTTTCAAGGAACATATGGAGGTCGGGCCGGCGGCGCAGGAAATAATCGAAACAGAACAGCATGACCGGCAGGGTCACGGCCATGGATTTGGACAACAATGAAAGGAAAAAAAGAACCAGGGCGATCCAGAGATAACGGCTTTTGAGCCCCTGCCGCAAATAATACACATAACTCACAAGGGCCCCCAGGTAGAAAAAGGCATACAGGACATCTTTGCGTTCCGCGACCCACGCCACGCTCTCGGCGCGCAAAGGATGGATGCTGAACAAAAGCGCGACAAAAAATGCGAACGCATCCCGGCCGCGCAGCAGGCGCACCAGTCCAAAGACCAAAAGGCCGTTAAACAGATGCAGAAGAAAATTCGTCAGATGATAGCCGAAAGGCTGCAGGTGGGACACCTGGTAATTGAGCAGAAAACTTAGAAGCGTCAACGGCTGGTAATTACTGACATAATAAGACGTGAATATCTTGCGCAGGTTGGCCGCAGTCAGGGCCTTGATGGAAGAGTTGTTCAGGACATAGACCTGATCATCCCAGTTGATGAATCCGTTGCGCAGGGACGGCAAAAAAACCAAAAGGACGATGACGGCAAGCAGAGAGGCAAGAATGAACCGGGAATATCCTGCATACCTGTCCGAAAGGATCTTACGGATGTCTTGTGCGCATGGTCTTGGCATCAGCATTGTCGTCGGAAAATAACCCTCAAAAGGGACGGCCGCCCTTCATGGCGCCCATTATAACAAAACCCGCAAGACGTGGAAAGAAAAAACAACGCCCCTCCCCGGTTCCGGGGAGGGGCGTTTATCCGCTATGTGCGCGGGAACAAACTACTCTTCAGCTTTGACCTTCTCGACATGCGAAGGCAGGATAACGATCTCGACGCGACGGTTCTTCTGTTTGTCTTCCTTCGTAGCATTGGATGCCACAGGCTGATATTCCCCGTAGGCCACGGCCGAGAGGCGCGACGGATCGACGCCCCCTTCGTCTACAAAATAATGCAGGACGGCCAAGGCGCGGGCGCTGGACAGCTCCCAGTTGGATTTCCAGCCCGAATGCTTGATAGGGTCTGAATCCGTATGGCCTTCCACAGCCACTTGCGAATCCGGGACGTCCTTGTTCAGGACTGTGGCCACTTTTTCCAGCGAGGCCTTACCCTTGGAGCGGATCGCATCCCTGCCCGAATCAAAAAAGACCTCGGCAAGGAACGTGATCACCAGGCCCCTCTCCGTCATCTCCAGCTTGGCCTTATAATTCGCCAGTTCGTCCTTGAGATTGGCGGTCAGATCCTTCAATGCCTTCTGCAGATCTGCGTCTTTCTCTTCTTCCATTGCCGCGACCTGTTCTCTAAGACGCTCATTCTCCCTCTCCAAGGCCCGCTTTTTCGACAAGGTCGTGCAACCTGTCAATGTCAAAGCAAGAACGGAAATAATAACACTCCTGAAAATAATTTTTGCCATGGACAAAACCCCTTTCCTGTCAGCCGATCTTATGGATGGCTTCAAAACGCTTTTTTAATGCCTGCGGGTCCACTCGTCCGGCAAGCTCTACCTGGCCGTTGATCAGGATGACAGGGGTCATCCCCGGGTTGACCCCCAGATCAGCCAACCCCTGCAATTCCTTCGTATGCACAAAAGTAAAAACAATGGTGATTTTGTTGGCGATGCCGATCGCCTTGATGATATCCCTGATCCTGTTCTCCAGGCCTTCACACTTCGGGCAGGGCCTGCAAACGATTTCCACCTTATTGATCGCCATACCTGACCTCCTTAATCTCGCCTCTGGCGAGATTAACTCCGAGTGTAGCTGAAAAATTTCTGGTTGCCCGTCCGAACTCTGTGAGGACTGGTCGCAGACAGAAATTTTCAGCTGTTTACACGAGGAGTCACGTCACTTTCCTTAAACCTTCGCCTCTGGCGAGATTAACTCCACCACCCGGCCTCATCGGATTGGCCGGTGCGCCGCTTCCTGCGGCGGTGTATCTTGAGAATTTATGGCTGCCCGTCCGAGCTCTGCGAGGACTGGTTGCAGACATAAATTGTCAAGATGCTTACACGGGGAGTAACGTTTCTTTCCTTAATTTTGCCTATACCGAGGTGTTTCTTCATCGCAAAATTAACTCCGAGCCTGCGAGAGAAATTTTACACCGGCCTGCCCTGGTGGAAAATTTCCGAGCGTCCAGGCGAGGAGTAACGCTTACTCCTTAACTCCTCCACCTTACCTTAATATCTTCAATAAATTCAGCCCTGTCCCCGGGTCTATCTCTTTTCGGGCCTTGACGCCTTTGAGTTCGAAAACGACGGCTTCAATCACCATGAAAACTTCCACTTTTTTGCGGACGCATCCGGTCAGGGCCTTGTCTTTTTTGCCCATGGCTGCGTGCATGTGGATCTGCGGTCCTTTCTTGCCTGAAAACACAGTCCCCACGCCCATGACTTCCCAGCCGTCGTCAAAGACCTTCCAGTTCGGCTCCGGCGGCACAACCGCTTTTTTGGGCCCCGTGACCAATTGGCCCTTGCGGAATGCCCCGAGAAAAACAAGAACGGCGCTCTTCAGGCGCTCTTTCCTGACAAATCCTTCCAGCGACCGCAGGATATCGTCCTTATTGTCGAATTTGACCAGAAAAACGCGGCCCAAGCGGCCCTGACTGTATTGCATCGTCGTCTAAAAGTGTGACTCCGTCCTCGTGGACACCAAAAGCGGATAATGAGAGGTCTACTTCTTTCCGGATTTCTTCCTGCCGGATGATTTTTTGGAAGAGGCCTTCCTGTGAGCCATGGGTTTACCGCAGCACCAGACGGTCTGCTCTGAAATCCCGCAGGCATCAACGATGACTTCCCTGCCGCAAGGCACACACACGAGCCGCGAACCCTTTTTGACTCTATCCATGGCAAGTCTCCTTAATCTCGCCTCTGGCGAGATTAACTCCACCACCCGGCCTCATCGGATTGGCCGGTGCGCCGCTTCCTGCGGCGGTGTATCTTGAGAATTTATGGCTGCACCTGGCCCCATCTGAAGGGCCACACCTTGCCTTATCGGACTGGCAAGCGCGCCACTTGCCGTGGCGGTATTCCGCTTTCTGCGGAACCCGCCCCGTTACAAATTCCATTTGTAACGGGGCCCGTCCGAGCTCTGTGAGGACTAGTTGCAGACATAAATTGTCAAGATGCTTACACGGGGAGTCACGTTTATTTCCTTAATTCCGCCTCTGGCGGAATTAACTCCGAGCGTATCTTGGAAATATCTGGCTGCCCGTCCGAGCTCTGCGAGGACTGGATGCAGACAGACATTGACAAGATGTTTACGCGAGGAGTCACGTTTATTTCCTTCATTTTGCCTATAACTAGGCCTTTTCCTTGCAAAATTAATCCCGAGTCTCGGCAAAACTTTGTTTTGCCAGGCAGGAAATTTTTGCCGGATGGCCGTCCTGGCCGGCTGCGCCAGGCCGACGGCCTACCATGGCAAAAATTTACAAGCGTTGAGACGAGGGATAAACGCTTATTCCTTAATCCTTCCGCCCATGGCGGAATCAGACCCTCCGTTATCGGAGACGGAGNNCGGAGGTCTGCCCTTCCTGGGCGAGGCCTTCCGTCTTTCAGAGCCATTGTATTCCTTTGGCGGCAAGTTTCAAGAAATATTTGGAGGGGCGCGCGGGCCTTCTTCTAAAAAAAGGACCGGATCCTCCGTCGGAGACTCCGGTTCCCGTGAACGCCGGATGTCTTTAGCGCCCGCCCTTCATCAAGGCCAGGGTCTCGGCCCTGGTCTTCTCGTTTTCTTTAAAGACACCCCGGACAGCGCTGGTAACGGTGGTAATGCCGGGCTTCTTGATGCCGCGCATGCTCATGCACAAATGTTCAGCTTCGATCACAACCATGACCCCCAGGGGCTGAAGGGTCTCCATGATGATCGTCGCGATCTGGGTCGTTAACCGTTCCTGGACCTGGGGCCTGCGGGAAAGGATCTCAACAACGCGTGCGATCTTGCTTAAGCCCGTCACGCGGCCGCCCTTCGGGATATAGGCGACGTGGGCGCGGCCGATAAACGGCAGCAGATGATGTTCGCATATGGAATAAAGCGGGATATCTTTTAAAAGGACGATCTCCTCGTGCTTCTGGTCCAGGACGACCTCAAGTTCTTTCTTGGGATCGGCCGAAAGGCCCGAGAGGATCTCCTCATACATATCCGCGACGCGTTCAGGGGTCTCCAGCAGGTCCCGCCTTTCCGGGTCTTCCCCGACGGCCTCAAGGATCATCTTAACGGCTTTGATCAATTTTTTCTTGTCCATGTCGTCCTCGTTTTATTTGCCGATGCAGAATTTTGAAAAAATAACATCCAGGACATCTTCGCGAAAGACCTCCCCCGTCAACTCTCCGAGGCCGTCGGCCGCGCGGCGCAGGTCCGCGGCGGCGAATTCCGGAGAAAGGCCCTTCTGTAAAGAATCGATCGACCGCTCCAGCGATGCGGCGGCATCTTTAAGGATACCAATATGGCGGACATTGGAAACCAATACGTCCGCAGACATCAGGCCGGGATCATGGAACACCGCCTTAAGGATCTCCTCCTCCAGCCGTGTCATGCCGTCCCCTTTCAGGGCGGAAACCTCCACAAGGGGCCTTGCGCCCAGCAGGGCCTTCATTTTTCCGCGATCGGCCCCGGCCGGCAGGTCGCTCTTGTTGACGACCCCGACCACCTTTATCGAAGGGCCAAGCTGTGATAAAAGCCTCTCATCCTCGCGCCCCAGCGGCATCGACCCGTCGAGCACGAACAACAAAAGACCGCAGGTATCGATGGCCTTGCGCGTCCGTTCGAGAGCGAGGCGTTCGATCTCGCCGTGCGCCTCCAGGATCCCCGCCGTATCCACGAAACAAACCGCCAGCCCCTTGATCGAAACGCACTCTTCGATGGTATCGCGCGTCGTGCCCGCGATGGCCGTCACGATCGCCCGCTCGGTCTTCAGGAGCGCGTTGAGCAAAGACGATTTCCCGGCGTTGGGCCGTCCATAGATCACGACCTTGAGCCCTTCGCGGATGATCCTGCCGCAAAAGCTCCCCTCCAGAAGGTGCTTGAGTTCATCCAGGATCCCCGTCAAGGCGGCCCGAGCCGCAGCGTCGGGGGCGAAAGAAAGTTCTTCTTCGGAAAAATCAAGCCGCGCCTCGATGTCCGCCAGGACATCGACCATCCGGCGGCGCAGGGCCTTCATCCTGCGGGAGAGCTCGCCGGAAAGCTGCGTCAGGCTGTTCTTCAGGGCCAGGTCGCTCTTGGCCTGGATAATATCCAGAACCGCCTCCGCCTGGGCGAGGTCCAGCCGGCCGTTCAGAAATGCCCGTCTGGTGAATTCGCCGGGATCGGCAACCCTCGCCCCCTTCTCCAACAACAACTCCAGGATAACGGACAAGACCCGCGGCCCGCCGTGGGAATTGATCTCAACGACATCCTCGCGCGTATAGCTGTGCGGAGAACGCATCAGGGAAACGACGACCTCATCCACGACCATCTCGGGAGAGGCCTGCGGGGTCCGGCCGGCGCGCTCGAACGCCTCCTTGTCCTTCACGATCCAGCCGTAACAGATAGAAAATGTCCGCGCGGCAGACAACGGCTTTCCTCTTTTCGATGAAAAAACCGCGTCGGCAACGGCAACGGCCCCGGCGCCGCTCAAGCGCACGATCCCCACGGCCCCCTGTCCGACGGGCGTGGCGATCGCAGCGATCGTATCGGTCGCAGGCACTAATGCTGCCATAAAGACCTGGCCTCCCCGACGACAAAAAGGGACCCCGTGATCACGGCCACTTCCTGGGGCCGCATCTGGCGGTTCAGGATATCCAGGGCCTCTTCCACGGAATGTGTCACGACGGGCGCCTGCCTGCTAAAAAGACCTTTCAGGTGTTTTTCGGGATCCGCCGCCCGGGGATGATTGGCCTTTGTAAGGATCACACGGTCCGCCATGGGCCCCAGGAGCTCCGAGAGCCCCTTCAAGTCCTTGTCCGACGAAGCGCCGAAGACAAGCCACTTTTTGAAACCTTCAAATTCTTTCCCGATGAAACGGGCCAGGCGATAAGCCGATTCCCTGTTGTGGGCGCCGTCCAGGATGATGAAGGGCTGGGTTGAAACCACCTCCAGCCGGCCGGGCCAGTAAGCGCTCTTCAGGCCCGACGCCATCGCCTCGACGCCGACGCGTATCCCGTGGAGGCCCAGCGCCTCAACCGCGGCCAGCGCCGCGGAGGCATTGGTAAGCTGGTGTTCTCCCAGCATCCGGATGTCAAAAAAATGAGAGCTCCCATTGAGCCCCCGGTAAAAGAACCGCTGGGTCAAAAGATCGTGCGATATCTGTTTGCAGCGGAAATCCTTGTTCATCATAAAAAACATCGTGCCGAGCGACCGGCACTGCCGCCGGATCACCTGGGCCGCCTCCTTCATCTGGGAGGCGCTGACGCAGATACCGAAGCCCTCGGAGGTCTGCCTGTTGGCGTCCTTAATGATGCCGGCTTTTTCAAAGGCGATCTCGGGCAGCGTATTGCCCAGGATATATTCGTGATCGTAGCTGATCGGGGTGATGACGGTGACCAGGGACGGCGCCGTATTCGTGGCATCCAGCCGCCCCCCCAGACCCGTCTCCAGGACGACGATATCCGTCTTTCTGTCGGCGAAATATTTAAACGCCATCGCCGTCAAGACTTCGAAAAATGTCAAAGGACCGCCGGATGACGAAGAACGCTCCAATGACTCAAGCGCGCCCATCATGCTTTCCAAGAGACCGGCAAAATCATTCTTAAGGATCATCCCCGGAAACATCGTATGGTCTTCCGCCGTATGGCTCGGGTCGAGGATGCGGATGCGCTCCCGCATATCGTGCAGATGCGGCGAGGTGTAAAGGCCTGCGCGATAGCCGGCCTCGCGAAGGATCTGCGCGATAAAACAGGACGTAGAACCTTTTCCCTTTGTGCCGGCGACATGAATGACGGACAGCGCGTTCTGGGGATTTCCAATCAGCTGCAGGAAGGCCACCATCCGCTCGAGCTTGAACACCGTCCGGTAGGCTTCCGGCGGACGGCGCTCATAATTGATCAGCTTTTCTAAATACGCCAGGGCGCTTTCGTAGGTCATAGATGAGCCACGACTTTTTAAGGTCTCGAGGCCGCAATCCGGGAATCCGAAATCGTCTTATGAACGGATAACGGGTTTCGGATCTCGTAAAATTCAATGTTTGAAATGCCTGACGCCTGTGAACACCATGGCGATCCGGGCTTTGTCGGCGGCGCGGATAATCTCTTCGTCGGCGATGGAACCGCCGGGCTGGATGACGGCCCTGATCCCCGCTTTTTTGGCCAAGGCAACGTTATCGGATTTAGGAAAGAAGGCGTCGCTCGCCAGGACCGCGCCATGGCTGCGCCGGCCCGCTCTTTTGACGGCCATGAACATCGAGTCCACGCGGCTGGTCTCGCCCATGCCGATCCCGACGGTCGCTGTGCCGCGCGCCAGGACGATCGCATTGGACTTGACATGCTTGACGACCTCCCAGGCGAACAACAAGGAAGCCATCTGCGCCCGCGTCGGTTTCCTGCGTGTCACGACCTTAAGGTCCCTGACCGCAACGTCGCCTTCATCCCTGTCCTGGACGAGGAAACCGCCGTCGATCCTTTTGGCGTCCCACACCTGAGGGTCCGCGGAAACCCCGACGGACATCTGCAGGAGACGCAGGTTCTTTTTGCCCTTGAGCAATGCGAGGGCCTCCGGGTCATACGCAGGCGCCAGGACGCATTCCAGAAATCCGCTCTTCAGGAGCGCCCGCGCCGTCTTCGCATCCACCATCCTGTTCAAACCGACAATGCCGCCGAAAGCCGAAAGCGGATCGCTCTGCCACGCGTCGTGAAAGGCGCGCGCCAGGGTCGCGGCCTGGGCCACACCCGCCGGGTTCGTATGCTTGACGACACAGGCGCAGGGCCTGCTGAAACCCCTGAGATTCTCCAGGGCGGCGTTCAAATCCAGATAATTATTAAAAGAGAGTTCTTTGCCGTGGAGCTGCACGGCATTGACCAGGGTGGCAGCGGACTCCGACCCAAGCCAGCGGTAGAGACCGGCCTTCTGATGGGGGTTTTCTCCATAGCGCAGCGACGCCGCCCTGGACAAGGACGCATCCAGGCGCTCGGCAAGCCGGTCCTGCGGAGCCGCTCCCTGCGGCCCTTTCAAATATCGCGTAATGGCCGCGTCGTAGCGCGCCGTCAACTCAAAAACGTCCGCAGCCAGCCCCCTCAAGAGCGAGACGGGCAGGCAACCGTTGTTCTCCTTCAACGCCTTGATGATCGACGGATACGCCTGCGGCCGGCAGACAACGGCGACAGAGGCATGATTTTTTGCGGCGGAACGCAGCATCGACGGCCCGCCGATATCGATATTCTCAATCGCCTCCTGGTCGGAAACGCCGGCCCTGGAAACGGTCTTTTCAAAAGGATAGAGGTTGACCACGACCATGTCGATCAGGCCGATCCCGCAGCTTTCTACCTGTTTCAAATGCTCGGGGTTGTCGCGCCGCGCCAGAAGGCCGCCGTGGATCTTCGGATGCAGGGTCTTGACACGGCCGTCGAGCATTTCAGGAAAGCCCGTGTAATCCGACATCTCGATGACAGGGATCCCCGCTTCCTTCAGGGCCCTGGCTGTGCCGCCGGTCGAAACAATCTCAACGCCGAAATCCTTCAGGACTCCCGCAAGATCGACGACGCCCGTCTTATCCGAAACGCTGATCAACGCTCTTTTAATCTTCAGCACATGCTCTCCATTTCTCTCTGTTCTCTATTATCTCTAGAAAGTTACACGCTGAATTTGAATTCTATGACATCGCCGTCTTTGACGACATAATCCTTCTCTTCCTGGCGCAGGAGGCCGGAGGACTTGGCCTGGTGGACGTTGCCCGTCTTCACTAACGCGTCGTAATCCATGACCTCGGCCCGGATGAAACCTCTGGCGATATCCGAATGGATGGCCTCCGCGGCCTCGACGGCCGTCGCACCTTTGCGGATCTCCCAGGCGCGGGCCTCCTTGTCGCCGCCGGTCAGAAAACAGATCATCCCCGCCTCGTCATAGGCCTGACGCGCCACAGACGCGACATCGGCCATCCGGGCTTCCGGGACAAAAATAACGGGTTTGACGGAAACAAAATTATTATTGGCCAGCCACTTCTTTTCCTCGGCGGAGAAATCGCCCAAAGACAGGGGTGTCTCTTTCTCCAGGTATTTTTGAGCGCGCTCCAAAAGCGCCTTCTCCTGGTCCGGAGGCTGCCTCTCAAGCTTGCCCTCCAGGATCTCCATATCGAGGATCAAAAGATCCAGCCGCTTGCCTTCGGGACAGACGATCGCGTCCGCGGTCTTCAGGTCCTTCTCTGTGACGAACTCCATCTGGACCTGCGTCACCTTCTTGGCCCGATAAAGTTCCTCTATTTTTTTCAAGCGGGGTTCGACAAGCGCCTTTTTGCCGAAAGGAAAATCTGGGGCGCCGAAAACACAGGCTTTCATATTACTCCTCTTCGTGTTTGTGGCGAGGATTCTGGGCGACGATCCCCTGGGAGATCTTCGCCGGGACCTCTTCGTAGGAAGAAAAATGCATCGTGTAGCTGCCTCTGCCGCCGGTCATGGAACGCAGGTCCGTGGCATAACGGAACATCTCGGCCAGGGGCACGAGGGCTTTGATGGTCTGGTTCTTGCCGCGCGCCTCGACGCCGAGGACCCGCCCGCGCCTGGAATTGAGGTCTGCGGGGATGGACCCCATGCACTCCTCGGGAACGGTGATCTCGACTTCCATGATCGGCTCAAGCAGGATCGGCTGGGCCTCCATCGCCGCCTTGCGGAACGCAAGGGCGCCGGCGATCTGAAAAGCCATGTCGGACGAATCCACATCATGATAGGACCCGTCATAAGCGGTCGCGCGCACGCCCACCATCGGGAACGACGTGATGACCCCGCCGACCATGGCGTTGTGCACGCCTTTCTCGACGGAAGGGATAAAATTGCGCGGGATCGCGCCGCCGACGATCTTATCCACAAACTCAAAATCCTTGCCGCGTTCCAAAGGCGCCACCTCAAGCCACACATCGCCGTATTGGCCGCGGCCGCCGGACTGTTTTTTGTGTTTTCCCTGGGCCTTGGCTGCCTTTTTGATCGTCTCCTTGTATGGCACCTTGGGGGTCCCGATCTCCACCTCGACGTGATAACGCTCTTTCAGACGCTTGACCATCACATCGATATGCTGGTCCCCGAGACCCGAGATGATCGTCTCCTTGGTCTGTGTATCCCGGGAGATCTTGAACGTCGGATCCGATGCGCAAAGCTTGGCCAAGGCCTCCGAGATCTTCTCTTCGTCCTGTCGGGTCTTGGGCTTGATGGAAGAAGAAAAGACCGGCTCCGGAAAAACGACCGGCGCGAAAATAACCTGCTGTTTCTCGTCAGCCAGGCTGTCCCCCAGAAAAGTCTCCTTGAGTTTTGCCACGGCCACAATGTCGCCGCACGAAGCCGACGCGACCGGCCGCTGCTCCTTGCCCTGCAGAAGGATCAACTGGCCGATCCTCTCTTTTGAGCTGTGGGTCACATTATAAAAACCCGTATTGCCTGCCAGGGTGCCGGCAAAAATCCTAAAAATCGTCAGCTGGCCGACAAAAGGGTCCACGACGGATTTAAACACAAAAGCGGCGAAAGGCGCATCTTCGGAAAGCTTAAGCTCGCGTGCCTCGTTTGTCTGGGCATCGGTCGCGACGACCGCCGGCCGTTCCACGGGCGAAGGCAGGTAATCCACGATAAAATCCAGGAGTTCCTTCGTGCCTTTGCCCGTCAAGGCCGAACCCGTGATCACAGGATAAATCTTTCCCTTTGCGATCGCGTCTTTCAGGGCCTTCTTGAGCTCCTCTTCCTTGATCTCCTTGCCTTCCAGATAACGCTCCAGGAGTTCATCGTTGGTCTCGGTGATCGTCTCCTTCAATTCCGCCGAGATGGGAAAAGAAATAACGGCCGCGGCCTTAGAAAATCTCTCCTGGATCTCCTTGACAACCTGGTCACAATTGACGTTCTCCTTGTCGATCTTGTTGATAAAGATCAAACGCGGCAGCTTCAGCTCCTCTAAGGCGTCCCAGGCCCGTTCGGTACCGACCTCAACGCCGCCGGACGCGTCCACAACCAGGATGCCGGCATCGACCGCGCGCACGGCCCCGAGCATGTCTGCGGCAAAGTCCGCGTAACCGGGCGTGTCCACCATCTGAACAAAGTGGTTGCGCCAGGACAGATGACACAGGCTGGAATTGATCGAATTTTTGCGCTGGATCTCATCGGGGTTATAGTCGCTCGTCGTATTGCCTTCGGCGACAGAACCCTTGCGGGAAATAGCCCCTGCGGCGAAAAGAAGGGCTTCCACCAACGTGGTCTTTCCGGCTTGGGCATGAGACACAAAAACAACAGTTCTTTTGGCATCAGGCTTGACGTTATCCATTTCTTATCTCCCCTCTTTTACAGATTGAATAAGAAAGATTAGGCGAGGCCTCGTAGACCCTTTTCTTCGTTCTCGCAGGAAAAGATCAGCAACTGTTTGCCGTAAAAAACGTTAGGTTCCTATTATAAAGGATAAACCCCGATGCGTCAATGGAGCCGTCATCAAGGTCGCAAGAAAGGCGGAGAAAGGCCGGAAAACCCAAAAAAAGCCCCCTTTTTATCAAAAGGGGGCTTGTCATCACGAAAAAACCGCGGTTATTCTACGTAGGTATAGATCTTACCTTTATAATTACGCAGCACATGCTTGCCTTTATCCTGCGAGATCAGGTAGCTGGGGCCCACAGGGATCTTGCCGCCCCCTCCCGGGGCATCCACCACGTAGGTCGGAACAGCGTAGCCGGACGTGAAACCGCGCAATTTCTCAATGATATTGATGCCCACCGCCACGGGCGTCCGGAAATGCGCCGTCCCCTTGACCGGGTCACACTGATAAATGTAATACGGCCGCACGCGCACCTTCAGGAGCTCATGCATGAGCTTCCTCATGATATAAGGCTTATCGTTGATGCCTTTCAGGAGCACGGTCTGACTGCCCAGGGGGATGCCCGCATCGGCCAACATATCCAGGGCCGCCTTGCAACGCCGCGAGATCTCCTTGGGATGGTTAAAATGAATGCTGATCCAGAGCGGCGAATATTTTTTGAGCATCATGGTCAGGGATTCCGTGATCCTCTGTGGAAGGGTGACCGGGACGCGCGTGCCCAGGCGGACAAATTCCACGTGCGGAATGCTTTTGACCTTCTTGATGATCTCCTCAAGTTCATTGTCTTCCAGCATCAGGGGATCGCCGCCGGAGATCAAGACATCGCGGATCTTCTTATTGGAGCGGATATAATCCACGGCCGCGTCGAGCGCCTTGGTATTCATGACGCGCGATACCTTCTCGCCCACCAGACGCCTGCGCGTGCAATGGCGGCAATACATGGCGCATTTTTCCGTACTCAACAAAAGGACCCTGTCGGGATATCTATGGACCAAGCCATTAGCCGGGGAATCGCGGTCTTCCGCGCATGGATCGACGAATTCGTTATTCCCGAACTGGAATTCCTGTTTTAAGGGAACAGCCTGCCTGCGGATAGGGCACTCAGGATCGTCGGTATCCATCAGGGTCGTCCAATAAGGCGTAATGGCCATGGACAACCGGCCGTTGGATTTCCTGATGCCTTCCTCTTCTTCCGGCGTCAGGATGAGGATCTTGGAGATCGCCTCGAGGCTGTGGATGCGGTTATCGATCTGCCAGTGCCAATCTTCCCACAATTCTTCCGGGACATCTTTCCAGAGCGCGATCTTGCGGTAATCGCCGAAACAGATGCGGCGCGTGAACGCCTGCTGTGTCGCATGCTCCAAAGTCTGGGGTTGGCTTGCCAGTTGACCCTCCTTGATTTTGCCTGTATTGAAGTATTTTCCCTACAAAATCAACCCCGAGCTTACGCAGAAAATTTATGCCGACTGGCCAGCTTCGCTGGCCGAGTCGTGGCATAAATTTTCAAGTGCTTAAGCGAAGGGTGAAAATGCATTCCTTAATTTTGCCTACACCGAGATTTCTCTTTCTCGCAAAATTAGGCCCTCCGCTATGTGGAATGCGGAGGCCTACCCCTTCTGGATCAACTCCGCAGCCTGCGCAAGTTCATTTTGCGAGCGCCCTGGCCCGCCTCCGGCGAGGCCGAGGCGTTTGCGAGCAAAATGAACAAGCGTTTAGGCAAGGAGTCCATATCAACTCTCACGATCTCTCTTCTCATCTCCCTGTGCGCTCAAGAGCGGCATCGATGATTTCCAATATCAAGCCGTTAAATGTCATGCCCTCCGCCTGCGCGATAAGGGGAAACACGTCGGCGCTCGACAATGACGGCAAGGGGTTCAATTCAAGGACGTAGGGCCGGCCGGACTCATCCACGCGAAAATCCACGCGTCCGAAATCAAGGCAACCTACCGCCCGGTAAGCCCTGACGGCCATCTCACAAAGTTGGCGGCGCAGGGCCTCGCTCACTTTCGGCGGACAAACATAAACGATATCGTCGCCCTCGAGGCGACGCGACGTATAAATCAAGTCTCCGGCTTCCAGCTGGCCGGTGATCTGGATCTGCACAGGGGCCAGGCCCCTGGGTTCCTTGTTGCCGATCACAAGGACTGTAAACTCCCCGCCGCGGATGAATTCTTCTACAAGCGCCGGCTGCCTGTAGAGCCGGGACATCTCCCCCACCTGCCGCGCCAAAGCCGCCTTGTCTGAAACGATGGAATCCTCAGAAACCCCCTTGGATGAGCCTTCATGGTTCGGCTTGACAATAAAAGGGAATTTCATCGAATCCAGATTGTTGAAATCATAATGCTCGTCGGCCAGGAAAAATTTTGGCGTCGCCACGCCTTCGCTCAAAAAAACTTTTTTCGCCATTGCCTTGTCCAGGGTCAGCCCCATCGTCAGGCCGTCTGAACCCACATAGGGGATCCCGAGGACATCGAGGATCACCGGCACCTGGGACTCGCGGTTCCTGTTGCCCAGGCCTTCGCAGATATTAAGGACAATATCGATACCCTCTAGTTCGCCGGCGCGGCTCAAAAGATTCCTGACATTGCCGATCCGGACGACCTTGTGCCCGCCGGATTCCAGGGCATCCACGACTTCCTGGATCGTGGCCTCGTGATCCAACTCGGCGAAGTGGTCCGACGGCACTCCTGCCGCCGCAGGATGGTCGCTCTTCAGATCATATGTAAAACCTATCGTCTTGCCCATCGATCCTCTGGCCCTTGTGCAGGGGCCGAAAAATAAAAAAAGGGACCCCGCTTTCGAGAGTCCCTCAACACATTAACTTTTTGATTTGAATCTCCTTTTGATATTTTAAAATTTAACTCTAATCAAAAATTATCATAATAAATTCGCATTGTCAAGATTTTTCGGTCGCATATGCCGGTTACCGGCACCCTTTTTTCCGTCGGAGAAAAAAATTTTTATATTTGAGGGCGAAAATATCCCTCAGAATAAAACAATTCGCGAAAATTTTCCCTAAAATTGGCTGCGCCGCTCGAATGTCGAGCAAGAGAACAGGCCGAGCACGGCGATCAACAGGAAGGACTGGAGGATATAGAACCCCGAGGAAATATCCAGGTGGAAAAACCGGAGCTCTTTCATGGAAATACCCAGGAGGGCATTGATCTGCGGCAGGGCGTTGAGGCCCAAGCGCGCCGCCTTTTCAAAAAAGACAGGCCAGCCCAGGCGCGCGAAGACCAGGCGCGCGGATGAAACGCCGAAACCGGCGATGACGACAAAAATGGTCAAGACGCCGGCCATCATATTGGGCATCAGGGAATAGAAAAAGACGACGAGGCTGACATAAAGGATCCCCAGCAGGGCAGCGACGGACAATCCGCTCCAGACGAACGGCAACAACATCCTCTCGTGGGACAGGACGACCAGCCAGACGCCCATCGTCATGAGAAACCAGTTGATCAGGATCATCTGGTAAAGGCCAAGAAGAACGCCGGCCATGATCTGCCATCGCCTCACAGGCCGCGACAGAAGCAGGACAAGCCTTTCGAACGCCAGGTAACTCTGCATGGTGTTGAGCGAGACAAAAACGGCGATCAACAGGACAAAAATATGGATGGCGACAAAGCCGATCTGCAAAGACGAGGTGAGGGCGGGCTGATTGTCAAAAACCTTTGGGTCGGCCACCATGTAGGGAACATTGGCCATCAGGATAAAGAGAAAAGATAACAGAAGAAAACCATACATCATCTTTTCACGCACGGCGGCACGGTAAACGTCGCCGGCGATCAAACGGACCTGCCAGAAAAAAAGCAGCGGGCCTTTCATGCGCCCCCCTTGACCAGTTGTAAAAAAACAGTCTCCAGACCGCCCTCGGCCGCGAAATCCTGCGCCGGCGCGACCCTCAGGAGACGGCCGCGGGCAATGACGGCGACGCGATCGGAAAGCCTCTCGATCAGCGGCAATGTATGGGACGATAAAAAGACGGTCTTGCCTTTCTTCTTGAGCATGCCGACGATATCCCGGAAGCGCTCGACGGCCAGAGGGTCCAGATAAACGGTAGGCTCGTCAAAAAAGACCAGGTCGGGATCGTGGACAAGGGCCAGCACCAGGTCCAGGAGGCGCCGCTGCCCCATCGAGAGGCTGCGCACGAACGTGGCGCGTTCCCGCAAAACAAAACCGATCATCTCGAACATGCGGGAGATGCGCTCCCGGACGGTCGTGCCCGGCAAGCCGTAGAGACGCGCGAAAAAAGACAAGAGTTCGGTCATCGTCATGTCTCCCGGAAGATAGGTGCTTTCCGGAACATAGCCGATACGGTGCAGAGGCCAGATCTGGCCGCAGCGAAAAGATCTTCCGAAAATCTCGATGGCGCCGGCCGATGGACGCGAGATCCCCGCCAGCATATGCAAGGTTGTCGTCTTGCCGGCGCCGTTAGGGCCCAAAAAGCCGAAGACCTCGCCCCGGCGGACTTCCATGTCCAGATCGACAACGGCCGGGATCGTTTTTTGGAAGAACACCGGCCCGCTCTTATACTCTTTAAAGAGGCCCTGCGTTTTTAAGACGACGTTTTCTTCTGAGGCCATATGCCCATCTCTTTGAGTTCTTGCCGGCACGCCGCAACACCCCTGAAAACGACTGAGGGGATCCCCATCTGTCTTGCGGCGGCGACAAGGTCTTCCCTGTCATCGATATAGAGACATTGCGAGGCATGGAAGCCCGACGCCCGGATCGCCCGCTCGTAGATCTCCTGATGGGGCTTGCGGCGGCCGATCTCGTAAGACAGGAAGATATCGTCGAAGACGGCGATGTGATCGGAAAAATTCTTTTGGATGAAAGCGTAGTGCATCTCATTGATGTTGGAGACCAAGTACAAGCGGAAATCTTTCTTTAACTCCTTGAGCCACGCCAGCATCTCCCCCGAATCGAAGAAGATATCGCTCCAGGCGGCGCAAAAATCCTCGTACCCCAGGCCGCGGACCGCCAGCGCATCGGTCACGTGCTTAAAAAAATCCGAAGAGGAGATACGGCCCTCCTCATAATCTTTGGTAAAAGGGGAGTCAAAAAAAAGCTGGTAGATCTCGTCGAAGGATTTGTCGCAATGAGGCTGGATGCGGCGCACAGCGATGCGGTGGTCAAAATGCAAGAGCACATTCCCCAGGTCACACAGGATCACTTTCACGGCGGCCGTCGTCATGGAATCGCCTTAAAGCCCTGCTCTGTGGTATCGCGGGCTAATTGTTCTTTTTGAGGGGCTTTTTGAACAGATCGAGAAACCTGTCTTCGTACTGCTCGTACACATTCCACTTATCCAGCTCTTTTTTGAGCTCGATCGCGCGGGAGAGGTCCCTCTTGGCCATCTTGAAAAGTTCATCGATCCTTTTGGCGGCCGACTCCGGCAGGCTCGCGGATTCCGCCAGCCCTCTCTTGATGATATCGATCTCTTTCTGATCGATCGGTTTTTCTTCTTCCGGGGGATTCTTCAGATACTCGATCAGGTGCTCGATCTCCTGGTTGATCTGGTCGGCGTGTTTTTGCAGCTCAACAAGGTCCACGGAAAGCTTCAAATAGCGCGCCAGGACCTCCAGGACCATCTTGGAAGCCAGGGGATTCTCGATCTGGATGGTGTAGAGGGGGATCTCACCCAAAAGACAGACTCCGTCGAGCCCCCGCTCTTTGGCGACGCCCAGGATCAGGCCGTTCAAACCGCTGATCTGCCCCGAAGGCATGCTCTTGACATTGGCTTTCTCGAACTGGTCCAGGATCTCTTTCTTGGTGGCAACGGCATACACCTCGGGCATCTGCGTATGCTCGATCGGCAAAGGCATGGCCGCGAAGGTATAGACGGTCTTGACCTTCATCGAAACGATGAAATCGACGATCTCGGAGGCGTATTCATACCCTTTTTCGATGAACGGCTGGGCATCGCTGATAAAAATGATGATATCGGAAGTCCCGGCCGGGTTGCGGTAGAAATAAAAACGGCCGACAGGATGCTGAGGGATATCGATCAGATTGTTGTCGATCCAGACGCCTGAAGGATGGAAATATTCGCAAGACTCCAGGGTCGCAAACTCCTGGGCGGCCAGCTTGTCCTTAAGATAGGCCGCGGCCTTCAGGGCGACGTCCCCCATGCCGGGCCAGGCCGCGATCAAAACCGGATTCTTCAGGCGGATGCGTTTTTTAACGGTAATGGACTTCATGACGGAAGTTTATTCTATCCCTTTTTGAAAAACAGTTCAATAGAAGAATTACTTACCTGCCGTCGACGAAAAGCCGGCGTCGAAGATCCTGATGAAACGCTCCAGGACGCGCGCGCCGCGCTCAAGGTCGGCAATCCTGACAAATTCATCCGTCGCATGGGCGCAGCCGCTCGCCCCCCAGCCGGTGGCCACCGCCGGGATGTTCTTGCGCTTGAAGAACGTAATGACGGTCGCTCCTTCGCTCCCCGTGACCCGGGAAGGCGCGATCCCCCTGGCGGCCGCTTTCAGCCCGCGCACGAGCGGATGACGGCAGGAAATCTCATAAGGCTGCTGGATATCATTGACCACCAGCCTGAAAGGAATACCGGTCCTGCGGAACTTTGTTTTGATCGCGCCCAAGATCTTTGCGGCATCCATCCTCGGCAAAAAACGCAGGTCCACCTCAAAAATACACCAGTCCGCGACCATGTTCACCTTGTCCCCGCCGCGGATCGTGCCGATATTGACGGTCGGGGGTGCCAGAAGCGCGTGCGGCCTGGAAACGAACTTCATCTGTTTAAGCGCTGCGATGAGCGTCAGGGCGCGGTCAATGGCATTGACACCCCTGTGCGGGTAAGCGCCATGAGCCTTGCGGCCCGGGACCTCGACCTTAAAATGGATCAACCCCTTCTGCGCGGTGACGATATTGAACGCGTCGGCATCAAGGATCAGGGCGCAATCGGGCCTCATACGGCTTTTTTCCAGCCACGGCACGAGACCCTTGGCAGACCCCGTTTCTTCGTCGGCGGTCGCAAGAAAAATCCAATCCCCATTCAAATGCGCGCCGTCTTCCCCGAGGCTATGCAAAACCTCTAAGGCCACAGCCAAGTTCCCCTTGCAATCCGTTGCGCCGCGGCCGTAAACCCTGCCTGCCTCCAGTTCCCCGGAAAAAGGCCCGTGAGCCCACCCGCTTCCCGCCGGCACCGTGTCCAAATGGGGCGACAAAAGGACGGAATATTTTTTCTCGCGTCCCTTGAGGACCGCCATCACATTGTCGCGGCGCGGCGCATACGCCGCAATGCCTGGCTTGAGGCCGGCCCGGCGCAGTTGCCCGGCCACGAAAGCGGCGACAGCCCGCTCGTCGCCGGGCGGATTCTCGGAATTGATCCTCACCAGTTGTTGTATCAACCTTGTCAAACGTGTTTTATTGATCATCTCTCTATGGCCCTGTGGCTTATCGCTTACGACTTACAGCTATGGTTTTACGCAAGATACCCTATCTTCTTGAGGAGATCTTTGTCCTCTTTCCATTTATTCTCGCATTTCACCCACAGGTCAAGGAAAAACTTTCTCCCGTAGATCTGCTGCAGTTCCTTGCGGGCGCTCTCGCCGGCCTTTTTCAACACGGCCCCTGCCTTACCGATGACGATCGCCTTTTGCGTCTCCCGCTCGACGAAGATCGCGGCCTTCACATAGGTGAGCCGCTCGCTTTTGTCCGCGATCTCCTCGGCATAGACGGCGACAGAGAATGGAAGCTCTTCTTTCAGGACAAAAAGAAGTTTTTCGCGGATAATATCCTGGATCGTCCATTGGCGCGGAAAATCCGTCAGGATATCCGCCGGATAAAGGGCCTCGCCCTCCGGCAGGCGCGCAAAGATCTCATCCACCAGCTTATCGACATTCGTCCCCTTCAGGGCCGAAACAGGCACAGGCATCACGCGGTCTGTCGCTTCGCTCAGGGGCCGGCCCAGGGCCTTTTCCCATGCCGCGACGTATTCGGAGATATACTGCACAGACATATCCACCTTATTCAATCCCAGGACCACCGGGGCGCGCGCCGCACAAAGCCTCTGGATGGTCATGGCCTCCTCGTCTCCGACATGCCTGGAGACATCGACCAGATGCAACAAGACGTCCGCCCCCTCAACAGAATCGTTCACCAGGCTGATCATGGCGCGGTCCAGGGCATGGCGGCTGGTGTGGAGGCCGGGCGTGTCGCAAAAGACGATCTGCCCCCGGACATCGTTAAAAACGGCCCGGATCTGGTGCCGTGTCGTTTGCGGCACAGGTGAGACAATAGCCACTTTTTCGCCCGCGAGATGATTAAGCAGGGTCGATTTACCGACGTTCGGACGGCCGATGATCGCAACGATACCGGACTTCATGGATGCGCCGCCCTTTTGGTTGCGGTTTTCTTTTCTGCCAGCTCATAAAGATATTCTTTGAATAAGACCTGGTTCAGCAAGGCGTGGTGCCAATCCTCGTTGGTCTTGTAGCCGATCGTCCTGACGCGGTAATATCCCGCCAGGGCTCTCCTGAAGGCCCGGCATTCGTCGTAGGCAAAGCTGGAATTGATCAAAAAGACGCGGCGGCCCGACGACAACACAGGGTCGATCTTTTCGCGGAAAAACGCTTTTAACTCACCCGGGTCGCATGTCACGGGCCTGACGATGACCTCGCGGTCCGTATAGAACTGAAGAAAGATCGCCTCGTCCACGGCGATGACGGCGCTGTCCGCGGGGACCGTGGCGGCGACCCAGCGCGCGAAATCCACCTGCAGGGCATGCCGATGACGGAACTCCAACGCCGGCATGTCGCGCCAGAGCCCCGCCAAAAGAAGCCAGGCAAAGATCGCAAGAGCACCGTATACGGCCGGCCGATGCCGGTAGGACCCGAGAAAATAACCCTGGGCGGCGATCAGCGGCAGCCAGCCGATCACCAGATAACGCATGCCGCTGGAAGAAATGTTCCCGTAAAATAACTGGAAGACACAGAACCATACCAGGAGGAACACCAGCTCTTTCAGGCGCCTGTGGATATAGAGGAACCCGATCCCGCAGATAGCCACGATCACGCCTTCGGGCCGGAAGGCATCCACAAGCCAGATCATGGATTTACGAAGCATGAACGATACGGGGCCCAGGAAGCTGGCCTGCCGGCTGGTCGAGAGGACATCCTGGAACTGGCTGAAGCCTTTCTGCATGAGCATCGGCAGATAATACATGAGGACCACGCATACGGAGAGCCCCGCAAAGACGCAGATATCCTTGAACCTGCCCTGGACAGGAGAGCCGTAGCGCGCCAGAAGATACACGAGCGGAACAAGCGCCAGGAAATCCGAGAGACGCGCCGCCCCGCAAAACCCCAGGAAAGCGATGGCATAGAAAAAACATATCCGTCGGTTGTCCTTGAGATAAGAGACGAGAAAATATGCGCTCGTCACGGCAAAAAATATGCTCAGCGTCAGGCTTTTGCCGAATGCGGAGATGGCAATGTGGGCGCCGAAACCAGCCAACAGGACGCTGGCAAAAAAAGCCCTGCGTGTATCGAACAATTTTTCTACGAGGAAGAAGAACGCCACGACGCCAGCCGCGCCGAAAACAACGCTCATCATGTTGACACACAAGACCGGGTCTGTCACGCCGAAGAGGCGCATGAAAAAGATAAAAACGGCACCGATGACAACGGTCAGGGGGTATCCGGAGCCGTGTTCGTAATGAAGCATGTGTGTCGCCAGCGTCTTTTGCGCAGCGTTCACCAGATCGAGGGTGTCGTAATGGAACGGCCCTTTGCTGATGAGCATCAGGCGCACAAGCAAGGCAAGACCGAAAAGCAAAACCAGAAAAGCCGTCCTGGAGGACAGGACAGAAACAGGAGATATCTTCATCAGGAATGTTTTAATGTTTTTCATCTCGTAAAGGACAGATCGCGCATCTTTCCCTTGTCTTTCGGCAATACTCCTTGCCCAGCCGGACGATCAAGGCGTGATATTCGTTGAAAAGAGCCGTGTCCGGCGACAGGCCCTCCATGAACATCCTCTGCAGGTCCTCATAGAGGAGTTGCGGCGCCGCCAACCTGTGACGGACCATCCACCGCCGGGTATAGGCATCGATGACGAAAACCGGCTTCTGCAGGGCATAGAGGAGAATAGAGTCGGCCGTCTCCTGACCGATGCCGTTGACGCGCAAAAGCTCCTGCCGAAGCTCCCGGGTCCCCGTCTTTTTCATCTGCCGCAGGTCCCCGGAGTAACGCG
Organism: Candidatus Omnitrophica bacterium UBA6210; assembly: GCA_002421805.1. GTDB lineage: Bacteria > Omnitrophota > Gorgyraeia > Velamenicoccales > Velamenicoccaceae > Velamenicoccus. The sequence continues at coordinate 177,061 of DISM01000001.1, forward strand.
CCTCCAGAAAACGTAAAAAATTCTTCAGGCGCCGGGCCTTGACATTGTAATAACCCGCCGGCCGGATGAGACGCGCCAGGGCCGCATCGCTTAAACGCAGCATGCGCCTCCATGACAGCATCCGCGCTTTTTTTAAATTCGCGATCGCCCTCTCGACATTCTGCCAGGACGTGTTCTGCGTCAGGATGGCACCCACCATGACCTCGAACGGCGTGCGGGCCGGCCACCACCCTTGGGGGCCAAAATGCCTGTAAAGCTTACGGTACGTCTTTTTTAGCTTCTGTTTCATTGCTGAAAGACAAAGGGTTGTATCCCTGCATGGCCAGGATCGTATACGCGGTCGCCGCGACGGAGCCGGTCCTGTTTCCCTTCGGCGTGCGCCATCCATGGCCGGTGTCGGCGAATTCGTGCGACGCGTAAGGCAGGCAGAAATCGCCCTGCCCGACGGGAGAAGGGCTGGTGATGATCATCTTTGTCAGCTCCACGACATAGTCGTTGGCCATCCGGCGGTATTCGCGGGCCTTCTCTGCGTCGCCCGACCGGGCATGGTAATCCGCCATGATGCTGAGCGAAAGGATCATCTGGGCCGTCCACTCGCCCGAGATGACGCCGCCGCGGCCGATATTCGTTCCCTTGGCAAAATCGAATCCTTTCACGCAGACAAGATACCCTTCCGGTTTTTTATAGTCCACCTTCACGGCGCAATTCTCGACGGCGAAATCCATGATCTCGTCCGGGTCCATGCCGATATCTTTGAGCTTTTGCGGCCCCACGGCCGCGATCGACCACGCATACGTATCGGTCGCGATGGTCGCGTCCCCCTTGCCGCGCTTGACCACGGGCAAAGAGATCCGCGAATAAGCATTGGCATTGAGCCAATTCAAAGTCTCCTTCGCCCGGACGGCGGCCTCCGGATTCCCTGTCGTCTCATACAACATCATGTAAAAGGCGTAAGCGTCGAGATTATGCTCCGTGCTGTACCACGTGACGGTCGGGCCGCCTTTCAACCCTCCCTCCTGGTCGCGGATGGTATCAAGCCAGCGGTAGATGTCTTCAGCGACCGGCAGATACCGCTTGTCGCCGAAGTGACGGGTGTACTGCAGGATCGCTATCCCCAGCCAGATATTGGGCCCGGCGTGCGCGATATACTCAGCCACGTCGCCGGTAGAGGCATAATAGGCGTTCGTGAAACCGCCGCCGTCGGCATGGATGGCGCGCGTGTAGAAATCCAGGACCTTGCCTGCGCGACCGGCATCATCGAACAGGGTAAAGATAATGGTCGCCAGCGCCTGATCATAGGTAAACGCCCAGTCCGCGACGTCCGTATCGCCCTCAAAGCTGGCCACCAGGCCCGTGTTGTTATTCTGGTGCACGACAAGCCAGCGGTAAAATTTGTCCACAACCTTTTTTTCTATCACCCGGCCCTCTTCGACTTTGGCGGTCACGTCCATCTCCACCTGGGTCTTGTGGCTCACGAGCCCCGCGAGGTCTGCTTTGAGTTTGTCCTGGTATTTCTTGAAGAAATCGATGGAGGCCTCGAGCTGTTCAACCTTCTGTTTTTCGTCCCGGCTGGTCAACAAGAGCGTCCTTTCAAGCATCTCGATCCTGCGGCTCGACTGCGTCAGGAGAAACTTCATCTCGTCGATCTTGAGCTCAAGCAGGTCTTTGCCTTTCTCCAGGTTCCTCTGGCGCACAAGGGTATCCGTGAGGCCTCCCAGGAGTTTTTCGTTCTGATAACGCAGGCGGGCGTTGTAAAATCCAACCGTCACCAGCCCCAGGCTCAGGCAGATCGTAAACACGATGGCCACGGCCTTGAAGAACTTGCGCATGTCGGCATACCGCAGGATGCGCGCATTGTCGCGCCGCTCGATGCGGAAATATCTCATACCGATCATGTACTGATTGATGAGTCCCTCTTTGAGAGGCTTGAGCCACGCCGGATGCGCCGTCGCCTGCGCGGGTTTTGTCCCCGAGGGAATGTTGATGTTGAGGGCGATCAAGGTCTTGGGGTCGCCGAACAGCCCCATGTCCCGTTCGTTGAGTTGCGTGACAACCAGACACAGGCCCCCGGCGCTGACATCCTGCGTAAAGGCCTCCCTCCAGTCGCCCTGCGGCGAGCCGTCGGGCAAAAGGAAGCGGAACTCGACCGGAAAGATATGGTCCAGACGTTTGTAACGCCGGCGCTCGTCGGCCTTGGGGATAGGAGGCGTGTGGTGCGTCATATATGCTCCCCGGCATGTTGAAAAACGCGGGCCATGCGGATCCGCTTGGCGATCGGCGGATGGTCATAGAGAAAGATCTCGACCCATCGCGAAGGAGAGAAATCCGCAAGGTTTTTTTCGCCCAACTTCTGCATCATGGAAACAAACGCCTCGGTCGCCCGCGTGGCCTCCAGGGCAAAACGGTCCGCCTGTCTCTCCAGGACCCTCGAAAACCCGTTCTGGAGAGGCAGAAGCACAAACCCCGCGGCAAAAAGAATGAGCAAAAGCAAGGGCAGCGCCGCGACATCGCTGGGGCCTGCAAAACCGAAGACATCCAGAAAGTAGCCGAAAAGGACAAAGGCCAGCCCGAAAGAAAAAATGCCGGACACCAGGCTCGTCACGACGAGCTTGGCCGTATCGTGCCTGAGATAGTGGCCCAATTCATGCGCCAGGACGACCTCGATCTCCTGGGGTGAGAAGGCCTCCAGGAGGGTATCAGCGAGAAAGATCCTCTTGGTGGCGCCGAGGCCCGAGACCATGGCGTTCGCCTTGACCGTTTTTCTGGAAAAATCCAGGACAAAAATATCCTTGAGCCTGACCCGGTAACGATCAAAGAGCGCCAGGATCCTGCGGCGGACCTCCCCCTCTTCCAGCGGTTTGACGCGGAAAAACAAGGGCAGGATCACATAAGGAAAGATCCGGGCGAGCACGATGCTCAAAAAGAACCAAAAACAGGCGGCCCATAACCACCAGCTCCCGGGAAACTGGGAGAGAAAAAAATAGACACTTTCCAATAACACCAGCGAGACGACAAAGGCGACAGCGGATTTTTTCAGGAGGTCTTTGAACCACTCCCCGAAAGTCTGGCGGCTCAGGCGGAACCGGCGCTCCAGGAAAAACCCTTCAAAGACATCCAGGGGAAGTCCGGCGACAAAAGACAAAACGAGAAAACAGGAGATATAAAGGGCCGTCAGAGAAAAGAAATCCTCCCTCAACGACAACAACCCCACCTTAAGGGAGCGCGACCAACCCGTGCATAAGAAAACCAACAGGGCCGCCACGCTGCCGAGAAGGCGAAAAAAGAAGAGGCGATATCGTATTGCCTGGTATCGCCTGGCCTCAGGGGGCGTAGAAGGGCCGTTATCTTGTGGAGACATCAGAGACATCCTGCGGGTGTTTCCGGCGTTTGGCCTTCTGGACCAGGCCCTCGAACCGCTCGTCCTGCCGCAGGTTCGAAAGGTCCGGGTCCTTGCACATGAACGCGATATCTTCATAACCCAGGCTGATCGCGCGCTCGATCGCCCGGAACGACTTCGACAGATCGCCCAGAAGCGAAAAACTGCAGGCCAGGTTATAGTGAACGATAGGGTTATCCGGCCGCAGTCTGGAAAGTTTCTTGTCGACCTTGAGCCCCTTCTGATAAAGGCCTTTCTTTGTATAGACCTCTCCCAGCACGATCAGGACATCGACATAATCCGGCCGGCGGCGCAAAACGCCTTCAAAAAAACCTATCTGAAAATCCAAGTCTTCTTTGATTTTGCCCATAACGAGGTTTTTTCCTTGTGCCCTTCCTACTTCTCTTCCAGCACCACCTGCTGGTTCAACTGGGACGCGATATGCTCGACGATCCTTTTGTATTCCGGATAATCTTCCACCGCCACGTCGCGCTCCTTGACTTCAAGGGTGTAGACATAGCGCAGACGACGGCTATCGATCACCTCATAGCGGCTCGTTAAAGAAAACCAGCGGGTCTGTGCCATGACGGGGTCGGGAAGATATTTTACCGCAAGATGGTCGGGTAATTCAACCTCCAGCCCATCCTCCTCCACACGCAACCCGCCAGTCTCTAAGGGATAGCGGCGCGTCTCCCGGGCGACAACCGACGTATCGAATCCGCTCATCTGGCTCATGATGCGCGACCGCCCCGCCTTGATGAAATACCTGGGGGCTTCAAAACGATAAGAGAAAATGACCGGCTTTTCGAGGCTGTCGGCGTTCTTGATCGTATAGTCGAGAAGGCGGCCGTTCTCGGAGATGGAACGCACCCTCTGTTTGATGCTCTCCTCGATCAGGGAAGGCATCGTGAACTTCAGCCAGTACCGCTGGGACTGAAGGAAGAAACCTTCCGTCTGGAGGCTCCGTTCGCCCGTGATGGATTCGTCCTTGCGGACCGCGATCTTTGTCGTGGTCACGGCCCGGTTATGGGAAGGCTCGAACAACGGCGTCTTCACCAGCTCATAATCTTGAGGATAAAAAACCAGGACCAGCCTATCCTGGTCCTGTTCCGGCAAGTCCCCGAAAGACGTCGTGGAAGCCGTGGCGTCCATAAAAACCAGGTGCCCTTTCAGCTTGACCGCGGCGATCGCATGGTTAAACAGGATGCTCGGAAGGTCTTCCTGGTTGTCCAGGTTGTCATCCGTCGAGATCAGGACGGGATACGCCTCAATGCCGGCTTTTTTCAGCATCGCGACGAGCAGGATGGCCTTGTCCTTGCAGTCCCCGTATTTGTTGCTGAATATCTCCGGGGCCTCGTGCGGCTCATAACCGGCGTCGCCATATTCCACCGCCACGTAGCGGATCTCCTGCGCGCAATAATCATAGATGGCGCGTATCTTTTCTTCTTCCGTCTTTTTATCTTTCACCAATTCCCCGACCTTGGCGGCGATCGCCTCGTCCGCATGGATCTTGTCCTGGTAGAGGCCGCGCCACCAGCGGTAGATCTCTTCCCAGCTGGCGAACGTCGTCCACAAAAGATACGCATTGACCTTGGCAATAGACGGCATGGACGGTTCCGGAATGATCTGCGGCACATCCCTGAACTCCAAAGTATAAATGCGGTCATCTCCCGCCTCGCGGACCTGGGGCGTCATGGCGAAGCCGAACGCATTGTAGCTGCCGTTGACCACCTTATGGCGCAGCTGCCGGTCTTTGGGGATCGCCATGGAAACGCGCTGCAGAAGGATCGGCTCATCCATCTGAAGCCAGTAAACGCTGTCGAAATCTTTCTCGTTGGGAAGCTTGGTCTGAAGGATCCTGACCTTGTATTCGATGACACACCCCGGCGTCACCTCGGGCATGGAGATAATGCGGGCCCGCGCGTTGCTGTAAAGCGGATAATTCAGGTAGAGCGAGACATCCCTGATGTTCTTGTCCCCGACGGAAACAACCGTGCCGTCCGGCCGGATGGTGCGCGCGTATTCGAGCTCCACAGTCTCATAGGTCGAATCATACGGCAGCGTCACCTCGCCATAGCTCTCTTTGCCGCGGTCGTTTAAGATCTTGACGACATAATGATGCTCGGACCTGACCTGGGAATTTTTCGTCAGGCGGATCGTCTCGTCCGCCAAGAGATACAGGGCGCTGGCATCCGGATAGGCCTCGGCGGCAGGGCTTTTTTCGATCAGGGAACGGACCTCGTCAGAGACGCCGGCGAAAAGCGCTTCCGGCACGGACAAACTGATGAGCGTGATGCGTTCCCTCGCCTGGGCGCCAAACCCCGGATCATCCTGGATACGGCGATATATCTTCAACGCCTGGTCGTAGAGATTGGACTTCTCCAGGGTCATGGCGTAATAATACAGGTAATCGGGGCTCCCCTCTTCGCCCAGCCGGTTAAATACGTCGAGGGCCTTGGTATATTCCCCGTTCTGGAAAAACGCCTCTGCCAGGAGCGCCTGGGATTGAGGCGAACGACAGCCCTTGAGGCGTTCGCTGGCGTCGCCGAAACGCCCCATATTCAAATACAACCGCCCCAGCTTGACGCAGACGGCATCCCTGGCCTTGCCTTCGGGCAAGGCGGCCAGCGCCTCTTCATAAAGACGGGCAGCCGTCTGTGCAGCCGCCCGGGAGACGGCGGCATAACGGTCTGCAGTCCACGTCTGGATGCCGGAGGCGCGGCAGCCGCAAAGAAGGACGCAGCAAAAAGAAAAAAAGAGTGATCTTCTTAGCGATAACCTGTAAGCCATAAGTCTTTCGTAAGCCATAAACCCTGAACCATAAGCCGTAAGCTTTCTCTGCCCACAACTTACAGCTATTCTACCCGATACGGCAGGCGTTCTCAACGTCGTTTTGATAAACTTTGGCAAGATGGCTGGTCAACGGCCCCCGGCAGTCGGGACCGACAGGCCTGCCATTGTATCGTGTCACAGCCGCGACGCCGATGAGCGCGTTCGTTACGAAGATCTCCTCGGCGCCATACAGCCATTCGGGGCCGATCGCCGTCTCATAACAACGGACCTTCATGCCGGCCAGGAGCTCCAGGGCCCTGGCGCGTGTAATACCGGGCAAACACCCGCTCTCCAGGGGCGGCGTCAGGACATCTCCCTGCCTGACACAAAAAACATTCGTGCGCGATCCTTCCACCAGCTCAAAACTGGCGTTCAGAAAGAACGCCTCGTCCGCTTTCTGCGACGCGGCAAACGAACCGACCCGGCAATAAAAATCTCGGTGGATGGTTTTCACGCAAGGGACACCTGAAAAACCCGCCTGTTCCCTGTCATACAAGACAGCCGAAAACACGGGCGTATCTTCTAAAGAGGCTTCGACGGACAAGGGCCTTTCCGTGATACAGACTTCCGTTCTGCCGCGGCCGGCAGTAACGACCAACCGCAGGGCCCCATCCTGAAGGCCATTGCGCCGGACAAGCTCTTTGACGGCGGCAACAAGCTCTTGGCGGGCCGGAGCCTTGAGGCCCACGACGGGGCAGCTCGCGAGCAACCGCTCCAGGTGCCTATCAAAGAGATACACGCGGCCATGGCGCACGCGCATGGTCTCAAACAATCCGGCGCTTTGCTTCAGGCCGGCCGCGGCCGCGCTGGTGCTGGCCACAGCCTGACGGATAAATCGGCCATCAAGATATATCTGTTTCATCGCAGCTCCTGGCTTCCGGTCAAGGCCTCGAACAAAGCCCGCGCCTTGATCAGGGTCTCTTCATACTCTTTCTCGGGGTCCGAATCCGCGACAATACCGCCGCCGACGTGAAAACTCACCCGGTCCTTTTGTTTCAAGAGCGTGCGGATGAGGATATTGAATTGCAGCGTCCCGTGGAAACTCATGTATCCCAGGGACCCCGTATAGATGCCGCGGGCTTCGGGTTCAAGCTCTTCGATCAATTCCATGGCGCGAATCTTCGGGCACCCTGTCACGGACCCGCCGGGGAAACACGCCCTTAACAAATCCCAGCGGTCACGCCTGTGGTGGAGCCTGCCTTCGATCTCGGATGTCGCCTGGAAGACCGTCCGATAGGCCTCGATGGTCCGCTTCTGGCGCAACCGCACCGTGCCGTAATCGCAGACCCGGCCGAGGTCGTTACGCTCCAGGTCCACGACCATCAACAGCTCCGCCTTTTCTTTGGCACTTTCCCACAGCTCCCGTCTGTTGGGCCCGTCCTTGCCGGGCGAGCCGGTCCTGGGACGCGTGCCCTTCATCGGCCGTGTCGTTACCGTTCTGCCGTCGAAAGACAAAAATTGCTCGGGAGAAGCGCTGATAACACTAAAGCTATCCCCGCGGAAAAACGCGCCGAAAGAAACAGGAAAGGCGCGGGCCAGGCGCTCATAAAGCTGCCAGTCTTCCAAAGAGGTGCGGCCGGCGAACCGCTGAGACAGGTTGATCTGGTAAATATCGCCCGCCGCGATATGTGCCTTGGCCTTCCTGACGGCCGCCAGATACCTTTTTTTTGTAAAATCGGACCGCCATTCCGAGCGGCGCGGCAAGAACGGCGCCTGCCGCGAAACAGAGATGCCCCGGCCCGCCGCTTCCAGCGCGGCCAACGTCTCTTCGAGGCGGCGGCGGGCCCTTTTCTTGCGGCTGGGGCCATGTTCGGGAAAACCGCTGGAAAAAACGAGCATCTCGTTCTTGAGACGGTCGAATACAGCAACGCAATCATAAAAACCGAACAGGATATCCGGCATGCCCGTCGGGGGTTTTTCCATGCGCCTGATGCGCTCGAAGGAAAGGCCGAAATCATACCCCATAAATCCAACGGCCCCGCACAAGAACGGATAGGCCAGGCGCTCGTCTTCGGCCAGGGCATACTCCTTCAGGCATGCCCGCAGGAGCTGGGCAACAGAAGCCTTTGTCTCCTCCTCAATATTCCCTCTTTGAAACGTCGTGCGGCCGTCCTGGCGGCGCAAGACGGCAAAGGGCGAAGCGCCGAAAAAGGAAAAACGGCCCCGTTGCGGATGGCCCTGCGCGCTCTCCAGAAGGAACGCATACAGATCGCCGGAGAAAGGCTCGAAACACCGGCGCACCGGCGCCGGGTTCCTGATCAATTTATAAACAGCATGATTCATCTTTCAGGAGTACGGTGTAATTGGAGACGGTTTGCGCCGGGTGGTACATCTCTTTTGTCCGGCGGATGTTATCAAGGCCGACGGCATCCATGATGTTGATCTCTTCGCAGGGGCCGCAGAGACGGCTGAACTCCCGAAAGGTATAGGCGGCGATCCCCTTAAAGGCGAGATCCGCGAATTCAAAATTGATGCAGAACTCTCCGCCGGAGAGCAAAAAACCGGAGCTAAAAGCTTCGGGGCGGCCGCCGCACTCCACGACCACAGCTTTCACCTTCAGCCTGGAAAGCGCCCCCAGCATAACCACCAGGGCCTGACGGCTGTCGTCGAGCATCGCCCGGTAGATCGCGTCGCTCCCCTTCTGTTTCTTCGCTGCCGCCCAGCGGTCATAAAGATCCATGACGGCGCGGCGGTCGCCCGGCCGATACGCCCGCATGCGCGCAGAATAGTGTTTTTCAAAATAATTGCAGAGATTCCTCTGGTGCCGGAACCTGTTGCCGGCGAGCGCGACCATGTCTTTGCGGCGCACGATGTATTCGTCGCATTTCTTGTAATGGCGCAACGGCCCGCGGCCGAAACGCGCCAGGTCTTCCGGCGCGACGTTCTCGATACGGGAGATATCCCGGTTATGATTCTTCTCTTCCATGAACCGGAAACACTCTTTCAAAACATCATCGCCGGCGTTGCCAAGGGGAGGCAAATACATAAAACGACCGGCGCCGTTTTCGAAAAAACAACACAAGGCCTCGTGCACAAGGGCCCAGCGGACCGTAAACAGGCGGCGCCAGACAGCGATATTGGCAAAGGCATATGCCGCAAGCGGCCGGCGGGTCTTTGACAGATAACGTTCGAAGGTCCCGCGGTCAGAAAGACGAAGAAGACGAAGTTTCATATGGCTACAGGGTCAACATCCGGGCAAGACGGCCACGACATCATAATCCGACGGATATTCCTGGAATATCCGCGGCTCCCTCACAGCCATGTCCTTGAAGGCCTGCGAAAGAAGGAACTTCTTGAGATAAACGATGTATTCGCGGGTCAGCGCATCCTCCAGGTGTTCGCGGATATACGGACACTTGGTGTCAACGGCAAGGACCGCCTGGCCCTCGTGGCGCGCCAGAAGGAACGGATAGATCTGGCAATCGAGCGGCCGGGAAAGGTATATCTTGCATTTCGCCCCGGCGGCGTCGAAACAGGAACAGATGAAATGGTCCCCGTCGGCCGCCAGGTCGATACGCGCCGCATGGCGGCCGGAACCTCCCGAATGGCTGAAGACACAACTGGGGACGATATCTTTCTGTGTCAGCTCCTGGATCTCTTCAAAAAGGAACAAAGGCGACCAGCCGCTCGGATTCTGGGCGAAACGGCAACAGCCGTCGCAGGCTAAGCACACATCCGAAGGTATCAACTGCCGCAGGACGATCATATTTTTCCGTGAAGCTGGACGATGACCGTCCTCTGGCGCGGGCGGTTATCAAAATCGACCAGGACGATCTGCTGCCAGGTGCCCGTGGCGAGCCTGCCCTTGAGAAAAGGAACAACGAGAGAAGGTTTTAACAGCGACGCGCGCAAATGGGAAAATCCGTTGGCGTCCCCCCAGGTCGCATCGTGATGATAGCCTTTCTTTTCCGGGATGAGCTTTTCGAAAAAATCCCTGATGTCCTGTTCCAGGCCCGGCTCGTATTCGCAGGTCGTCAGGCCGGCCGTGGAACCGACGACAAAAACAACCGCCGCCCCCTCCTGCAATCCCGAACGCGAAACGGCGCCGGAAACATCCGCAGAGATATCGACGATGTCGCAATGACCCTGGGTTTTATAAGTCAGTTCTTGAGAGAATATCCTCATGCCATCACCGATCACCAAGATACAAACACCGAACAAATCCCAACATCCAATCTCCAAACATTTATTTGGTAATTGATGCTTTGGTCATTGTTTGGTTATTGTATCTTGAAATTTGGTTATTTAACAATGCTGCCTTCCTTGACGGTGCGGTCGGGCGAGAGCACAGAAACGCCAGTGTCATCGGAGGCCGCCAGGAGCATTCCCTGGCTTTCGACGCCGCGGATGACCGCCGGTTCCAGATTATCGACAAGGACGACCTGGCGTCCGACAAGCTTCTCGGCCTCATAGTAAAGACGGATGCCGGCGACGACCTGCTTGGTCGTGCCGCCCGCATCGACGGTCAGGACATAAAGACGATCTGCCTGCGGATGAGGTACGGCTGTCTTGATCGTTGCGATCTTCAAATCGACCCTCCTGAAATCTTCGTAAGTGATCATGATTGTCTGTTCATCCTCGATTGTTGGTGGTTGTGGATTTTATCCTCTTAGACCCCGAGGTCCTTGAGCTCCTTCAGGGCCTCCTGGATCATCTCCCTCGGATAGTGAAAATCCTTAAGGTTCCCGGAAAGGTAATTGTCGTAGGCGGTCAGGTCAAAATGCCCGTGCCCGCTGTAATTGATCACGATGCATTTGGCTTTTTTCTGCTCCCGGGCGATCAAGGCCTCCTGGATCCCGGCGTGGATGGCGTGCGCGGTCTCGGGCGCAGGCAGATGGCCCTCGGTCTTGGCAAAAAGGACCGCCGAAGAGAATATTCCCGTCTGGGAAACGGAAACGGGACGGATGAGCTTTTTGTCGATCAACGCGCTCACCAGGGGCGCACAGCCGTGATAACGCAGGCCGCCGGCATGGATGCCCGGCGGAATAAAGCTGTGCCCGAGCGTATACATCTTTAACAGCGGCGTCAGCTTGGCCGTGTCGCCGTAATCATAGCAGAAAGGCCCGGCGGTCATCGTCGGACAGGCCGTGGGCTCCACGGCCACAAAATCGATCTTCGCCCCCTTGAGTTTGTCTTTGACGAACGGGAACACAAGCCCTGCGAAATTACTGCCGCCGCCGACGCACCCCACAAGGACATCCGGCTTTTCGCCGATCATCTTGAGTTGCTTTTTGGTTTCCAGGCCGATCACAGACTGGTGTATGAGTACATGGTTCAGAACGCTTCCCAGGGAGTATTTGGCGTCGTCGTGCGTCGCCGCATCCTCGACCGCCTCGGAAATGGCGATCCCCAGGCTTCCCGGCGTATGGGGATGTATCTTGAGGATCTCCCGGCCGGCCCTGGTGCGGTCTGAAGGAGACGCAAAAACTTCAGCGCCCCAGATATGCATGAGGGATTTCCTGTGGGGCTTTTGCTCAAAGCTCACCTTGACCATGTAAACGGTGCACTTCAATCCAAAGATGCTGCAGGCATGGGACAAGGCAGAACCCCACTGCCCCGCGCCCGTCTCCGTGCAAATACGGCCCACACCCTCTTTCTTGTTGTAATACACCTGGGCGATGGCCGTGTTGGCCTTGTGGCTGCCGGGCGGACTCAAAGACTCATCTTTGTAATAGATCCGCGCAGGCGTCTTCAACGCTTTTTCCAGGCGCACGGCCCGCTTCAGGGGCGCCGGACGCCAGATCTTGTAAATCTCGCGGATCTCGTCCGGGATATCGATCCAGCGGTCGCGGCTCAACTCCTGCTTGATCAGGGATTTCGGGAATATCGGTTCCAGCTCTTTAGGGTCCAGGGGTTTCTTCGTGGCCGGGTTCATGGGCGGAGCCAATTCAAACGGCAGGTCTGCGGCAACGTTATACCACGCCCGGGGGATATCTTTCTCCGGCAAATAGATCTTTTCGTCCGATGTCTTCATGGAGTAACCCTCACTTGATTTTGTCTTCCAGCCTCTTTAAACGCGCCAGGATCTCATTGGTTTTGAGATAGCCGCAGATCAACTCACGGATGATCGCCGTCATCAGGAAAATGACCAGGAATGCCGCTGCGAGCGAGATCCACGGATGCTGACGGATAAACTGTCCCCAGGCATCCACCCATGAAGGCCGCTGGATGCGCTGGGAGGCCTGCGTAAAGGCGTCTATCACCGCGTTTCGGAACGCCTCGCTATCCTGGAGCACGGGATCAAAGGAAGTATTGGGCATATTTCTATCCTGTTTTAGGACATTATTATACCCTGACAAGACGGGATTTTGAACAGAAATCGTGGGGAGACGACCCCTCGCTTGAACGCTCGCTTCGCTCTTAAAACCCTTTCTAGCCTGGTTCAATTGGCTACCCTGATTCGCCAGATACACTTCGTAAATTTTCATAAGAAAATTTACTTCGTTGGCGAACAGGGTTAATTCGGCCAACGACTTATGTTCGCTCGCTCCATAAGTCGTGGCCTCATTAAAAAAAGAAGGCTGGGGTTAGCCAGCCTTGATGAGTGAAGCGCTTAGTGCGACTCTCTCGCACCCGCTCCTTTCTTGTATAGACAAGTTTACGGATTATCTCCGCCCAAACAAGGGAAAAAGTGAGTTTTCAAGAAAGCGTTTTCTTAATGACGGCATAACTTGCGCAAGATCCGTCTGGGCCCGTTATGACGCAAGTTATATGCCGGAATTAATCCCGAAACTTCGGCAAAACTTTGTTTTGCCAGGCGGAAGATTTCATGCCGGATGGCCGTCCTGGCCGGCTGCGCCAGGCCGACGGCCTAGCCCTGGCAGGAAATCTTCAAGTGCCCGCCACCACTGCGTCGGCGGACATCCGCCAAAGCATTAGTGGCGGATGCTTAAGCAAGGGGCTAAATCAAAGAGCTGCTACTTCTTCTTCAATCCCTGCGGAGAATTAACGGAAAGGACGTTCGTGGACTGGACGAAGTAAACGGGATTGCCCTCGGCGTCATAGCGGTCGTCGATGCGAAAGACCTTCGTCGCCACCAGCTTCATCTTGAGGACGGTGCCGTCCTCCAGGAAATACTGGTTGAAATATTCATTGGCCTGGTTGATGTCGATAGGCGTGGCATCGACGAGCTCCGCCCCAAAATTGAGTTTTACTTTATCCGCCATACATGCCTCACTTTGACTGTGATTCGACCGTATCCTGGGTATTCTGGATGATCTGTTTGACTGTCGGGTTATTCATGAACTTGAGAAATTTTTCGTTGCTCCTCAGGTAATCGAGGTCCTGGCGCGCGATCGCCTCTTTGATCTTGGGATCGGAGACGATCGCCATCACCTCCTGGTCCTTGGACAAGTCCTGGATGCTGGAGATCGTCTGGGGGTTGTCCGTAATGGCTTTCTGGTACTTCTCCCAGTTCATCTCCTCTTTGGCTTCGAAGCTCGCGATGTCCGTTTCGCTGATGGTCACGATACCCATCGTCGCGGTCATGATGCGGTATTTGCCGTCCTCCTTGCCCAGGACCTGGCCGACGACGACCCCGCCGTCCCTCAGCTTGACGACGGCGTTAGCCTTCAATTCCCCCTGTTCGGCTGCGAAGCCGGACAAAAGAAAACAAAACATGGCGCAAAATACAAAGAAAGATACTCTCAATAACCTCATGGCATCCAATATGTTGTGATCTTTATTCTTTCTCTCACGCAAACTGCCTGCGCGGCCTGGGCCGCAACCCCTCAAATCTTTCCCTTATTCTCTCAATACCGGCGCCTTTTGTCAAGCTGAGCCCTTTTTGCCTGGCCGCGCTGGCTTACGCCTTCAGGCATCGCACCACCTCGCCCACATACATCCGATGATAATCTTTTTTGGGATAATTGTCTTCTATCGATGGGTCCAGGAAATGACGCGGATCGATATCCTGGAAGTAGATCTTTTTACAGACGATCACCAGGCGCGCCTGGGTAAAATACACCGCCCCGCTCCTGTCCGAGCGCACCGTCAGGCCCGTTGCCTTCACTTTATCCACATCCCTGCCTGACTTCGAACCGCAGAAATTCAGGACCTTCCTGTATTTTTTGTCGAAAAAATTCAGCGTGTAAAAAGACCCTCTTTCCATGAATCCGTAGGTGTGGCGGTGCGGCCGCAAAAAACAAAAACAGACCGGCTTATGCCACAGGACACCCCAGGCGCCCCAACTGGCCGTCATCATGTTATGCGCCTGCCTGTCTGTCTGCTTGTCGCAGACAGACGTGCCGGCGGCGATCAACATCCAGTCCTTGCCGACCGCCTGGAAAGGGTTGTCTTTGATCTGTTCGGGTTTCATTGTCTTGAATTTTTTTGCCATGACACCTCCGGGCTTGCAGCAAACTTCAACTCTGCAACGCCGCATTATCCGTGATCTGGACCGCAACCAGACCGACATACTTTTTATCGACGTATCTCACAGACACCAGGTCGCCCTGATTAATGCTGTTGAGCGAAATAGGCTTTCCAAATTGTTCCACATCTGTGTCGTTATTCACCGTGAACGTGATCTGGTCGCCGCCCGTGCTGATGACAAGCTTGTCGCCGACCCAATCGACCTCGGCGACCCATCCCTGGACCTCCGGCATCTCGGGGACGGCCGCAGGGTCCACCTCCTGCGCCGACACACTCCCGGAACACAAGAGCGCCACAGACAAGAACATCAGTGCTGTTTTTTTCATACGCTTCCTTTCGCTTGGAGTCACGCAAAAAACCTTCCAAAATCCGGCGCCTTATTCCTGGGCGGCCAATATCTGAAGGCGCCTCAAGATCTCCTGCACCGCCGGGACGGACAGGTCGCGTTCAAGAGAAAAACGCGGCTTGCGGACCAGTATCTTCTTTTCGTCCTGCGTCAACACCTCAAATCCTTCGGCAAAAAACGACAGGACGACAGGCCTTACGTCCGCGTGGGTCAGGAATGCCTGGGCCCTGGCCGGTTTGTTGGACGTCACAAAGAATTTCCCATCGAACTCCGGGTCCTGCGTCCGGACTTCGCGCAGCCACCCCATGAATTTGGCCGCGCGATGCGCCCACGTCTCCCGCTGGACCTTAACGACGAATGAGCTTTTTTTGAAAAGGTACACTTCCAGATAAGAAGGCGAATTCCTGCTCTCCGGTATCAGGCGCACGCGCAGGCGGTATCCGGCGAACGAAGTGTCCCAGACCGGGAACAGCGAGAACCTTGCCACGCGGCCGCCGAACTGCCTTGCCAGCGCCTTGAGGGCAGCGGCCCTCTTCAGGTTCCATCCGTAATAAAACCCGAAGAAGACCAGAAAGATCGCCACCGGCGGGCCGAATTCGACGATCACAGGCCAAAGGTCCTCCGGGATCCACCGGGGCATACGCACGATCTTGCAGGCGGCCTCCAGGCGCGCGCACCACGCAAATCCGGCAGCCGATAATCCGAGGACAGCAAGGTCCTTTTTTAAACATCGCAACGTTGATCTCATATATGTCCTTATATCATCGGCTGCTACACCCCGCGCTGATCGGCACCTGGCGCTAAATGGTATTGCGCCAGTGTTCGCCCGCTGGCGAAAATTGCGCGGGTGTTCCGCCAACTGCTACACCCCGCGCTGATCGGAATTGCGCGGGTGTTCCGCCAACTGCGGAAGTAGTTTTCGATAAACATAGGCGTTGGCCATGATGACCGTCGGTATGGCGGCGAATAATCCGACAAACAACGCCAGTATCCCCAGGATCGCCGCTCCCATGCATGCCAGGTCGAACCAGAAAATATCCAGGCGCGCGCCCTCGGTCAATTTCGAGCTCAACTTCAACGCCTCCACAGGGCCGGCGCCCTTGTCGATGATAAAATAAGCGTAGAATTGAAAACGCACCGACCACATAACGCCGGGGACGATCAAAAGGATAAGCCCTCCCAGAATGATCAGGGAATAAAGGACGGTGCCGGCCAGGTATTTGAAGAAGAGGCCGTAATCCGCAAAAAGCTGCGCAAACCCCGTCGCCGCGCCGTCGTGGAGCTGGAGCGCCACGCGGATAAGCCCCATCTGGAGAATAAGGCCCACGACCCAGAAAACGAGGGTGCCGACAACATGGGCCGCAGGAAAGAGTTTGGGATTAAGCTCGGAAAAATAGTTCTGCAGTCCGCCGGCGACCATGACAACAAAGAGCATGCCGGCAAAGAACCAAAAGTGCTGGGCCATCTTTTCCCAGCCGAAACCAAACGCTTCCTTGCGCGTAAACCTTTGAGTCGCCATCCTGATCCTCCTTAATTTTGTCCATACCGAGGTTTCTCTTCCCCGCAAAATTAACTCCGAGCCTACGAAGGAAATTTCACGCCGGGTGGCGCCAGCCCCCCTGGTGTGAAATTTACGAGTGCCTAGGCGAGGAGTCTTTCTACGCCTCTGCCAGCGCCGGAGACTTCTTCTCACAGCCGTCGCGGCACGCATGCCACAAGATTTTGTTCATCAAAGAGATCCGGCGCTCTCCAAAACTCTTCGTCCGGTAACCCCAGGGAAAAGAACCGCTGTGCCGCGAGGTGAAAACCGAAAAATCCCTGCGGCGCATCACGCAGCCGTAGCGCCGGGGTTCCAGATACATCGAAGAGGCGGGGTCCAGCAAGATAGAACTTGAATAAATATTAACAGGAAATCTGCGTTTGAGCACGCAGATTAATTTCAGCGTCTTCTCAAAATCAGCCGGGGTCTCGTAAGGAAATCCGGTGGAAAAATGAAGGTCCACCTCCACGCCTGCGTCGGCAAAAACTCCGAGACGGTCCATCAGCGTTTCGTTGGAATAATAAAACGTCCTTATCTTCTTCCTCAAATGGTCCGAGCCGGTATCGGGCGAAAGAACGATCTTGGAGAATTTTTTAAAGGTGGAGGCAAATGTCTCGATGAAAGCGGGGTCGGGCAGGTGATAAGAATCCATCCGGGCCCCCAAACCAAACCTTTCTTCCCTGAGCCGCTGGAAAAGGCCGAGATAAAAACGCTCTGTCTGGGGGACATGAAGAGGAAAAAAAACGAAATCGACGCCTTCTTTTTTGAGGATCGCGAACGTCCGCATGGCGCCCGCGACATCCGCCACCAGAAGCCTCTCTCTGCCGTAGAGAAGCTTCTGCGCGCCCCGGCTGCCGCCGCAGAAAACGCAGGAACCGGAACATCCCCGCGTGGGATTATAAATAACCGCCCTGCCTTCTTTCCCTATCACAGCCCTGGCTGTCAAATCCAGATACGCTTCCTTGCCGGGCACCAGGAGGTCAAGGCAAGGATAGCGGGCTTGGGCAAACTCCTTCTCGCAATACACATGGGTCTGAGGATTGCAGATGACTTTCTGCGCGCGCCGCCAGACAAGATTGGGGACAAGGCCCCAATCACCCCCGCTGCGGACAGCTTTTAACAAAGATGCCAACGGCGCTTCGGCATCCCCTCTCACGACGGCATCGATAAAGGAAGAAGTCTGTAAAATTTCTTCCGCAAAAAAAGTCGCCGTGCTGCCGCCGAGGACCAGCGGCAAAGAAGGAAACCTCTTCTTGATCCTCCGGGCAAACTCAAGGACGGGACGGCTCTGATAATGCCAATGCAGGTCGATGCCGAGCAAGAGGGGCCGGGCGGCGGCGACAAGATTCTCGACGCTCCCCTGCCCTTCCCGTTTCTCCAGGAGCCTTTTGTGGACGATCCGGCACTTCCACCGCCGGCGCGAGAGGTAATCCGCCAGATAAAAGGTCCCGATGGGTATCAGGGGAATATCCGAACTCTCCGTAGAGTTCCCGGCGGTGATATGGAAAAACAGGATATCCTGCGGCTGCATGCGGACCCGTCCTTCAAAAGCATCTTTTTCTCAGGCGAGGACTTTAAGAAACGCCTCCACGACGGTCGGGGCAAATTGAGTCCCGCTGCCTTTTTTGAGCTCGGCAATGGCGGTCTCTTTGCTCAGCGCATCGCGGTAGGAACGCCGGGATGTCATCGCATCGTAGGCATCCGCCGCGGTCACGATCTGCGCCCAAGGGTCTATCTGGCCCTCTTTGAGCCCGTCGGGGTATCCGCGGCCGTCATACCGTTCATGATGGGAACGCACAACAGCCAGCATTTTCTTTTCCAGAAAAACCGGCTTCAAGATCTCTTCCCCTGTCACAGGATGCTGTTTGATCGTGGCCCACTCCTCGTCCGTAAGCTTCTCAACCTTGTTGAGGATCCTCTCATCAATGCCCAGCTTGCCGATGTCGTGAAGCTGGGCCGTCTCTCTGAGCATGTTTGCTTCCTCGGCGCCAAATCCCATCTGGAGGGCGATCGCCCGGGAATAATCGGCGACGCGGTCCGAATGCCCCCGCGTATAACTGTCTTTGGCCTCAAGCCCGCGTACCAGGGACTCGACAATACGATAAAAATAATCACGCAAGGCCTTGCGCGATTCCAAAAGGCTCTTGGCCATCTCATTGAAAGAATTTCCTAACTGGCTGATCTCATCATGACCTTTGATATCGACTTTATAACCCAGGTCGCCGGCGGCGATGCGGCGCGTGGCCTCCCGCAACTTCAGGACAGGCCCGGTTGTCCGCGCCGACACCCAGATGCCAAAAAGAAGAGAACAAACGATCCCCAACGCCAAAACGATCAGGGAGCGGCGGTTGAGTTCGCGCTCCATGTCGAAAACGTCCTTGGCGGAAATATCAATGCCCAGCATGGCAATGGCCCGGCCCGTTTTGTCGCGGACAGGCGCATAGCCGGACAACGTGGCGCCCCATTCATCGACCATCAGCTTCTTGTCGGCCGACGGGCCCTCAAACGCCTTTTCCATCTCCGGGAACCGCGAGGCATCATAAGGATCGCCGGGATAAGAAGTCAGGACCCGGTTATTTTTGTCCTTGACCACAGGGTCTATATCCACGATGAATTGCCAGGCCCCGTGTTTTTGGGTCTGTGTCATCGTATAGACATACAGGATCCTTGGATTTGCGTCCTTGATCCGGCGCAGGACCGCAGCGATCGCCTGATACGCTCCGCTGTTGACCCCGTCCCTGTCCAGAGGGACCTGGCGAAGCGTATCGCCGTCGATCAAAAGACTTGCCGTCTGGGTCACGGCCATCAGGCCGTGTCTTAACTGCTGGAACTGGGACTCAAGGCTGACACGATAGATCAGGATATTGCTTAAGAGGGTAACGAGAAACAGCGAAAAGATAAAAGCGACGGTGACTTTCGTGCGGAAACTCAGGTACAAGGGGAATATTTTCTTCATAGACGAGAAACTGCTCCTGTTTTTGCCGTATCTTTAGCATCAGCATAACGCAAAAACAGGAAAATGGGAACAAAAAAGCGGTAAATAGGCCCTGTGGAAAAATGGGCAAGTCCGCCAAAAACTTGTTGAATTCGAAAGGTATTTTTTGTATAATCTTCCCACTCTAAAGATTGCTTCGGGGACGTCGCTTAGCCTGGTTTAAGGCCCTTGATTGTCGATCAAGTGATCGTGGGTTCAAATCCCATCGTCCCCGCCAAATTTTTCCGACAAGGAAAAATTTGACGGTACTAAAGCGAGCGTGGGCGCGTAAGCGCCACGGCCCGACAAGGGCCGTAGCGAGCGCAGTACCGCCAACCATAATGTTCCGGGTGCCGGAATCTCTGGTTCCGGCCCCGCTCCTTAATAAAAGACCGCACTATGTGCGGTCTTTTATTATTTTGCCCTCTTTCGATGAGATTTGAAGGCGACCCGAGCGCCACTGGTCCGAGCGAGGGCGCCCGGTTCCAGAGGAGACCCGACGAATGTCGGGTCGGGGGAGGAAAAATCCCATCGTCCCCATTCTTTATAGTTTTAGCTGGTTGTCCACCAGTGCATTAAGCCGTAACTTGATTATTAAACAATCATTTACGGCTTTTTTGTTTATCTTTTCGGCTTTTAGAGTTATGCTAATTCTTAAGTGTCGTAGCACAAAAACGGCACACTAATTACTGGGGTAGATTTATGAAATTTAAAGTTCAGAAAGCGCACCTTGCGGATGTGTATCGTGATGTTATTCGCATTCCAGAGAAACATCGTCAAGATGATTTGAAACATAAGATTATTGTTGAAGGAAGTCTTTGCAGGGTTAAAGTCGGAACAAGAAGTATCTATGCAATTTTGCGTGGAAATACTCAAACAGAAAATAAGGATATATTAATTGACGAAAGATTGAGAAACCGCCTCAACATAAAACTCCAAGAAGAAGTTGATTTTTTTATTCAAGCATCTCCATGGTTTGCAGAATTTTTTTGGGCATGGCACTCATCCGATCCAGCGTATCGGATTAATACCCGAGTTGCTTTGCTTTCTTTAATTTTGGGCAGCATCGGTTTAATATTGGGAATAATTAGTCTATTTCATTAAGTAATTTTTAAAGAGAAAAAATACAACCGTCCCCAATTTTTCAATTTTTCTTCTTTGTTAAAGACGTGCCTATCTTCGGGGGCCTGTAAGAAGAGGCTGCATAGATGGAAAATAAGTATAAGTATTTATATCGGGGCGTTTCTGAGGAGATGCATCATAACAAAAAAGGTTTATTGCCCAGAGGTAGTTCTTTCACTCGGACAATCATAATTGGAGAACATCATGAGGGCGGAGACGGTTTTGTGATAGGGTTAGGAGTTGTTGGAGATTGCCAAGACAATGCTGTTATTGCGCATCAGCGTGATTCGAAAGTTTTCCCTTCTTCTGGAATTTCTACAACACCATTTTTTGAGCGAGCCAAGTTTTATGCTACACATAAGGGAGAAAAGAAAAGGGGTATTGTTTATAAGATAGATAGGTTTCTTTTATCAGAGAAAGCGATAAAACAATATAGAGTTAAGGATTATATAGAATTTCCAGAAATCCCCGAAGATGACGAGATTATCTTGGTTAAAGATGATAATGCGGCCTTACCCCAAGAGATAGTGTCTGAAGTTATAACCGTAACGTTAGACACATGATAGTTCACGTAGAAATTTTATTTTTTAAGCTAAATAGCTAAGAGGCGAACAATGTATAAGACATCAAAAGAGTGGAGAGAAACCGATGGGGAGCAGTATATTTGCCTCCGTATTACGCAGATTGAATTAATTGCCACAAAGATTGTGGCTTGTTTTGTGCATCCAACAATAATTTAACTGTCTATGGAAGAAAGCGTTAAGTTGAAGAAACAATATCTATCCCCGAGCATAGTTATTTCTATTCTTGCTTTAGTTATATCTATGTTCGGCTATCTGAATAGCCGAGAAGCCTTGAGACATAGTAAATCAGCTTTTATGGTTGAAAATAGACCATATTTGATTTTAGATATTGTCCCATTTCAAGAAAATAATTCCTATTTTTTGACAGAAAAACAACCCGATGGCAAAATTCTTCTTATTATGCGATTCAAGATGGAAAACGCTGGTAAGATTCCAGCTCAGGATATTTCAGCTTCAAAAACGAGTTCATTCGAAATAGAGTCAGCTTCGGATATTAAAAAAGAACCCCTCAGCCTTAATGGCCCTGTTGTAACGTTAGGGCCCAACCAAACAGAATTTTTTCGGGTTGATACGATTCTTCAAAGCAAGAGCAACCAACCCGATAAGATAATCGAAGAAATAATGTCAGAGGCGTTTAAGATGAAAATTCATGCAGTTTTTTCCTATACAAGTCTTTTAAATAATAGGACGATTTATAAAACAGCGTCCAATTTTTTAGTTTCGAAAACAAAGGTTGCTCGTTTTGGTAAAAATGAAATGTTTTAATAGTAAGGAAAATAATGGGGACGGTTCTTTTTGCATGCTTACGCAAGGGAACTTCCTTTTAAAAATAGTAAAAATAGAACCGTCCCCAATTTTGCAATTATAGTTATAGAGGCAATCTATCTGGTGACTGAAGCTTTCTCTATTCCAAGAAATTTTTATTTCTTGCGTGATTATCACAAAATTTTTGCCAAGCCAAAAGTATTTCTGCTAAATTTGGAGTGAAAATAAGATGGTTAACTATAAATACTCGGACTGGGAAGCTTTTTGTAATTATCTAATTAGTGATAATCGATACATCTTAAACAAAAAATGGCAGGATTTTGTTGATGAGATTGTTCGTTTGGCCAAGACAAGAAAGGTTGATATTGATGAGGGAGCGGTTTACTGGAGGGCCAGAATATCAGAAGATGTAAGAATAATTGATGGAGAGCCAAAGCCGAAGCTTTTTGAGAAAAACGAAATGGGAGCACCGCCAAAGGATGTGGCTAAAACAGGAAGGGCCAATCCCGCGGGAATTTCCTATTTGTATTTGTCAGAAGATGAAAAGACTGCAACAGCAGAGGTACGTCCCTATATAGGCTCAAAGGTGACGCTAGCCCCCTTTACCTTGACTAAAAAAACCATCGTCATTGACATTAGAAGAAATACCCATTCCCCTCTTCAGTTGTTAGCCGCAAAAGAAAATGATTTTAAGGAAGACGAGGGGCTTCTGTGGACAGGAATAAATTTGTGGTTTTCTCTGCCTCTCAAACCTGACGGAGATAAGTTAAGCTATATTCCAACACAGTATATTGCCGAGCTATTCAAAAATGAAGGATACGATGGTATTGTTTTCGATAGCGTTCAGCGACGTGGGCATGCTAACTTAGTATTATTTGATTCTTCAAGGGCAGAAATGGGAGCGCTTAAAGAAGCGGACATTCTGGATATCGAATATATTGATTTACAGACGTCGATAGAGAGAGGATTGGATAAAGCAGATTTGTTAAAAAAGCTGAAGAATATGAAAGTTATCTTAGATTCTTTGTTACAGCAACAGATGCCCTCGGAGAAATTGCTTCTGCTGACCCAAACAGATCTAAAGACATTGGAAAAGTTGGTTAAGAAACTATAAAGTTAGCAGCTTAGAATTTCAACAACTCGGCAGGCTTTACTTTCAGCGCTTTGGCAATTTTTTTAATCGTAGAAAGCCTCACATCTGGCGGAGTTTTTCCTTCAATACACTAGATGTACTTGTAGCTCGTCTTCATCGATCCAAAACAAAGAGGCCGCACACTGTGCGGCCTCTTTTTTATTTGCTTGGTTCCCTGCGAATTTCCCCCTCGCAAAAACACTCGTAAGGGGTATTTTAGAGAGCGCGGCTGCAACTGTCCCTCGCTGCCGCTTCATTTCCCGACAGCCGCTCGGGACTCGATTTTACTCGCTGCGCTCGTAAAATCTCGTGGGCGATGGAGGACTGGTTCGACGCGCTCGCTCGTTCCTCGCTCGCTTGCTCACCACAAGTCGAACCATCCTGAGCAAGCGTCGAGCGCAAGCGAGACGCGCGTCGAAGGATCAACCCCAAATCTATGGGCGGTACTGGACTCGAACCAGTAGACCCCCTGAATGTAAATCAGGTGCGCTAACCAATTGCGCCAACCGCCCAAAATATAACCTCCACCACAGACGGATCAAGCTCCAACTAAAACTGCCCGTCACAAAAATGTCATTTCAGGCGGGTCCGCCTCCGGCGGACGCCAACCGCCCGATGCCTCTTTTTATTCCTGTTACGCTCCGGAAAACTTGCCCAGGGCAATAAGCGAAAAGACCATGACGAACAAAGCGACAGTCTCCGTGATGCCGAGCACGGCCAGATAGTTGCCGAAGCCCTTGCCCGTCTCGCCCATCGCGTCGCAGGCCACAGCCGCGCACTTGCCCTGCCACATGGCGGATAAGCCGATCGCCAGGCCGCAAAAAGCGCCGATGCCCCACAGATACTGCCCCTTGTTCGCCAGCTCCAGGACCTTGTTCATGACGATATTGCCGTAGATCGTCTGCGTCAGGGGCGCGCCGACAAGAGCGACAAGAAGAAAAGACGCCGTCTTGTTCTGCGAAAAATTCTTTTTCCAGGCGCCGATGGCCGCCATGCCCGCCGTTCCGGCCCCTATGGCCGAACCGCAGGCCGCCAAAGCCAATATGAGCGCCGCACCCAGATCCTTGAACTGAACCAACGCGTTTGTATCCATTTACTTCCTCCTTGATTTTGCCTATTACGGGTAACTCTTCCCTACAAAATCAACCCCGGGCCTGCGCAGGAAATTTTCGCCGATACGGCGAAGCCGACCCTGGCGAAAATTTTCAAGCGATCTGGCGAGCAGGCCAATTCATTCTTTTTCTGTTAATGGTTGATACGGCGTTCCCGACCATGCGACAGCGGCGTGGCCTGAGAATTCCAGGACATTCAACCGGACGCCGTGCACAAGGACCGACATGGGCCCCAGGACGATGTTCAATGCGTGGCCGGCGACCACGATCAAGACGGCCCCTGCCATTCCCAGGATACCGGCTGAAGCCGCTCCGGCAGCCATGAGATTAAAGGCATCGGCAATGGCGATGGTCGCCAAACCGACGGCAAAAAGACGGATGTAAGAAACGACGTCCGTAAAATTATTCACGAGGCTCAAGGCCAGGGTTCCCAGGCCTGAGCCGACGGCCTTGAAGATATTCTTCTGGAAATTGACAAAGAGCACCACCAGGGCGATCCCGGCGATGATCAGATATTTCCCCGGCGATGGAAAAGGATCGCCCAACAATAGGGTCTTGGCCAGGAAAAATGCCGCCCAGATGATAGAAAGCCACCCCAGCTCAGCCATGGCAACGGGCGAAGGCAGGAGAACCGCGAAACGCCACAGGTGCGCGATCGACAAATGGACCGCCCCGACGCAAAAACAAAATGCCTGGATAAAACGGGCATCATTGAGCTGGGGCACCAGGGCCTTGACGCCCAGGCTTGCCAACCAGGCCTGGCCGAAGAAAACGCCGCTTAAGGCCCCCCAGACAATAGCACAGGAACTCAAGAGATACATGAGAAAAAACGGCGCCCTATTCTTCATCTTCCTGCCGAACTTGCGATACGCCCAAAAGGTCAAAAGGAAATAGACTAATCCGTATCCGGCATCGCCGATCAGGATGCCGAAAAACAAACTGAAGAAAATAAGGAACGTCGGGCTGATGTCGAGTTCTTTATATCCCGGGGTGATCTCAAGGAGCTTAAGGACCGGTTGAATAAGGGATATCCAGCGCGGATTGCGCAACAAGGTCGGCACGCGGTCTTCCGCAGACGGGTCCTCAACGAACAAGCCCCATCCTTCTTTTTTGGCGGCCCCGGACAACATCTCTATCTGATCGAACGGGGCGTAGCCGGTAAGATAAGTCAATCCTCCTTCTTGCCCCATGCCGGCGACGGCCCGGGAAAACTCCATATTCCTTTCCAAGAGTTTTTTCTGGCGCAGAAAACACTCCCTGTGGCACTGGACAGCCCGGCCCTCCCGCACCAGATCTTCCATGACGCGCCTGTCTTCCTCTTGGCGCTTTTTCATGGCCGCCAGGCCCATTTTCGGCGGGAGAACCTCCTTAAACGGAACAACCACGGGCTCGCGCGAAACAACAGCGCAAAGCGCGCTGCCCTGGTGTGTCCGCAGGACTTCCACAACGATGTCTTCAGGGAATTTCTTCAGATCGGCGGCCGGCACCTGATACAGCCGCACATGAATGCCCTTATCGCGCAGTATCTTCAACGTTTGAGGGTCGAAATCGCCCCACGGCTGCCATTCGCCGATATTTACCGCCAGGTTCCTGGAAAATTCCTTGAGGTGCTGATAGCGTTTCCCCAGATCAACGACATGAAGCACATCCTGCTTCCAATCTTTCTCTTTCTTCGGAGAAACAGAAGCTTTCGTCTCGTCGATAAAAATATCTTCCTGCAGAACAGCCAGGGCTTCGTCCAAAAGATCCATGTCGCGCTGGCAGGAATCGATATCCTTGCCCGCAGGCGTCTTTTCGTGCTCCACATGGACCACGCCGAGGGAACGCAGGCGCTCCACCAGCCGCTGCGCGTCCTTGGACTCGACGATAATGCCGACTTTTTTCATAGGCACTATCATACCGCGGCTCCTTCCATGACACGCTCGATCTTGCGCTTGGCGATCTTGGAACGGCCGACCGCATTCGTCATCTGGTCGCCGATATAGATCTTGATCAGGCGGATCGCCTCTTCGGCCTCGGGGATCTTGACCTTCTCAAAAAGATTGACGCGCTGCGTCGTGATCCGCAATTCCTGACGCAGGATGACCTGCGCTTCATCGAGGACGTCGATCTCTTTGCGCAATGACACGATCTCCCGCAAGGCATCCACGGCCTGGTCCACCCACAAAGGCGTCAGGAACAGGTCATACTCGGCAGGGTCAAAAAGGAGACGTTCAAAAACAGGCAGATCGACGCCGGCGACGTTGCGCACCCCGCGCACGGCCTCTTTGGGCTTCAGCCACGGCCCGAACGACACGCCCTTGTCCGTCAACAGGCCTGCCCAGACCTGGCGCTGCGCGACCTTTGATCTTTCCTTGGCCCGCCGGTCCTCCAGGGCCGCGTTCAAATGAAGGATCTCCAGTTGGAGTTGTTGTTTTTTCAACTGGAGGGTCGGCAGGTAACGCTCGTAACTCTTAAGCGCATCCCGCTGGCGTTTCAATTCCCCTTTGGTCAGCTTGATTTTCATAAAAGTACTGACGACTATCTACTTTTTAGAAGGCCAGTATTTCTCGATCAGGGCCTTCTTGATGCCGGTCTCTTCCGGCGAAAAACATTCGGCCAGGATCTCCCATCCCCGGTCCAGCGCTTTCTCAAGCGAAATATTGACTTCCAGCGACATCATCTGGCTCTCAAAGAGGCCGCCGTAATGCAGGAGTTTTTTGTCCCAATTCGACATCTGGAAACCCATGGCCTGTTTTTCCAGGGTCTCTCTGTAGCTCGCGAACAACTGGATCATGGTGTCCATGATCGTGCGGTGGTCGTCGCGCGTGGCGCCGTTGACCTGCTGCTTCAAGCGGGAGAGCGAACCGAAGGGTTCGATCACCTTGTTCTTCAAGTAAAACTGCCCTTCGGTGATATAGCCGGTATTGTCCGGGACCGGATGCGTCACATCGTCACCGGGCATGGTTGTTGCGGCCAATATCGTGATGGAACCCGCCGTATCAAAATCAACGGCCTTCTCGTAACGGCTGGCGAGCTGGCTGTAGAGATCGCCCGGATAGCCGCGGTTGGACGGCACCTGTTCCATCGTGATGGAAACCTCTTTCAAGGCGTCGCAGAAATTCGTCATATCAGTCAACAGGACCAGGACCCTTTTGCCGGCCAACGCGAACTGCTCGGCAACAGCCAGGCTCAGGTCGGGAACGAGAAGACATTCCACCGTCGGGTCCGCGGCCGTATGGATGAAGAAGATCGCCCGCGACAACGCGCCATTCTCTTCTAAGGTGTCGCGGAAAAAGAGATAGTCGTCATATTTCAGGCCCATGCCGCCCAGAATAATGATGTCGACCTGCGCCTGGATGGCGATGCGGGCCAACAACGCGTTATAGGGCTCGCCGGCGATCGAAAAGACCGGCAGCTTCTGCGACTCGACCAGCGAGTTGAAGACGTCGATCATGGGGATATTGGTGCGGATCATCCGGCGCGGGATGATGCGCTTGACCGGGTTGACCGACGGGCCTCCGATATCCACAAGGTTTTCGCCCAACTGTGGGCCGCGGTCCATGGGCTCGCCCGAGCCGTTAAAGATACGGCCTATAAGGTTTTCGCCCGAGGCCACGCGCATGGGGTGGCCCAAAAATCTGACCTGATCGCCCGTCGAGATCCCCCGGCTGCCGGCAAACACCTGCAAAGAGACGCGTTTGCCGTCGATGCGGATGACCTGCGCCAGAGAGACGCCGGCCTTGGTCATGACCTGCGCGATCTCCATATATCCGACACCGTCGGCCTCGACGGTAATGACATCGCCTGCGATCTGGATGATATGCGTATAGACTTTATGCACGTTCGCCGTCCTTTTTGGATTTAAGCTGGGTATCGATCAAAGCCCGTATCTCTTCCTGTATTGTTTTGTATTCGCCGGTGTTTTGCGCGGCAGAGTTCCATCCCCGGAAAAGCTGGCGCAGCTGATGGAAAAAGTGCAGGGCGGTTTCCTTGTCCGCAAACGCAAAGTCCGCCTGCAGGACGTTTTGGACGATGAAACCGTAAATGGTCTTCTGCCTGTCGGCGCCTGTCGCCTCATCGACGGGATCAAAGGCGTTCTGCTGCAGGTAAACGAAATCGAAAAATTCGCCCTTCAGGTAATCCACGTAATCCTTGAGCGACGTGCCTTCTTCGCCGATGACTTTCATCATCTGGCCCACGTCATGGCTCTTGCGCAGGATCGCGTGGCCCGCGGCGATCTCCTGTGCATCGATGATGCTGGGATATTTGCTCCAGCTGATCAAAGGGTCAATGGCCGGATACCTGCGTGCGTCTGAACGTTCGCGCGACAACCCGTGAAATGCGCCGACGACCTTCAGCGTCGCCTGTGTCACCGGTTCCTCGAAGTTCCCTCCGGCCGGGCTGACGGTACCGCCGATCGTAACCGAACCCTTCGCGCCGTCATAAAGCCTGACGACGCCGGCGCGCTCGTAAAAAGAAGCGATACGCGATTCGAGGTACGCCGGGAAAGCCTCCTCGCCGGGGATCTCTTCCAGGCGGCCCGACATCTCGCGCATGGCCTGCGCCCACCGCGAGGTCGAATCCGCCAGAAGCAGGATGTTCAACCCCATCTGGCGGTAGTATTCGGCGATCGTCACGGCCGTATAGACGCTTGATTCCCTGGCAGCAACAGGCATGGAGCTGGTATTACAGATAATGACGGTCCTGTCGCTTAAAGGCTTGCCCGTTTTCGGATCTTTTAATTCCGGAAATGTCTTCAATGTCTCGACGACCTCGCCGGCGCGTTCGCCGCAGGCGGCAATGATAACAATGTCCACGTCCGCGTGGCGACTGGTCAACTGCTGTAAAACAGTCTTTCCTGCGCCAAAGGGCCCCGGGATGCAGTAGGTCCCCCCGCGCGCCACGGGAAACAGGGAATCGATCAGGCGCATCTTGGTCACGAGGGGCTCCGTCGGCATGAATTTCTCGGCATAGGCCTTGATCGCGACCTTGACCGGCCAGACCTGGACCATCCGGCATTCGGTGACCTTTCCGTTGACGTCCTTGAGGCGTGCCACGACGTCTTTCAATGTGTAGCGCCCCGCCGGCACGATCTCGGAAACTTCCCATTCTCCCCGCAGGTCAAAAGGCGCCATGATGGCGTGTTGAAATATCTTTTCCGGGACGGTGCCGAGCTTCTCTCCCGCCCTCACCTTCTGTCCGACTTTCACCAAAGGCGTAAAATCCCACTGGTTTGCATCCGGCAGAGGGTCCTTGTAAACGCCCCGCTTGAGGAAAAAGCCGCACTCCTTGGCCAGGTCGGGCAGGGGATTCTGCAGGCCGTCGAAGATCTGGCCCAGAAGGCCGGGCCCAAGCTCGACGGACAACAACTCGTCCGTGAATGTCACAACGTCGCCGACCCTGACCCCCGTCGTACTCTCATACACCTGGGCCTCGGCCTTGTTTCCGCGCACACGGATCACTTCAGCCTTCAGGCGGTCGGTGCCGCAGGCGACATACGCCACTTCATTCTGGATGACATAATCATCAAAGGTGATCGCTACCATGTTCCCGTTGATCGCCGCCACGCGGCCTTTTCTTTCAGATGACATAATGACCTCTCATAAGTAAAAAACGAATCAAATAACCAAGAACAATAACCAAACAATGACCAATGATCAAATTTCAATCATCGAACATTCCTTCAGTCATTCCACTCATTTCACGGCCAGCGTCTCTTCGAGGATCTTTGCCTTGTCCGCAGAACCGATGCGCTCCCAGCGTTCCAGGATCAAAAGTTTCAGGCCGTAAACCACAAGGACATCGAGATCAAAATAATGCCCCAGGCATAATTCATCCAGCTTTTTCCAGCGCTCCTCGTCCAGGATCTTTTCGGCCTCCAACGGGGCCGGGTTCCTGACGGCATTGAGCGCTGCCTGCACCACCCAGGAATCCCACCAGCCGTCGTGCCGCAGGAATCTGACAGCATCTGACTGCTTGCGGGCCGAACGCAACTTCACCAACTCATTGCGCAGGGCGACCTCAAAAAGCCTCCAGGCCTTCAAAAGAGGGATATCTGCCGCAAGGGCCGCGCCCCAATCCCTTCCTTCAAGGGCCGCCAGGACGGAAACCTCTTCTTCATCGATCAGGCCGCGGCAGCTTTCAAGGAAGCGGGCATAGCTCAATGGAAGCTTGTGCCCAAAATGCAACATCGGCAATGCGGAAATAACGTATGTGTAATGGCCGGCCATAATAAAAACGGTTATCGAGTCGACGAGTAAACGAGTCAAAAACTCGTAAACCCGTTAACTCATGCACTCGTTTACTTATCTATTTTAACAACTCTGCCAGCTTCGGACGCACCAGGCCGGAAAGGTAGGCGGCCAGGGCCTTGTCGCTGAAATCAAAATGCGATTTGCCTGCGTCAAAACTGATGGTAAACCCGCCAGCGATCTCATCGGTGGCCTTCAGGACGATGTCCCGCTTCAATTCGTCCTTCAGCCGGGAAAGAAAACCCTGCTGGAATTTCTGGCGGTCGCCTTCCTGCAGGGACACCACAACCGTTCCCGAGCCCTGGGCGCCGTACTGGCCGACGGCCAACTTAACCAAAGCGGCCAAGTCCTGGGGCCCGAGCGCCTGGCGCACATCAAGAGCGACAATCTTGTCGAGCGTCTCAAGGATCTGTTTTTTCAACGACAGGACAAGATCGCGGCCGGCCTGTTTGAGAGCGGCCTCTGATGAATCTTTCTCCTGCCGGATCTTCTCGCGGGCGTCGTCCAGCAATTTCTTGGCGTCGTTTCCGGCCCGCGCAACGATCTCCTCCGCTTGTTTTTTGGCGCGCGCCTCTATCTCCTGGGCGGCTTTCTGGGCAGACTCCACGCCCTCTTTCTGGATCTTATCGATCAAAGCTTTTAACTCTTGGGCCATATCACTCACCTCTTCATATTGGTTTGATGAATCTCTGAAATCATCTTGCGCGCGGCAGCCAATGGGTCTTTGGCCTCGACAACCGGCCTGCCGACGACAAGATAATCGCTCCCGGCCCGCACCGCCTCTTCGACCGTCGCCACACGCTTCTGGTCGCCTGCGTTGATGCCGCACGGCCGGATCCCCGGCGTCACGACGAGAAAACCTTTCCCCAGCTTTTCTTTTAACATCGCACATTCACGCGCCGAGGCCACAACTCCGTCCAGCCCGCTTTCCCTGGCCGACTGGGCGCGACGCAGGACTTCAGCATCCGTATTCTCCATAGCTTGGCTGGTCAACACAGTCACTCCGACAATCAGGGGACATTTGCGGCCCAAATCCCGGCAGGCGCAAGACGCAGCCTGCATCATCTCCTGTCCCCCCTGCGCATGGACGGTAAGCATGAAAACATCGAGCTCCGATGCGGCCCTGACAGCATTGGCCACAGTATTTGGAATATCGTGAAATTTCAAATCCAGAAAAACCTGCGCACCCAGGGAACGGACGGCCCGGATGACTGCGGGTCCGCCGAGCGTAAACAACTGGCTGCCGATCTTAAAAATCTTTACGACAGGATATAAACGCCGGACCATCTGTCTGGCCTCTTTCACCGAAGGCACGTCCAGCGCGACGATCAATTTAGCTGACATTCAAACTCCCGATAAGCTCTTTTACGTCTTTGTAGTGGTGTTGCGACAGGTAAGTTGCGATTCCCTCTACGACATCGGAGGACGTGCGGGGGTCGACAAAATTGGCGGTTCCAATGGCGACGGCAGTGGCGCCCGCGATCAGGAACTCGATCGCGTCACGGGCATTCATAATACCACCCATGCCCACGATAGGCAAACTGATTCTGTTATAGACCTGCCAGACCATGCGCAGGGCCATGGGTTTGATCGCCGGGCCGCTCAGGCCCCCGGTGATATTGCCCAACACGGGCCTGCGCGTCTCCACGTCGACGGCCATGCCCAAAAAGGTATTGACGAGGCTGACGGCGTCGGCCCCGGCGTCCTGGACGGCGCGCGCGATCCTCGTGATATCGCTGACATTCGGCGACAATTTGACGATCAGGGGCCGGTCCGTCTTCTGACGCACATCCCGGACGACCTTATGGGTCAACTCTTCATCCTGGGAAATGATCTTGTCTTTGTATTCGATGTTCGGACAGGAGATATTGAGCTCATAGGCCGCGACCTCCGGATGGGTGTTGAGCGCCTCGATGACCTCCCCGTATTCACTGCTTGTCTCGCCGCCGACGCTCACGATCAGTTTTGTCCCCAGGTCCCGGCACGCAGGCAGCTTCTCCTGAATAAAATCCTCAAGCCCGTCGTTCTGCAGGCCGATGGCATTGAGCATCCCTCCGGTCGTCTCGCAGATGCGCGGCGGGCGGTTCCCTTCCCGGCGGTTCTTGGTGATGGTCTTTGTCACGATCGCGCCCAGCCTGGAGGGCTCCACGTAATCCGCATACTCCCGGCCATAGCCGAACGTCCCCGACGCCACCATGACGGGGTTTTTGAGCTTAAGGGAACCGATATAAACTTCGAGTTTTGGCTTCATACCCTTCTCACTTAACGAAGATCATCCTCAGCGATATAAGAAGTAAAAAGATGCCGAAAATACGCTTGAGCATGAGGTCAGGGATGTATTCCACGAGACGCGCGCCGAAATAACCGCCGATGAAAAAACCGACGGCGATCAGGGCCGCGGCGGCAATGTTGACGTGCCCTGCCTGGTAATAACGGATCGCCGCCAACAAACCGATCGGCGGGATCATGGCCGCCAGGATCGTCCCCTGGGCCTGATGCTGGTTAAACCCGAACAAAAAGACCAAGGCCGGCACGACGACCGTCGCCCCGCCGATCCCCAGAAGGCCGCCGAACAACCCTGTCACAAGGCCGAGAACCAAAAATAGCGCATTCATCTCCCGCCCCCCTAAAAGACCTTACTCCGTCCAGATAACTTCCGATGCATCGAACACCGGGCCGTCCTGACAGATGCGGCGGTAACCCGACACCGTGCGGATGACGCATCCCAGACATGCGCCCAGGCCGCATCCCATAAACTCCTCGAGAGACACCTGGGCCGCAAGGCCCTTTTGCTGTGCAAACCCGGCGACAACAGAAAGCATGGCCTTAGGGCCGCAGGCGCAGATGACGGGCGGCCCCTGCGGATCGTCCGGGGACCCGGCAGCGCCCGGTGCCGGCAAAAGGGTCTTCAAAAGCTCTGTCACGCGGCCCTTGACTCCTTTGGACCCGTCTTCCGTCGCCACGTGGACCTCGCACCCCAGATCCTTGAATTCTTTTTCCCTGATGATATGGTCTTTGTTCCTGCCGCCGATGAGCACGACGATCTTTGGCCCCTTCCCCTTCTGTCCTTCGCGGATTGTTTTTGCCAAGAAGAATAAAGGCGCCACGCCCATGCCTCCGGCCACGATATAGACGCAGCGGCTCCGGTTGATCTTTTTAAGATCAAAACCGCGGCCCAGCGGCCCCAGAACATCGATCTGCGCCAATGGGCGCTTTTCGGCCAAGAGCGCCGTCCCTTTTCCGACGACCTCATAGAGGATCTTCAAGATGTGTCTCTTCTGTCCGCTTCTGGAACGGGCCTGCCAGGCGACGTCGTGGATGCTCAAAGGCCTGCGCAGGAGCGGATCGAAAGAATCTTCGATACGGACATGCAGGAACTGGCCGGGCTCAGGCTTCGCAAACCCTGCCGGAACGCAAAATTCCATAAGCAGGTATTTGTCTCTCAGGAAAACATTGCTTGTGATCTGAACCTTCATGGTCTTAAGACTTCTCCTGGACCGCTGTCTGCGGAGCCGCTTCCTGCTCGGGTTTCTGTGAGAAGGCCTCGCCTTTTCTCTGCATGATCGCCTGCCGGAATGACAAGAGCGACTGCCGCTTGGCCTGTTCTGCCGCTCTCATGTGAGATGAGGCCTCATCCAGCAAACCGCGATCCAGGGCGCCAAAGACCATATAGGTCTCCTTGAGGAATGCCAGATAGGCTTCATGCCCCTGCTTGAACAAAGGCGGCACCGTCAATGCGTTCAATTCGGAATACACAAGGTCCAGCGATTGGCGCGCGCCGGCAAAATCTTCGCGTGTGGCCGTGGGCAGATTCTGGTACAGATTGTCAATACCGACAAGACGGTCCGCATACCGCGTCGTGATATCGAGGAACTTCTCGTAATATCCGAATTCTTCCTTGCTCATGATCCCCCTGATCTCGGCCATGGTGAAGAACTGCTGGTCGCCCTCCAGCTGTCCCTTCTTATATATCGACATCTCGTAACCGGTCTCATTCCCCTCGCCGCCGAGCACCTTGAGGCTTTCCACTTCTTTCAGGTAAGGGATCTGACGGTCGACCGATTGCTTGTCCAGTTCGACCTTATCGACATCTTCCAGGAAAAAACTGATCTGCATCGTCGTCCCGCCGGTATCGAGGGCAAAAAGATAGCGGCGGTCGGACTTACCGAGGATCCGGCCTTCATAGACTTTTCCATTCTTGAGAGTGATCTTATCGGCTGCCTGGGCCAGGAAGGCAAAAAAAAGACACCCAGCCGCCGCGATCGCCGGCCATGCAACCTTCATCCGATGGCTTCGCACACCGAGCCTCCTGGTTTTTGCATTATCTTTTATGATACGCCTGCAGGGGCGTCACGTCTAAATCTTTTTTCAGCAAAACTTCGATCGCGTTGACGGACGCCTGCGCTGCCGAGACCGTCGTGATACACGGCAAACCGTGCATGATGGCGTTGGACCGGATCTTGACCTCGTCTTCGCGCGGGATACGGCCGGACGGCGTGTTGATGATGAGATGGATTTTGCCGTCCTTGATATAGTCGAGGATATTGGGCCTGTCTTCATACACCTTGTTGACGACGTCGGCTTTGATGCCGTTCTTCTTCAACACGTTGGCGGTCCCCTTCGTCGCAATAATGTTGAATCCCAGATCGATGAGGCGCTTGACGAGAAAAACAATCCCGCGCTTTTCTTTATCGCGCACGCTGATAAAAACCGTCCCCGAAAGCGGCAGGTTCTGGCCGGCGGCCAGCTGGCTCTTCATATAGGCGCGTCCAAGATCGTCATCGATCCCCATGACCTCGCCCGTAGACTTCATCTCCGGCCCAAGCATGATGTCCACGCCCGGGAAGCGGTTAAAAGGAAAAACGGACTCTTTGACCGAGGAGTATTCAGGAATGCGCTCCTGTGTGAACCCCAGCTCCTTTAATCTCGCCCCGGCCATGACCCTGGCCGCGAGCTTGGCCAGCGGCACGCCGATGGCCTTGGAGACAAAAGGAATGGTGCGGGACGCGCGCGGATTGACTTCCAGCACGTAAAGCTTGTTGTCGCGGATGGCATACTGGACGTTCATCAGGCCCACGACCTTGAGCTCTTTGGCCATGGCGACGGTCGCCTGGCGGATCTTGTTGATCATCTCTTCGCTCAAGCTGTAAGGCGGCAGCACCATCGCCGAGTCCCCGGAATGGATGCCGGCCTCCTCGATATGTTCCATGACGCCGCCGATGACGAACGTCTCGCCGTCGGCGATCATGTCCACGTCCACCTCCACCGCGTCTTCCAGGAATTTATCGATGAGGATGGGGTGCTCGCCAGATACGCGGCTCGCCTCCAGGATAAAACGCTCCAGGGTGTCCTCGTCGTAGACGATCTCCATGGCCCGGCCGCCCAACACATACGAAGGCCGCACGAGGACTGGATAACCGATGCGTCCGGCGGCATTCTTGGCCTCCTCGAAATTCCTTGCCGTCCCGTTCGGCGGCTGGCGCAATTTGAGCTTATCGAGCATCAACTTGAACTTCTCGCGGTCTTCGGCGATATCGATGGATTCCGGGCTCGTGCCGATGATGTTGACGCCGGCCTTTTTCAGGGCCAAGGTCAGGTTCAGCGGTGTCTGGCCGCCCAACTGCACGATCACCCCCCACGGCTTTTCCTTATCGACGATGTTCAAGACGTCTTCTTTGGTCATCGGCTCGAAATAGAGCTTGTCGGATGTGTCGTAGTCGGTCGAGACTGTCTCGGGATTACAATTGACCATGATCGTCTCAAAACCCGCTTCCTTCAGGGCGAAAGATGCATGGACGCAGCAATAATCAAATTCGATCCCTTGGCCGATCCTGTTGGGGCCGCCGCCCAGGATCATGACCTTTTTTTTCGTATCGGGCCTGGACTCGTCCTCTGACTCATACGTCGAATAATAATACGGGGTGTAGGCCTCGAATTCCGCCGCGCATGTGTCGACGAGCTTATAGGTCGTCTTGAGCCCATAGTGCCTCCTGAGCTCCTTGATCTCGTCCTCATGCGCGCCGAAAAACAAGCTCATCTGCCGGTCGGAAAAACCCATCTTCTTGGATTGTTCCAGAAGCGCGGGTGTCAGGCGGTTCTTAAGATCACCCTTGGCGCCGGCCACATCCCGGAGGCCCGTCTCAAAATCGACGATCTCTTTGATATTTTCCAGGAACCACGGATCGATGCCCGTCAGCTCGCCGATCTCCCCGACGGTCATGCCGATCCGCAGGGCATCGCCGATGTAAAAAATGCGCGCGTCATTGGGCTGGCGGAGCTTTTTGGTCACGAATTCCCTGCGGTGCTGGGGGGAGTCGAATTCCATCGCCCCGATCACGCTGTCCAAGCCGTTGCGCTTGATCTCCAGGGAACGCAGGCCTTTCTGCAGGGCTTCCTTGAAGGTGCGGCCGATGGCCATCGCCTCTCCGACAGACTTCATCGAGGTGCCGAGGGTAGGGTCGGCGCCCGGGAACTTTTCAAAGGTGAACCGGGGGACCTTAACGACGCAGTAATCGATCGCCGGCTCAAAAGACGCGGGGGTCTCTTTGGTGATGTCGTTGGGGATCTCGTCGAGCGTATAGCCGACGGCGAGCTTGGCGGCGATCTTGGCGATCGGGAACCCCGTCGCCTTGGACGCCAGGGCCGAAGAACGTGACACACGCGGATTGATCTCGATCATGACCATACGGCCGTTCTTGGGATTGATGGCGAACTGAACATTGCAGCCGCCGGTGTCCACGCCGATCTCTCGGATGGCACGGATGGCCGCGTCGCGCATGATCTGGTATTCGGCATCCGTCAGGGTCTGCGCAGGGGCGACCGTGATCGAATCCCCCGTATGGATACCCATCGGATCGAAATTCTCGATGGAGCAGATAATGACGACATTGTCCTTGCGGTCGCGCATGACCTCCAGCTCGAACTCTTTCCATCCGAGGACCGACTCTTCCAGAAGGACCTCGTGGATCATGCTGTATTCCAGGCCGCGGGCCACGAATTCCTCGAATTCCTTCATGTTGAAGGCGATGCCGCCGCCGGTCCCGCCCAGGGTAAAACTCGGCCGGATCACGATCGGCATGCCGAGAACCTCGACGGCCTTTTTCGCTTCCTGCATGGACTTGATATTGATGCTGCGCGGCAAATCCAGGCCGATCTTCTGCATGGCTTTTTTGAACAGGTCCCTGTCTTCGGCCTTCTCGATCGTCTTGCGGTCCGCGCCGATCATCTGGACTTTATATTTTTTTAAAACGCCCCTCTTGGCCACCTCGACCGCCACATTGAGGCCCGTCTGGCCTCCCAGGGTCGGCAGGAGCGCATCCGGCCTCTCCTTGGCGATGATCTTTTCGACGACTTCTGGCGTCACGGGCTCGATATAGGTCGCATCCGCAAATTGGGGGTCTGTCATGATCGTCGCCGGATTGGAATTGACGAGGATGACCTTGTAGCCTTCTTCCCGCAGGGCCTTGCAGGCCTGGGTCCCGGAATAATCGAATTCACAGGCCTGGGAAATGATGATGGGCCCGGACCCGATGATCATGATCTTTTTCAAATCGTTTCGTTTTGGCATGGGTTCCTCAATGCTGTCGGCTATTTCCTTCTTTGCTTCTTGAACTTCCTCATCATCTCCGTGAAGCGGCCGAATAAATAGCCCGCGTCATGCGGGCCCGGGCCGGCTTCCGGATGGTACTGCACGCAAAACAAAGGCAGATGCTTGTGACGCAGCCCTTCCGTCGTTTTGTCATAAAGATTGACGTGCGTCAAGACCACGTTCTTGTCCTTGATCGACTCCATATCCACGCAAAAACCGTGGTTCTGCGACGTGATCTCGACCTTGCGCGTCTCTAAGTCCATCACGGGATGATTGCCGCCGTGGTGGCCGAATTTGAGCTTGTAGGTCTTGCCGCCCAAGGCCAAGCCCAAAAGCTGATGGCCGAGGCAGATACCAAAGATCGGCGCCGCGCCGATAAGTTTTTTGATCTCCCGGATCGTATAATCCAGGACCGCCGGGTCGCCCGGCCCGTTGGAGAGAAAAACCCCGTCGGGTTTAAGCGCCAGGACCTCCTCCGCCTTTGTCGTGGCCGGGACGATCCTGACCCTGCAGCCTGCCCGGTCGAGAAGGCGGGGGCTGTTGTATTTGATGCCGTAATCGAAGGCCACGACAAAGAACTCTTTCTTGCCCGCCGAAACCGGCCAGTCGTATGCCTGCCGGCACGTCACATCCCTGATAAGATCGCGGCCGACCATCACCGGCGATGCCATGACCTTGGCCTTGAGGGAATTGATGTCGAAATCGCGCGTGGACAGGATCCCCCTCATGGCGCCCGCACTGCGGATCCGCCGCGTCAGCGCCCGCGTATCCAGGCCTTCCGCCGCAACGATATTATGTTTGATCAGATACTCCTCAAGGGACATGGAGGCGCGCCAGTTGGAAAAAATCTTCGACTTCTCTTTGATGATGAACCCGTCGGCCCACGGTTTGGCTGATTCAACGTCCTCGATGTTCACCCCATAATTGCCGATCAAGGGATACGTCATGGTCACGATCTGACCTTTGTAGGACGGGTCTGTCAGGATCTCCTGGTAACCCGTCATGGACGTATTGAAAACCACCTCGCCCAGGGCCTCGCCTTCCGCGCCGAAGCTTCTGGCCTCCAGCACAAAACCGTCTTCAAGCAGTAGAATTGCTTTTTTCATGATGTTTTCCTATTGGATGATCTTTCCTTCGCTTTTGAACCGTCCGTCAATTCAAGGACCTTTGCCACGGCCTCCTCAGCTGTCTTGACCTCCAGGACGCCAGGGATAGTCCAGGAACCAAGGCCGATCACGGGCTTTTTCATATTCAAGGCAAAGGCGATCTCCGATAATGTCCCATATTCTCCCGGCAATGCAATAACGGCATCCGCACACCCAGCCACGATCGTATTGCGGGTATACCCTAATCCGGTCGGGATCGGAATGTCAACGTAAGGATTTGCGGCGTTCTTGTCTTCTGAAGGCAGGATGCCAACAGTCAGGCCTCCCCTATTCTTAGCTCCTCTTGAAACCGCCTCCATTACACCTTTTAATCCTCCAGTAACAAGAATTACACCCACTTTTGCCAATAATTCGCCTAATTTTATGGAAATTTGCTCCACTTTGGCATCACACGTATGTCCGCCAACAACAGCCACTATCACTCTCTTTTTCCCGTTTTTACTTAAAGACATAGATAAGTTTCTCGAATTCTTTTTCCTTGGAGTTGGCGAAATAAACGGTGAACTTCAACCTGTTCTCCGTGTCACCTCCGGTG
Organism: Candidatus Omnitrophica bacterium UBA6210; assembly: GCA_002421805.1. Classification (GTDB taxonomy): domain Bacteria; phylum Omnitrophota; class Gorgyraeia; order Velamenicoccales; family Velamenicoccaceae; genus Velamenicoccus. The sequence goes on from DISM01000001.1 coordinate 216,739, forward strand.
ATACGGACATAGCCTTTATAGGCCTGGGAGATATCGAATTCCTTCTCGCCGTTGGGCGGGATATCCTTGAATTCCCACGGGAATGAGAAGACCTTCCTGTCGTTGATATAGATGTCTAACGGCAGGATCTCGATCTGCCTGGGGGTCGGGTTGCGGACAACCAGGTAAAACTTGTTTTCATCAGGATAGCTCCGCTGGTAATAGATGTCCATGATGCGGAAAAGCGGCTTCTCCCCCCAGTCGAACGTCAGCTTGTCCGTCTCAATGAAGGTCGTGCATGGAAAATTAACGCCGTCCCTAAGCTCGTTGATACCCATCGTCAACTCGTTCTTGGTCATGCCCGAATAATCCCCTTGGGCGCCGAGATAGGCGAGGCTGACCTTCTCGCCGACCGTCGTGATCTTGACGGACGGCCGCGCCACATCCCATTGGGCAAAGACCTTATACGTCCCGGCCGGGACCCCTTCAATGCTGTAAGCGACCCTGCGGCCCTTGATCTCCGCGGCGTCGATCTTATCGAAGAGCATCTTGGACGCCGAGATATAGTTTCCGCTGCCGGTATTTTCCAGAAGATAGACATAAAGGTCCCCGGAGATCCCCTCCAGGGGCGGCAACGTCACAAATCCTGATATCCGGCCTGCGCCCTTTCTCTGGGCTGAACCCTCTTCAGCAAGGGCCCCTTCTTCGGCCGGCTTCAAAGAATGTGGCTTGCGTTCCATAAATTTTTTCAAGAAAACCCCCTGGCCGGCGGCCTCCGGTTCACTGCTGCTCCATTCTTCGTTGCCGGCTTCAGGTGTGATGCCTTGTTCTTTCTCCGAGGCGACCATGGCCATGATGTGTTCTTTGCTCGCCCCGCCGGAGACGGAAGGAAAAACAGGCTCCCTCTCGACCACGGGCACGACAGTCCTTTTGGATTCAAAAATGGACAAGGGCACATAGCCCGTCTCCTGCTCGAACTCCTCTTCGGACGTGATGCGGTTGATGTCCTCAAGGAAGATCGTCGCGCGCGTGGCCGTCTCTGCCTCGCCGGAACGCAACACGATATATTCCGGCGTCTTCTCGACGATCTTGCCGCGCATCACCGTGCCGTTTTTCAAAACAACGACTTCCGACCAAGCCGCGATCGTTACGCCCAGAACAACGACCGCCGCCAGGAAAACGCCGATGATATTGAATTGAATCCGCAGGTTTCTCATGGCTGCAAGAACGCCCCCTCCCTATCAAATTTTAATTTATGCGCCTGGACAGAATCGAACTGTCACCACTAGCTCCGGAGGCTAGTGCGCTATCCGTTGCGCTACAGGCGCATAAATTTTCGACACATCCACATCCCTTATCTCTCGGCCAGCTCCGCCCCTCGCCTCCTGCTGCTGCGGAATCCCGAGCCGGAGTCTCGGAGCTTTGTCCCGACGTATCCGGCAAGGGACTCCGGAGGCTGGTGCCCTATCCATTGGGCGACGGGGGCATAAAAATCATTTCAACATACGATGCGCTCTTCCACAACACAAAACTAAATCTCGTTCTAATCTTCTCAGCCCTCGAAACATCGCCTGATTGTTTCCCGAGGACTCCAAAGGCTAGTGCGCTATCCTTGCCTGCCTTTGGCTCTGGCCAAAGGCAGGCAAGCGCTACAGGCGCATAAAATTTTATCCCTCTATCTGCCGCATGGCAGCTATCAACTTGTCCAAAAAACTCAACAAACTCTATGAACGCAACAGACTCAAAAAACTCTTCAAAACATGGTCGTTTGTTCCTCGGACTTCCTGGCCGGGCCCTCGTCCCCAAAGACGGAAACCTTGCCATATTCTCCGTCGTAACCGGGCTCCACCTTGACGCGTCCTGCTCGCACGCGAGCGATGCCCTCGGCGATCCGGGGGTGCGCTCCGCGGTCAAGCTCCTCCTGGGGCACCTTTGTCAGGATGTTGAATTCCGTGCCGAACCGCTGGATCATGCCGCGATATTCCTTTTCAACGGCCATGGACCCCTTACCGACTTGCTTGGCGTCTGCAATGATCTCATCCAGGGGAACAAGGCTCTTGAAAGGGATCGCGTTGTCCGGGACGAAACCATCCTTGCGGTCCGCCAGCTGTACCACCCTGTTCATGACGCCGATCGTCAGCGGCTTGCCGCACTTAGGGCACCTGTTAGCGCTTTTGTGCGACTCCTCGGGAGAAAACCGGATCCCGCAAAGCCTGTGGCCGTCATAATGGTATTTTCCCTCTTCAGGGAAAAATTCGACGGTGTAGAGAAACTTCTTTTTGTCTTTCGTGCGCAGGGCCTGGCGGATCTCCTGGTAATCCATTTCACAATCGAAGACATTGGCTTCACGGCCGATCTTCTGCGGAGAATGCGAGTCGGAGTTAGACACCAGGCTGAACCTGTCCAAGGCGCTCAAGCGCCAGTTCATGGCCGGATCCGAGCTCAGCCCCGTCTCCAGGGCGAAGATCTTCGGCGTCTGCTTGCCGAAGCAGTCCTCGATCCTGTTGAACCCGGACATAGAGCCGAAAAGGCTGAACCACGGCGTCCAGATATGGCCGGGGATGAGGATACAATTCTCGTCAGTGTCGAACACGATCCGCGCCAGCTCCTCGGCATCCAGGCCCAGGATGGGCCTGCCGTCGCTCGACAGGTTGCCGATACCTGAAAGCACCCTGTTGATCGCTTCCACGCTTTTAAAAGAAGGCGCCAGGATCACATTGTGGATGCGGTACGTCCGGCCGCCTTTCGAATAGATGCTCGAAACCTCGGCGGACAGGACGAAATGAACGCCCTGGTAAACCGAGAGCCCCTTGCCCGTCGGCTCCAGCTTCGTCCTGAGCTCCTCGAGCCACAAATGGTGCGTGAAGTCGCCCGTCCCCATAAGGGATATCCCTTTCAGCTTGGCCCACTGGGCGATATGTTCGACATCCATATCGCGGCTTGTGGCCCGACTGTATTTGGAATGAACATGAAAATCCGCAACAAACTCCATTTGAGTTCCTTGAGTTCTTTGGGTTCCTTGAGTTTATTGAGTTACTTGAGCAAATAAGAAATAAAACCAGAAGTCATTCTGGCAACTTCGTCTGTTTTTGCATAAAGAGTATTAAATTTCTCGCGAGAGATGTAATCCAAGTCTAGAGCAACATAAAGCTTGCTCTGAACTTCGCCAGCCGAGCCTTTTGCAATAAACAAGAATTGTATAAATTCTTTATTGCTCCGCCGGGAGAACCCCTCCGCAATATTCGACATTATTGAAACTGCCGCCTCGGTAATATGTCCTCTAAACTTGTAATCTCGCCAGAATGCCTTATTTGCCACGGCGTCCCTATACAGCATTTTTACTAAACTGCGCGCTTCTTGCCATGCTTTTATCTCTTCAAATCTCTCAATTTTCATAACTCTACAAACACAATAAACTCAATGAACTCAACAAACCTGTTTTAATATTTCTTCCACATTCTCCCAGTGCGTGCCCTTCCAGTAGATCCTGCGGCAGACAGGGCAACGCCGGAATGCGTCGACGGTCCCAAAGACATACGGCGGCACTTCTTTTTCGACGGCGGCCTTTTGAATCACGGCTAAAGGCTCGTTGCAGAGAATGCAGCGGCTGAAAAAACGGCTGCGGTCGACGACGAGGCCCAGCTGGTCCCGAAGCTCCCGTATCTGGCCCGTCAGATCATTGGAGCGCAGGAAAACCACGCTGCCTCCATGCCGCCGGCCGAAACGCATATTGCGCGTGACGACGACCCGTTCCTCCCTGAGCGCCTCCAGCATACAGAAGGCCTTGTTACCCGACGGCTCATAGCGGGCGTCAAAACCCAGGATCCGTAACCATCGCGCACACCGGCCGAGCTCTCGCGTCAGGAGAAACTTCATTTTTAAGTTTCTGAGCCCCTTGGGTTCTTTGAGTCTAGCGAATTAAATGGCAAACGCCGTGCGCGCGACAGACTCTATGAGAAATTTTTCTTCGATGTATATGCGATCTTGCCCGCGCAGATCGTGCATTCCACGGCCCCTTTGAGTCTGCGGCCGAGAAACGGAGAATTGTTGGATTTGGAAGCGAACCCTGCCTTGGTCACGACCCATTCCCTGCCGGGGTCGACAACAACGATATCGGCGCACCTGCCCGCCTCAAGTTTTCCCTTGTCGATACCGAGGATCTTCGCCGGCGCCGACGACAACAGGCGCGCCAGCTCCATCCAGGTCATTTGATCCGATGCGATAAATTCCGACGCCAGGCTCGCGCATTCCGTCTCCAGCCCCGTGACCCCAAACTCCGCATGGTCGAACTCGATATCCTTTTCGCTTTCCGTGTGCGGCGCATGGTCCGAGGCGACGGTGTCGATCACGCCGTCTTTGACGGCTTGGCGCAGCGCATCCCTATCGGCCTTCGCCCGCAGGGGCGGGTTCATTTTAAAGTTGGGGTCGTATGTCTCCAGCGCCTCATCCGTGAAGATCAGGTAGTGCGGAGCCGTCTCGGCCGTGACCGGTTGCCCTCTTTTTTTGGCCGCGGCGATAAGATCGACGCTCTCCCGGCAGCTGACGTGCGCAATATGAACCAGGCAGCCTGTTTTTGCCGCCAGGTTGAGGTCGCGTTCCACCCGGTGATACTCCGCTTCTTTCGGAATACCCCTGAGGCCGAGTTCCGTGGACATAAGCCCGAGGTTGATGACACCCTTCTGGGACAGACGCTTGTCCTCGCAGTGGCAAATCACCAGAAGCCCGCACTTTTTAGCCAGGCGAAAAGCCTCTTCCATCAGGGCATCGTCGTCGACGGACGAACCGTCGTCAGTCACGGCCAGGGCCCCTTCGGCCTTGAGGGCAGCAAAATCCGTCAATTCCGCGCCAGCGCGGCCCTTGGTGATAGCAGCCGCCGCGAACACATGGCTTGAAGCCGTCTTGCGCACGATATCCTGGAACATGCGCAGGTGCTCCGGCGAGTCTATGGCCGGCGTCGTGTTCGGCATCGCCAAGACACTCGTCACGCCGCCTTTGACCGCGGCCTTTGTGCCGGTCGCCACCGTCTCTTTGTCTTCCCGGCCGGGTTCGCGCAGATGAACATGCATATCCACAAGGCCGGGAAGGACAACCTTGCCCGACGCATCAATGATCTTCTGCGCCCCCTCCTGGATCCCTGTGCCGATCCCGGCGATCACGCCATCTTTGACCAGAATGTCCGCCACGGCGTCGACGGACGCCGCCGGATCTATCAGATGGCCGTTTTTAATAAGGATGTCCATGGTTTTTATGTGTTCACCGGCTTGCCCAGAAGGGAATTTGCCGGCGCGCCGATCAGCGAACCGGGTGCAAGGACTTGGGATTCGGTTTTTGCGGACTTCGTCCGCCTGGCCTTGCGGTTCTCGGCGGCCTGGGAAACCAGAAAGAGGACGGCCATGCGCACCGCAATGCCATTGGTGACCTGCTCTAAAATGACGGAATTCGCACCATCAGCCACTTCGCTCGACATCTCGATACCCCTGTTGATGGGGCCGGGATGCATCACGATGATGTTCTTTTTGGCCTTCTTGAGCCGTTCCTCCGTAATGCCGAAATTCTTAAAATATTCCAGCTGCTGCGGGAAGGCGTCGCCCGAATCGCGCTCAAACTGCATGCGCAGGACGTTCACCGCGTCGGCCTCGGCGAGCGCCTCCTGAATATCCTGCGTCACCGAGACCCCCATCTCCCCGATACAGGGAGGAATAAGCATGGGCGGCGCGCAGACAGTCACGCGGGCCCCCAGTTTTGTCAATCCCCAGATATCGGAACGGGCCACGCGCGAATGGGCGATGTCCCCGACGATAGCGACATGGATCCCCTCCATGCGCCCCAGCTTTTCTTTTAAAGTAAAAATATCCAGGAGCGCCTGGGTCGGGTGCTCATGCCATCCGTCGCCGGCATTGACGACGCTCGCCCCCACATGGCGCGCCAGCATGACGGCCGCCCCCGAATAGGAGTGGCGCATAACGATCATATCGACTTTCAGGGCCTCGATGTTGCGGCCCGTATCGATCAGCGTCTCGCCTTTGCGCACGCTCGACGTCTCCGTCGCAATGTTAATGACGTCCGCCGAAAGCCTTTTGGCGGCGATCTCAAACGAGATGCGTGTGCGGGTGGAAGGCTCGTAAAAAAGGTTCACAATGGTCTTGCCGCGCAGGGCCGGCACCTTTTTGATCGGCCGGCCGATGACCTCCTTGAAAGATTCTGCGGTCGAAAGGACCAGCGATATCTCTTCGGCTGAAAGCTCTTTCAAGCCCAGAAGATCTTTACGTTCCCAGGAGGGATTCCGTGACATGTTCATGCGTCTTTCTCCAGGACCACCACCTCGTCGCGGCCTTCAGACTCTTCCAGCCGCACCTCGACGGTTTCCTTCGGCGACGTCGGAATGTTCTTGCCGACATAGTCTGCGCGGATAGGCAGCTCCCTGTGCCCCCGGTCGACCAGGACCGCCAACTGGATGAACTGGGGCCGGCCGAAATCGATGATCTCATCCAGGGCCGCGCGCACGGTGCGCCCGGTATACAAGACGTCGTCGACAAGGATCACTTTTTTGTCCGAGATATCGAAATTTATCTCCGTTTTGTGGACGACCGGCTGCTGGGCGATAGAGCTCAGATCGTCCCTGTAGAGCGTAATATCCAGGAGCCCGACAGGCGGCGTGACGCCGTCCACCTGTCCGATCAAGGCCGCCAGCCGCTGAGCCAAAAACGCCCCGCGCGTGCAGACACCGATGATCACAATGTCCTGCGTCCCCTTGTTTTTTTCCACGATCTCGTGCGCCATCCGCAGAAGAACGCGGTTCAAACCGGCTTTGTCCATGATCCTGGCTCTTTCCTTCATGGCATAATCCTTTTCCTAAGTTGCGACTGTTTGACCCCGATTCGCCAAGGACGCTTCGGCAATTTCTTCCAGAAATTGTCTTCGCTGGCGAACGGCGTTAATTCGGCCGATGACTTACGTCGCTCGCCCTGCGAACAGGCTCCGCAAGTCATGCCCTCATTAAAAAAATACCCGCGTCTTGGGGCGCGGGCCTTCATATTGTCTTGAATAGTATCCGTCATGATTCATCTCATCCTTGCCGGTTTCTCTGAACCGGCTTAAAGGCATTTCAAAAAATATAACACGCTTTCCCCGCATTGTCAAGCCGATTTTCCCGCGCCAACCAGGCTTTATTCAGATATATCTTTATCTCTGCGATAGATGACAAAGGGGCCCGCGGAAGAAGGCGCTGCAGGGACCGCGGCAAAGCCTTCGGAAGCCAGGATGCGCCTGTCCAGAGGAAGGGTATATTCAAATAACAGGGCTTGGGGAGAAAAAACCATCAAGAAATCTTTTAAGTTATTAGAAGACATGGTTTTATGGCTTGGAAGGACAACAACCGGCCTCTCTAGGCCGACATTACCGACAACATATTCCGAAGTGGCTATAAGATCGCCTTTTTCTGTGTTGGAAAGGACCCACCCCTTGGCCGCTTTCAGGCCCGCCTCCTTGACCCCGCCGTTGCCCTCCTTCCAGTAAACACCCAAGACGCGAACGGCCTGGTACATATTGGCGATGAGGATAACCGCACAAACGACATGGAAAAAGACTTTCCCGGTCCTGGGCAGGAATTTGACGCAGAAATCCCTCAGGCCCCACCCCCCAAGGATCAAAAGACACGCCGCCGGCAAGAGAAGAAAACGCGTCCAGCTGAATTCTCCGATCACCATGTAGGGATAAAATCCGAGACTCGCCGCCATCTGCCCGGCGGCCAGAAACAAAAGCAACCTCTCGGCGCGGCTGCCCCGGCGAAGGACGCTCATCGCCGCCCAGAGGGCAGGCACAACGAGAACGCGCAAGATACAGAAAAGAACATAAAACATCTCTGCCGCGTTGACGACGGTTACGGAGGCAAAACGAAAACGGCCGCTTCCAGAAAAAGACAGGAGCGCGGGCGTCCTATCCAGAAACATTCCGCCCGTCATCCGCGTGGCCAGAAAATAATTTTTGAACGCCAACGGATACTGGGGAAAGAAAGAACCGTAGCGCAAAAAGATAAACCCCTCCCACAAGATAAGGAGCGCGGTATAGACGGAGACAAAAAAGACGGTCTGCCGCCATGGCCTGGTCTCGCCGGACCGCCCTGCGATCATCGCCAGGGCGAAAATATAAGGATAAAAGACGGCGGCGGAACGGACCACAAACCCCAAAAACAGCAAGCCTGCCAACCCGGCCAAAGACCACCTGCTCCACGTCTCCTTTGAAACAAAGATAAGGACTGCCAACAGGGTGATCAAAAGACTCCATTGTTCCGTCAAGACCCTCAACAGGGTGATCTGGGTGCAGACGCAGGCGACAAGGATGACAGAAGCCCAAAAAGCCAGACCGCGGTCACGATAGATACGCCGGGCGATCGCGGCAACGAGGAAGCCGTTGACGATAGCTGGTAAAAACCCGCCCAGGATCAGACTTTTGATAGAGCAACCTATGGATAATGCCGCCGCCAATAGAATGGACAACCCCACATGGACAAAAGGCAACGCCGGCGCGGCGATGCCTCTCCAGAATTGATAGACATTAAACGTGCAGAGGAATCCTTCGCCCGCCTGCAGATGGCGGGCGATATCCAGGTATAAAAAGGTGTCCGAAGAATTATTATAGACGGACGTGTCCAAAAAAATAGCCGTCAAAAAAGACGGCAACAGAACCAGGGCCAGACAAAGGAACAAGAAGAGGTGAAACGGCAGTTCCTTTTTGGAGCGCGTAAATAAATTCATCAAAACACGACCACGAATTCACCCTTAGGTCTTGGGCCTTCCTTCATCGGAACAGGAAGCCCCGCCTTTTCTGGCCTTGGGCCTTCCTTCATCGGAACAGGAAGCCCCGCCTTTTCTGGGCTGTGACGACGGCGCAGTTGGTCTGAAATAAAACCGGCATCGCCGCGCAACACCTCTTCAAATTTTTTCGTGATCTCCCGAACGACAGCCACAGGCCTCTCTTTAAGGACCTCGCGCATATCTTCGAGCGTTGCCAAGATGCGGTGAGGAGATTCGTAAGCGACGACAGTCGCCTTCAGGCCGGCCAATTCCTTGAGCCGTTTCTTGCGGGCGACGGACTTGACGGGCAGAAATCCCTCAAAGAAAAAACGGTTCGCCGGAAATCCGCTGGCGGAGAGGGCGCTGATCAGGGCCGTCGGGCCCGGGACAGGCGTCACGGGGATGCCGGCATCCAGGGCAGAGCGAATAAGGTTAAACCCGGGATCGCTGATGCCGGGCGTCCCGGCATCGGAAACAAGGGCAATCGTCTTGCCTCCCCGTAGCAGCCCCAAGAGATACTCGCCACGGACGATCTTGTTGTACTCATAATAACTACACAGGGGCTTCTTGATGCCATAGGCCGCGCAAAGGATCCTCGTGTGGCGGGTATCTTCGCAGGCGATCAAGTCGACGGACTTCAAAACCTCGACGGCGCGATGGGTGATGTCGCCTAAATTACCGATAGGAGTAGAAACAATATATAGCATCGTTATTCAACCGTGACGGATTTAGCCAGGTTGCGGGGCTGGTCGACGTTGCACCCGCGGAAGACCGCGATGTCATAGGCAAGGATCTGCAAAGGCAGCGCAACGAGAAGAGGCGAAAAAAGCTCGTCCGTTTTAGGGGTATAGATCACTTCCGGCGTGTGCAGGCGGATGTTCCGATCGCCTTTGGTGGCGATCGCAATGAGCCTGCCGGAACGCGCCCTGATCTCCTGGATGTTGGAGATCATCTTATCGTAGATCTTCGAATACACCGCGATGCAGACGACAGCCCGGTATTCGTCGATCAACGCGATAGGCCCATGCTTCATCTCTCCGGCCGCATACCCTTCGGCAGGAATATAGGAGATCTCTTTGAGCTTCAACGCCCCCTCGAGGGCCGAAGGATAATTGATATTTCGGCCCAGGAAAAGAAAACTGCCGAAATGGTGATGGCGCGAGGCGACTTTCTGGATCTGGCCACGGGACCGCAGGATCTCTTCCTGCAACGCCGGGATACGAAGCAAAGACTTCCACGCTTTCCGGTACGACGCCGTCGTCATCTTTTTGCGCCGCAGAGCCAATTCCAGCCCCAACATGTAAAAAGCACCCAGTTGCGCGGTGTAGGCCTTGGTCGAAGCCACGCCGATCTCGGGCCCCGCCAGCGTATAAAAAATCTGGTCGGATTCCCGCGTCAGACTCGAGCCGACGACGTTGCAGATGGAGACGATCCTGGCCCCGTTCTTTTTGGCCTCCCGCACCGCTGCCAGGGTGTCGGCCGTTTCGCCAGACTGACTGACGGCAACAACCAGTGTGTGACTGTCCACGAGGGGATTACGGTAACGGAATTCCGAAGACAGATCCACCCAGACCGGCAGACGCGCCAGCGATTCGATCACGTACTTACCCACCAAGCCGGCATGATAGGCTGTCCCGCAAGCGACAATAACGATTTGTTTGATATCCGGGGAGCACGCCCATGTCTTGACCTCTCGCCGGCTGCTGGCAAAAAGTTTCCTTAAGACCTGCGGCTGTTCATAAATCTCTTTAAGCATGAAATGCGGATAGCCGCCCTTCTGGGCGCTCTCGGCATCCATTGTGATCTTGTCAAACTTGATGGGCATTTTTTTACCGTTAAGCCCCAGGACGGCCAATGTGCCGCCGCAAAGCACCCCTACCTGCTTGTCCTTGAGGTAAACGACGCGGCGGCAGTGTTCCAGGATCGCAGGGACGTCCGAAGCGATAAACAGGCCCTCGGGCCCCTCGGCGATGATCAAAGGGCTGTCCTGGCGCGCGCAGACGACCTTGCCGGGCTCAAAACTTGAGACGACGCCCAGGGCAAAACTGCCTTCGACATCCTGAAGGGTGCGGATGACGGCTTTCTCCAGATTCCCGCGGTAATACTTCTCAACCAGGTGGGCGAGGACCTCCGTGTCCGTCTGGGAAACAAAACGATGCCCCTGGCGCACAAGGGCCTCTTTCAATTTCAGGTAATTCTCGATGATCCCGTTGTGGACGACCATAAATTTCTTGTCGCAACTGGCATGAGGATGGGCATTGACATCGTTGGGAGCGCCGTGCGTGGCCCAGCGGGTATGCGCGATGCCGACGGTCGACGGCGGCAGGGGCTTTTTGTCGATCAACTGGACCAAGTCGTGGATCTTTCCCTTTGTCTTGCGCTGAGAAACCTCTGTGCCCGCAACAACGGCGATCCCGGCCGAATCATATCCCCTATATTCCAGCCGCTTAAGGCCGGAGAGAAGGAAAGGAACAGCTTGTTTTTTTCCGACGTATCCGACAATCCCGCACATTAGTTTTGCCCCTATAAATAGGTATTGTTCCTTACAAAACTAACCCCGAGTGTACCACAGAAATTTCGAACCGTCGAAATTTCTGTGGTGTTTACACAAGGGGTAAATTATCCCTGCCCTCTGTCTCTTTGATGCCGCCTTTATTTAAAAATCTCCATCTTCTCTTTCGGGGCGCCGCACAGAGGACACTTATCGGGCGGTTCTCCCTCATGAGTATAGCCGCAAACCTTGCATACATAGATAGACTTAAAATCCATGTCCTTTTTGCCTTCCACGGCCTCCCTGGCCTTCTGGAAGAGCTTGGCATGCTCCTTCTCTGTCTCCAGGGCCCACAAAAAAGACCGCTCGGCGTTCTTCTCTCCCTGGAATTCCGCCGTGTTCTTATAGGTCGGATACATCTCATTGATCTCGAAATTCTCGCCCTCCAGCGCATTCACCAGGTTCTCCCTGGTGCGGCCGATGCCGAAGCCGGCCACGGCATTCACCAGAAAAGCCCCTGCCAAGTCTTTGTGGACGGAAAAATGGCTGGTCGCGTGGATCTGCTCGGCAAAAGAAACGGCGTAGAAAAGCTTGCCGATCTTAGGAAAACCCTCTTTTTGCGCCACATCTCCCCAGATCTTATAGCGCATGTGCGCCTGCGATTCGCCGCTGAACGCCGAACGTAAATTTGCCGCCGTCATGTCGTGCATAGCGTCACCTCCATTAGACCCCTCTTGAGACCCCCTTGCATGCGCGCAGGGCCTCATCCTTACAGCAAGCATCCCTCTTGCGAATTGATGCATTTGATACGTAAAAGCTCGCCGAATTTTTTCAGGTGGCCTCTTTCCTCGGAAAGGATCTTTGCGAAAGCCTCTCTGGCCCGGGGATCCGAGACCCTGGACAAACAGGCTTCATAAAAAACAATGGAACGCCTCTCCATATTCAGGGCCTCTTCCAGGGCCGTATGGCGATGGCTCATCCGGGAGGCCTCGCGTAACTCCTCGGAGGTATCGAAAACCTTCGAGGAGACGTACTGGACGATATCGTCCTCTTCAAAAGCGTCATCGGCGCCGCTCTTGACGGCATCCAGGCACTTCTGGAATGTCTTTAAATGTTCCTTTTCCTCCTGAATAAGAAAACGGATCTCCCGCCCGGCCTCTTCGTCTTTCACTTTTTTAGCCAGGTCTTCATAAAAACGGATCCCGTCCTCTTCCATGTGCACAGCCACTTTGAAAGCCTGAACGGGGCTGAAATCAAAAATGATGATGTTGCCGTCCTTCTCGATCTCTACACGCATGGCCGACTCCTTTAATGAGCGCACGATTTATGGAACGCATGTTGTGACATAAATCGCGTGCGCGAATTAAACCCCCCACCACTTTTCATTGAGCCAAAGAAAAACTTATCCTCTTGATTAATTCCTTATAAGCATTCTTAAACTGCTTAAGACGCCTTTCCCGTATCCGGGCGTCCCTCTCGGAAGAATAAGCTTCATAAGCAACAATCCTATGAGGGGTTTTGTTCTTTGTTGAGCCACACAAACCTTTATTATGATCTTCAAATCTTCGCTTCAGATCATTCGTATAACCCACATAGATACTATGATCCCTTTCGCTTTCTAAAACATATACATAATACATGCTCTTAATCATCAAAAGTGGTGGGGGGTCAAATTCCGGCATATAACTTAGCTCGCTCTTAGGCTCGCTAAGTTATGCCGTCATTTAAAAGCGAAGGCCCCGTTAAAGCCGGGATACGCTATCTACGTCTTTAACGGGGCTCCTCGCATGTGGACAGTTTAGGCTCGTGTCCGGGAGCCGGTACGACAGCCTTCTTTGCAATGAGCTATCGCCCGCAGAAAATAACGCGGTCTCTGTCTCATCATGCGCTCCTTCCGCAGTTGGCGGAACACCCGCGCCATTCCGATGAGCGCGGGGTGTCGTAACTTGTTTAAGGCATCTATGCATAGATTATTATATATCCGACAAAAATTGTCAAGTATTTTAAATGAGCGCCTGACTTATGGAGCGCAGTGAACATAAGTCACTGCACGAATTAAACTCAGCGTCAATTTTATATAAAATGGATGACGGGTAAGCTCGGACATATAACTTGTGTCGGCTTCGCACCTCCATAAGTTATATCCTCGCTTACTTTTTCGCCGTCGCCATCATGTAGTTGATGACGCGGTTAGAGACGCCTTCTTTCTGAAGGGCCGTTACTTCTTCTACGGAAAGGTTGTAGACGGAGCCTGTCTCTGCGATCTTGGCGATGATGGCGTCATCCGTCATCCCCGACTTGGCCAGGACGATCACGTCGGAGATACCGAGCTTTTCTTTCCCGGCCAGGATCTGCTCCTTGGTGCGCTTCTGGTCGATCGAATTACCGATCAGGCCGCCGCCCAGCGCGCCGACCGTGCCGCCGATCAGAGCGCCTTCGACGCCATGGCCCGACTGGTGGCCGATCACGCCGCCGGCGACGGAACCTACCAGGGCGCCGCCCAATGCGCCCGTCTTGGTATTCTCACCCATAGTATCACAACCTGCCAGAGGCAAAGCCAGGGCCGTTGCCAAAACAACACTCGCCATCATTTTCAATGCGCGCATATTCATCCTCCTTGATTCTGTCTATGCCAAGGACACCTCTCCCCTTAAGGGTCGGCTTCCTTTTTACCTGTATAAGACGCGGCTTTTTGCCGTCTTTAAGTATAGCCCAACAAAAAATGCTTTTCAATAAGAATCCCCTGCGTTCCAGGTCCCATCCGGAATGCCTCCTGGCGCAACACTTCATCAACAAGAAAGGCCTGCCTCTTATGGCAAGCCTTTCTCAGAACATTCTTGAGTCTGTCCAAAGCGCTCTATTTCTTCAAGCGTTTTTCGATATCGGAGAGGTCCGACTTCTTCTCCTCTTCCCCCCCCTGCCACTGTTCACCCTTTTCGGGCGCCAGAGGTTCCGGCTGCATGTCCTGCGAGGGAGTCTTGAAATCTTCCGTAAGATTGGAAATGCTCTTGATCTGCTTGAGCCAGATGATAAAGAAGATCAATCCCAGGAAGCCGAGGAAAGCCACAACCGCAATGATCAGCTTCCATGTCAGCATGGGCGACACCTGTTTGGCCTCGGTCATCAGGGTCTTTGCGGCCTGCAGATCGGTCTTGACCTCTTCCAGGAGCTTCAGGTTCTCCCGGTAATCCGAAATATAGCCGCCGGGATTGGGATTGACGACCTCCTGAGAACGTTCGATCCGGTCCAGTTTTTCCGTAATGCTGCTCTTCAGGTAGCTCGCCCGCTCAAAATAATCCGTGTTTTCCAGAAGTTTGGTGACCTTGTCCGCTTCCGTCCTGATCGAGGTGATCTCGTCCTCGGGGATCTTCCAAACGTCTTCCATCTCGATCTCGACGAGAATGGACTCCCTGGGCGCCAATTCGAAATCCTTGTAAACGTAATAGGCGGATTCTTTGGGGTCATAAGCGATGTTCAAATCCCCCATATCTACGACATTCTCCGGCTTGATCTCTTTAGGCAGATAGGATTTAAAAGGGACCTTGCGGCTCTGGGTCTGGGAAGGATTGACAACGGCGGCGCGCACGACAATGTTTGCCATGGCGTCGAACGCAACAGCCAGGTTTAACAACAATACGGTCAATGCTATACAATATCTGAGAATTTTCATATGAGATTCTGAGAAGAGGTTCCCGGGCATCCGTCAGACGCTCCTTAAGCCCTTATTATTTTACCAACTTAAACAATTTCTTCCAACAACTCTTTTTACTCCCTGCCTCACGTATACTCAAACCACGTCTGCACCACAGGCTCTTCCTTGGCCACGTTCTCGACCATCTGCTGGTTCATGAGCATCAGGGCCTTGAGCTCCTGGGTCTTGTTGCGGATGTAGGTGATGTTCTGGGAGCCCTGCTCGGAGACCTCGTAGAGCTTCTCGATGTTCTTCATGTCGGTGGAGTTGCTCATATCGTGGATCTTGGCGGACATGTCTTTCAAGCTGCGGTGGACGGCCTCCAGCTGTTTGGTCGCCCCGAGCATGTCTTCTGAGCCGCCCCTCACCCCGGCCAGGGCCTCGGAGGCCTTCTGGATGTTCTGTTCGATGACGCTGAAGGCCGCGGAGAACGCCTGGACCTTGGCGTTCATGTCCTGGATGGGCGACACGCTGCCCATGATGGTCGAGATGTCGCTGGAGACGCTCTCAATGTCCGCCGAGCTCAGGGTCATGGTGATGGCGTCGATGGTGCCGTAGGTCGACTCCGAACAGACGATGGAATAATCGCCCAGCTTCCAGCTCGCCGGGAATGTCATGGTGTAGCCGTAGAGGCCTGCGGCGTATTCGGTCATAGGCGCGGCCAGGACACGGGCGACGCCCTTGGGGTCATAGACCGTGATCACGGGCGAGACGCCCGGATACGTCCTGTATTGGAACGTAATGGAATCGCCCTGCATGACGACCGTCTCGCGGTTGAGGATCGCGGCGGTCATGGAGGTCTCGACCTTGGACTGGATGTCGGTCGTGGCCGTCTTGATCTGGTTGGGCAGGGTCGTCTGGGTCGCCGTCGCGATGCTGGCCGTGTCTGTCTTGACGCCGGCGACCTGGGTCTTGATGTTGGACTCCGCCGTCTGGATCGAGGTCTCGAGTGTCGAGAGCTTGCCGCTCAAGGTCTCGCCGTCGGCCAGGCCGAGCTTGCTGATGATCTCCTGGGCCAGCTTCTGGGTGATGGTGATGGTAAATGTCGTGCCGACCTCGTAGGTGTTGGCGGCCCCTGTCATGCCGCCGTAATAGATCGTGCCTTTGGCAAAATACGTCTTGCCGGCGGTCAGGGCCTTACCGAATTCATTGCCGGCGGTCAGGATGTCGGTGACGGTCTTGGTGTAGGTGCCGTTGGTCAGGTCGGCGGGGTCCGGCGCGGTCATCAAGACCGTCGTGAGCCATTGGCCGGCCGCTTCGTCGTAGACTTCGATCTTGGCCGTATAGGAACCCGAGCCCAGTTTATTGGTCGCGGTGTTGTAGATGAGCTTGCCTCTGCGTTCCAGCCACAGGCGGATCGCCAGGTCTTCGCCGTCTTCATCATAGACAAAGCTGGACTGGACGCGATAGTCCGCCGTGGATTCCGCGATCGATGTCATGTAGACGGTCATGTTGACCGTGTTGTCGTAGGTGCCGTCCAGGCCGTCGGCTTCGGCGTCGATCACCTTCTCGGCCGTGGTCTCGACGTAGAGGTCTTTGGCAAAGGTGAAGTTATAGGTCCCGTAACCCAGCGACCCTGAACCCGAAAGCGTGAACGGGCTGTTCGTCGGGGTCTCGGGGATGAGCATGGTGCCTGAGACGGCGTCCGTCACGCTATAGGTGAACTCCGAGAGGTCTGTCGCGTTGACAGAGTCCTTCAGGCTCACGACCACGGTGTATTTTTCGTCGACCGTGACGGTGTTGCAGGCCGCCGAGTTGGTGACCCCGGCGCCGGAGGCCACCAGCGTCACATAGCCCGGATAACCGGGGCAGGTAATAGAATAATTCGAGAAGGTCGCCAGGCCGTCGACGGCCGTGACCGTGTCGGTGGCGCCTGCACCGGTCGTGCCGCCCGTCGGCGTGATCGTCACATCAATGCTTGAAGATGCCGTGTTGCCGTAGGCGTCCGAAACAGCCACGACGAACTGCTTCCAGGGGGCGCTGGCCACCGCCTTGGTGTTGGGCTGGGTGCTCCAGGCCAAGGTCGCCGCCGAGCCGCCGGCGACGATCGCGCAGAGCCGGTCCTGGGCCGTTGTGGTCAGGGCCGGGTCCCTGTCGTCGGTCGCCACGATATAGGCGGTCTCCGCCTGATAGAGGACCAAAGAGATGGTCGAGGTGTTGCCGCCGCCGGAGAACCGGATAGGCGTGGGCAGGCCGAACTCAGTGGGGCCGCCGCCCAGGTCGGTGGCCGTCGGGACATTGCCCAAAATGGATGTCGAGGCCCCCGTGAAGGTGATGTTGCGCACCATGTCGGGATCATAGTCGGAATCGATATTGTTGTTGGTGTCCATCGCCGCGATCGTGATGACCAGGCTTTCGCCGGCGTTCACGTTGACGGAGGATTCGCCTGAGGCGCCGCGCACGCGCAGCTTGGTCGCCTCAACCGTGAGGGCCGCGTTGTCGGTCAGCGCCGCGGCCGCGGCATAGCTTGAGGTCGCCGGTGTGTTGAGCGTGATGTCGTCGTTAGGGTCCAGCGAGAAGGCAAAGACCTTGTTGTCGGCGCCCAAAGGCAGGGTCGACTTGACGACCAGGCTCAGGGTGTAGGTCTTGTTGGAGGCGTTGGGCACCGAGAAGATCGTGGTCGCGCCTGAGCCGAACGTGATCGTGTTGGCTGCGACCGTTCCTAAAATGTTGACCGTGCCGTCGCTGATATAGGCCGCGGCGATATAGTCCCTCCAGTCGGAGGTCGTGTCTGTCGCGGTCGCGCGGTTGACGACGATCTTGTTCATGTCGATGGCATAGCCGTCGGCGCCGGCGTCGGTGGCGCGGAAGGCAAAGACAGCCACCCTCTGGGCCGAGGAGTTGGCGACCGAGGACACGGTGTTGGAGATGCCGGTGGTCACAGACGCGACCGTGACTTCAGGTAAGGTTGCAACCGTCACCTTGAACGAATAGAGCGGGTCGACCGTGTATCCGGAGATCGACGCTTCCGCCTCCAGATAGATCTCTTCAGGATAGCTGTATTTGACGCCCGTGAATGCCGCCACGCCGCCGGTCGTCGTGAGCGTCAGCCCCGAGGTCGAGGTCAGGCTGCCGTTGGTCACAGGCGTGTAGCTGCCGGTCGTGGTGGATGCGCGCAGCGTGATCTGGCCCGTCACGTTCGAGCAGGCGTTGCCGTACTGGTCGGAGATCGCCACCTGCGGCTGGGCCGTAAAGACCGTATTGGTCACGGCCGTGATGGACGGCTGCTGGGCAAATCTCAACTTGTTGACCACGGCCGCGTTGACGACGAGCGTATTGGAGGCGACGTTGGTGCCGGTGAGCGCCGCCATAGAGGCCGTGACCGTCGTCGATTGCGCGCGGAAGAGCGTCGCCGACAAATCGGTCGTCGACTGGCCGGCGGCAAAAGAGACCAGCGTCGTGTAGGCGTCAACGCCGCTCTCCGGCCCGTTGGCCGTGCCGCTCAAGGTATAGGTGATGGTGCGGCCCGAGGCGGTGTAAGCGGTCGCCCCGTTGGCCCCGTCGCAGATATTGTCATAGACGTCGACGACATCGAGCGTCGTGTCAAAATTAAACGCTGTGCCGGCGACAATGGGCGTCGGCAGCGCCGCATGGAACTTCATGTGGTCGGCGGAGTTATGCCGCACGACGAGATTCAAGGCCTGTTCATCCGAGGTCGTCACACTGCCCGAGGTCGCCTTGATAAGGACGGTGCCGGCCCGGTAGGCCTTGAAGGTCGTGGTCGCGACGCTGTTGGAGAAGGAAAGGACCGTCGAGCCGCCGACAGCCACGTCCGTGCCGCTGGCATTGGAGAACGTCGGCACGACCGCCGCCGGCGACGGAGACGCGCTGGCGCCCGAGAAGATGACGTCTAAGGTGCCGGTAAAGGCCGTCAGGTTGTTGTAGACGTCGTAAGAGGTGATCGTCAAGACGCGCGAGCCGCCGGCCGTCAAGGCAGAGGTGTCGGAGGCCGAAACGACAAAGTGGTGCATGGAGGCCGGCACGACCGAGAAGATCGCCGAGCTCGTGCGATAACTGGCGTTCAAAATGGTGCTGGTGGTCGTGACCGTCGCCTGGACGCCGGAGACCACCGCCGTGTGCTTGTAGTAGAAGACGGCTGTCGAGGTGCCTTCGGTCACGGTCACGGTCGTGATCTCATTGCCCGCCGTGCAGGCGGAGTCGCTGTAGAAGGTGCCGGTCGCGCCCGGCGTCGTCGTCAGATTAAAGAGGATGCTCTGGCCTGTGGCCAGAGGGCTCGGGTTATCGTTCTGGTCCTTGATCGAGACCGTGAAGGCGCCGGACGCCGCGCCCGCGTTGACCGACGTCGGGCCTGTCAAGACGGCCTTGTAGGGCACGGCCGGCTGCGCGGTCACGGTGAAGTCGGCTGTCAAGAGCGTGCCGCCCAGGATCTGGTAGCTGGCGCGCACGACATAGCTGCCGGTCTTGTTGCCCAACGTCAGGATCGTCGAGGCCTGGCCCTGGGCGTTGGTCACGGCCGAGGCCGCGGAGAGCGACTGGCCGGTCGCGCCCGACGGATAGCTCGTGATCGCAAAATTGATCGTCTCGTTGGAGATCCCGGTGCCGGACTCGTTGACCAGCCGCACGACAAACGCATCGGCCGCCTGGCCGACATACTTGGTCTGACTGTCGCCGGAGACCTTCTCCAAGGCCGTCGGCGCGCTGGCCGTGGCCGTAAATGTGATAGGCGAGCCTGAAAGCGCCGCATTCGTCGCCTGCACCTGGTAGGTGCCGGCCGCCGCGCCCAAGGTCAGGATGGTCGAGGCCGCACCCGAGCTGTTGGTCGTCGTCGTCGTCGTGCCGAGCGAGCATCCGCCGCCGCCCGTCGGGTAACTGGCAATCGAGAATGTCACGTCCGTGCCGGCCGCCGCGTTGGTGTAGAGGTCCTGGGTCGTGACGACAAAAGGCGTGATCGCCTTGTTGATGACGCTCACCTGGTTATTGCCGCTGGTCAGCGCAATGCTGGACGCCGCAGCCGCCAGCACGTTCACATTATAGGTAAAATAACTCATGCCTGTCTCGGATCCGTAAATGTTGGCGGTCTCCATCTTGTAGGGCGTGAGGGTCACGGCATTCGCGGTCGAGACGCCGCCGGGCGAGACCGGGAAGTAGATGCCGAGTTCCGTTCCGAAATTCGTCGATTCGACCTTGGGCGTGTAGCCGCCGGCCGCGCTCAAGCCGTAGAAGGCGACCGCGTGCACGCCGGCGTAGTCCTTGTCGATGTTCCTGTTTGAGTCGGTCGCGCGCAATTGCAAGTCCGAGGTCGCCCCGGCAATGGCGCTGCCGGATGTGGCGCCTGTCGACTGGTTGACCAGCTCTAAGTGCGTGGCCGTCACGCTGACTGTGCCGATGACCGTGGCCACGGCCGCGTCATTGGTCGACTTCATCTGGGACGACTGGCCCTGGTCGCAGCCGATCTTGTCGTTGTCCGTCGTGAAGGTGTAGGTCTGGCGCTCGACGGCGGTAAGTTTGGAGCTCTTCATGTAGATCGCGACCGTGTATTCGACCGACGAGCTGTCTGGGACGATATCGATGGTCGCAGCCGAGTCTGCGTTCGGCGCCGCGCCGAAGGTGATGGTCGAGTTAGTGATGGCGCTGCCGGTGGCCGTGGCCAGGGGATCTGTGCCCCCTGTCTTGTACAAACCGGCCCAGGCGATATCGGATGCCGCGGCCGCGCCTGTGCCTGCGACCGCGATGGTGACCTGATCAATAAGTGTCGGCGTCAGGTCCGAGCCTTTGTCAGCCACCTTGAACTTCAAAACGTTGAACTTTTCGGCCAAAGTGTCGTTGACGGGGTCCAGGTTGAAGCTGGCGACAGGCGTTGTCGCAGCTTCGACCGCCGTCGTGTTGGTGACGGCCAGTGTGACCGCCGTCGAAAACGCCGCCGACAACGGAGGCGCGGAAGCAAACAAATAGATCGTCCCTGTCGTATCATACTTGACGCCGGAGAACGTGGCCGCGCCGTTGACCGCCGCGATCGCGTTGCTGGGCTGGTCGCTGGAAAGCGTGCCGGGCGCCATCGCGAAAGATTCGTCGTCCGTCGAGGCGTATAAGGTCACCGTATTGGTCGAGGCCGTCTGGTTGCCGTAAGGGTCGCGGATCGAAAGAATGGGCTGCTGGGCAAAGGCCGTATTGATGACGGCGCTGCCCGACGGGTTCTGCGAAAAGACCAGCTTCATCGCATCCTGCGGATTGACCACCGTCGTGAGGCGAAAATCATCTGTGATGACCGAGCCTTCTGTCGCGGCGATCATGGCCTCGGAGCCTGCCAGGGCCTTGCAGTAGAGGATCAACGTGGATGAGGCTTCGCCCCGCGTAAATGTCAGGCTTGTCGCGGTGCCGAAGGCGATGTCGGCGCTGGAAGAATCGCGCGCCGTCGGCGCATTGCCGTCCGGTGAGACGCTGGAACCTGCGAAGGTGACCGCTTTGGAACCTGTGTATGTCGGGGTGCGGTAACCGGAACCGTCATAGGCCTTGAGGATAATATCTTTGGTGCCGCCGGCGGTGACGGAGGTCGAGCCCGCACCGGCCGAAGTCGTGATATGGAACTTGGTCGCTGTCACCGTGTTGGCCGTGTAGGTCGTCGTCTGCATGCCGGTCGAGACCGCGGTCACGTTGTTGGGCGTGGCCGCCATATCCGTGATGGCTGACGATGTCATGACCAGATAGCTGTCGGAGCGGTCGGTCTGGCGGCAGATGCCCGCAGTATCGATCAGGGTGTTAAAGTCCGTGACCGAGAAGGTCACGACGATCGAAGTGCCGTTGGGGCTTGCAGTCGCCGAGTCGGTCAAGGCATACGTCACGGTCGGAGAACTCGCCGTGTTCTGCAATGTGAAGGCCGAGGCGGTGAAGCTCGAGGCCTTGACCACCTCGCTGAAATTCAATGTGATCTGGTGCGTATTCAAATTCAGGGCCCAGCTGTTCAAGACCGGCGCTGTCGTGTCTGCGGTGTAGCTTGTGACCTGTCTGGCGGAGCCGTCGGCGATCGGAGTGACGGTGTTGGCATACGGGTCTGAGATGGCCGATGCGGTCAGCCGCAGATAACTGTTGGCAGCGGACTTGCCGAGGCTTGAGATGAACTTGATGGCATTCAGGTCCGTCGCAGACAAGGTGATGACGATGTTCGTGCCGTTAGATGAGGCCGTTGTCGAGTCGGTCAACGAATAGGTGGCTGTGGCGGTCGCCGCATCCTGGAGCGTCAGCTGTGTCACGTTCAGGCTCGATGCTGAAACCGTCGTGTCAAAGCGGAGCGTCATGGTCCCTGCGTTCATGTCCAGGTCCCAGCTTGAGAGCGACGGACGCAAAATGGTGTCGGCAGTCACGGCCGTGTTCTGGTCAATGCGGCCTGTGGAGGAACCGCTGGAAGAGGCGGTCTTGATCTGATAGGTGCCGGTCGAGCCTGCGGTCGTGGGCACGCGGATGTATGTTAAGGTCAGGGTCTCGGCAGCGGCCGCCTGCTGGGTGCCGCCGGAACGCGTCACGGTCACGACCTGGCCGTTAATGGAGACGGCCAATGCGCCGTCCATGGTCGCGGATGTTGCCGTGGTCGTGCCGCCGCTGCTGATGACAAATCCCGACGGGAAGGTCACTTCGATCTTGCCGTCGGCAGGAATGGGATTGACGGTCGTGAAGCTCACCGTGACGTTGCCGGATGAGCCCGCATAGAGCGAGGCGGGCTCGACATTGGTCGAGGTGAGGGTGCCGCCGTTGGTGATGGTGTTGGCCGCCACCGCGCTCGCCAGGTCCAGCTGCGCATCGGATGAGTTCAGGGTCGCGATCGTATAGGTGCCGGTCGTGCCCGTATCGGGCTGGTTCTTGATATTGCTCAAGGTGATGGTGCAGGTCGCAGCTGCCGCAGCCTGGGCGCCGGTCAAGGTGACGACCTGGCCTGCGATCGAAACACCCGAGGGCGCGACCGTGAACCCTGTCGTCGCCGTGATGGCGGTGGAACCGCCTGAATTAAAGGAGTAACCTGCCGGGAAGGTGACGCGCACCTTGCCGCCTGAGGGGATCGCATTGTCCGTCGTAAATGTGATGCGCACGTTGCCGGTCACGCCGGCCACGAGCGAGCCGCCGGTAATGGCGTGTGAGACCGCGGCATTGGTCAGGACCGCCGAGACGTTCCAGTTCAGGTTGTTGCCGGAATCGACCGAGTGGGGCGCCGTGATCGTGTTGCCGCCGGAAGCATCCGAGTCTTTGACATCGACGTAGCTGACCGAATGCGTGCCGCTGGAGACCAGGCTCCACTGGTTGCCTGTGGAGTTGCTGCGCAAGGTCAGGACACCGCCGCCGGCCGCTCCGTTCCAGTTCATGGCCCCTGTGATCGTCTGGGTCGCTGTGTTATCAAATGTCAAGGTAACGGGTGTCGCCGTCGACTTAGTCAGGTTGTAGAACGTGGTCGAGCCGGTCAAGGTCTGTGAGCCGCCATCCAGGGTCACGGTGTTGGAGCCGGGGGTAAATGTTGTCCCTGCGGACTTGGCCCAGTTGCCTGACACGGTGAAGGCGCCTGAAGGCGCGGTCAGAGAGCCTGTGCCGCTCAAACTCATGTTGCCGTTGATGTCTAAGGCGCCTGTGGAACCGCTGAAGGCGCCGGAAGAAAGCGTGAAGTTGCCGTTGGTCTCGACCTCACCCGAAGAAGCCGTCAGCGTCCCCCCTGAAATAGTGAGCCCGCCGTTAAAGGTCTGCTTGGCGGTGGACGACTGGTAGGTCCCGCCTGACAAAGTGGCCAGGCCTGTGGCTGTGACGGTCCTGGCGTTGGAGTTCCAGGTGCCGGCGGAGTTGGCGAGTGTGCCTGTGGCTGTCAGGTTGTTGGTGGACAACTGCAGGGTGCCTGCGCCGGAGTGAATGATGTTGTAGAAGGTCGATGAGCCGTTGTTTAAGGTCTGGGTGCCGGCTCCGTCAAAGGTCACGGTGCCGACACGGGGCCTGAAGGTGCCTGAATTGGTCCAGTTGCCCGAGCAGGTGATGCCCAGGTTGCCGAAGCCGACGTCAAAGGAGCCTGAGGTGATGGTAAAGTTGCCGGCGGTCGAGAGGTTGTCGGCAATGGTGAAGCGCTCGGAGGCGTTGTCGACGGTCAGGTTGTAGTAGCTGGTGGGCGCAGCAACGGAATAGGCAACACCCTTCGACAGAGACGCATTCAGGATATACCTGAAGGTCGAGGTCTCGGGCGTCAGGGTGCCGTCGACGACAAAGGGCTGGTAGCCCAGCAAGAAGAGCTTCATGGGGGTGTAATAATAGTAGTTCGTTGAATTCAGCCCGAGCTGGCCGGAGCTGTTGTTGCCCGTGCCATACACCTCTCCTGCCGCTGTCCGCACAAAAGAAAAAGTACTTCTGTAGGCGCTAACTTCAACAATCCTGCTGTCCCCTCCAGCGTCGCCCATATACGTCGTGCTCTCGGACTGCTCGCCCTTGAGCATGCGCACAGGAGTAGTCCTATAACTCGTCGTGCCATCACCTAAGTTGTAACTTCCATTATCTCCCCATCCATACACAAGACCACCTGCGGTCACGGCAAGACAACTGCCGCTAACACCTATAATCTTGCTGTCTCCCCCCGCATCGCCCAGATACGTCGTGCTCTCGCTCTGCGCGCCTTTGAGGACACGCACTGGAAGCGGGTTTGTATAATAAGCTGACCCTGAATGACCGTCGCCCAATTGGCCATAATAACCATACCCCCACGCATACACAGTACCGGCAGCAGTTACGGCATAAGAATTGGAAGAATCTCCATAAATGGCAATGATCTTTGAGTTGCCCCCCGCATCGCCCAGATACGTCGTGCTCTCGCTCTGCGCGCCTTTGAGCACGCGCACGGGGGTCAGTCTTGTCGTAGTTGTGCCGTCACCCAGTTGGCCGTAATCATTTAAACCCCACCCATACACAGCACCGCCTGAAGTCAGGGCCATACCTCGATAATAATTCCCACTGACAGCGATGATCGCGCTATCTCCGCCCGCGTCGCCCAGGTACGTCGTGCTCGTAGACTGCTCGCCTTTGAGCACGCGCACCGGAGAGAGCGCATCTGTCGTAGAGTTATTACCCACCTGGCCGTAGCTATTGGCACCCCAGGCATAAACAAGCCCTCCAGCGGTCACGGCAAAAGCAGTGCCGCCGTTGTATTGAGAATTAATCGTGGAATCAATAGCGATAATCTTCGAATTGCCTCCGGCGTCGCCGAGGTATGTCGTGCTCTCGGTCTGCTCACCCTTGAGCACACGTATAGGGGTAGAACTAGAGCCCGTTGTTCCATTGCCTAATCTTCGTGACCCCCATGCGTAGACCGCGCCGCCGGCGGTCAGGGCATAGGAAGTGCCGTAATAATTTCCTTGCGCATTGATGATCGCACTGTCACCTCCGGCATCGCCCAGATACGTCGCGCTCTCGGTTTGCGCGCCCTTGAGCACAAGTGTCGGGGTTGACCGATAGAACGAGGTACCATCACCTAACGAGCTGTAATCATTGCGACCCCACATATACACAAGCCCGTCGGACGTCACGGCAGCGGCTTTATAATAACCTGCCTGGATGCGGGTTACAGACTTGAGAATGACAGATGTTAAAGTATCCGCTGTGTTCTTGGTCAACGGCCGCACAGGCGTTGTTCTCTGCGTTGTCGTGCCGTCACCCAGCTGGTAATAAGTGTTATACCCTAAGGTATACAATGTGCCACCTGCAGTCAAAGCCAGTAGGTGGTAATAGCCACCATTAAGGGAAACGATTTTTGAATCCCCGCCCGCGTCGCCCAGATACGTCGTGCTCTCGGTCTGCATACCCTTGAGCATGCGTACGGGGGTATATCTGTTGGAGGTTGTGCCGTCACCTAACTGGCCGTAGCTATTGCCACATGAATAAACAGTCCCCTCTGCCGTAATCATATGGGAAGAATAGTATCCGCATGTGGCGATGCCTACGATCGCGCTATTACCGCCCGCGTCGCCGAGGTATGTCGTGCTCTCGGACTGGGCGCCTTTGAGCATGCGTATAGGCGTAGGATAGTTGATATCACCACTCACTCCGTTGCCTAATGTTCCATAATAGCCCCTGCCCCATCCATACACAGCGCCACCGGCGGTCAGGGCCAGGACATGGCCGCCCGTCCCGGCAATGGCGATAATTTTGCTATCCCCTCCGGCATCGCCCAGATAAGTCGTGCTTGCGGTCTGCTCGCCCTTGAGCACGCGCACGGGGGTTGTAATGTAGTTCGTACCGGAACCATTGACAACATTAATACCACAGTCTCCATAATAATTACGCCCCCACGCATACACGGCGCCGCCGGCGGTGAGAGCCGCAAGAGTGTTTGCGCTCAAAACAGAAAGAGCAACAATCCTCGCATTGCCTCCCGCATCGCCTAAATATGTTGTGCTCTCGGACTGCTCGCCTTTGAGGACACGCACGGGGGTCCCGCTGTAGTTTGGACTGATATAACCTGCACCCAACTGACCATACTCATTATCACCCCAGACAAACACATCTCCTTTAAGAGTCAGAGCAGTGCTCATCACATTACACGCGGTGACGGCAATAATTTTGTTCTCGCCGCCGGCATCTCCCAGGTAGATGTCGCTTGCTGACTGCTGACCTTTGAGAACGCGAATAGGAGTATAGCTGTTTGTGCCTGAATTATTGCCCAGCTTTCGGTCCCCATTACTTCCCCATGCATAGACAGCGCCGCCGGCGGTCAGGGCAAGGACGTGCTCAGTACCCGCACTCAGGGCCACGATCCTCGAATCCCCCCCTGCATCGCCCAGGTATGTTGTGCTCTCGGACTGCTCGCCCTTGAGCACGCGCACGGGGGTCACGACGTAATAATTAGGGGATCCATCACCTAACTGGCCATAGTTGTTGTATCCCCACCCGTAAACACCTCCATCGGAAGTAAGGGCGTAAGAACCGTACCCAGATGATGCAGCGACCGCCTGTGTAACAGAACTAAGGAAAGCTGTCCCGTTTTGCCACGATATATTCCACGTATTCGTCCCTGCCTCCAGCGTTTGGTTGGCCGCCACCCTCATGCCATTGAGGACCGTAATATCATTGGCGCCTGTCTTGGTCGTGGTGGCTGTGCCTGTGCCGTCGCCGAAGGTCAGGTTATAGAAGGTCCAGTCGGTCGAACCGCCGAAGCTGCCTGTGCCGTCCACCAAGAAGGTGCCGCCGGTCAAATAGACCGTGCCGTTGCCGGTGACGTCGCCGCCGTTGACCGTGATGTTGGCCCCGCCTGAGAGCGTGCCGCCGTTGACAAAGAGGTCTGAAGTAATAGTGATGGTGTTGTCCTGGAGCGAGGAGCCGAAGGCGCCTGCGGTCAGGGTCATGTTATTGCCGATAGACATGTCGTTAGCCGTGGTCCAGCCGCCTCCGGAACCGTTGAAGATGACGTTGTAGAAGGCCGAGCCGCCGGAAGTGATGGTCTTGCCTGTCGAGGTCGCGGTAAAGGTTACGGTGGATGTCCCGGCCGTGACGGTCGCGGCATTGATCCAGTTGCCTGCAACAGAGATGGCCGAGGAACCGGCTGTAAAGGTGCCGCCCCTCCAGTCGAAGTTGCCGTTGACGGTCAGGGTGTTGTTGGCAGTGGATAATGTCCCTGTGTACTGGGGACCGCTGTAGAGGCCGGCGACCGTGACGGTCGCGGCCATGGCGCAGTCCTTCGAAGAGGTGCCGTTGAAGACCACAATGTCGGTCGAGGCGGGCACCGCGTCATGATCCCAGTTGGCGGCGGTCGACCAGCTGGTGTCTGCGCCGCCTCCATCCCAGACCTTGAAGCCGTATTCAGAGGCGCCGATGTCCCAGGAGCCTTGCCGGGTGAAGTCTTCGGCGTCGTCTGTGAAAATGTTTGCCAGGCTCGTGCCGGTGTTCTTGGCATAGGTGTCGGCACTGGCCAAATGGAGATCGCGGTTGTTCTCATCGACAAAGGTCACGGCCTTGCCGCGGAAGGAGACGTCGGGAGAAGTCGAGGTCTCCGAGATGTTGTAGCCGGTCACATCGAATGTGCCCGTGTAGTCCGAGGTATTGCCGTTGGCCAGGTTGTTCTTCATGGTGATGGTGACCGAGCTGTCGGCACGGATACCTTCGTAACAGCCGTAGACCGTATTGTTGTAGACCTGATAGTTGCCGCCCACGGCCAGACGGATGCCTGCGCAATTGGCGGTTGCGCCGTTGATAAAATCATAGACGATGTTGTTCAAGACCTTGCTTGAGATATAGCCGCTGTTCAAGTAGATGCCGATGCCGTCGGAGTTCGTATTGCTCAAGGTCCCGCGGATAAGGCACTGCTCGACGTTGATGACGGAAAGGGCGTCCTGGCCTGTGGCCTGGATGGCGCGGCAGCCGGTATAGCCGCCGGAATTGATCAATTGGATCTGGATGCCTTCGACGCGCACGTTGTTCTCTTTGATATCGATGGCGCTGGTGTTGTTGGCGGCGGCAGTCACGACGAGCCTGTAGGCGCTCGTAGACCATAAGCCCGGGTGGTGCGCCGGATAGACAGAGTAGATACGGATGTAGTTGGCATTAGAGGTCGTCCAGCCATCGATGGTGAGCCCTGAGGTATCGGCTGACGCCCAGGTGCCTTCAATGCGGGCGACCGAGGCGGCCATGTCGCCGGCGTCTGTGATGGAGACGTAGTTGCCGGCGTTGATCATGACGGCTTCATAAGGCCAGAAGGTGCCGCTGATGTTCTTGAGGAGGATCTGTGTGGCTGAGACATGGACGACCGTAGCGGTCGTGCCGCTGACATTGCCGTGGACCGAGGAGCCGTCCGGGATGGTTCCGGTGATGCCGGAGTGCGAAAAGACCCTGGTCGTGCCGGCGGTCAGGTCGCACTGATTGGCCGCTTCCCATGTGGCGAGCGAGCTATAGTCCCCGCCCGAGGCGCTTATGGTCGAGACGAATTCAGTGACGGCCATCGCCGCCCGGACCCCTGCGAGGTTTATCATGACAGCCAGGATTAGGATTATCAGCCGCTTTTTCATCTTTTAACTCGCTTACCCGCCAACCCGTTTACCCGCTAACCCGTTAACTCTTTTACTCTGACCCTCTGGCTCTTTGATACTGCTCTTTTGACTCTCTGACACTATGACTCTTTGACTCTGCTTTTATTGTGTTACATTCTCAATGGCCGCGTCCTTCAATTCTCCAGCCTTGCCCTGCTTGTCCAAATTGACACGGAACTGCCGCCGGCCGCCAATTGTTTTTCCCTTGCGGGCCTTGGTGTCTGTTGATTTGGGCTGGAGAAGTTCCTGCTTCTCTTCGGCCGTCAGGTAGGCCTTGACGATATGAAAGCTTTTCAATTCATTCTCGGTCCAGTTGTAGCCGGCCGGCATGATGACGACCACATCGCCCTTCTTGTAGGCGCCGGGGTCTGACGGATCGTTGTCGCGGGGCATGATGGCCAGCTCATAGAGCTGCGGGCCTGAAGGCACGGTCGTGACTTCGGTGATCACGGTCGTTGACGCGGCCTGTTTGCCTGAAGATGCTGTCGTGGCCGCAGCCGAAGACTCCTCGGTCCCGGTAGATGTCGCGCCTGATGTCGAATCATCTGTGACCTTGTCAACCACAATGGCAAAAGGCTGGTCGCTCGTATCGTAGACCGCAGCGTCGGCGCTGTCCGATATCCTGATCAAAGCCTGGGTTGTGACCATGGCTTTTTTCGCCGGGACTGTCCACAGGTAAGAACCGGAGTTCAGGACGCTGGGGGCGATCGCAACAAAGGTCCTGCCGCCGTCCAAGGAATAGTCGAGTCTCAACGGATAGGTCTTCTCATAGTCCCAGGCGGTCCAGCTCAAGGGCACAACCGCACCGGTGGCGACCGAGCCGCCGCCATTGGGTTCGATCAGCGTGATGGTGCCGGGCTTGTAGGACACGGAGAGGTATTCAACGGAAGGCATGCTGTCCGATTCCTTCTTTAAGGTCAAGCGCGCCCGCAAGGCCTTTCCCAGGGTAAAGTCGCCCTGGGAGGCGTAATAATAGGAGCTGTCGACACAGTTCTTTTTATACGTCTTGCCTGCGTCGGCCGAGACGTCGACCGTAACACCCTTGCCTTCCCAGACAGGAGTGATGATGCGGATGTCGAAGTCCGCCTTGGTCTCTGCGGTCGTGTACTGGCCTGTCTTGGCGGAGCCTGAAAGGACAATATCTTTTTTGCCGTCCAGGGTGGTGTTGGTAAATATAGGTAAGACTGCGGATTCTTCAGCCACAGTCAGGCTGGAGGCATCTACCACAGGCTCAGGAGAAGCATACTTGCGACAGCGGATCCAGCGGAACTTGGTCAGGCTCCTGCCTAAGCCCAGGCCTGTGGTCTTGAGTGCCAGGAACCCTTTGGCCGGGCCTTCCGTATCTTTGTAGCTGACCGTCGCCTGTTTTTCAGAGAAGTTCTCGTCGTAACGCTCGAAGGTCAGGTTGTTGTCCTTGTCAGCGATGAGCCTGAAGCCGTAATAGGTGCCTGCGGCCGCGGGCTTGGGGTCATTGGCCTTGACGATATTGTCGACGACCAGGCAGTGCTGGGCGCCGTCGAGGCCTGAAGCGTAGGCAACCAGGGTCGCATCGGTCGCGCCGGCCGGGTCGGGGTCGCGCGCGATGAGGCGCGTCTCATAGCCGGTCACGGCGTCGGCCACGTATTCGATCATGCCCTGTTTGAATTCAAAGGTCTTGGAGGTCAGGGCCGCGGCATCCAACAGGAGCCCTTCAGAGGTCACCTGGGCGCTTCCGCCCGTGCCCAGGGTCACAGACCACTTGGCAGGATCGAGCGAGCCGTTGAGTGCCGTGAAGTCCTCGTAAAAATCAAATGTGTCTTTGGGTGAAGACAGGGATTGAGCGACCGGGTTGCCGTAATAGATAAAGACCACTACCCCGTCCTTGGGGACCTGGGGGATGCGGACAAAGTATGTTGCGGTGCGGGCCGGCTTCTTGCCTGTCAAGCCGATCAGGGCATAGGGCGCCAGTGTTTCGCCGTCGGCCAGCGTGAAGCGCACGTCGTTGAAGTCTGCCAGGATGCGGCCGCCGCAGGAGATATCGGCTGAGGATGATTGCGAAGACTCGCCGACGCGCACAAGGACCTGGTAATTATAAAGCGTGCCGGCCGAAGAACCGGCGATCTTGAAAGGTTTGCGGTAAAGGAAGCCCGAGAGCTCGGGCGTACCGAATGTCCCTGAAACGCCTGAGGCGGATGTGAAGGCCAGCGTCACTTCCGACAAGGCGGTCTCATCGCCCAGGACGGCTTTCCACTTGAGCGTCTCGCCTTTGGTAAATCCCGTTGTGAGCGGCACGCCGTTGACGACAGCCGTGTAATGCAGGCCGGCATCGGCGCTCACCCAGACAGCCACAGGGCCTGATGCTTGCCAGGTGGCCGTGACGGAGGTGATCGTGCCCTGGACAGAGACGGGCTGGCTGACATATTCCATCTTTTCGGCAATGACGGGCAGGACAAAATCGCCTGTGCCGTCCGTGCGCCAGACATACGGGGAGTGATACGCCTTGACGTCTTCGGGCGCGTCCGTCGCGGCCCAAGACGATCCAACGCAAAAGACGGACACAAGGAGCGCAAAAACAAAACACCCTGCGATGAAACGCAGGGTGCTTGTGAAAGGCGAACGGCGAGACATGTCGGGATAGGTGACAGGTGTCTCGTGGGGATGCTTTACCTTCAAAAAATGGAATGCGCTAAGATGATCGACGCCTTCTTTTAATCGATTGAAATTCATCAGGGCTTCACTTTTAAATAAAGATCCCCCCGGCGCTCTCTCGGATTTCATTGTAACGGATACCGGAGAAAAATCAACATCTATGAAACATTTCAAGCCCGACTTGAAATGCCCAAGCCTCGCTCTCGTCACCAGGATGTTGGGAATTCTTCTAGTCATGTTCTTGTCCTCTGTGAACCGCATCATCCGCTTGCAGGCCTGCCGTTCCCTGCCTGAAAAATAACCCGTCTTTTCTTCTCCGGCCCCTTGACAAGCGCTCAAATCCCTTCAAAACCAACTATTCATTTGAATGAACACAATTCTTTATTTCAGAACCTAAACCCATTGAAATATATAGAGTTAAGCTCTCTACGGGCTGCGCCCTGGCTAGCCCCTTGTCTTCTATAACAAATGTATCCTATAACCCCATAAATATTAAGCCGTATTAATATACTTTTGTTTTGCACAAAATACTCTATTGGAAAACGCCAATGAGCGCTAATAAAGCAATCTTACAGCCGTAAATAAAAGACGCGAATCGCCGCGAATAATGAACGCTAATTTTCGCCAAAATTAGCGGCAATGAGCGTCTTAATGAGACTACTCAGGACAGACCCATTTTGTCTCATTTTAACGCCGAAGGACCCTTCTGAAATGAACCGCCCACTGCTTCCCTGACCCATTGATAAACTCTCGCCGTTACCTTCACCATCTCGTCGGCGTCGGCCTTATGAACACTGCGGCATTCATATTGCACAAGATTTTTTCGGGCCATGATCTTGCGCAATTGTTTGGATTTTTCCTTCGCGCCGTCAAGAGAAAGCCCGGCCACCAGATCGCAAACATCCAAATGGTCCTGCGATACGGAACGCATTCCTTTTTCGTAGACACAGATCGCGTCTGCCAGAGAAATCGCGCATTGAACAGCCAAGGTCGCCGCCGCATTCCAATTGGCTGCGTGAAAAGCAGCCAACATCTGCTCGTAATTATCGGACGCTTTTTTCAAATAATCCCCTGCCTTCTCCCTGCTTTCTTCTTTTACTTTCATTTCGCGGGCGGCCATATCTACACCTCTAAGGGTTCTTTGCCGTAAAGGACGGAATAGGATTTCATCAATGTCGAGAGCGGCGGCTTATTTTTTTTCAACCGATCCCTGAATTCAGCCGCTGATTTGACATAAGGGTCGAGTTGGACGCCGAAACATGCCTTGAATCGAGGGATTATTTCGGAAAGGAACATCTCTTCAACCAGCCGCAGATCCGCGGCGCGGGAAACGACCACCGCAACGTCAACATCGCTTCCTTTTCGGGCTGTCTCAGTTTGCAGGCTTCCGTAAAGGACCAAAGACGTTATTTTCGCCTTGATCTTGGTGCGCCTGAATTCTTGCAGGAGAAAATTTCGGATTTCATCTTTGATATTGCCCTCTGCCGCAAAAAGAGGACGGATGATCTTCTGAACAATCCTGTCTTCTTCGTTCAAGGCATAAATATGCTGTCTGCTGATGATGTCTAATTTCAGGATATTTCGGTCGTGCAGATCTTTTAGAGACGCGTGTGTGGAGGGAGCGGAATAGCCGATAAGCTTAGCTATGCGGCGGCCTGTTGCCTTCAGGCCTCTATGAGCGGCAAAAACGCGCAAGATGGCCAGTTTAGAAGGAGAATCAATGATTTCTTCGATCTGAAAAGGAATGGTCGTCATAAACGAAACCTAACATCTGTAAGGTTTACCTTACATTTAAGTATAGCACCTCAAAAAAAATTATCAACACTGAAGATCTGAAACTCTTTAAGTCTGTCCTCTTTTGTCTCATTATATCTCGTCGATATCGATGATCTTGTTCTTGATGGCGTATTTGATCAGGTCGCTGGTGCGGTGAAGACCTAATTTCCTGAGCATGTTATTCTTGTAGTTCTCGACTGTTCGCGGACTCAAAGAAAGGAGGGCTGCGATCTCCTTGGCGGCCTTGCCTTCGGCCACGAGCCGCAGGACATCCGTCTCCCTGTCCGTCAAAAGGCTTTGGGCCGCCATCTCTTCTTGCGGTTTGGAAACCTTTTTCAGGAGATAATCGGATGCCTGGGCATCCAGATAGACCTGCCCCGAAACGATCTTGCGTAAGGCCTGCAGGAGATCGTCTGCCGCGTTCTCCTTGCTGAGATAACCCTTCACTCCGGACTGCAGGGCCTTCAAGACATACGCGTTGGCCTTATGGACGCTGATGATAAGGATCTTGGTCGAGGGGCTTTTTCTCAACACCTGCTCGATGATCTCAAGGCCCGTTTTTTTCGGCATCGTGATGTCCAAAAGAAGGATATCGGGTTTTAAAGAGCTCACTTTTTCCAGGGCCTCTTCGCCGTCTTTGGCCTCGCCGATCACTTCATAATCCGGCTGGCGCCGCAGGATCGTCTTCAGCCCTTCACGGATAATATCATGATCATCGACAATAAAAATACTATAAGCCATATCTTCCTTCATTCTTAGCGGACCGGCAGCTGCACTTCCAGCTTTGTCCCGCGGCCACGCTCGGAATGGATCTCAAGCGTGCCGTCCAAAAGCTCAATGCGCTCCTTCAGCCCCTGGAGGCCCAACTTCAGCTTGTCTTCCTTGCGCCGCATGGGCCTCTCTCTTTCCGTTTCCACATCAAAACCGACGCCGTCGTCAATAATGGTCAAGAATACCATCCCCCGGTCCTGGCGCAGGAGGATATCGATATTGTTGGCCTGCGAATATTTGGCGATATTCGTCAGGGCTTCCTGGACGGCGCGGTAAAGCACCAGTTTCTCCTGCGCCGAGATCGTTGGTTCCTCCGACGGCAACTGGGACGTATAATGCGCCTGCGTCATTTCCTTGTTCTGGACGATCAGGCCGTTGATGCTCTCGAGTAAACCCACCTCGTCGATCTCCGGCGGCCTCAGGATCTCGGAAATGTTGTGCGTCTTATTCATCAGGGCATCGAGAATCGCCTTGGCCTTCAGGATCTTGTCTTTGCTTTCGGCCTGGTCGGCCGACGTCTCTTTTTCTACGAGTCCCAGATAGATCTTGAGGGCGCTCAAGTCCTGGCCCATCTCGTCGTGGATCTGCAGAGAAAGGTTGTTACGTTCCTCTTCCTGCGCCGTGACAAAACGGCGCCACAACTCTTCCCGGTGCCGCTGGTCGTGTTTCATACGGCGATATGTCAGATACGCCGTCCCCAAACCCAAAAAGATGGCGACGGCCAGAGACCACGACAGGAAGGTGACGGCCCGGCGGCGCCCCGCCTCAGCCACCTCCAGCTTCTGGTCGAGCTTTTGCAGGATGTTGCGCTGGATGGGATTTTCAAGAAAGGCGTCGATCCAAAACAGCTTGTTCTCAAATTCTCTCTGGATGCGGTCAAGGACCTGCCGGGACTTCGCCTTCTCATCGCTCGAGGCCAGGCGGTCCATATTGTCGACGAGACTGATGATGTTGTCCCCGAGTTTGCGGAGCTGCTCCTGGCTGGACCGGACCGTCTGACCCCACTGGCGTTCTTCCTGGGAAACGGCCAGAGAAAGATACGCGCCAAGGTTTTGTTCGAAACTCTTTGAGGCGGATGACACGGGGTCCTGGCGCTGGACAATGCCTGCGGCCTCCAGATAACGGGTATTACGCCAGGAAAGATAATTCCGGATGGCCATCCAGTAACGGGAATTGCTGATCCTCATCTCGAAGATGGCGTTCTGCAGGGGGATATCGACGCGCGCCAGGGATACCGCAACGCGGTTCAAAACCGAGATCTGCCGGATCCCGATAAGGCCGATGGCGATGATAAGGCACAGAAGCCCGGCAAAACCGAGCATGACGCCCCAATCCAGCACTCTCCGGGAAAAACGGAATTGTTCCATGTATCTCGTATCACAGTGTCGCAGAATCAAGGCATCGATCTTTTTTCTTTGACACTCTGACTCTTTGATACTTTGACACGCTCTCGTTTTAGCGTTCTAAATCGGCCAGCCACTCCTTGACAGCCTCGGCCTCGTCGGATTCCGGCTGGAGCTCCAAAAAAGCGCGATAATGATATCGCGCCTTTTCCTTGTCTTTAAAATAATCGTCGTAGATGATGCCAAGATTGTAGTGGGCCTTGGCGTTGTTCTGGTTATAGGCGAGCGTCTTGTTGAATTCTTCGACGGCGTTCTCGTAATCCTTGTCGCGCGTATAGACGACGCCGAGATTATAATGGTATCTTTCGGCCTCACCCTCCAGGCGGCTCTTGGCTTTGCTCAGCTGTGAATCGAGATTAAGGACCCTGGTCTCATACAGCTGTTTCTGTTTTTTGAAGCCTGTCTCCAGCTTGGCGGCGATCTCCGTCCGCTCTTTGCGGACACGCGCCAGCTCCTTGCTCAGCTTGTCCACGTCCTCGGTCGAGGCCTTGCAGATATCCGCCGCGGAAGAACTTTGTCCCTGTAATTTCTCGGCTTCGGCAATGGCGTTGTCGCGCTCCAGGGACAACTGCTGCATCTCAGCCAGGATCTTGTTCTTCTCTTCCAGGTGCGTGTTCGTCAGCTGTTTCACTTCCGCCCGGTTGATCTCAAGCTCCTTCTGGACTTCCTGGAGCGTTTTGGCATTTTCGTTCCTCAGGATCTGGTTCTTGCGGGCTTCCGCGCCCCAAAAAATAAATGCCACGGCCGCCAGCAAGATCGCTGCAGCGCCGGCCGCCGGTAAAAGGAATTTGTTGTTCATGTTGGCCCTGGCATCACTGCATCTCTAAATCCGGCTTCTTGGTTAAGACGCCTTTTTCTTTGACGGTTTCTTTTTCGACATCGGGCTTTTCGACATCGCCTGTAAAGATGTGCGGGGTCAAAAAGATCGCAAGCTCCGTTTTGGTTCTCGCGTTATCGCTGTTACGGAACAGCCAGCCCAGGACAGGCATCTTATAGAGCCACGGGATACGCTTGCGCGTATCGCTCACCTGTTCCTTCATGAGGCCGCCGATCATGATCATGGCGCCGTCCTTGACCTTGACCGTCGTTTCGGCCTGGGACGTCTCAACGACAGGCACCGAGGAACCCAGGGGGGATGTTGCTATTTCCCGCACAGAGCTCACCTCGGGACGGATCTTCATAATGATGTAGTCGTCGGCGGTGATCGTCGGCGTCACGTTGATCTTGACGCCGACATCGACAAAATTGACGGATTCGGCCGTCGTCGTCGTGACCGTGGATTGGCTCTGCGTTTGCGAAAAATACACTTCCTTGGAACCGATCAGGATCGTCGCTTCCTGGTTATTGACCGCTGCGATGCGCGGCCGCGAAAGGATGTTCGTTTTGGTAAACGAGTTAAGCGCCTGGATCACGACGGAAAAATCGTTCTGTGCCAAGGTCCCCAGGCTGAATTGTCCGTAGGTAGAAACGGCCGGCGATATCGGGAAGACCGACGAGATAGAAGCATCTCTCAGGTTGCCGACGGTAAAGAGCCGGTTCCAGTTGATGCCCAGCTGGGTCTCGTCCGTCAGCGAGATCTGCACGATCTGGACCTCGATCAGGACCTGGCGCGTCTCGGTATCGAAGGCCTCGACCATCTTTTTGATCTTTTCCATCTTGCCCGGCAGATCGCTGATCGCGATCTTGTTGGTGCGCGCATCCAGTCCCACCTGGCTCGCCCCGCTGGTAAAAACGCCGGAGAGCTGGGATTTCATGTCTTCGGCCCGTGCATATTTCAGGTCGAAGATCTCCGTCTGCGTGGCCTGGTCGAGGGTCAACAGGGCCCTCTCCATGATATCGATGTTTTCCGGCACGTCCATCAGGACCACCGTCGCCGAAGGTTCGTCGACGATCACCTTGCCGATCTCGCTTTTGAGCTGTTCCAGGGCCGCCGAGACGTCTTTTGGCGCGGCATTCTTGAGCCTATACATCTTGACCTTGCGCGGTTCGTTATACTTGCGGCCGTAAAGCTGGACATACTGCTCCAAAGGCATGATGGTGATGATATTTTTTTCTTTGACGGCCGCCAGCGAATTATTAATGAGGATGATGTCGAGAGCGTCTTCGAGCGTCACGTTGTTAAGGAAGATATTGACGCGGCCCGTGACATCTTTGGTGGGCACGATATTGACGTTCATCTTTAAAGAGAGGATCTTGAACAATTCAACGATGTCGATGCCTTTGAGGTCGAGCGAAATGCGCCCCGGGGCCGCATCCTTGAGCGTCGCCGTCTGCGCAGAAGACGCGCTATCCTGGGCGTAGTTGCAGGCCGGAGAAAACCAAAAACCAGCCGCCAGGAAGAATGCCGCGCCGAAAAAAGCCGATCGTCTCGCTGAAAATAGATGATGTCTCATCGTCTAAAAAGTCATGCAGCGGCCGTGTCTTGCGCCGCTAACGCAATTCTATCTCCTGATTATCATAACTCAAAATCACTCTATCTCTCAAGATTTCTTTTACTCGCACATCCTTCAACATGCTGCCGCGATTAAGAGAATAGGTCCGCCCTTCCTTGCTGTCCTCAATAATGACCTGGGGGACGTCCGACCAGATAATACCGACGACCCGGAACGTCTGGACCATATTCTTAAGCGTCTCCGAAACTGCGGGCTGCGCGGGGACGGGCACCTCCGGCGCGGCAGGCTCCGCCAGCGAGAAGATGTTGTGCTGGGTGGCTTCATTCAGATATAAAGAAAGAGGATTGAGCGCCTCGATGCTGATATTGCCGACGTTCGCCTTTTTTGCGGCCTTTTCCAGGCGCTGGATCATAGAGCTATTCGGCATCCCCATCCAAAAATCAAATATAAGATAGAGCGACGTCAACACGCACAGCGCCACGATCGCCTGGTTGACGGCCTTCAGCGTGATGGTCTTCTTGAACCGGCCGCGGCTGTGGGCAAGCCATGTCTTTAAAAAAAGACCGCTGGCGTGGATATCCATCCTGGCCCGCGGAAGGTTTCTCGGCGCTTCCCCCGGAGATTCGATGATCCGCAGGAGCTTTTCTTCCGGTGTCATCCCTTGGTCGGCCATATGAAAAAGTAGTCGGCTGTTGTCCTAAAATGCACTCTGCGCCATGACCTTGTGCACGACGTCTTTGTCGACGATGATCTTGCTCTCCATGACCAGCATCTTCAGGGCGTTGTGGCAGAGCATGGAGATCTTGCGCGGATACCCCTGGGTCAACTGATAGATCTCGGCAATGGCGTCATCCTTGAATAAAGGCAGGTGCGAACGGTAGCCCGCCTGCCTGATCCGGAATTCGATCATTTCCTTTGTCTCGACGTCGTCGAGCGGATTGATGATATATTTCATGCTGATCCTGTCCATCAGGTTCTTCATCTCGCGGATCTTCGGCAAAAGCTCCAGCTGCGCCAAAAGCACCAGCTGCAGGAGCTTGTATTCGTTGGTTTCGTAATTCAGGAGGACCCTCAGGATCTCCAGGGACGACGGATTGAGCTTTTGCGCTTCGTCGACGAGCAGGATGACCGTCTTGTTGTCCTGGATGGCCTTCTGGAAGAGATATTTCTTGATCGCCTCTTTCATGTTGAGGACGGAACCCGAAGGCGTATCCATCTGGATCTGGAATGTCCGGATCAGGGATTCGAGAAAAACCTCCTCAGTCTCGAAAGTCGGGTCCAGGATCATGAAAAAGATCATATCGTCGCGCAGCTTAAGCATCTGGAACATCTTGCGCGACAGGGTCGTCTTCCCCGTCCCCACATCGCCCAAAATGACGCTCAGGCCGCGGCGCAGCCGGATCTCGATCATGAGGCGCGTCAAGGCCGCCTGGTGTTCCTGGGACTGATAAAAAAAATCGGGATCCGGGCTTGTCGAAAACGGCTCTTTCTCCAATCCAAGGATCTGATAATAACTCATAACACCCTGCCGTGATTTGGTTTCAATTCTTTACATCTGTCCTGAACCCCAGGCTCTTAACTCTTTATTATCACACATTTTTTGTCAAAAAGCTACTGTTCGTCCCAGCGAAGAATGACGCCTGTCGAGATGTCTACGGTCACAAGGAAATGACGCAGGGTCTTCTTGCCCTTCTTGACCGTCATGTCGAAACGGACAGCACTGGACCCGGTCGTCAGCTGCTGGGCCAGAACGGTCGTCTCGATCCACTGCCTTTCAGCCGCCGTCAGCCCATAGGGTTCCAGGACGTCCGCAATATGGTAAACGTCGCTGAAGACCCCGTCATCCGCCGTCCCTTCGAAGCCGTCGATCCCGGCGCGGTATTGCTGGATGCGGACGACAAGGGCCTGCGGGGCGCCCATGGCCGTCATCGCTTCTGCCGCGGCCGTATTGATATTGACGCGACCGGCGCCGTAAATCGTCACAACGCCTTTCAACTGCCCGTAAACATCTTCTGTAACGCCCTCAGCGGAAAGCAGGTCTTCTTTCACGTAGAGGGGCGTCGCCAGGATTGCATTAAGCAGCGCTTCATTGCCGACGATGCCGGGTAGCTGCAGAAGCGTGCTGCGGTCTGCGTGCGCGATAGGCACAAGGGCCTGCTCGTCATAACAGACAAGGGTGACGACCTTGTCGCCGAAGGCCAGATCGCGGGTCCGCAGATCATAAAAGCTCATGACCAAAGGTGAAGATCGCAGAACCCATATCTGCTTCATGACCCTGATCGTGGACAGCGCATCATAGAAGGAGGTGTTGGCATCCGTCAAAAATGACGCCAGTTTCCACTCCTGGGAAACGACAGACGACGCGCCGGCGGCAAGGATCGTCAGGACAGCGATGGCGCCGACCGCCAGGAAAAGGATGCTCCCCCTGTTTCTTTCCGAAGGCCTCCTACAGGCCCGCCGGGATAGGAATGATCTTATCAAACTCTTGCCCTCCCTGTGCATCAAAAGAAACCCGGACGGCCCGGGGCATGCCCTGCAACGAGGAATTCCACGCCGCCATGAACTCAAATTTGCCCGTTTCCTGGTTGAGGCCGAAATAGGCCAGCGTGAAATTCTCGATTTTGCCAATCACCACGCGCCCCTCGTCTTCCTCGCCGTCTTCGGATTCCTCTGCGCTCAGATTCCGGCTTGAACGCAACAGCCAGCGCTCCGTCTCGACATAGCGATAAGAAATATTCCGGACGCCGTCGCCCATCACGTTCGCAAAATGGCACTGGTCCTCTGTCCCGAAAAATCCGACCGGCGGATAATCCAGGGCCCGCCGCAAATCCAGGGACAAACGCTCCAATCCTACGATCGCCTGGCGATGGGCATAGGTCAGGCCCGCCGCCCTCTTCCAAAGATTCATGCCGGTGGAAAAAGACATCACGAGTGTGATGCCCAGGAGGCCGAACAAAACCGCCACCACCAATACTTCGACGAGGGTAAACCCTTTTTTTTCGATGTGTCTCAAACCGCGTAACGGCATGTCATCCTCTGCATGAAACGCCGGGCCCGTATGTCGCATGCCGGCGCTTAAGGAAAGTAACGTTACTCCTTGCGTTTGCATCTTGTCAATATCTGTCTGCGACCAGTCCTCGTAGAACTCGGACGGGCATCCAGATATTTCCAAGATACGCTGCGGAGTTAATTCCGCCAGAGGCGGAATTAAGGTTTGGGGGCGTAGCTGATCACGGTCATGTCCCGCACGATCCCGCGGCGCTGCCAGCTGATCGTCACGTTTTCCTCGACGAGATAATTCTTAAGGGTCTCGGATTCATTGCCGAAGCTCTCGGGGAACTCGGCAACGGTCCTCGTCCAGTTGAAAGCCTCGTTGGGCGCCTCAAAAGTCCCCGACGCCTTCCCCAGCGCCAATTCACCCTTGCGCGACATCTCCTGCGTTTCCCACATCTTCTGGTTCAACAGATAATTGGCGGCGATCTGCCTCTCGGAGGTAGCCATGACGACGGCACACTGGTTCAGGGCCGAGAGGACGCCGACCATGCCGACCGCCGTCACCACAACGGCCACCATCAGCTCGACGAGGGTAAAACCATTATGTATGTCCGTTTTCATATCTTTTTAAAAAACACAAACCACCCGCCCCGGTTAGCCTGTTAACCGGTCAACCCGCTCACCCGTTGACCCGCTCACAGGCTTACACGTCTCACTCTTCGTCCCAATTGACGATATCGTCGTCTCCGCCTTCCACGCCGTCTTTGCCGAGGGAATAAAGGTCGAAGCTTCCTTCATTATGTTCGCCTGGATATTTGTATACGTAGGCCCGGCCCCAGGGGTCCTGGGGTTTTTTCTTCAGATACGGCCCCTTCCAGTTCTGCACGTCCGCAGGCGCCTCGCGAAGCGCATCGAGGGTATCGGGAAAACTGCCTGTGTCTACTTCGTAGAGGTCCAGGGCCAGAGGGATGCTCGATTCGATATCGCTCTTGGCGATGGACTTGCGCGCCTCTTCGGAGCGGCCGGCCAGGCGCGGCACGACCATCGCAGCCAGGACGCCCAGGATGATGACCACAAGCATGATTTCGATCAGTGTAAAACCTCTCTTTGTCATAGACCCTCCCTTTGGTCTTATACGAACGAAACACCCATCAGCGTCAGGTTGACGCTTAATTCAGACGAACCCTCGCTTTTGGGAACGAGGACCATTTTTTCGACGCTGAAGAGCAGAGGCGACGTATACAGGCCGTAAAGGAACGACACCAGCGTCTTCATGTTCGCCTCGGCTTTGATATTGATCTGGAACTGCTTGGTGGTCGCGTCGACCTCCGCTTCCTTTTGGGGTTTGATGTCCAGGATCAAAAAGCCGGAATCGCGGCTGATCTTCTCAAGCTGCTTCAGGAAACCGGCGACCGCCTCCTCGTTGGAATACTCCTGAATGGAAAAGTAGCTGGCGTATTTGCTGTATTCGCTGTTGATCGTATCCCGGTTTTCAATCAGCATCAATCCCCTCTTCAATTTAGACTCTTGAAGGATGACCTGTTTGCCGACAGTCGTTACCCTTTCATGGAAAGGAGCAATCAGGGCCTTAAAAACCACCAGGGCCGCCATCAGCCCGACGGCGGCGTAAATAAGGACATATTGCTGTTTTTTCAGGTCTATCGCCATAGGATTTCCTTAGAGCTTGCGGCTCTGTATCGCCGGCTCACATCTCGGTATCTTTCTTCTCGGCCGCGGCCTTCTTGGGCTCTTTTTTCGCCGCCGCCTTGGCGGGCTTGGCCCCCTGCGCGCCCTCGATCGGACAGATCAATTCAAATTCATTGATATCCTTGCCCTTGACCTTTTTGCGCGTCGTGTAACGCGCCTGGACATCTTTGAAATAAGGGGAGTTCTCCAGTGTTGTGATGAACTTGAAGATATCCGACATCTCCTGGGCCTGCCCCTTGATGGTCACTTTGTCGTCTTTCTGGAACGAGAAACTGGTCAGGACGATCTCCGACGGCAGGAGCTTGGACATCTCCAAAAGATAGTTAAGGACGATGGAATCCGTGTCCAGCTTGGATTTGATCTTCTTGATCCTGTTGACCTCCTCGTCGAGGCCTTCGGCCTGCACCGCAATGGTCTTGTAACGGTTGCTCAGGAGTTCCAGAAAAGCCTTGCGGTTATGGAGTTTCTCCTGATAGATGCCGCAGACCACGAGAATGAAATACATGGCGCCCGACCCTAAAAGGATCATGTCCCGCACCCGCTCCCGCAGGGCCTTGCGGATCTGCGCCTCGGGAAGCACGAAGTTGATCTTCCGGCGGCTCAGGTCAAGCCCCAGGCCGAAAAGCGAACAGAAAGATATCTGTTCCAGCGCGCCCGGAGGGGTCTTGACGACGTCTTTGGATGGCGCAACACCCTCCAGGGGCCCAACGACCGATGCCGGAAGATTGAATTCCGTCTCGATCTGCGACACCAGGCCCCGCAGTTCGCCCACCGCCCCGACAAGATAGACGCGGACGGGCTTTTGAAGGATCTCCTCGCCCTGCGAGATCACCATCGTCTGCTTCATTTCGCCCAAATACCGCGGCCATTTCTCTTTGTCCTTGAGCTGCTCGGCCCCGCTGGCGATCGTGCGGCTGAAAAGGAGCATGGACGAGGAGGCGACGATGAAATCCGTCGAGGCATTGTCGATGTCCAGAATAAGAAAGGCCTCTTCGGGCTTGAGCTCGCCGGCTTTGACCGCGCGGGTGAACCAGGAAAGGACGCCTTCGGAGCTCAGCTCAATGCGGTCGGAATAAAGACCGGCCGCCTCTAGGACACGGAAGATCTTGCGGATATTCTCACGATGGACGATGGCCAGCATGATCTTGGAATATCCCATCGTGTCGCGGCCGATCAGGCTGTAGCCGTTGACGATCTCCTCCTTGGCATAGGGGACCTGGCGGCCCACGTGCAGCTTGATCATGTCGTCGATTTCCGACGGATTGGCAGAAGGGATGCGGAGATTGCGCAGCGTGACGGAATTACGCGAAAAACAGATGACGAGGTTCTGGGGCTTTTTGACGTTCAGGCCCTTGAGGAATTCGGCGATCTCGCGGCCGATGGCCTCGTCGGCCTGGCCGCCGATGTCCTTGGCGAGGACCCCCCGAAGATGCGCAGCGCCGATCGCCGTCTTGAATACGACGGCCTTAAGCCAGGTATTGCCGATCTCCAAAACAACCGTTGTGTTCATAGAACTTCAGCGGCCTCATTGAATCAGAAGATTGATCTGCAGGATCGGCAAGAGCATGGCCATGACGATCCCGCCCAGGATGACGCCCAAAAACAGGATGATCACCGGTTCGAGCAACGATGTAATGACCTTCAGCCGCGCGTCGATCTCTTCGGTATAAATATTGGCCACCTCGTTCAAGACCCCCTCCAGTTTGCCGCCCTCTTCTCCAACGGAAATCATCTGTACCAAAAACGATGGGAAGAAAGAGACCTTCTTCATGCTCGAGGCCATCGAGGTCCCCTCCAGGACGTCCTTCTTGACCACATCCAGCTCCCTGGTCAACATGGAATTCTCCAGCGTCGGGATCGCCACCTGCAATGACTGGAACGCCGGAAGGCCGCTGCGGATCAGCAAAGACAGCGTGCGGCAGAAACGCGCCATCGCCTGTTTCAGGATCAGGCCCGACCAGACGGGGATATGGAGTTTGACCCAATCCAGGCGAGACCGGCCGCCCTCCGTCCTCGACAATTGGGCCGGGATCATCG
The DNA here is from genome assembly GCA_002421805.1 of Candidatus Omnitrophica bacterium UBA6210. GTDB lineage: Bacteria > Omnitrophota > Gorgyraeia > Velamenicoccales > Velamenicoccaceae > Velamenicoccus. The sequence goes on from DISM01000001.1 coordinate 261,389, forward strand.
CCACAAAACCCATAGCCAACAGAATCGCCCACCACCACGACTGAAAGAAAGAACTGATCGTCAGCATGACCTGGGTCGGCAACGGCAGAGCGGAGTCAAAATCGGAAAAGATCGCGCTGAGCTTCGGGATGACATAGCTGAGGAGCACGAACACGGCGCAAACGCCGACGGAGACCATCAATATCGGATAAGCCATGGCGGTCTTGAGGTGCATCTTGAATTCCTGGTCGCGTGTCAGGAAGTTGTCAAGTTCCGTCAACACGTCGTCCAGGCGGCCCGAGGCCTCGCCGATCCTGATGAGGTTGACATAAAGCCCCGAGAAAAAATTCGGAAATTTGGCCAGGGCGGAAGAAAAGCTCTCGCCGTTCTTGATGGTGTTATGCAAGTCCAGGATAAGGTCCTTGAGTTTCGGCTTGTCCGCCTGGCCGTAAAGGATGCTCAGGGATTTCAGGAGGTCGACGCGCGCCTTCATCAGGCTCTTCAACTGGCTGGTGAACACCTGCAGGTCTTTCTGGGTCAGCCCGCCACGGAAAGAAAACGCACCCCCCGGCGCCGATTTCCCCTGGGCCGTTGTCTGCATCAGGGGTTCCACGCGCACCGGCGACAGCCCCATCTCGATCAACTTATCGACGGCGTGTTCCTGAGAATCCGCAACGAGGATACCCTCGACGGTCTCTTTCAGGTTTTTCTTGGCCAGATATGTATAGGTCGGCATGCTAACCCCTCTGTTAACCCGTCTGCCTGTCAGCCGGTTAGCCTGTTAACCGGTCAACCCGCTCACCGGCTAACCGATCTCCGTCACCCTCATGACTTCTTCCGGTGTCGTCAGCCCTTCGCGGATCTTCTCCCAGCCTTCCCTTAAAAGGGTCTTCAAGCCCATCTTGATCGCCTTCTGCTTGATCTGCGAAGCGCTGGCCTTATCGATGACCATCTGGCGGATCTCTTCATTGATGTCGAGGATCTCATAGATGGCGAGCCTGCCGCGGTAGCCGGTGAACTTGCATGCTTCACAGCCGCGGCCGTGAAAGACATGGGAAGGCTTCTCGATATTCTCGTGGGCCTCTTCGACCATCTTTTTCAGGCCCTCTTCCTCTTTGTATGGGATCTTCTCCTTGCAATCCGGACAGATGGTCCTGACAAGGCGCTGGGCGATAAAGGACTGGACGGAGGAGGCGACCAGGTACGGCTCCAGGCCCATATCCAGAAGCCTCGTCACGCCGGAGGAAGCGTCGTTCGTATGGAGCGTCGAGAAGACCAGGTGGCCCGTCAGGGCCGTGCGGATCGCCAGCTCCGCCGTCTCCAGGTCCCTGACCTCGCCCACCATCATGATGTCCGGATCATGCCGCAGGAGATTGCGCAGGGCGCTGGCGAACGTCAGGCCGATGCGCGGATTGACCTGCAGCTGTGTCACGCCCGTCAATTCATACTCTACCGGGTCCTCGACCGTGATGATCTTCACCTGCGGCCGGTTGAGATAGGACAAAAAGGAATACAGGGTCGTTGTCTTCCCGGAGCCCGTCGGGCCCGTCAGGAAAATGATACCGTGGGGCTTTTTCAGAAGCTCGCCGATCAGCGCCATGTCGTGCTCCGACAGCCCGAGGTCTTTCATATTAAAAAGCATCCCCGACGGCAGGATGCGGATCACCATGTTCTCTCCGTAAAGCGTCGGGATAATGGAGATGCGCAGGTCCACGTCCATCTCCCCCAGTTTCACCTTGGTCCGGCCGTCCTGCGGGAGGCGGCGCTCCACGATGTCCATGTTCGAGATGATCTTGATGCGCGAGGTGATGGCCATATGCAATTGCTTCATCGTGTCCGGAACAGGGACGTCGTAAAGCACGCCGTCGATCCTGTAGCGGACCTTGACCCTGTCGCGGTACGGTTCGATATGGATGTCTGTGGCGCGCGCCTGGATGGCCTCGGCCAAAAGTTGGTTGACAAGCTTGACGACGGAGGCGTCCTGCGCCTGCTTTTCAGGCGTATCCAGGACCGTCACGCCCGTGTTCTCTTCAAATTTTTTCTGCGGCGCCTCGGCCTTGTCCTTGCTCAGGATATCCTCGACGAGCGCCGCACCCACGCCGTAATAGGTCCTGATGGCGGCCATGATCTCCGCTTCGGGAGCCAGGACCACCTCAACATCAAACCCGAGATGGAATTTAATATCTTCCGTCGGCCAGACGTCGAGAGGATTGGAAACGGCGATGGTCAAAAGGTTTTCCACGAGCGCCAAGGGCATGAACTTGTAGTGCCAGACGAACCGCGGCGGGACCGCCTTGACGACCGACTCCAAGACCCTTTTGTTCTTCAACGACGGGAGATACTGGATTGAAAGCTGCTCGGCCAAGGTCACCAAAAGCTGCTCCTCCGTGATGAACCCCAGGCGAATCAGGGCCTTGCCCAGGAGTTCTCCGGTCTTTTCGTGTTCTCTCAGGGCGACGTCCAGCTGTTTCTGAGACAAAACGCCGCGCTTGATGAGCAGTTCTCCGAGTTTCAACATATTTGATCCTCTATAAAAAACACCAATAACCAAGAAACAAGCACCAAACAAATCCCAATGTCCAACAATCAAACAACTACTCAGACTTCAAGATGATAGACGATAAAATATTTTTTAACTCATCTGCCTCTCTCAGGAGCGGCTTAATTGCTTTTTCTTGAGTTATATTGGCCTCCAACAGTAATTCCAACCAATGAAGACTTTCCTTAGCCTCTCTTCTGGCAATTTTCAACCGTAGAATAAAATCCTTTTTTCCCAGGGCATCATTAGCTTCTCGATAATTTGCTCCTATGGAACCCGATGCCCCAACCGTTTGCCCTACGAGCCTATCGTTGATCGGATTCCTCGGTAAAATCATACACTCCCTGATGACGACTTTGGCAAACTCAGTTGTTCTTTTTTCTAAGTCAAATTCTTTAGCCATCGTCGTTGGTTTTTTGGTTATTGGTTTGTTGGGTATTGCTTGGTTATTGTATCTTGGACTTTGGTGATTATATTTTCTATTTATTCCTTTTTCTCTCCGCCGGGCCCAAAGGTCAGGGCCCCTTTCATATAAAAATCGTCGTCGGGGATGCTGTCGACGCGGCCGCTGATGATGCGTTCGCAACCGTCCAGCGTCTGGTCCAAGGGGACATAGACGCCCTTGCGGTTGGTGTACACCTCCGCCGTGAAGAACGGCTGTGTCATAAAATTATCAAGCTTCCTGGCCCTGTGAAAGATGGTCCTGTCGTTCTTCGAGAGTTCTTCGACGCCGATGATGGCGGCCATGCGCTGGAGTTCTTCATATTTCTGGAAAAGGCGGATGGCCTCCTGGGCGATATCGAAATGCCTCTTGCCGACGATCCGCGGAGTCAAGAACGCCGAGGTCGACATCAACGGGTCGATGGCCGGATACATGCCCTTCTGGACGCGCAGGCGTGACAAGACAAAGATCGAATCCAGATGAGAAAAGATACAGACGACGGCCGGATCGGTCAGGTCGTCCGCAGGGACATAGACCGCCTCGATCGACGTGATGGATGCGCCCTGCCGCGAACGGATGCGCTCGTGGAATTCGCCAATCTCGCTGGTCAGCGTCGGCTGATATCCGGTCTCCGACGGGATGCGGCCCAGGAGGGCGGAGAGCTCGCTGCCCGCCTGCGCGAACCTGAAGACATTATCGATCAGGAATATGATGCTGTGGCCTTCCGCCTGGAGCGATTCGGCGAACGCAACGCCCGTCGCCACGACCTCAAATCTCGCGCCCGGCGACTCATCCATTTGGCCATAGATCAGGATAGATTTAGGCAGAATACCCGAACGCACGAACTCAAAATACAACTCGTTGCCTTCGCGCACGCGCTCGCCGGCGCCGGTGAAGACGCACAACCACTCTTGTTTCTGGACGATATTGTGAATGATCTCCAGGGTCAACAAGCTCTTGCCCAGCGCCGCGCCGCCGAGGATGCCCGTCTTGGAATTTTTCACAAGAGGGAACAAAAGGTCGATCATCTTCATGCCGGTCTCGATGATCTCGAACTCTCCCTTTGTCTTCTCTTCCAGGGAAACGTTCTGTTCCGCGCCGGTCTTGCGCACGGGAAAAAGCTCCTTCGTCACGATGGGGCCTTTTTTATCGATGGGTTCTCCTAAGACATTGACCACGCGGCCCAATGTCATCTTGGCCTTGGGGATCACCAGGGGCCGGTCCGTCCGTTCCACCGGCGCATGTCTTTTGAGGCCGTAGGTGGGCGTCAGCGAGATACAGCGCGCGATATTGACCGGCTGGTGTTCAACGACCTCCAGCACCACCTCCTGACCGTCGTGGGTCAATGTCTGGAGGATCTCATAGATCGCCGGCAGATCCTCCTCGGCGTCAAAGAGGACGTCAACGACCGGGCCGTGGACTGCCTGGACTTTTCCCTTATGCAGCGTCTGTGCGTCTGTCGTCATATGGTTTTTTGTCCTTTAAAAAAACGGAGGCCTGCCATTCCTGAAAGATCTCCGCGACCCGCGCCTCGCGCCACCGCAGGCGTGACGCGAAGATCTCGCGGATATTCTTGTCGCTTTTTTCATGCAAATGTTTGAAATAATCGCGCATCAGCCTTCGGTTCATCGTCTTGATCTCCTCGAGGCTGCCTTCCAGGTGCATGATACGCGCCGAGCATTCCGAAAGTTTGGAATCCAGGAAGATATCGTAAAATTTCTGCATCATGAGCGCGCGCACCAGATAGTCGATCAACGCCCTCCTGTCGGGTTCGACCAGGACGCTGGGCCGAGTCGTCTTGCGGAATTTCTTTATGTCGTCCTTCCTGGCCAGGATATCCCCGCTCGGCAGGACCCTGACGACCTCGACGCGCTGGGCCGTGAAAGACAAGAAACGCGGATACACCACCAGGGCGCTGCCGATCTCCTTGCGCAGGAACTTCCCGATCAAAAGGTCGCGGACAGCGCCGGCGCGCCTGTAACTGATGTCATCGCCGACCCCCGGCAAAAAGGTGAAGGGCCGGGCCACCGTCTCCGACATATACCGCGAACCTCTTTCCCCCATGACAATGATCTCGTCGCGCGCCGCCGTCTGCTCCAGGCCGTCCGTCAGGACCAGGGTGTTCAACCCCCCGAGAAAACCTTCGTCGGAGGTGATCATTAAAACGGCTTTGGGCAGGTCCTTGTCCTCTTTTAAAAAAGGGTGCGCGATCCTTTCTGTGCCCAGGGCCGCAAGAAAATCCTCCAGCGCAAACTTAAAATCATCGAAGCCCTTGCGCTTCATCTGGAACGTCCGGAACTGGCTGGAGGTGGCGCTTTTCAAAACGTCGATCATCTCCAAAAGCTCGCGCGCAAATCTCAGGTCTTCGCGTAATTTAATGAGCGGAATCATAAGTTAATCACCAATGATCAAGAAACAAATTCCAAACAACACTCGATAACCCATTATCAAACACAAGCGGTAAAATCATTCAAGTTTGGTTATTTGAATTTGGTGATTGATCATTGTTTGGTGATTGTATCTTGTGCCTTGGTTATTTAACATCTGTGCCTTCTATACGACTTTCTTTTCCCTGAAGAAATCAACAAACGCCCTGTCTAGGCCTTCTCTGATATCAGCCGTCAGCTCTTTTTTCTCGGAGAGGTCCCTCATCACGTCCGGCCGGGACTTGTGCAGATAGGGCATAATGTTCTCGCAAAATACATTCAGTCCTTCGGCGGAGAGGATCTCCAGGATCTTCCTCTGGAACGCGTAGAAGAATACGATCATCGTCATCTCGTCGACCGGCTTATGCGCCTCCTGGACGAACAGGTGCGTCAGCGTTTCGCCGCGGCGCATCTTCTCGGAGATCTCCGTCGAAAGCTTCGTGCGCACGCGCATGAGACGCAAAAGCTCCTTATACTGCGCATAATCCAGGCGCAGGGTCGCGGCCACCTCCCGCAACGCCTTGCTCTGGACCTTCGAGCCGATACGCGACACTGAAAGGCCGAGGTCCACGGCGGGCTTGAAGCCTTCATGGAAAAGGTTGGTCGAGATATAGATCTGGCCGTCCGTCATCGAGACGAGATTGCTCTGCACGTAACCGGTGATATCGCCCTGAAGGGTCTCGACGATCGGCAAAAACGTCATGGAGCCGCCGCCGTTCTCCTCATTCAGGAGGCCGGCGCGCTCCATGAGCTGCGAATGAAGATAGAAGATGTCGCCGGGATAGGCCTCGCGGCCCGGCGAGCGTTCCAGAAGAAGCGACAATTCGCGGTACATCCAGGCATGTTTTGTCAGGTCGTCCAGCACGACCAGGGAGTGCCGGCCGGAATACATAAAATATTCTCCCACCGCAGAGGCCACGTAAGGAGCCAGATATTGTTCGCCGGCCGATGCGGAAGCCGAGGCCGCCACGACGATCGTATAATCCATGGCGCCGGCCTCCTGGAGGATCCGGATGACTTTCGTGAGAGACGCATAGGGGCCGCCGCACCAGCAGTACACGCAGACCACGCCCTTGCCTTTCTGGTTGATGATCGCGTCGAGGGCGATCGTGCTTTTCCCGCTCTGCCTGTCGCCGATGATCAGCTCGCGCTGCCCCTTGCCGATGGGGATCGTCAGATCCAGGATCTTCGACCCCGTAAAGAATTGTTCGAAGATCGGGACACGGTCGAGCATGCCCGGCGCCCGGCGAAAAACAGGACACAGGGTATCGCCTTCCAGGGGCTTCTGCAGGCCGTCGAGGGGTTCGCCGATCGCGCTGATGACGCGGCCGAGATAACTTTCCCCGACGGAAAGAGAAAAGACCTCGCTGCGGCTGGAGACCATGCTGCCCAGGATGATGTCTTTCTCATCCCCCAGGACGAACGCCATGACCTCCTTGTCGTTAAAATCGACGACAAGCCCCTTGCGGTTGAGCCCGCTGAATTCGATCAGCTGACCGTAAATACAATTCGGCAGGCCCTGGATCTTGACGATGCCGCGCTTGATCTCGCGGACAACGCCGACCTCCTTGATCTCAAAAGCCTCCAGATTAAAAGCCGGTTTCTGCATAGAGTGATACGACGCCTATGTTTTGTTCCGCGACAAAGATCTATTTTTTTCCGTTTTTGGCGCGCAGCCCTGCCATGGCGCGATTCAACTTGTTCCTGAGGCTGCCGTCTGCGACAAGCCCGCCGAACTTGATCATCATGCCGACGATCAAAGAAGGATCGACACTCTCAACCAACGGCACATCGAATCCAAGCTTGGAAGAAAGGACTTTTTTGATCTTTTCTTTTTCCTGGGGGGAGAGTTCCGCGGATGTGACGACCTCGACGCGGTCAACCTTGACGGCCAGACGCTCGCGATCCACCTTGGCCAGTTCGTCGATCAGTTCATCGATCAGCTGCCTGTGCAGGGTTTCCTGCCCCTTGGCCGTGAACGTCTCCTGGATCAGCTTCGCCGAGAGCTCCAGGGCCCGCTTTTCGACGGTGGCCATGACCTCGACTTCCATGCGCTTGGTCTTCTCGAGGGCCTCCTGCACCGTCTTGTCGGCTCTCGCCTGGGCGGCCTGCGCCGCTTCCTCGGCCGCAACTTCCGCCGCCTTCTTGGCGTTCTCAATGATGACCTTGGCCTCCTGCTCGCTGCGTTCGATCTCGTTCTTCGCCTGGATCCGGGCTTTTTCAAGCTCTTTGTTGAGGATCTCTTCCTTCTCGAGGCTTTCCTGATGAAGGACCTGGAGACGACCGAGGGCTGACCTTAATTGATTACCGAAAAGAAGACGCAGAAAGATGACGATGACGACAAATGTCACGACCTGGATCAGGATGAGCTGCAGAATTTCCAAAAAATCCTCCCTTTCGCCTGCGGGGCCCGCCAGCCATCTGCGGCGGCATGCGCGAGGACTTCATTTGAAAAGGTTATAGATCAAAATCAGCGCAATGACCGCGATGCCTTCGGCAAACATGAACGCGAACATCATGGCGACCATGATCTTGGCTGACGCCGAAGGGTTGCGCCCCAAGGCGCGGATGGCCGCATATCCCACGAGGGCGATGATCAAAGAAGGCCCCAGCGTGCTGATGAACATCATGATGGCGATCGTGAGATTTTCCATAGCCCCTCTTGCCGCTGCGGCGGAGTCATTCCACCAGGATCACCAATTCATTGTTGCCCTTCATATGGGCAACGCCTCTCTGGATCTTGATGGGCCGCAGGTCCTGGATCTGGGCCTGCGGACCCGCTCCGGTCGTCACCCTGAAACCGAACTTCCTGGCGAAGGGTGTCAGGCGGATCAATCCTCTCTTAAGCGCCACGAAGATCGGCTCGTGGTTGTCCATGATGCTCAACTCACCGTCGACCCCGGGAAGGATGGCCTCGGAGATGGCCCCTTCGAACACCTTCCCTGTCGCGTTCAAGATCTGGATCTTCATACGCCCGCGGCAACCGTTAAGCGATGACAGCGGCTAAAAATCTGTCTCGACAAGAGGCTCACGCCAGGACGACCTTGTTCTTGCCCGTGCTCTTGGCCTGGTAGAGCGCCTTGTCCGCCTTGTCGATCAACATATCCTTTTCTTTGGAATCCGTCGGGAATTCCGCGATCCCCATGCTGATCGTTGTCGGAAGGCTCAGGCGCACCAGGTTCAAGAGGCGCTCGGCTGCCAGCCGCCCCCCTTCCTTGTTCGTCTCGATCAGAAGGATACAGAACTCTTCGCCGCCGTAACGGAAGACCATGTCGAGGTTCCTGAGCGAACGCACAAAGAGGTTCGTCAGCCCCTTCAACAATTCATCTCCCGCCATGTGGCCATTGGTATCGTTGTACTTTTTGAAATTATCGACATCGACCATGACCAAGGACAAGCTTTGGGGGTAGCGCCTGGCGCGCATCAGCTCCCGGTCGAGGACTTCGTGAAGATAACGGTGGTTATACACCCCCGTCAGGCCGTCGAGGATCGAGAGATCGTAGTAGTAGGATTTCTTGTTGGCCTCGTCCATGAGGAAGTAGCGCTCGACGGCATGCTGCACGACGATCCTGATCTCGCTGGGATTAAAAGGCTTGGTGATGTAACCGAAGGCGCCGTTCTCCATGGCCTCGATCGCGGAATTGATGAACAGGTAGGGCGTAATGACGATGACACTGATCTTGGCATCGATGTTCTTGATGGCCCGGATCAGCTCCACACCCCCCATGTCCGGAAGGCGCAGCTCCGTGATGACAACGGCGCACTTGAGATCCTTGAGAAGCTTTAAACCTTCTTTCGCGGATGAGGCCACGTTCACATTATGCCCCGCGGCATAAAGGACCGCCCCCAGCTTTTCGGACGCCTCGGCCTCGTCCTCGATCAGAAGGATTTCTGCGCTTTGCTGCATCTGGTTCCTCCCTATTACTAATTCTTCTAAATTATTATTATATAATAGATTGTTAGGGTCGGCCAGTCAACAATTTTCCCTCACCCCAACCCCAAAAATTAAACCCCGGGGCCGGCGAAGGGAATAAGGAGGGGCGGACAAAATTTAAAAGACCTCCGGAAAAACGGAGGTCTTTTAAATTTAACGTCCCCAACCGGATTCGAACCGGTGTCGCAAGCTTGAAAAGCTCGTGTCCTAGACCAGACTAGACGATGGGGACAGGAAGAATCGATAGCCGCCGTCCCGGTCTTAGGTTTATTTTGGCTACAGTGCGGAAATTGTACATAGGATTGACCCCCCTGTCAAGATAAATCAACTCAAAGCGCTGCGGCCCGGAAGCCGATCTTTAAAAACGGGAAACTGCGGGGTCGCACGGAGTTCACTTTATATTAGTTGCGCCGAATGTCTTTTTTTGATATTTTTAATACCATGGGCACATTGATCGGGGTTGGATTTAGCGAAAAGAAAGACCCTTTCCTGGCCGCCTCAGAGGCGGCCAAAACGGCCCTTTACCAGATCCACCACCGACCCATCACCCTCGCCTTCCTGTTTTCCACCATCCACTTTGCGCACCAGCGCCTTCTCGACGGTATCCATTACGCGCTGGGCAATGTCAAGCTCCTGGGATGCACAGGCTCAAGCGTCATCTGGCCCGAAACGATCAGCAATTACGGCGTAGGCCTTATGCTCATCAGCATGGACCACGTCACGTTCGGACAGGCCCAGGGCGTCGGTATCAAGGCCAGGGGGGCGCGCCAGGTCGGAGAAGATTTCGCGCGCCAGGCCCTCAAAAACCTGAACACGCCCCAGCGGGACCTGGCCCTCATCTTCTGCGATGGGATCGTCGAGAACGGCTCCGATCTTCTCAAGGGAATCAAGGATATCCTGGGTTTGAGCTTCCCTATCTTCGGGGCGTCGGCGGCCGATAACTTCTGTTTCCATAAAACATACCAATACTTTGATAAAGAAATATTGTCAGACAGCGTCACGGGCCTTATCTTTTCCGGCGAGAACATCTTCGGCATGGGCCTGCGGCACGGCTGGAAGCCTCTCGGCAGGCCGCACACCATCACGAACGTCAAAGGCAACGTGATCAAGACCATTGAAGAAAAGCCGGCGGTGGCCATCTACGAAGAGTATTTCGGAAAATCCAGGAAAGAGATCGAAAAAACCCTGATCGAAATGAGCATCTACTACCCCCTGGGGCTCTATGTGCCCGGCGAAACGGAATACCTCCTGCGCAACGTCCTGCGGATCGACGAAGACGGCGGGCTCGTCTGCCAGGGCGACGCCTCTGTCGGAAGCGATGTGCGCCTGATGATGGGGACAAAAGAATGGGCGCTCGACGCTGCAACGCAGGCCGCCCAGGAAGCCAAGGACTCCCTCAACGGCAAGGAGGTCAAGGGGGCCCTTGTGTTCGAATCCATCTCCCGCAATAAGCTTCTGGGACGATTGACAGAAAGAGAGTTATCGCGTATAAAACAAGTATTGGGCAACGTACCGATCCTGGGCATCTGCACTTACGGCGAACAGGCGCCGCTGAAGTCCCTGGAGCATTACGGGGAGACATACTTCCATAACGAAACCCTGGCCATCCTGGCCATTGGAGAATCGCATGCCTCCGACAAGCACATTTAACGCGCCCACCTCCCTGGAAATCCTCATCAGCTATATGGGCATGTTCGGGATGATTGCCGTCATCGTCCTGGTCATCATCCTGGTCTTCAAGATGGAAAAGATCAAGGAACTCAAGACGGAGCTCGCCAAGCTGAGAAGGGCTTTTGAAGAACTCGATGGACAGGCCAAGCTGATCGTCCAGACGGACGTCGAGCTCCACAAAGCCCAGGAAGAGCTGGACAAAAAAATCTCCAGCCTCGTCACCCTGCAGAAACTCAGCCGCCTGATCTCGACGACCCTCGACGAAGAAGAGATCTTCCAAAAACTCGACGAGAAACACATCACCGAACTGGGGTTCGACCGGGCCATCGTCTTCTGCCGCAACGAAACAAAAGGATATCTCCTGAAGGCTGCGGTCGGCTATACGGCCGAGGAGGCTGACCGCATCATGAAGCTCATGACGGGCATGCCCCTGCTCATGGACACCGTCATGGTCAAGCACAAGATCCTCTCCACGATGGAAATGGACCGCGCCGCCAAAGAAACGCCCCACCTGCTCTCCATGCTGGGGCTCTCTTCCTTTGTCTGCGCGCCCATGATGCAGAAAGAAGGCGCCATCGGCCTGCTCCTGATGGGAAGCGAATCCCCATACACACGGATGACCGAAGGCGACAAAGACCTCGCCTACATCCTGGCGACGCAGATCGGCCAGTCCCTGGAAAATGCCAAGCTTTTTGAAGAACAGTGGCGCGACCAGCAGGAACTTGAAAACAAGATCCAGCAGAGGACAAAGGAGCTGTCGGCAGCTTTGGAAGAGATCAAAGTCATCAGCAAAAGAAAGTCCGATTTCATCAACGCGGTCTCCCACGAACTGCGCACACCCCTGACATCCATCAAAGGCTATGCCTCGATCCTCGCCGCCGGCAAGCTGGGCGAACTGCCCCCGGCGGCCAAGGAAAGGGTCGAAAAGATCAATAAACATTCCGACAACCTGTCTGATCTCATCAACGGCCTCTTGGACATCTCCCGCATCGAATCCGGCCGCGTGGAGATGAAGCTGGAGCCTCTGGACCTCCTGGCCATGGCGCAGTCACTCGCAGACATGCTGGCGCCTCCCATGAAGGACAAGAACGTCGAATTCGCCATCGACATGCCGGAAGGGCTGCCGCAGGTCAGGGCCGACAAGGGACAGCTGGAACGCGTCTTTATCAACCTCATCGGCAACGCCATTAAATTCACGCCTCCCGGAGGCCGGATCACGGTATCGGCCAGGCCTGTGGACAATGCCATGGTCCAGGTCGGGGTCAGCGACACGGGGATCGGCATCAGCGAACATGACCTTAAAAAACTCGGCGAAGAATTTTTCCGCGTCGACAATGACGTCAATGCAAAAGTCAAAGGCACAGGCCTGGGGGTCTCCCTGGTCAAGCGCATCATCGAGGCCCACAAAGGGGTCTTCTCCATTTCGAGCCAGCTCAACCACGGCAGCACATTCTCTTTCACGCTGCCCCGGAGTTAACAGGACGGAACAGAATTCTATGAAGAAACGCCAAAAAATATGCTATGATATTTCTATAGACACCTGTGAAGACACCAGCGACCACACTGAGGAGCGCGCATGAATACAAAAAAGAAAATCCTTGTGATCGATGACGAGGCGGACATCAGAGAGATCGTCCGGATCTACCTTGAAGAAGAGGGCTGTGAGGTGATCGAGGCCGCCAACGGCCAGGAAGGCATTTTAAAAGCGCAGAGCGAAAAACCGGACCTGATCGTGCTCGATATCATGCTGCCCGGGATCAACGGTTTCGAAGTCGCCAAGCATCTCAAGGACGACCCCAACACCCAGGATATCCCCGTCATCATCCTGTCTGTATTGGCCCAGGATTCTCAATATCGCCAGGGCATCCTGGATTATATCTCCAAACCTTTCCGCCAGGAGGAGCTCGTGGCTACCGTCAGACGCATTTTCTCAAAAGTGAACGGCAAGGGCCCGAAAAAAACCATCCTTGTCGTCGACGACGATCCGGACATTGTCGATATCATCGCCATCTGCCTTAAGGACAACAGCCTTAATCCAGAAAAAGCATACAATGGACAAGAGGCCCTCCAAAAAGTCAAGAGCGGCAAGATCGATCTCATCCTGCTGGATATCAACATGCCCGGCATGAACGGCTTCGAAGTCATCAAGCACCTCAAAAGCGATCCTGCAACCTGCGATATCCCTGTCGTCGTCCTGACGGGCACCTACATCTCCGATGACGACAAGCGACACGGCCTGACGCTGGGAGTCGCAAAATACCTCACCAAACCCTTCTCCGCCGACGATCTCGTCAAAGAAATCAAGGGTTCGCTCCATGCCTAAAACGCGCATCATCGTCATCGACGACGACCCCGACATCCGGGATGTCCTGAGCCTGACGTTGACGGAAGAGGGCTATGATGTCCTGGAAGCGGAAAACGGCCTGGAAGGTGTCGAGATCATCAAGAACAAGGCGCCGAATCTCGTCATCGTCGACTATAATATGCCGAAGATGACGGGGCCAGAGCTTTGCGCGATCATCAAAAAAGACATCCTTTTGAGCCACATGCCCATCATCATGCTGACGGGCAAGAGCGACGTCTCCGACAAGGTTTCCGGGATAAACGCCGGGGCCGATGATTATCTCGTCAAGCCTTTCGAACCCCAGGAACTCCTGGCGCGCATCAAAATGATCCTGCGGCGCTCCGAACGCGACCTCGACGCCAATCCCCTGACAAGGCTCCCCGGCAATGTCTCCATCCTGAACGAACTCCAGGACCGGATCGACAAAAAAGGCCCCATTGCCGTTATCTATGCAGACCTGGACAAATTCAAGGTCTATAACGACAAGTACGGGTTCACCCGCGGCGACGAGGTCATCCGGGAAACGGCAAGGCTCCTTATTCGCGCGACCCAGGAGTGCGGCAATCCCGACGATTTCATCGGCCACATCGGCGGAGACGATTTTGTCGTCATGACCGGACCGGACAAGTGCGAAAAAATCGCGACCAGGGTCATCGAAGGATTTGAAAAGATCTCGCCGTCCTTTTATACGGAAGAAGACCGGCAGGCCGGATACATCATGGGCAAGGACCGCAAGGGAGTCGAACAAAAATTCGGGCTCCTCTCCATCTCCATGGGGATCGTGACCAATGAAAACCGGCAGCTGACGCACGTGGCCCAGATCGCCGAGATCGGCGCGGAACTCAAGGAAGCCGCCAAACGCATCGAGCGTTCCAGCTTTATCAAAGACAGGCGGACGGACAACCGCAGCGAATCCTGATCCGTCATTGATAGACGACAAAAAAACAGCCCGGAAAACCGGGCTGTTTTTTTAGCCATGACTCTTATGCCATTCCCCGGCCGCCGGCCGGTTGGCCTATGGAGAACCCCCTGTCTGCCCTGAAAACTGTATTCACAGAAGGCAGACATCCAGCGACATCCCGCCGAGAAGGCGGGGCAAACAAGTTGGGCTGCCCCGTCATTGGGACAGCCCAAGCTCTGATATGGTGCCTGAAACCGAAGGATTCTCTGGTTATTTCACCTTCCTTAAGCTACGCAGCAAACCAGGTGCCGGGTAACGGGGTTCCGGGTTCCTGTTCCTTACCGTCCCCGGCCGCCGGCCGGCTAGCCTACAAACAAGTTGGGCTGCCCCGTCATTGGGACAGCCCAAGCTCTGATATGGTGCCGGGAAAGGGGGTCGAACCCTTACGCCTTACGGCATACGCCCCTCAAACGTATGTGTCTGCCAATTCCACCATCCCGGCAAATCTCTAAACACTGTAAAATCCCCGGACTTACCCAACAGGCAAAGGCCGGCGGCCTGAAATTACGTATTCTCAAAAATCTTCTTATCGTGGATCCACGGCAGCGCCGATTCCTGGGTGATCTTGCCCGTATCCACCAGATTCTTCAGGGACCTCTCCATCGACTGCATCCCAAACTGGATGCCTGTCTCGATCTCTGTTGCGATCAGGTGTGTCTTTTTATTGCGGATCAACTGGCGGATCGCCGTCGTCACAACCATGACCTCGCAAGCCAGTTGGCGCCGGCCGCCTTCCATGGACGGCAAAAGGACCTGCGAGACGACCATCTCAAGGCTCTCAGCCAGCTGGGTACGGATCTGTTCCTGCTGATGAGGGGGGAAAATATCGATGATCCTGTCAATGGTCTGGGCCGCGCCGCGCGTATGGAGCGTCCCCAGGACCAGATGGCCTGTTTCCGCCGCCGTCATGGCCATAGAGATCGTATCCAGATCACGCATCTCTCCGACGAGGATAACATCCGGGTCCTCACGCAAGGCGCCTCTCAGGGCCTCTGAAAAAGAACGGGTGTGCGTGCCGACCTCCCGTTGATTGACAATGCATTTCTTGTGATGATGGACAAATTCAATAGGGTCTTCAATGGTAATGATATGGTCGCGTCTCTTGGCATTGATCATATCGATGATGGCCGCCAGCGTCGTAGACTTTCCGCTGCCCGTGACGCCCGTCACCAGGACCAGGCCGCGCTTCATCTCGCTGACCTTGTCGACGATCTCAGGAACGCCCAGCTCGCCCAGAGACCTGATGAGGGCCGGGATAAGACGGAAGGCCGCGCACAACCCGTTACGGTCATAATAGACGTTGATCCGAAAACGGGCCATGCCCTTGATCTCAATGCCGAGATCGATCTCTTCTCCCGACGCGAGCCTCTTGTCTTCGGGCAGGATCTTTGCGACCATCTCCTGGATCTGGGCGCTTTCAAGGATTTCGTCCTCGAGTTTTTCCAAGATGCCGTTCATACGCATCATCGGCGGCAATCCCGGCGTCAGATGCAAGTCAGAAGCCCCTTTGGCCACGATATGCTTCAATAAGTCTCTGATATCCATAAAAACAACTCCCATAGACAGTCTGAATGAATGATATTATAATGCTTTGAGAAGAGAAGACAAGGGAAAAATGAGGCCCGGGGAGCTAAAGTCCGCGTCGCGGCCCGGAATACACGGCCCGGCAAAGGGAGGAAGTCATGAAAGGCAAAAAATATCTTTCGGTTTGTA
Organism: Candidatus Omnitrophica bacterium UBA6210; assembly: GCA_002421805.1. GTDB lineage: Bacteria > Omnitrophota > Gorgyraeia > Velamenicoccales > Velamenicoccaceae > Velamenicoccus. Next base: position 277,398 of record DISM01000001.1, read on the forward strand.
TCTGCATGGCGGCCATGGCCTTGGCCCTGGTCTCTTCGGCCTACGCCCAAATGCCCACCCTGCCCCTCAAGAAGTCCATCGAGCTGGCGGAGACAGCCTTAAGCAAAACAAGCGTCGATCCGATGAAATACTACCTCTACAGCGTCACGCTCTCCAATTCATCTGCGGGCCAGTTTTGGTATCTCACATTCCGCCCTGTCAACCCTTCGGAATACAACCAGATCTTTGCCAAAGTCTATATGGACGGATCTGTCGGCCTTTCCGGCGGGCCATTTTCAAACCAGAGATAACCGCGGTTTCATCTCCGTTTTTTCAACAGGCTCGCCAGCCCATAGCCGGCGGCAAAAACAACAACAACACCCAACGCACCCGCCAGGGATGTCGCCACCGGTCCATTGTTCACGCCCGGGACGACATAATCCGGCACAGGCGCGTTTACGACCGGTTGGCCTTCCCCTTTTTCAATGAACCCCTGATCCTCTGCGACGCGCTCCAGGCCGTCCGGCGACTGCGAAGCAAACGGACTGATAAAAATAGCCAGAAGGAGCGCAGCAGCCACACCCAGCCACATATCTCTTGGTCTCATAGCTCCCTCCTTCCTTTTAAACCGTATACCAGGTCCGGTCTGGCCTTGACGACAAACTCGACGACGAGCATCGTGATCAACGCCTCGCCGATCCCGATCAAAGCATGCACGCCGACCATGGCCGTAAACACAGAGCCGAACCTGGCCGTTCCCGACAAGGCCAGCTCAATGGCACAAAAGGCAGACGCCAGGACAACGGAAGACCAGGCCGCTATGGCAACAGCCGCCGTAAATCCCTTGACCGAAGGTATCAGACGAAAAATAACCCTGAAAAGACCATATCCTCCCAGCGTCCCTATCACGGCCATATTGAAAATATTGGCGCCGAGGGCGAACAACCCGCCATCCTGAAATACCAGGCATTGGACCACCAGAACGCAGGCCAGGACAAGAGAAGCGGCCCAAGGCCCCAACAGCACGGCGGCCAGAACCCCTCCCAGAAGATGGCCGGACGTGCCGCCCATGATGGGAAAATTCAACATCTGCGCCGCAAAGATAAACGCGCACATGACGCCCATCAAGGGCACCATCTTCTCTTGCAGAAGTTTCCTGGTTTTATTGACGCTCCAGCTCAAAAACGCTGCTGCGGCCGCCCATCCGGATGCCCAGACAGGGGGAGACAAAAACCCGTCGGGAATATGCATGGTTTCTCCTTTCTCTATGTCGCGGTGGTTAATAATCTACATCATTTATATTAAAAGTCAATCTGGCTGCGCAAACCCCAGACGCACACGGGATCCGTGTTCCCAGGGACATCCTGGCCGAACGGATTCCAGATATACTGGAAATCCGGGCTGATGGACAAGTGGTCATTCAAATGAATATTATAATACGCTTCCAGGTGACCTTCGGACTTGGCAGCCAGGGCACTGTTGGATTTTTTGTAGTCGCCAGAGGCAATGGCCTGCCCGACGGCAAAACCCAACACGTCTTTTTCCCGACCCCAAAGCCCGCCTTCAACCTGAACGCCCGCGCTCCAGGATTGCTCCAGAGAAAATATCCTGTCGCCTGTGGCGGTTAAAGACGGGTTATAGACGCGCGGATCCTGCCAGCCGTAACGGCAGAAAAGCATCACCTCTTCGGTCACCATCTGGTCGAAACTCAAAGCGAAACCGAACGCAGGCTCTTTGTCATTTGTCGTTGTCAACCAGGAGGTATGCGGCAGATCGTTATACCAACCCAGGATACGGTAGTTGCCCTGGCGGCCGAACATCTTGGGTTTAAAAGCCGCCTGCCCTATGCAAAATGCATCATCGCCGACCTTGTCCCAATCGGCGTTAGCGTCAAAAAGACCGATGTTGAATTCCACCCACTCCTTAGGCATATAGGCAAAACGGACGCCCAAGGTATTGTCCGGAAATTCGACCGTGGGATTATTGCGAAAGATCCTGCCCAAAAATTGAGTCGTCTCGTCATTGGCGGCTTCATTCGTATCAAAATAAACAGTCGGATCAAGCTTGCCAAATGTCAAAGCAAGGCGGTCATGACAAGCGCCCTGCTCGTACCATACCTCTGTCAGATGGACTTCATTATCGTTATCCGCATCCCGATTGACGTTAGAATATAGCGTCAGGTTGTCTTCCAGGCCATCGCCCGTGCCGGCCTCAAGATGGACGAATGCCCTGCCGTCGATAGACTCAAACTCCTTGGCGAGCGTGATGTCTGCCGAATACGAGGCATCTGCCCGGTCTTCCTTGGTCCCGTCAGCATTGGCATTGTTAGTCCCCTGCACGATCACCGTCGCCCCGGCGCCGATCTCAAGGCCCCGGCCGATCTCAATGGCTGAAGGCTCCTGGCGGTGCAACTTCTGGTCAAGCGTCTCGACAGCGGCCTGATACTCCCGGAGCTTCATGTCCTGCGCCCCTATCGTCTTTTTTTGCTCCAGAAAACACTTATGCTGGTCCTGGATGCAGGCCTCCTGTGCCGCTACCTTCTTTTCCAGGGTCTCCACCCGCGCCTGAAGGTCCGCAATGACGGCACGCAGCGATTCTTCATCCGCCCGGGCTGTCCCGGCAAAAACAACGAAGGCTCCCAAAAACACAAAAACAATGAAGCGTTTCACAACGGCCCCCCAAAAGATTGTGTTACGATTTATATTTTCGTGTTACTATAACAGAGAGCAGAAGAGACGTCAAGAATTATCTGGGGACTTTTTACGGAGTTCAGGATGGGGCCTATTTTTTAAAAATAAAAAGAACCGCGGCCACGATCAGAAGGAAACCTACGGCGTGGTTCCAGCGCAGGGCCTCTTTCAGATAAATAACAGAGAACACCGAAAAGACGACGAGGGTGATGACCTCCTGGATCGTCTTGAGCTGGGCGGCCGAGAATGCACCGTAGCCGATACGGTTGGCCGGGACCTGGAAGCAGTATTCAAAAAAAGCGATCAGCCAGCTGGCCAGGATCACCAAAAACAAAGGCGCCTGCTTGTGTCTCAGGTGGCCGTACCAGGCGATGGTCATGAAGATGTTGGAAGCCAATAAAAGAAGTATCGTTCTCATGATACCGTGGCCTATTGCTGGGATGATGCGGAAATGCTCGCCGCGATGTTCTGGCCCTTGTCGGACACCTTATAGCTGACCGTCACATCATCTCCTGTCGAAAGATCCACCAGGGCGGCTGCCTGGCCGTCCTTTTCGATCATGCTGGAATCGCCTACAACCAAAACCGTTTCTTTCTGTCCTTCGTCGGAAGCGGAAGCAACGATCAACTTCTGGGTTTGGGGATCGACAAAAGTGACCGTCCCATACACCTCATTGGCGGCAACCGTCTCATTGTCCTGTGCCAGGATCGCCTCAGGCGCGCCGAAAACCCCCAATACCAGAAAGAACATCATCAAAATAACCGTAAGGCTTTTCATTCCAACCCACCCCCTTCATCCTTAGAGAAGAGGCCGCAGCGCACCGGCCACGGCCACACAAAAAAAGAGAATGATCGCTCATTCTCCCATCAGGCATGATTATGCCATACCTTTCGATCGAGTTTTATTCTACCCCAACAGGGTTGTTTGTCAATCAATCCTTCGACATCACAACCTAAGGCACTTAAACTCTCAGGATTGATCCTGATGAGCGGCGTATTATTTTTTCGTTCTCTTCCGCCGCCGAATGTATCAAAACCCACTGTCAGGCCGACGGCCGTTTTTGGCCAGGCGGAAAAGGACCTCCCATTCCGAACCGCTAAAAACGTCCTGCGGCTCTCCCGACTTGACGATCCGGCCGGCCTCCAGCATAAACACGCGGCCGGAAAGCTTCATCACTTCAAAAGGGTCGTGGCTGACCAAGATCATGGTGATGCCGGTCTTCTCATAAAGCCTCAAAACCTCGTCCTGCAGGCGCCACCGTGTCTGGACATCAAGGGCCGACAACGGCTCATCGAGCAAAAGGATCTTGGGATGGCGCAGGAGCGCCCGCGCCAGCGCCACCCTCTGTTTCTGGCCGCCGGACAGCTTCGACGGATAACGCTGCTCCAGGCCTTTGAGCCCCACAAGACCGAGATACTCCCCGACGCAGGCAGTCTCCTCGCCGCGGCACAAGGCAAACCTCAGATTCTCCTCCACCGTCATGTTGGGAAAAAGGCTGTATTCCTGGAAGACAAAACCGGTCGCTCTTTTCTGGGGCGGCAGATCGATCTTGCGCGCACTGTCAAACCAGACCTTTCCTCCCACCCTCACCAGGCCTTCCTGCGGCGCCTGAAGCCCTGCGATCATCCTTAAGATCGAGGTCTTCCCGCAGCCGGAGCGGCCGAACAAAGAAATGCATTCCCCGTCCCCGATCTCCAAATCAACGTCCAGGTCAAAAGGTCCTTCGGGCGCCATCAATGTTTTTTTGAGCAAGACCTTCACACAACCTCCCCGTGCCGTTGATACAAGGCGTAGAACAAGGCGAGCGCAGCCAGCGAAAAAATAACCAGGACGACCGAATAAAAATTTGCCGCGCTGTAATTCATGGCCTCCACCTCATTGTAGATGGCAATGGATGCCACACGCGTCTGATGAGGGATGCCGCCGCCGATCATGAGCACGACGCCGAACTCCCCCATCGTATGCGCAAAACTCATCACGATCCCCGTCAATAACGAAGCTTTGGTATTGGGGATAATGACCGACATGAGCGTTTGACGGCGGGATTTGCCCAGCGTATACGCCGCTTCGATGAGGGCGCAAGGAAAATTCTGGAAACCTGCTTTGACGGGATTGACCATGAAAGGAAGGCTGAAGATCGCCGAGCCGATGACGAGGCCGGGGAATGAAAATACGACGCGCACGTCGAAGACGCGTTCCAAAAAAGCGCCGAGCGCATGCCCGGGACTCAACAACAGCAGGATATAGAACCCTAATACCGTCGGGGGCAAAACGAGAGGCATGCTCACAAGGGCTTCCCAGAACGGCTTGGTGCGGGCGCGGCTAAAGGCCAGCCTATAGGCCAACGGGATACCGATGAGGACCAACACGACCGTCGTCACCGTTGCCAGTTTTAAAGAGAGCCAGAGCGGCACAAGATCGTAGGACACTATCCCCTCCGTTGTTCTCTGCCCTTATGCCGGGATGCGGTACCCGTATTTTTTAAATATGCCGGCCGCGCTCCCGGAGAAGAGGAACCGGTAGAACGCCTCTGCGATTTGAGGATTATGTTTGCCGGCGGCCGCCAAAACAACGACGCCTTGCGCAATCGGCTCATACAAAGAAGCGTCGATTTCCACCCAGCGCCCTTTATCTTTGACCGAATCGTCCACCACCGAAGATTTCGAGGTGAATCCGCCGTCCGCAGCCCCCGACAGGATAAACTGATTGGCCTGCGTGATGTTCTCGCCGTAAACCAGCTTAGGCCTGACGTGAAGATAAATATTCAGCGATTTCAATGCATTAACGGTCTGCCGGCCGTAAGGCGCTGTCTTAGGATTGGCAAGCGCAATTTTCTTCAGCGAAGGATCCTCCAGAACGTCGCCGAGCGGACGAGACAGATCCAGGGACTTTGATGTCCAGAAGACAAGAAGCCCATACACATAAACCTTCGGCTCTTCTGTGGCCAGGCCCTTTTTAAAAAGCGCCTGCGGGTACGACATGTCCGCCGACATAAAGACGTCGAAGGGGGCGCCGTTGGCGATCTGCGCCGTCAGGCTCCCGGAAGAACCTATCACGACATCGACGGTTGCGCCCGACTCTTTTTCAAACGTCGTCACCAATTCATCCATCAACACCTGCAGGTTCGCTGCCGCGGCAACCGTCAGGTCTTTAGCGAATACAGAAACGGGAAAAATAAAAATCAATAAAATCGTCGTGATCCATTTCTTCATAACTCTCCTCCATGGTTCCATGAAATTATATGTGCTTTTCCCCTTTGACGGCGCCGGCTTCCCACTTGCCGACTCCGGCCATGACATCCTTAAAACATAATTTCGCCAGCTCATCGAAATTGCTGCCGAAGATCCTTTGCATGCGGCCCGGCTGCGCATAAAATTCCCTCATACCCCATGCGCCCAGGCGCCCCAGGTCTTCTATGGATAAATGTTCCGTCGGAATAACCGGATGCAGGAAATCCCATTTGAGCATATCGATCTTCTCAGGATCGACCCAGCCGCGCCGGACAGCGTCCCTCCAGATCGGAGAGCCCGGCGGAGGCGTCAGATACCCCACCCACATCACATCCGGGTCCACCTTTTCGGCGAAGGCGAAGCGCTCTTTGATGATATTTTCGGTATCATAATCGAACCCGATCATGATGTCCCCGACGATCGCGATATCGTTCTTGCGCAAAATATCGATGGTCTTATAGATCTGGCCGACCGTAATACCTTTGTCCAGCCTGCGCAGTTCGTCGTCGTTGGCCACTTCGATGCCGAAAACCCCCATAAACATGCCGGCCTCTTTCATCAGGGGGACGTCTTGCTCGAGTCTGACCCAGTCGCTCGCACAGCCGAGACTGACCCATTTCATATTGAGCCCTCTTTTGATCTTTTCCTCGCAGAATTCCCGCACGCGCCTGCCATTGATGTTAAAATTATCCTCCTGGATCACCATCGCCTTCGTTCCGAATTTCTTTTCCAACAGTTCAACTTCATCAACCACGCGCTTAGCGGATTTGGCGCGCCAGCGGTTAAAATTCTTGATGCCGCGGGGATCGTGCTCGCTCCATTCATAGCAAAACGTGCAACCATGCGTGCAGCCGCGGGATGTGACGATCTCGACGAAGGGCTTCCAATAGGTGTGGCCCACGTATTTGTCCATCGGAAAAAGATCGTAAGCGGGCAGCGGCAAGGTGTCTAAGTCCTCTATGAGTTCGCGCACCGGCCCCCAGACAACTTTCCCGTCTTTCCTTGAGGCCAGTCCCGGGATAGCCTCAAAATGCGTCCGGCCTTTCTTTAAAGCCTCTATCAGCTCAGAAAAAGTGACTTCACCCTCGCCCATCACCACAAAATCTATCGCCGGGTTCTGTTCAAGCGTTTCCGTGCTCAAAGACGAATACCAGAGCCCCCCGGTAACGATCTTTGCCGACGGAAATACTTTTTTTATTCCTGCCGACGCTTCATTAAAATATTTCTGGACGGCAAATCCGCCGTAAGAATGCAGGATATCTCCCAAGACAACGACATCCGGATGCTTGTCCTTGACTATCTCAAGCATGTGTTCAAACCGGATACCCGAAACCTTGCAATCCAGGACTTCAACATCCGCGGCCCCATGCTCGCGCACATAGGCCGCCCATTGGGCATGCATCTGATTAGGGGCCACGTGGTGTCCGTGTGTCGCCCATGAACCCAGCTGCGGCGTCACAAACAAAATCTTCACGACCTACCTCGCATATTTTCGGTATCTTGTTATATCTTCAACGTTATTTGAGAATAAACCCAATCGACATCGTCATGTGTGCCGGTGGCCTTGACATAACCGCCGCAAAAAAAGTGCGCGTAGCCGCACTCGGCTTTTACGTTCTTGCTGAAGTCGTAAAACACGCGCAGCGAGGCCTCCGTGCCGACATAAGCACTGCGGTCGCCGCTCGTCTTGGTCCGTACGACCGTGCCGCTCGAGTTGTACCAGGAGTCGTTCGTGCTCTGAAGCCAGAAAACATCGACCTGCGGCCTGACCTTCAATTTATCCGTCGGGGAGAGCGTCAGGCTGAGCTCTGGGTTACGCATGTTCTGCCAGCGGAAATAATCCAGAAGGCCGTAGGGGTCGTGCGTGGACTGATAGAGAGGATTAAAAGTATTTGTCGTGCCGTCGCCGACCTTCTTGTCGCCCGATGCCTCGTCGTAGCTTATGGCGATCTGCGGCTTCCATGTGATCCCTCCAAAAGACCTGGAGACGTCCAGATGGAATGCATAGGCGCTGATGTCCCGGTTTTGCGTCCTGCCGAACTGATACGGTGCTTCCATATCGTAATCCAACCCGAGCGCCTTGCCGAAAAGACGAAAGCCTATGGTATAGCGCCGCGTCCTCGGCGAGGTAGATGTCACGTCCTGGGACAGAAAATATCCTTCTGTCGTCAAATTCATCTTTTGCGCCTTATATCCCCCGTAGACGCCGGTCAAGGATTCGACATGGCTTGAGACATTAAGATTGTTATCGTTGTATTTGACGTCCTGCCCATAGAGGATATCGGCATAGAAGGCATCATTGTGATAGCGGATGACGCCGCCGTCAAAAGACCTGATGCGGTTGGCCCATGTGGGCGCGGCGACCAGGCGGCCCTTGCCGTATTTGAACTCTTGCCGGCCGGCCTTAAAATCAAAACCCGAACCCCATATGTCGATAAAATTCACAAAAGCCTGGTGCAGGTCAAAATCGTCCACCTGGCCGGAATTCGCCTTGATCTGGTAGCCGCCTGTCTGGGCATCCAGCATTTCGATAAAAATATCCATTTTGGGATCAAGGTATTCATCTGTCAACGCGGCATCGAAGCCCACACGCAGGCGCTGATAAAATTGGCTGCCGGTATCCTTCTTGTCTTTGTTGAAATCGAAGTCGTGCTTGTATTCATATCGGAACCGGTCTTCGCCGCCCAAGGCCGTTCGCCACTGCAGGAATTGTCCGCCCGACGCCTCCTGGGCAAAAGAAGGAGCAACCCCGACGATCGACCCGCACAAAATCATCCCAAAAACGATCCCTCTTTTCATAAACTATCTCCCTTTCCTTAATATGCCGTGCGCCCATATGTCCAAGACCGCCTGAAGGGCCTCGTCAAAGCTCAGGTGTTCCTGTTCTAAAAACCTCGGGGCTATAATGGCCTTGACAGATCCCAGGTAGGCCTGGACGGCAACCGAGGCGGAAATCTTACGCAAGGCCCCCTTTTTGATCCCCTTTTCCACCAAAGACCGGATCTCCAGGATCTTTTCGTTCCTGTAACGCAGGAACTCTTTCCAGAGATCCGGAAGCTCGACAGCGATCTCTTTAAAAAAATGCTCGAACCATGGCCCCAGGGTCTTGCGCAAAAGCAAGATGCTGTTGGAAAATACCTTTAAAGGGTCTTTGTCGCGCTGTTCCAGATCACCCAAGCCACGGTTGATGTCTTCCTGCAGCCGCTTGACCAGGCCCTTGGCAATCTCTTCCTTGCCGATAAAAACCTTATAGATCGTATTCTTGCTGACCCGCAAGTCCTGGGCAATCTCGTCCATCGTCACCTTGCGGTAACCGAACCGGACCATGCGCGCCTGGGCGACGTCCAAGATCTTTTCTTTCAATGAATGGTCTGTGGCCATAGGGCCCTCCCGGGATAAACCCCATTAGGGAAGAAGCTTCTCTAACGGGGTAAACCTAAAATACTGATTTGGTATTTTCAGTATTCTACAAGGACCGGGGTCACCTGTCAATAAAAATTTAGGGGCTGACGAATTGTCCGTTGTTTAACGCTCTTTCGGGGGCCGGGTCTGAAGAAAGCCCAGGAGGGCTGAAAGGATCTGTTCGGGAGACGGAGGACAACCCGGGATGTGAAGTATGGCGCCGCCGACGATATCCTGGACGCCCTGGCGGGCCCTGTAATAAGAATCGCCAAAGGCCCCTCCGTCCATGGCGCAATCTCCGACGGTAATCACAAATTTCGGGCCCGGCATCGCATCGTAGGTTTTTTTAAGGGCAAGGACCATGTTGCGCGAGAGGGCACCGGTCACCACCAAGGCGTCGGCATGACGCGGGGACGCGACAAAATCAATACCGAAGCGCTGGATATCGTATATCGGATTGCTCAACGCCACGATCTCCGACTCACAGGCCCCGCAGGAACCCGTGTCCACCTCACGCAGATGCAGAGAGCGGCCGTAAAGAGACAAAATGGTCTTTTTGAGCTCCCGGCCAACGCCTTCGATCTCAGGACAAGGGGGGATATCGGGAAGCACCCTCTTTTCGGTTAAAAGGCCTTTGAAAAAACTATTTTTTAATATCGTCCACATATTTTTATAGGTCGTTACCTGCGTATGAGAGATCGAAACTTTTGTTGCAGACCGGGAAATCAGGAATGATATTTCCGAGGACGGCAAACGCCAGGCCCGGCCAGTTATGAAACGACGGATCGACGACTTTGCAGCGGTCGACCTGCCCGTCTGCCACTTTGACCCAATAAAGAACAGGCCCCCTCCATGCTTCCACGGCGCCGAGGGCACACCCCGCGGCGGCAAGAGGAAAATTCGCAGCCACGGCGCCGGCCAGATCAGCCAGACGGTCGGCAAAATAGATGATCAGGCGCGCCGACTCCTCGACCTCCTCCATTCTCACCCGGAGGCGCGAAAGGACATCTCCCCTTTCCTGCGTGATCAGACGGAAATCCGACCCCGCATAGACGTCCGGGAATACCTTGCGCAGGTCCATGGCGACGCCGGAGGCGCGGGCCGCCAGGCCCACAACGCCCAGGTCACGCGCCGTCTTCTGCCGCAGGACACCGGTCTCGTCGACGCGGTCCATGAAGGAGACGCTTGTCAAAAGCATTTGTTTAAGCTCTTTGTGATCTCCGGAAATAGACAGGATCTCGCACAACAAGGCCTGGATATCCTGGCGCGAGAACCCGCGGCGGACCCCTCCGATACGGTTCACTCCTTTAAGATAACGGCTCCCTGTCAGGCGCTGGTTCAGCCGCAGGACCCTCTCTTTCAGGACGGATGCGAATTGCGCGGCAAAACTGAATCCCACGTCCAAAGCGATGCCGCCGATGCCGGCAAAGTGGTTATACAACCTCTCAAGCTCCAGGCAGATGGCCCGTTCATACAGGGCCCGGGCCGGAACTTTCAGGGCCGATGCCTTTTCAATGGCCTGGCAAAATGCCCAGCTGTGGCCGAACGCCGTATCACCCGCCACGCATTCGGCCATCCGAACGGCCTCGTCAAGCGTCTTATGTTCGAATACCTTTTCGACACCGCGATGCGTGAAGCCCAGGCGGATCTCCAAATTGACGATCGGCTCGCCGGCGGCGCTGAAGCGGAAGTGCCCCGGACCGATGATGCCGGCGTGGACCGGGCCCACAGGCACTTCAAAGATCCCTTCGCCGAGAACGCGATTGAAACAATATGCGGCGCCGTTCGGCGCGACAGGACCGAAAACGACAAAATCTTTCCTCAAGGGGAATAAACCGTTGGGCCAAACCTCGTCGTGCAGATGCAGGCGCCTCTTGTCGGGATGCCCCTCTGGCTCCAGACCGAACATCTCCCGGATTTCGCGCTCGAAGAAGCTTGCGGAATGAATATCCCGCGCCAATGACGGGAATGCCGGTCTGTCCTGGGGAATATCTGCGGCGAGAATGCACCATTTCTGGAACTCCCGGCTCAAAAAAACGCAAAATATCTCAAACGCATTCTTCGCTTTCCTTTCGTCGGCGGCGAACATGGCCATGACCGCTGAAGAAAGCCTCTTGTGCATAAAGAGACAGGCGCGATGAAAATCCTCGGTCTTGATGCGGATAACCGCTTCTTGCGGATGGGACTCCAGGACCTCAAGGATCTCGACGCCTTGCGCCCTCAACTCTTCGATCACTCCGGAGAATATCTTCATAGCCCCTCCCCTGCGATCAGGCGTGACGCAGAGACAAGTAATGCCTGTAACGGCGTTGGCATCATGACACCCAGAAAAACCAGAAGGAGGATGAGGGACACAAAAACCAATTTCATGCTCAAGGCCTCTTTGCCGAACTCTATCCCTTTGGGTTTGTTCCCGAATATCGACGCGCTCAAATGGAACATCAAGGCGCCGAAAACGACCGCCAGGAAAAACAAGAGAAGGGCCGCCGGCGCGTAGAGGCCTTTCTGAAAACAGGCCGACAGGATCATGAGCTTGCTCATAAAGATCCCGAACGGCGGCATCCCAACCAGGCTCAGAAGCCCGACCAGGGCCGCCGCCGCCGTAAAAGGCAGCGCCTGAACAAGGCCGTGGATCATATGAAGATGATGCGTCTTGTATTTCTTGACTGCGTTGCCCGCCGCGAAGAAGACAAGCGACTTGGTCACCGCGTGGTTCAAAGCGTGGAACATGGAACCAAAGACCGCCAAGGGCGTCCCTACGCCCAGGGCGAAGACGATGATACCGACGTGCTCGATGCTGCTATATGCCAAAAGGCGCTTAAAATCCTTCTGGGCCAACAGGAAAATGCCGGCGACGGCGACAGAGAAAAGCCCGAAGAAAATGAAAAGACGCGAAGTAAAATCTGCGCCCATGGCCTTATTGGTGATCATGGCAAACCGGATGATCGCATAGAGGGAGGTCTTCAGGAGCACGCCCGAAAGCAAAGCGCTGACAGGGGTCAGGGCCTGGCTATGGGCGTCGGGCAACCAGGTGTGCATCGGCGCCAAACCTGCTTTTGTGCCATAGCCGACCAAAATGAACAAAAAAGCCACGCCCATCAACCGGGGATTGAGACCCGACGCCCGGCTCATGATGACAGACCAATCCAGGGTCTTGACGGCCGTCTGGGCGGCAACGGCATAATAAACCAGGACCGTTCCTAAAAGGGCGAGCGTGATGCCCACCGAACAGATGATCACATATTTCCATGCGGCTTCCACGGATGCCTTCGTATTGTAAAAACCGACGAGGAACGCCGACGCCAGCGTCGTCAATTCAACGGCCACCCACATATGCCCCAGATTATCCAGAAGGGGCACCACCAGCATGGTGGCGGCAAACACATTAAAAAGAACGTCGTAGCCGCGGGCTTGTCCGGGGGAAAGCGCGCCTGCGCGGATGTCTTCCCTCAAATAAGGCCTGGAATACGCCAGGGCGGCCAGATTGACCAGGCTGATCAATAAGACAAAAAAAGCGCTCAGGGCGTCGGCGCGCAGGACGCCGCCGAAGACAACCACGCCTGTTCCGGAGGTGATGCGACAGGCCAGCACGGCCGCCAGCACGAAGACGGCGCCGTGCGCCGCAAGATTGGCGGCGCCGCGGCTACGCGCGGGTAAAACGGCCGAAAGAGCGACGGCCAGGACCGGAATGATGACGACCCAAAAAAGCAGCATCGAACCCTACCCCTTTAAATCCGTCAAACGGTGGACCTCTATATGCGTAAAGACCTTGTTAATGCGGTACATGAAAATACCCGTGATGATCGCGCAGACAAAAACGTCAAAGGCGATGGCGATCTCGACAAAAAATGGCATGCCCCCCGTGATCGCGCTTGCCAGAAGGAATATCCCGTTCTCCATCACCAAAAGGCCGACGATCTGGGTCAAGGCCTTCATCCGGAAGACCATGATGAAAAACCCGACCAGGACGACCGTGATAGAAACAACGAAAGCCGCAAAGACGGCGGTCGGGCTCGTGCCCAGAAACCAAGAGCAAAAGACCGAAGCCCCCCATGTCAAAAACAAGGCGGCGATCAGGGACAAAAGAGGGTTCAGGAACAACCCCAGACGCTCATCCACTCTGATCTTTTTAACAAGATGGTTCAAGAACGACGGGATCAGGACCACCTTCACCAGAAGCAAAAGGCCGGCGACGACAAAGATACCCGCCTCCTTCTGACGAAAGGCAAAATCAAGCGTGACCAAAAACAAAAAGAGGGATTGCAGACGGAAATTCTGGATCAGCGCCGGGACCCTTTGGCATACAAGCATGGCGTACGTCAAGATCATGATCCCCGTTAATAAAAAAAGTGTCATTGTCTCATGCCCTTCTAATACCCCAGGCCCGAGATCACCAGGGCCAGGACGGAAAACAAAAAAGCGAGTCCCAGGAAATCCGCGACCCTGAACAGTCTCATCTTTGCCAGACTGACCTCCGTCAAACCCACGATGACGGCGCAGAGGACGATCTTTAAAACAAAAAAGGCCGCGGCGGCCGCGATATCGGACAACGCCGCAGAACTCCCTACCGGCCACGGCCAGAGAATGGCCCCCAGAAGCGAAAACCAGATCAGCTGTTTTGTGTGAGCGGCCGTCTCCAGCATGGCCAGCGACGGACCCGAATATTCCAACAGCATCGCCTCATGGATCATCGTCAATTCCAGATGCGTCTCCTGGTTGTCCACGGGGATCCGCGAGGTTTCCGCCAGCACCACCATGAAAAGCGCGGCCGCCGCGACCATACCGGAAAAAGACATGCCCATGGAACAGGCCATCAGGCCTCCTTGCGGAGAGGCGCTGTGTCCGGCGACAACAGCGACGGACAGAATGGCCACGGGCTCCACGAAACTGGCGATAAACATCTCGCGCGAAGACCCCATCCCCCCAAAGGCGCTGCCCGTATCGAGACCTGCCAATGCGAGGAAAAAACGCCCCAGCGAAAAAAGGAAAAACAGCGTCAGGACATCCCCCATACCTGGCGCAGACAAAGAAAAGGAAAAGACGGGGACGAACATGAGCGCGGCGACCGTCGACCCCAAAACAATGGAAGGCGTCCAGCGAAAGATCCAGGATGTCGCCTCGGAGACAACCTCCTCTTTGGCCATGTACTTGGCGATATTGTAATACGGCTGGCCCAACGAGGCCCCCTGACGCATCCGCAGCGCGTTCTTGACCTTGCGGATGAAGCCGCTGACCAAAGGCGCGCCGAGAACGGCAATGCCTGCCTGCAACAAAAGCAATGACGCCTTCATATCAGGGCCTCCCGAAGATGACGACCAAGATCAGGATCGTCACAAAGATATAAGCCAGATACCAGTGGATGCTGCCCATCTGGAACCCCTTAACGTATTGCGCCAGCTTAAAGAGCCCCCTGACCATGGGGTCATACAGATATCTTTTAAAGATGGGCGTCGTGGCCGTCTCGTAGGTGAACTCCTTGACATGATAAAAAGAATCCCGTATTTTCTCGGTCTTGCGGTAGGGCAAAAGAAAAAAGCTGAAGGCGATCCTGAACGGCTTTGAAAATGCCGTGGCCGTATATTCCGTGCGATGATCGAGGCGGTAATAACCACAGTCCCACGTCCTGCCGGCCGTCATGACGCGTTTGCGCGCCGTCAGGCGGACAAACAAATAAACCGCCGCTATCCCTGCGCCAAGCGCCAGCATGATCATGGGCGTGCGCAGACAGGCGTCCGTGCCGGGGAATCGGATCAGATCCCAGGAGCCGGACAAAAGGCCGCTCCAGGCGGACGCAGGCGGCTCCAAGAAGCTCGCCGCAACGGCGCAAAACATTTTCCAGACGAGGCCGGCGCCCAACCCCAGGGCAACGGTCAACGCCGCCAAAAATATCATGGCGCTTCTCATGCTCAAGGAGGCTTCCCGGGCCTCGGCGGCGGCGCGGCCCCTGGGCATGGCCAAAAACGCCACGCCGAAGGCTTTGACAAAACAGGCGGCCGCCAAGGCGCTTGTCAACGCCAGGCACGCCATCATGCCGGCAAAAAACAGCTTTCCGCCGGAAGACGCATCACGCAACCCAACAAAAAAAACCTGAAAGATCAGCCACTCGCTGACAAAACCGCTCAAGGGAGGAAGCGCGGAAATGGCCATGGCCCCGACGAGAAACGAGGCGGCCGTCTGCGGCATGCGTTTGATCAACCCCCCCAGCTTTTCTATGTCTCTGGTACCGGTAGCGACCTGGATACTGCCGGAGCATAGAAAAAGGAGGCCCTTGAAGACCGCGTGATTGACGGTATGGTAGAGACCGGCGGCAAAGGCCGCGGCCGCCAGGACTCCCCAACCCCAGCTCCAGAAGACCATGCCCGCGCCGATGCCCAACAGGATGATGCCGATGTTTTCGACGCTATGATAGGCGAGGAGTTTTTTGATGTCGTGTTCCATCAGCGCATAGATGACGCCCACGAGACACGAGATGCCTGCCGCAACGAGAATCACATTGCCCCACCACACCGGCGGTACACCCAGCATCCCGGCGATAAAACGCAGGAGACCGTAGATGGCGACCTTGATCATGGCCCCGGACATGATGCTTGAGACCGGGGCCGGGGCCTGGGGATGCGCATACGGCAGCCAGATGTGCAAAGGGACGATGCCGGCCTTCATGCCGAAGCCGACCAGAAAAAGGCCGAAAAGGATGTTCTTTAAGGCAGGCGTGAACGCGGGGGCGGCGGCACGGATCCCTTCGAAATCCCATGTCCCGGCCTGGGCGTGCATCAAAAGGAAAGCGGCCAGCAAAAACGCGGTGCCGACATGCGTCATGACCAGATAGATCATGCCTGCCTTAACGGAGGCCTCATGCTCGTGTTCGAAGACAACGAGGAAATACGACACGAGGGACATGAATTCCCAGGCGAACAAAAAGAAGATAAGGTTGGCGCTGGCCACGACCGCCGCCATGGAAAGGACAAAAAAGACGGTGAGGCCCGTCGCCAGAAGAGACCGGCCCCTGGAAAATTGCGCCCGCAGATATCCCGCAGAGAAAAGAAAAGACGGGAGGCTAACCAGGGCGATGACCCCGAGAAAAAACAAGGCCAGCAGGTCAAAACACCAACGGCTATTTTGACTCAAGAAAAACATGTATGTTCCTGACAAGACAGGGGGGTCTTTTTGAAAAACGCGGCAGGGAAAAATACGAGGCCGGTGCCTATGGTCCCGATCTATATAATGAACGGCTTAACAACTTACCTGTACGTCACACTCTGTCCGGCTTGGATTCCTGTCCACGGGCCGTCTCCATCCCGCCCCATCTGTCATGCAGGGGATGTGCGGCCACAGGAAAAACAAACATGAATATTTTAGTCGCCGCGACTTTTTTGTCAATAGAATTATGAAACGTGATCAATCCTTCTTAACGCGCGCAGAAAACAACAGGGCTCTTCAGGCGGGCTTCTTCTGCAAAACCTTCTGTTGGCAGGACGGGCAGAACCTTAATTCCTTCTTGTCGGTATCTGCGATGGACCTTGAAAAAAACATGGCGCAGGACGCCTCCGGGCAATGCGCCAGCCCCAGGCTATGGCCGACCTCATGCACGGCTTCCTTGACACTCCTGTCGCAAAACAGACCGTTATTCCCGCTCTCGCCGTAGAATTCCGGCCTCAGGCGCGTCAACGCGATCAGGGCATAACCGGTCCGAGGGTCTGTCAGGCCGAAAATAAAATCATAGCCCTCCGCATAGACGTCGGCATCGATGATCCCAAGGACCCTCTGTTCATCTTTGCGAATGGCTGCGCAGGAAGCAAGCGTGCGGAAAACCACCCTGGCATCATACTGCCCCCTGTCCTCGTCAAAGCCATTTTCCGGGAGAGGGCAACCCTGAGTCACCACAACATCCGCCGAAAACAGGCGATTCAAGACCTCTGCCAGATGGTTCAGGCATTGGCCGTGAATAGAACCTATGGGCACAAGATATAATTTCATGGGATCAAAATCAGCTACGTGCAGGCCACAACTTCTCGATCTGGCGGTCTGTGTAGGCCATCTTGAGCGGGCATGGCAGGCCGGTTCCGCTCAACGCCTTCATTTCATCCTGGATCATGCGCGTCCGCAACAAGATTTCCCTGCGGGGGACCTTGTGGTCCAGGCGGAAAGCCGCTGTCCCCGGTTTATCCAGATAGCAGAAATAGCTCACTTCGCTGAAATGGCGGGCCAGCTGGAACGAGGCGGCGAGCTCCTGACGGGTCTCCCCCGGGAATCCGTAAATGATGTGCGTGGTCAGGTGGATCGCAGGATTCAACCTCCTGATATCGTCGGTGATCCTCAAGATGTCCTTGACGTCATAATGCCGGTTCATCCGCTTCAGGATCCTCGGAGAGCATGACTGCAAAGGAATGCATATCTCGGACACCTTCTTGCGGATGATCTCCCTGTCGATGGCCGGATAAAGCCGGGTCAAACGCAGGGGCTCGAAGAAATTCACGCCCAGCTTGAAGTCCTTGTTCCCGAAGGCGCCGAAAAGATTCAATAATTTCGCGAAGTCCGTGTGCCTGTCGACGCCGTAGCTGCCGCAATCGTCGGCCAGAAGAACAATACTTTTATAGCCCGCCTTAAGCCCTTGGTGGAATTCCGCAATCACGTCTGCGGGCGGTTTGCTTTTGACACACTTCCTGATCGCTTTGTAGTCGCAATAACTGCAGTGGTTCAGGCAGCCTTCGCAGATATGGATGCAATAGCTTTTTTCGGCGCCGTGGCCGCGGCTGAACAACCCCCTGTCAAGCGCATTGGCACGGACATCCTCCAGAGGAATTACGGGATGGAAAATATCATCGAAGAGATCATATTCCTCGACGGGAATAATCGAGGCCCTCCTGAACATCTCCCCGAGTCCGCGCCTGGTCGAGGCCAGGCAACCGCAGATCACCATCTCTTTTTTGGGATACGCCTCGTAATAACGGCGGATCATCCGCATCGTCCTGTCTTCTTTGATGCGGTCAAAGCCGCATGTCGTCACAACGATCGTGTCCGCAGAGGACGGATTCCGGACGAGCTTAAACTTGTTCTCTTTGAAATAGTTATGAAAACGGGTTGTATCGAACAGGTTGCGGGTGCATTTCGAATAGGTAGAACAGAGGAATATTCTTTTATTTTTTGCCATCTTGTCTGATCTTAAATTCGTTAGAAACAGCATTGAACCACTGCCCCTGCCCTTCAGGATCCCCTGCCTGGCCCCGATAGGAAATGCGGAGGCGATACGTTCCTGCGGCGAGCCGGGTTCTTTCATGGGTACCGCCGACATAGATCCAGGGATCCCACGCCCACGACACGCTCTCCTGCGGCTTAAGCTCTGCAGGAGCGTCCATATCATAGACGCAAAACGGAGGGCGGCACCAGGCCGACAAGGTATCCCAGCCCCCTGCGGCATTTTTCATTTCAACGCCATCGATGGCAAAAACAGGGGTCTGGCTCCCGAGATGAGAAAAGATGCTCCGGAACAATACGTTCGTCAAACGGATCGTAACAATCTCTGCCGCGCCGTAGTCGTTCTTGTCTGTAGAAACGACAGGGCCGGTTTCAGCGAAAGAAAAACACGCTGCGGCCAGACACCCCGCCAGCGCCAACAACACCACCCCTCCTCGATGTCGCATAGTTCCTCCCCGTCTCTCCTGTTGCCGACGGCAGAATCTTTCCTGCAAACTCTTGGATATAAACTTCTCCGGATAAAAACGGCAAGGGCCAATCGTCAACGCAGAGGTGTCTTCCGGCTGAAGCGCAAGACGAGCCCCGCTTCTTTACGTCCCGGACACATCGGCTTGCGAATCGCCGCCTGCCGCTGCCTCAAGGATCCGCTCAAACATCTTCTTAACTTTCTCGCGCAACTGGTCGTACTCTATGTCCTGCAAGAGAAGGCGCGCCATGCCTTCATCTTCTATCTCGTAGTACCGGCCGCCGGCCATCTTTAAAGCATAGATATGCCGGCCGCTGTATCTATATTTGCGTGTTGCCAGGATGCTGATGACAAAATTATTTTTGTCAAATTGGTCTCCGACGACTTCTACGGACAACCCGATAAGATAATTCTCGCGGATCACAAGGGGGGTAATGCTATTGACGACCTGCGTTTCATCGGTATTGCGCTCCGTCTGCAGTGTCAGGAAACGGGCGCTGCTGCCATTAAAACAATAATCGTTAAACGAGGCAATATCGCCGTAACGATGATACGTCGGATCAAGAAAATAGACCTTGTCGCCGAACAGCTTGCGCTGGACAATGCAGATCCCCGTATGCGACCCGTATGGATAAGGGAAAAAACCGGCCTCGGCGACAGGGATAAACCGGATATCGTATTGGTCCTTAAAAAGCGTCTGTATCTGCTCGTAGGTGTGGACCGCCAGCTCCTGGCAAATACCGTAACGGCCTTCTTCGAGCAAGACATGCCCCTCCTGGTCATAACGATGCACGCCGTGCAACGTCCATGTCCTGCGGTTAAAGTCGATACTCACCCATACGTCAGGCCGCAACAATCTCTTAAGGCCGGAATATTTTAAAGGCTTCAGGATTTTCTCGATCTCTTTATAGAAAGGGGCTTTCTTGTCTATCCCCTGCCCTTGATTTTCTTCCTCGACATTATTCATGATACGATACCAGAAATTATCCGAACTGGTCACTAAAACCAATACGACCAGCAGGAAACAGATAATGCGCAGGATCCACACTTCTATTTTAAGTTTTTTTAATTCAGGCAGCGGCATCAAACCTATTCCCCTTCTTCCCTGTCACCACAATCAAGCCATTGTATTCCAAAACAAAACCCCCTACAACGGAAATTGCCGCAAGGGCCTCTGGATTGAAGATATTAAGCCCCTGCTTTTGTGGGCTATTCTATCTTCGCGAGGCGACCTTCACCATTCTCCCCAGCATATCAAACCTCAGCGGATTAAGAAAATACGCCCGTCGCAAGAAGCGGCAGGCCTTCTGTCTGTTGCCCGCGCGCGCCATATCCTTGGCCATCATGCTATAGAACTTAAAAAGGAATTTTTTGTCGCGCCGCATCTCGGGCAGCCACTTCCGAAGGATGCGCTCTCCCGTCTCTTCTGCATATTTATCAGGCACCTTGCCCGCCTGGCAGGTATACACGTGTTTGTGCAAGAGGATGTCGGCCAGGAAATACGCGGGCGCCTTGCGGACAAGCCGCGCGAACATGTCCAGGTCTTCCATGGTCCAAAGCCCTTCGTCGAAGAACCCCGCAGCGTCAAGGCAATCCCGGCGCACCATCCAGGCGCTGGGAGGATTGCAAGAGATCGAGGCGGGAAAATCCCGGCCGACCTCTACGTATCCCGCTTTGACTTCGGGAGAGAACCTGACGCTTCTATCCCTGCCGATCTCGCAATAGTTCACGAATACAAGCCCCGTCGCCGGATCCAGCGTCTCAAACGCATGCACCTGTGCGCGCAGCTTCCCCGCAAGATATTCATCGTCGGAATCCAGGAAGGCGATGAACGCGCCCTGGGCCGCCCTGATGCCCGTGTTGCGGGCGGCGGCGGCGCCCTTATTCTCGCTGCGGGCAATATAGCGGATCCGCGCGTCCC
This sequence comes from Candidatus Omnitrophica bacterium UBA6210, assembly GCA_002421805.1. GTDB lineage: Bacteria > Omnitrophota > Gorgyraeia > Velamenicoccales > Velamenicoccaceae > Velamenicoccus. The sequence goes on from DISM01000001.1 coordinate 298,278, forward strand.
GGAGCCCATCGACCACGCGACGTGTGTCATCGCTAGACGCATCGTCGACCACAATGATCTCCAGGGGCTCATAATCCTGCGCCATGACGCTTTTGATCGCGCGCGCAACCACGGCCGCCCGGTTATACGTAGGAATGATGACGCTGACCAACAAATGCATGTGTTTTTTCGATAAACGCGGTGGATGGATCCCGAGGAATATGATTTCGTTTATTCTACCCCAAAACAAAACCCCCTACAACGTATTTCATTGCAGGGGGTTAGAAAGCTCGAGCGTCCTTCGCGTGCGGCTGCCGCTCAAACGCGTTGATCGATCAACTTATCATGAATGGCCTTCGTGGGCAGCCTGCCTTTTATCAAATGTTTCTGCGCCCAGCCGGTCCTGACATGCTTCCTCGTATCCACCTGCGCCATGTAGGGCTTGATATCAAGCAGGGGCGTTCCATCCAGCATATCCACTTCAGAAAATACCATAACATTCCTTTTTATATTTTCTATTTTGACAATGGAAAAACCTATATGATTCGGCCTATGGGGGCTTCTTGTAGAGAAGACTCCGTGAATAACGTCTTCCATAAATGGTTTTGAAAGCAACCGTTCTTCTTTAGACTTATGGATGTGCCAAAGAAGGATGGCGTGAGAAAAGCCTCCGAGGTCTTTCAAGCCTTTCGCGTATTTCTGGAAAAGGATCGCCTTTCCTTTGACGCCCGGCTTGAATTTTCCCTGAATAGGCATGCCTTGGTGCGTCTTGTAAGGCGTCCTGATTGTCCCGATTGGTTTTAGCACAATCTCTTTCATGAGGAACCACTTTTTAAAAAGTAACCACTTTGTCGCTCTCCCTGACGATCTCATACATATCTTTCATGGTCGAAAGAGGACACATTTCTGAATTTTCCTGCTTTCTGCTTTTGATACATGTCCCGCAGGCGTAAATTCTGCCTCCAGATCTCAAGAATTCCTCTACCTGGTCTATGGTATTAAACTTGTCACTGCTTGATTTCTGATATTCAACGCCCTTGCCCATAAAGAAAACTTTGACTTCATCTTTCTGGCCAAGGCAAAAATTCGCATAGCGAAGAGCATTCCAGCAGGTCTCCGCGTCATCGCTTGAAATGATAACCCCCATCTTCATCTCAACCCCCTCAAAGAAAAAATCTTCATCGCATTCACCGGACAAACTCTTTCACATCCGCGCAACTGGTCGCATCGAGATCCATCTGTTACTCCACATTTACCGCTTTTCTCTTCAATAGACAAGATCTTCTTGGGGGCAAAGCGATACGCACGCGCCGCAGCCAACACACAAGGATTCATCAATCATCACTATTTTATTCATTCAAGCGCCTCACCGGACAATAAATCGCGATGTGACCCGCCCGGCCCCGAAAAATTGCCGGGTAAATCTCTTGGCAACCCGATGATCAAAAGGTTTGCAGGAAAAAATATCGATATAGGAAATGCGCCAATGTTCTGAAAAATGCCCCGTGATAGAACTTGTTTCGATAAACTGCATTAACGAATACCCCTTGGTATGCGGTTTCTGCAATCCGAAATAAGAAATAAGTGTCTTGCCGTATTTCTTCATATCAATCACGCGGCACAATTCATCGACGTACTGTTTCAATTTTTTCCTGGAGCGCATCACATCGAGGTCGCATTCATAAAGATCCATCATTAAAACGTAACCGAAGACCTTTTGCCCCATTCCTCCACCTCCTTGTGGTTGAATTACACCTCGAAAGCAGATCCTGCCCCTACTTCCAAAAAGTCGATCCCGTATTCCTTTCTGATCAATTCCACGGCCTGCGTTCCCGTGCAATGCATCGGGGCGATTTGCGACACGCCGCGCGCCCTTAAAGCCGAAATCGTATCATCCAACTGCAGCCGGCTTGCATCCTTCAAATGCAGACCCCCTAAAACCAGGCATATCCTCTCCTTCGTAAAATGCTCCTTCACCTTATCGACGATATTGACAATACCGGGATGGGCGCAACCGACAACAACAGTCAATCTCTTCAGAAATTTTATAACCAGCGCCTGTTCAAAGATATCCTCTCCGGCGTATGCTCCCCGGATCTCGCCGGTGGAAAAAATATTTTCCTTGATAGAAGACAAAAACGGAACATCAACGACACGAACGCCGAAGGACGCGATCTTCTTTTTTGTCTCATGGCTGACATGAGGACAGATATAAACAGACAGGTTTTTGTATCTGTCGATCACGCGCCACAGGCCCGATATATGATCCCAATGATCATGGGAAATGACGACATGGCGGATCTTTGCAAAATCAACATTCAGCTTCCCGGCATTTTTCAAAAAAACTTCAGGATCGCCAAACGTATCAAAAAGAATATCGTCTCCGATCAAAAACGATATGCCCCATCTCCGCCTCAACCTGTCCCACTTTGTAGAGCCGACTGCGATAATTTTAATAAGCATGTTCAATGGCAGAGTTTTTTCAAGATCAACATCAAGAGAATGCCCAATATAAAAAAGAACATCGCAACCGTCGATTTCTTCATATCCGCCTGTTTATGCAGTTCGGGTATCAGATCGCAAGACGCGATATAAATAAAACCTCCCGCGGCCACCGGCAGGAGAAAATGCGAAAATCCTCCGGCATGAGACGCGAAAAAATAACCGGCAGCCGTGCCGACAACGGCGGTCAGCGCAGAGAGAAAATTAAAAATCAAGGCCCTGGACTTGCTGAAACCTCCGTATAATAACACACCGAAATCGCCAAGTTCCTGGGGGACCTCGTGCATAATAATGGCCAGCGTCGCAGCAATACCCAGGTGCCTGTCTGCAAAAAAACTCGTTCCGATAATGAGGCCGTCGACAAAATTATGGATCCCATCTCCGACCAGATTCAAATATGTAAAGGCGTGGATGTCGCAACGGCCTTTATGGCAATGCCTCCAATAAAAGTACCTCTCGAGCATAAAAAAGAAAACAAAACCACAGATGACATACATAAAAATCTGCGCGGCGTCACCAGATTTTTCCAGGGCTTCCGGCAACAAATGCAAAAAGGCGCCGCCGATCAGGCCGCCCGCGCCGAAACCGACAAGCAACAGAAGGATCTTGTCGAGGAATTTCTCGTTGAAAAACAGGCTCAGGGCCCCGACAAGGGACAACGCGCTTACGACAAGACTCGCACTCAACGCCCACACAAAATCCATAGGTCACCCCTTAAGTAGATAATCCGCGATCGCCCGATATAACGTGCTGACGGCAAGAATGGAACAATGCAGATGGTCCTTTGGGAGGTCTTTCAATGTTGCAATGACCTCGCCTGCCGAAATCAACAGGGCCTCCTGTATCGTCTTCCCGAAGGCCTGGCGCGCGACCATCGCTGCGCAGGCCCTCGTCGCTTGACATCCGTCAGTATAATACCTGATGTCGGTGATCCGGCCCTCTTCGATCACCAAATAAAACTCCATCGCGTCTCCGCAAGGGCCCTGCAAATAGGAGGAACTCGTTGGGTCGTTCATCCTACCGAAAAACTTTCCGTAGCCGACCGACTCTATGGCACCCTCATCCTTATTTTGACGCCCGATAACCATAGATGCCCCCTCTATTCTTTAAAAACCCCGGGAACGACCTCATCGTACGGAATCGGCAAAACGCGCTGAATGCCGTGCACCGACAGGCAAGCGCGCCTCCCGAATAAAAGCGTCAAAATGACCCATCCGCACACGCCGCCCCTGACGATCATGAGAAACAATATACTGCCGATGCAGATCCAGCCCCCTGATCGAATCGGATTTATCAGAATAACCTGAAACAAAATCAATCCCTTTGTGGGTGAGAACGAAAACCGGTATCTGACAAGAAAGCTGCATCAGGGCCGAGGGCCCGATCCTGTCGCGAACATCATAAGAAGCGCAACTCCAGACAAGGTCTGCGTGCCGGCGTATCGCATCAACCCTGTCCGCCGCGATCCCCGTGGTACAGACAACCAGAGACACAATGGTGGCGCCGCTTTGTTTTTCCAATACATGCAGCCTTTTCAAGTCATCTGCTCTGGGACCGCTGACCGTCACGCCAATGCGCCGGTATCCCATTTTAATGGCTTCCTCAACGCCCCGGGCCTGGTCGATCAACGCATGCTCAAATATGATCCGGCAATGGTGATGCCTCAATTTCTCCATGATGCCGGAGATGGGGGACGTCAACAACAAACTGTTCATGCGGCCGCCGATCCCCTGGACAAGGCACGGCTGGTTTGTAACGACCGTCCCGGCTCCCTCGCAGACGACGACAGCGGCATCAATCACCTTGTTTTTCAGGGCGAACATGAACATCTCAGATGCGCCATAAGGGACAAAAATATCTTCACCCTCCAGTTTCCGGCGGGCGGTAAAAAAACCATAATCCCTGATTTTTGATTCGATCGTCTCCTTAATGGCCTTTTTTAGGTTTGTATTATCCGCCGGCCGCGAGGGAAAAAGATCTCTGTAGAGATGCCGCGCCAAGGGGCAAAACCGCAAGACCGGCTCGCTCACATAAACGACCTTTCCTTCAGAAACGCTGACAAACGAAGAAAAGTATCTCAAAACATGGATATCCTTTTCTCCACGCTGTTCCAGGCGCATCATATCTTCAGGCCTTCCCATATTTTGCAGAGTTCTTCTTTTATGGCGCCGCTGACATGCTCGACGATCGTCTTGCCCTCAACCATGGAAGCGACGACCGTCTTGTCAAAAGCGATCTTGCCGATAACGGGAATGTTTTGCTCCCGGCAGAACGCTTCAATACGGGATGTCATCCCGTGATTAAGATCGTGCTTATTGACGACCAGCTTCACCGGGATATGGAAATGGCCGGCCACATCAATGACCCTTTGGGCATCATGGATCCCGGACAATGTCGGTTCTGTCACGATGAGGGCGCAATCAACGCCGGAGAGAGACGCGATCACAGGGCAGCCGATCCCCGGCGGACCATCGACGATCACATAGTCCGCACGGTTCTTCTCCCCCAGTTCTTTTGCGACCTGCCTGATCTTGGCGACAAGTTTTCCCGAATTCTCTTCGGCGATCCCGAGTTTTGCGTGAACGAACGGTCCGTAAGACGTATCGGAAACAAACCACTCCCCGGCCACATTTTCCTGCATATGGATGGCGCCGTGCGGACAGACAAGGCTGCATAAACCGCATCCTTCGCACGAAAAAGACTCAACGCTGAAATCCGGCTTTATGGCGTCGAACCGGCAGACCGCCAGGCATCGGCCGCATTTTTTACAAAGATCCCCGTCAATAGCGGCTGTATGGCCGCTTCTAAACTCGTGCCGCTCTATAATCCGGGGATGCAGCAAAAGATGCAGGTCCGCGGCATCCACATCGCAATCAACCATCACCTTGTTCTTTGCCAGGGCCGCCAGGGACCCCGTAACGACCGTCTTGCCGGTCCCGCCTTTTCCGCTGATGACAACAATAGTTTTCATCATCTCTCATCTTTATGCACTGAAAACAAAAAAGAAAATAGAACTCATTTCGCCGTCTCCTGTTTTATAAGATTAAAAGCAGCATTGAATTGGCCTCTGTATTCCGTTTTTTCTAAAACAAAGGGAATTCCGCTAGAGTATAGCTCGGCAATCCTTCTATCAAACGGTATCCGCATGAGAACAAGGATATTTTGTTCTCGGCAATACGTCTCGACCTTATCATCGCCGATATCCGCGCGGTTGATCACGACGCCGAAAGGCATCGATAGCTTCCGCAGCACCTCAACCGCTAAAATAAGGTCGTTGAGCCCGAAAGGCGTCGGCTCCGTCACTAAAAGACAAAAATCGCTTCCCTTGACCGCCGCAATCACGGGGCATGATGTACCGGGCGGCGCATCGATAATGACCGTTTTCGTCGGATTCATATAATTTTTGACCTGACGGATGAGAGGCGGTGACATGGCCTCGCCGACATTCAGGCATCCGTGGATAAACGATACGGGCCCGGCATCACCGATCTCGATCAAACCGATTTCTTTGTCAACTTCCCGGATGGCTTTGGAGGGACAGAACAGAGAACAGGTGCCACAGCCATGGCACAGATGGGGAAAAACCAAAATACTCCCCTCTTTGGCCGGTCCAGGCGGCAACACGGCAATCGCATGATAGGCGCAAACCTCCCGGCATCTGCCGCAATACGTGCACCGGGCCTCATCGATTTCCGGAACGGGGACATGGACCTTTAGCTGAGACGCGATGCGGGGCTTTAAGAAGAGATGAGCGTTTGGCTCCTCAACATCACAATCAAGGAATTGGACATTTTTAAGCGACAGGGCCAGGTTCACAGCCACCGTCGTCTTCCCTGTTCCTCCTTTCCCGCTGGCGATAGAAATGATCATAGGCCCGTTAAACATCCCTTTGGGCGACAAGGACGCGTTGATGCGTACTTCTTGATTTTTTGACTAAAAACCCTTTTTTCACAAGGTGCTTTTCAATATCAGACAAATCCACTTTCCCAACTTCATGCATACTTCCTTCTAATCCATGGATTTTATCCATAACCTTGAATCCGTCTTCCGTAAAATCGGACAAAACAAGCTTACCCCCGGAAGAAAGTATCCTGATGAATTCATCTACGACTTGGTAGGGATGATGCAAATGATGGAGGGTGTTGACAGAAAACACAATATCGAAGCTCTGATCGGCAAAACCGGTGTGTTCACCGTCTTCGATTAGAAAATTCACCTGTTTGTCTAATCCAAAATAGGCAAGGTTAAGTTTCGCAATGGCCTGTTCCTCAACAGAAATATCAAACGTGGTAAAATGATAACCAGCCCGCGCCAATTCAAGCGCAAAATGTCCTTTCCCTGTTCCAGCCTCAAGAATTCTCCCGTCAACAGGCTTGACCTGCTTCAAGATAAACTTCCGCTCCTTGTCGACGTCATAGCCGAAACTATTATAGAGGGCCCTGCGTTCCAAGTATTTTTTATGGTTCTTAAAACCTCTTTTTCCAATTTTTGTCCCTGTGGCCTTAATCGTGCTCCTTAAACATTTTATCCTGCGTCGCATCATTCCTCCTGATCCATTCCATAAGCATGGCCGCATGCTCTTTTTCTTCGTTCATATTGTGCGCGAGGAGTTTTTTAAGCGACTCATCATCTGTGGCATCTATCCTTTCCTGATAGAAATCCACGGCTTCAAGCTCTTCCCTTAAGGATTTTCTGGCCCTTTCCAAGTCGACATGTTTTGGATTCAACTTTTCCAATGGCTCAAAAAATGGCATTGATAATCACCTCCCTATTTATTCGGCATCCCGAATTTTGAACCTATACTTGGTCCATCCACGGGTTTATATTTCCCCTTTCTATACCCCTCTATCGCCTCTTTTGCTGTTCCAGAAACTCCAGCAAAGATACTAATCCCAGCAGCTGACAATACCTGATGCGCGTTAGGGCCGACGTTTCCGGTAAAAACTGCCTGAACACCTTTGGATACTACAAGCTGACCCGATTGAATACCGGCTCCCCCCTGAAATTGAGAATGGACATTTTCCTCTACCTCAAAAGTGTCGGTATCAGTATCAAAAAATATAAAATTCTGACACCTACCGAAGCGGGGATCGACTTTGGAATCCAAGGTTTTCCCCTCAGAAGTAATGCATATTTTCATATTAAAACCTTCTTTCTTAATGACACCCGCCACCTTCCCTGTGATCCTTGCAAGCATCCAGACCACCCAGGGCATTATTCATTAGATCATCCAGGGCATCCTTGACTCGGCCCGAATATCCAAAAACCTTAACTCCGGCATTCGCGAATTTCTGCTGCGCACCCATACCCATGCCTCCGGCAATGACGTGCGTAATCTTGTATTTTAATATCTCGTCCACCGCAACACATCCGCCTCCGCCATGGACAGCAGTATTCGGCACAATGCGAGTATCTGTAATTTTCTTTTTGTCCTTATCAATATCTGCGAGAAGAAAATACTGACATTGCCCGAAATGCGCGCAGACATCGCCCTGCAAACCGCTTTCATCTTCCAACACGACTCCGACTTTCATGTTTAACGACTCCTTTCCGGTATACGCCTCTGGATTATTTATTCTCTGGTTCCTTTTGCTCCGCGAGAGCTTGAATTCGGGTTTGCACTGTCTCAAGCTCCCCCTTTAATAAATCTGCCTGACTATTTAACATGGCGATCTCATCTTCTCTTGATAACGACTGGCCGAAACCGCCGAAAGCCCTCATGCCTCTTTGTGCCCTCATCCATCCGGGCGCTCCTGTAACATAAAAGCAATTACGTCGACCCCGCCCGCCTCCTCTCGGCCCAAAAGCCCCTCTTCCGAACGATCTCTCAACCTCACCAATCGGCATGACACAATAACCCCTGCCGCCACCCGTCATGGCTCCTTGACCTCTTGGCCCTGTTCCGTTAAAACCCGGCATAACACACCTCCTTCTTGTTATTGAAAACCATTTTCATTAATAAGCAAAAAAATATAGCCTCTATTTCTTATGGATGCATTTATCACACAGGCCGTAAAACTGAATAACGTGGTTGGTGATCTTGAAATTGTATTTCTTACCCAGACCTTTTTCTGTCTCTCGCAGCAACTCGACCTCTTCATCGATGAAATCCGTGTAATCGATCACCTTGTTGCAATCGGTGCAGACCAGGTGATGATGGTGATGCGCTCCTTTGGGTCCTTCAGCCAGCTCGTAACGTGCCCGTCCATCGCCGAAATCAAGCTTGGAAACCATCCCGAGGCTGGACAAGACATCCAATGTCCTGTACACCGTTGTCAGTCCGACATTCGGATGTCCGGGGTGGATCTTTATATAGATATCTTCAGCACTAAGATGACCCGGTGCTTTCGATAGGACATCCAAAATGGCCTCGCGGCCGATCGTCAGCCTGTAACCGCAGCCCCTGAATCTTCCGTGCCACCACCCTTGTCCCTGACATTCGCCTCTTGGCATATATTGTTCCTCACTATCGAAAATGGTTTCCAATTTCAAATATACCAGATATGGGACATTTTGTCAAGCTGTTTGCTCTAATCTTGCGGATAAAAAATTCTCCAAGCGGGTCCCTCCAAAAATTTGAGCCCAGGGATAAACCCGAGGCTCAAATTTTGGCTGCCCCGCTTGGATTCGAACCAAGATTAACTGGTCCAGAGCCAGTCGTGCTACCGGTTGCACTACAGGGCAAGATGCTGTCTAAAACCTATCAATTTTATAAAACCATCGACCTCTTTTCTTCTCGCCAATCGTACGTAATTTTTGCCGGTTTGTGGATTATATCCCAACCCGAGAAGAACTCTATACACATCCTCCAACAATCTACGGCAGTAATTTTTAAACTCAATATATTGCGCATAATTTGACCTGTCTTCCTGAAAACAACCATCTGTCTCAAACAACCCCTTGAGACATCGAGTCATGAATTTTCTTTTGGAAAAGATCCATTCAGGGATGCCGACGTTATTCTTTATCTTGTTTCCGACCGGGATGCCCAATCTTGCGCTGATCTGTTGTTGATACAGATTAATATTTACTGCCTTCTTATGGCGCCGTTTATGAGATGAGGCTGCTTTGTTAAAAACGCGGACAACGAGACGCTGGATATGTTTTATATACGCTATATCCTTCGAATGACAAATGATTCTTAAATTTTCAGTCCGAGGATGCCTGTATAAATTCCCATCACCCAAGACAATACCGATAAGCTCTGCGAGATTACCGTTTTTAGACAGTCTTTTATATATCCTCATCAGGGCTGCTATAAAATATGATTCGGATTCTTGAGAAATCCCTGCCCGTCCTGAGCCCAAAAATAGGCCTGACGACGGAAAAGGGGTAAAATCGGTATGATTATTGTAATATCCTTGCCCCTGAATGACAAGTCTATTTTTAAGGGCACGAAAGAACTCCTTATAATCCTTTACAATCCCGCCCAACTGTTTTATGATAATCCATCAGGGTCAAAGACGCCCCTTCACCATGAAAAGAACCGGCTTCGACAACGAAAAATACCTCCGCGAGCAAGCCCAAGCTATCTCCGAAAGAGTCCGCAAGTTCGATAACAAGTTATATCTCGAGTTCGGCGGCAAGCTGTGTTTCGATTACCATGCCGCCAGGGTCCTACCCGGCTATGACCCCAATGTCAAGCTGCGCCTCCTGCAGATGCTTAGCGACAAGATCAATATCGTCCTCTCCATTTACGCCGGGGACATCGAAAGCGGCCGGTTGCGCGGGGATTTCGGCATCACCTATGACGCCGCCACGTTCAAATTGATCGACGACCTCAGAAAATGGGACCTGGACATCCTCGCCGTCGTCATCACGCGCTTTAACAACCAGCCATCCGCCGTTGTTTTTAAAAACAAACTGGAGCGCCGGGGGATCAAGGTCTATCTCCATTATCCCATCGAAGGCTATCCTGTAGACGTGGACGCCGTGGTCAGCGACAAGGGCTTCGGCAAAAACGACTATATTGAAACGGATAAACCTATTGTGGTGGTGACGGGCCCCGGGCCGAACAGCGGAAAACTCTCGACATGCCTCTCCCAGCTCTATAATGAGCACCGCCGGGGCATTAATGCCGGATACGCCAAATTCGAGACATTCCCCATCTGGAGCATCGAGCTCAAGCATCCCGTGAACATCGCCTACGAAGCGGCGACCGCGGATATCCAGGACTTTAACCTTGTCGACCCGTTCCATCTGGCCGCCTACAAAAAAGTCTCCATCAACTACAACCGCGATGTCGAGAGCTTCCCGATCCTGAAATTAATCCTCAAGCGGATCTTCGAAGGGCAGACGCATCCCATCCTGTATCAATCTCCGACGGACATGGGCGTCAACAGGGCCGGATTCGGCATCGTCCAGGACGACGTCGTGCGCGAGGCATCCAAACAGGAATTGATCCGGCGCTATCTGCGCTACAATACAGAATATGCCCTGGGGATCGAAAAGAAATCGACGGTGGACCGGGCCATGTCCTTGATGGAAGAGTTGGGGCTGAAAGTGACCGACCGATTGATCGTCGAGCCGGCCAGGGAAGCGGCCCAACAGGCCGAGGCCCATGGCAAGGGCAACGCAGGCATCTTTTGCGGGGCCGCCATCCAGCTCGGCGACGGCAGGATCATCACGGGGAAAAACTCGAAGCTGATGCACGCGGCCTCAAGCCTGATCCTCAACGCCATCAAGACGCTCGCCAACATTCCCGACGAGATCCTCCTGCTCTCGCCCCAGATCATCCATCAGATCTCGGAGCTCAAAGAAGGGGCCCTGCGACAGGAATCGACCAGCCTGGACCTGCAGGAAACGCTCATCGCCCTTTCGATCAGCGCGACGACCAATCACACGGCCGAACTGGCCATGAAAAAACTGACGGAATTGCGCAATTGCGAAATGCACATGACCCATATCCCCACCCCCGGCGACCAGATCGGCCTCAACAAGCTGGGCATCAACCTGACGACAGACGGCAAATTCTCCTCCCGCAACCTGTTCATGGTCTAAATCTGATCTGATTTTATCTCAAGAGGAAAGTATCGCTTAACGGAAGGCATACCGCGGCAGGAACGCGGTCATATTTTGATCGGGTGGCATAGCTCTGTTTCGCTGGCCGATGTTCTGCCGCAGCAGGCGCAGACAAAAGACAGTTTTTCAGCTTTGGGCTTGCAGAAATGATGCAGGTTCTCTAAAACGCCTCCGCAGAAACCGCACCTGGATGTCCCTGCGATATTCATGGGCGTGCACAGGTGCCCTTTGGACGTGGTGGGGGCGCCGCAGGAAACGCACAGATACTCCGAAGGGTCTGTTTTTTTGGCTGACTTCATCGTCATGCCCTTATGCCGAAGGCATGTGCCTTCGGCATAAGACGCTCTTCGGCAAGACGTCATTGTCTTGCCTGCCATGGATTATATGATGGCCCCCAGGGGCTTGTCAACCCCAAAGGTCACATGCGCCGGGGTTTGAGTTCAAAGAGCTCAAGAGGGCCGACCCTCTTTCCCACCTGAAACCTGCGTAAAAGCTCGGCCTCGGCATTCACAAGGGTCTGCCGTTCGGTCTCTTCAAGCAGGCCGTAAACCACCGGGTTGAAATAGTAGATATTCCCTCGGCAACGGCCGAGGGCATCGTCAAGCCCCACATCATTGATAAAAAGCCAATGTCTTTGCGGAAACAAAAACTCAAGCGCCATCCCGGATGTGCTGGTCCTGAGCGTCACAATGCAGTCCTGCGACAAACAGGCGGGAAAATCCTTTTTGATATCTTTCCAGGAGAACGCTTTCAGGGGACCCAGGTCGCTGTCGGCCTTGGCGCCCAACAAGAACAATAAAGAAAAAACCAGGACGAGCCTTATCCAGCCGCGGCGGACAAAAAGCTCAAGCGCTTTCGCAACCACATATCCCATCACAAGAAAAACAGGGATAAGGATCTGCAGGATCTGCCATTCGGCGTTGGCCCGCGCATAATAACACAAGGGAACCAGGCCGGCCAACAACCACCCCATGGCCAAGTTCATGGCGCGGCCTGTCTTTTGGAACGACTGGACCAATAGCAGGCCCGCGGCCGCCCATAGGGGCATGCCTCCTGACCGTGACAAAAAAAGGCCGAAGTTCTTTATGAAATAAACCGCGCCAAAAGGAGTATTCCGGCCATGATAGACGGCAGAGATACAGGCCGTCTGGATTCCCCACCAGTTGAGCAAAAAACCGAAGCAGAAGGCCAGCGTCGCCACGCTCAAAAGAATGGCCGGCATGAGATACCCTCTAAGCGTCTCCCGCCATTCTCTGTCGTTCTTCGCCGCTCCGAAAAAAACAAACAAGAAAACGGGGAGAAAAACAACGTTCTCCAGCTTGATGTTGATCGTGATGAAGAAAAGAAAAAGAAGCCCAAGACCAAGCGGTTTCTTCTTGGTCTTCATAAAACAGATCAAAAAGAGGAACTCGAGCCCGACGAAGAACACGGAGACCGGCATGGGGAATTCGTAGCCGCTGTAAACGATGTGCTGCGTCGATACGGCAAGCAACCCCGCCGCCATGACGGAAGCGATGCGATCCGCGGTCAGGGCATAGGACACAAGGTAAACGAGGCCGATGGCCAGGACGCTGACAGCCAGGTTGAAAGACGACACCACTGTCAGGCTTTCCGCAATCATGAGCGGGATGGACAAGAAAAATGAATAACCGGGGACATGCAGGGCGGCGGACAGGACGAACCGCGCGGGGAACCTCAAAAAAAAGATGTCCTTGATCGCCAGGGCATCCTCGACAAAACCCCACCCGTAAGGGTCCAGGTCTATGTGAAACGTATGGCGGACCATCAGGGCAAGCCCGGCCGCCGCCAGGAGGGCCACCATCAGCGCATCCCGCCGCATCAGGCCCTTGAATTGATCCTTGAAAACCGGAAGGCTGGCCCACGCCGCCTTGACAAAAACGGATACAAGGAAGATAAAATAGAGCAGCCACCCGTAAGAAAGGATGTCTCGCGCCCCGCCGGCCACACCCAAGGATTCACCTCTTATCTTTCCAGACAATAACCTCGCCGTGATGGCGGTGATAAGGATTCCTCAACGCCCGCGTGAACCCCAGATCGCCCAGATGCCTTATCTTGGCGGTTTTATTCCTGTCGGACTCATAGAATCCGAGGATCAGGCGGCCGCCGCGGCTCAACTGGCGGAAACACGGCCCCAGAAGTTCGACCTTGCTTTCCGGGCCGAAAACGTAATTGTCCCAGACATTCCAATAGATATAATCAAAATATCTGTGGGGCCAAATTTTCTTCATGTCCGGTTCATCAACCAGGTCGGCAACGATAAAATTTTCAGCTCGGCCGGGAAACAGGGCCCTGGCCTGACGGATGAGGGCCGGGTCCCGGTCGACGCCATAAGGGACAAGCTTGTGTCCCGACCACTCCTGGAGACACCGTATCAAGAAGCCGTTTGCGCATCCGATGTCGAGGATCGTGCCCGCATGCGTGATGGCCCGCGAGATGAAAAACCTCGTGCGCGCGTATGTCCGGAACTTCTCGTGCCCGGCCCCGGCACCGGCGACGATCGCGCGCAGCCTCTTTTCTCCGCCGGCAAACCTTTTGAATTCCTGGGAATAGCGGAACTCCATCGTCTCTGAAATCCTTTAAGAACGTTTATGCGCGGGGATCACAAGGGCCGAGGCCAAGGCGCGCTTGTCCGGACGCACCGGCTTCAGGTTCCCGATGCCATAACGAAGGATGTCGTTCACAAGAAACCCATCACACCTGCCGGCGGCGGCGCAATGAGCGCAGATCTTGACCTTGATCTTCCTGCGGTACCGCGGCAAATCGGGGACCGCGGTCTTCTGGCCGCCGGACGGCTGAAAATAGCTCCCCAGGAACGCCGGTTTTTGCGTGTTATCTGTAAAATCGTTGTCGAACCCCAGCACGCAGAACGGGACGTCGCAGAACCGGACCGGTCGGCGCAGGCGGAGCGCATGCCTGAGCAGCCTGCGCCAGTAGCGGCCCTGGAATTTCTGCGGGACATAATAACTGTAATCGTCGTTCGAAACAAAAGCGGGCGCGAAATACAGGTCGTCGCATCCCAGCGCGTACATCAGATCGAAGGTGTCCTCCAAGACGTTCTTGGTCTGCTGCAAAAGAAGCGAGGTCAGGAGGACTTGGGGCGCGCCGCTTCTTTTTATGTTTTTGATCCCCCGGACCGTGGCCTGAAAACTTCCGGCCGCACGCGTCACCTTGTCATGAACGTTATGGTCGGCGCCGTAGAGAGGGATACGGAAAGCGTCGACGCCGCTCGCCACCAGCCTGCGGGCAAAGGCCTTATCGGCCAGGCGCACGCCGTTGGTGGACACGCGGATCCAGCGAAATCCCAGGCGCCTCGCCTCCCGGATGAACGCAGGAAGGCCCAAAAATTCCAAAGGATCTCCGCCGGAAACGTCGATCTTTTCAAACCCCTCACGCCGGAATTCTTTCAAGGCGCGCGAGGCATCCGCCAGCTGTTTCTGCCACTCTTTTCTGGGCATCCGCGAATCCTGCCAGAGAGGCCTGCAGAACACGCAGGCGCTGCTGCAATAAGGCCTCAGGACCACCGAACACACCGTTCTTTCACGCTTGAGGGGAATGGAAGAAGACTTACTCGGAGGGATTGCCATATTTGATCTGGGCGATCTCGGAGCGCTTGAAGGTCATCTGTCCTTCGCCGCCGTTTTCGAAATAAAGACGGAGGACCACTGCGCCCCTGTTTTCTGATAAGATGCGGCCGTCAAACACCAAGCCACTGCGCAGAACGACCGTATCGAGGTTTTTCGGCTCGCTCACGATCTTGATATGCTTGAGCTGTTCCAGTTTCGGACGAATGATCTGCTGATAAGTGAGGTGGTAGACGAGGCCGATGGTGGCTAATGCAGAGACAATCGCGGCCAGGAACATCACGATGCGCCTGAATTTCAAAAGACCGATGCGGCCGTAAGGCGTGGTCCTGTTGCGGCCCGTTCTTTTGGAAAAATACATCGCATCGTCGGCGTTGCGGATCAGTTCCTCGGCGGTCTGGCCGTCGTCGGGGAAACCCGCGACCCCGCAGCTGACCGCTACATGATAGAACCGGTCTCCGTAAAGGCACGGCCTGTGACGCAGATTGTGCTGACACTGCCGCAGGGCACAAAGGGTTTCCTTGACGGTCTTGCCGGGGAAAACAACGATAAACTCGTCGCCGCCGTAGCGGAAAAAGAGACACGGCCCTTCCAGAAAGGTCAAACGCAAAGTCGAAGTGGCGTATTTAAGGATCTCGTCGCCGAACGGATGGCCATACCTGTCGTTATATTTCTTGAAACGATCGACGTCGACCAGGACGAGGGAAAACGGCTTGCCTTGCGCCCTGGAATCCGCGATCAATTGCCGCAGATATGATTCAAGGGCGTCTCTCTGGTAAAATCCGGTGAGGGTATCTCTGGGGGCTTGGTCCAGCATGATCCGTTTGCTCGCTTCTATCCGCAATGACCGGGGATCCGCCTCTGTGACGGCATGCGGCTTCGAGCGAAAGAAAAATAATGGAGGCTGCCGCGGCTGGCCGTGTGCGCAAAACGCCGAACATAGACACGCCGCGCAGGAAACTCCCTGGAGCCCCTTGGGCTTCCCCGCGCTGCCCTATGTTACCAGGCGTTGTCCCTCATCCATTGGTCGGCGTTTTTGATGTCCCGGCCCATGCCCTTGACCGTTTCACAACCCAGGCAGAACATCACGAGGAACAACGCACATACCACAGGGACCAGTCTGAAAACCTTTCGTGTCTTCATACGGATTTGTTATTGTAGAGTTGTATGGCGCGCTCCATTCTCTCCAACGTCCTCTCGCGGCCGAGGGTCGCGATCATCTCAAACATGCCCGGGCCGACGGTCTTGCCGGAAAGCGCCACACGCAGAGGATGGATCAACTGTTTGGTCGTCAATCCCAGCTCCGTCGCGGCCTGTCGGAAATCCTCTTCGATCTGCGGCGCATTGAAATCCGGTAATTGGGCGAACCGCGACCGCAGGGTTTCAAAAGCGGCGCTCATGTCCTGCGCGAAAAACTTTTCGGCGGACGCAGGGTCCATGGTAACGTCCTTGACAAAGAAAAACGCCATGGCGTCGCTTAATTCTGCGAGCGTCGACGCCCTTTCTTTGAATAATTGTAATACATCCGCCAGATATTTACCATCAAAATTGTTGTCGGAAATCAGGTTACGCTCTTTTAAGAACGGCTTGACGAGTTGGGCCAACTCTTCGGTAGGGCAGCTCTTGATGTACTGACTGTTGAGCCAAAGGAGTTTGTTCATGTCAAACGTCGCCGCGGTCTTGTTGGCGTCCTGGATATCGAATTTCGCGACCGCGTCCTTGAGCGCGATGATCTCCTGGTTGTTGCCGGGAGACCAACCCAGAAGCATAAGGTAGTTCACCAGGGCCCCGGAGAGAAAACCCATAGCCCTGTATTCGCTGATGGCGGTGGCACCGGCGCGCTTGGACATGCGGCCGCCCCCCGCCCCGAGGATCATGGGGATATGGGCGAATTTCGGCAAAGGATACCCCAGGGCCTCATAGAGAACGACCTGCTTGGGGGTATTGGAGATGTGGTCGTCCCCGCGGATGATGTGCGTGATCTGCATGGCCGCGTCGTCCACGACACAGGCGAAATTATATGTGGGCGACTGGTCGGACTTGATCAAGACCTGGTCTTTGATGAGCCCCGTGTCGAACGTGATCTTGCCGTGGATCATGTCGTCGATCTCGAGCGACTTTTGAGGCATCCTAAAGATGACCGCCCCGGAGCCGTCTTCGGCCTTGTAGGCGAGGCCGGCGTCCAGGAGCTTCTTGGCTACCTCGCGATAAATATCAAAGCGCTGGCTCTGATAGTGCAGCTCATCCCAGTCAAGGCCCAGCCATTTAAGGGAAAAAAGGATCTCCTCGAGATATTCTTTTTTTGACCGCGCCTGGTCGGTATCCTCGATGCGCAGGACAAAAGACCCGCCTTTCGCGCGGGCATAGAGCCAGTTGAACAGGCAGGTCCGCGCGCCGCCGATATGCAGATATCCCGTCGGGCTCGGTGCAAACCTTACACGCATGACGATCACTCCGTTCTTTTGTCGTCCGTCCGGCGCCTTAACGCCTAGGCGCCTTTGCTTAGCTTCTGTGCGAAGAAAAACCCTTCTTCCAGGGCCCTCTTATTGATAGCCACCAGGTTCGGCCTGTGCGCCAGGACCTCCTCGATGGACCGTTCCATCGTGGAAAGGGCGATGATCTTTTTGAGACCCAGATAAACGCCAATGGCGATCGTGTTGGCCACCTTCTCCAGCCCCAGGTCGATGGCCATCTGCGTCAAGGGGGCGTTGACCACGCGCAGGCGCCTGGACGTCCCCAGGCACTGCGCCAACGTCGCATTGACCAACAAAAGCCCTCCCGGCCGCAAGGCCGTACGGAAGCGTTTCAGCGATGGATCGTTCATGACGATCAGGGAATCCGCCTTTTCAACCAACGGGGAGGCGATGGACCCATCCGAGAGCACCACCATGCAATGGGCCGTGCCGCCGCGGACTTCCGCTCCGTATGACGGCAGCCAGGTCGCGCTCTTGCCCTCCCGCAAGGCTGACATGGCCAGGATCTTGCCCATTGCCATGATGCCTTGCCCTCCGAACCCCGCACAAATGATCTTTTCTGTCATGGTCTCACCGCAGGCGCGCCGTTGCCGGCGGCCGTCTATTTAATTTTGCCCAAAGGGAAATATTTCACCATTTCTTCGGAGATCCACCGCGCGGCATCCACCGGACTCTTGTCCCAGTATGTCGGGCACATAGACAAGACCTCGACGATGGAAAATCCTTTTCGTTCCATCTGGTTCATGAAGGCATCTTTGATCGCCCGGCGCGTATTCAGGACCTCTTTGGGCGAGCTGACCGCGGTGCGCTCGACGGACACGACACCGTTCAACAACGCCAGCATCTCCGATATCTTCAAGGGATAGCCTTCCGTCGCGGCCTGACGGCCCCGCGGCGTCGTGGCCGTCTTCTGGGACAAGAGGGTCGTCGGGGCCATCTGTCCGCCCGTCATGCCGTAAACCGCATTATTGACAAAGATAACGGTCAAATTCTCGCCGCGGTTCGCCGCATGGATCGTCTCCGCCGTGCCG
The DNA here is from genome assembly GCA_002421805.1 of Candidatus Omnitrophica bacterium UBA6210. Classification (GTDB taxonomy): domain Bacteria; phylum Omnitrophota; class Gorgyraeia; order Velamenicoccales; family Velamenicoccaceae; genus Velamenicoccus. The sequence continues at coordinate 316,887 of DISM01000001.1, forward strand.
ATGGCCGCCAAGTCGCCATCGCCCTGGTAGGTGAATACGATCTTGTCGGGCTGCACGCGCTTGAGGCCCGTCGCTACGGCCAAGGCCCGGCCGTGCGCCGCTTCCGCGCAATCGATGTCCCAGTAATCGTAGGCCACGACCGCGCAGCCGACGGGCGCAACGGCAATGGCGGAACCCCGGATACCCAGCTCGTCGATGATCTCGGCAACGAGGCGGTGCAGGATGCCGTGGCCGCAGCCGGGACAATAATGCGTCACGACATCGGTCAGCGCCTGAGGTCTTGAATAATTTTTTCCCATCCTACCGTCTCCTTCTCTTCAAAGGCGCCGACAAACTCTTGAGGACCTCGCGCTCGATCTGCGATTCCGTCGGGACCCCTCCGCCGGACCGGCCGTAGAAAGAGACGGCTTCGCGGCCCTCTACGCTCAAGCGGACGTCTTCGACCATCTGGCCGTAGGACATCTCGACAACCAGGAATTTTTTGACGCGCCGGCTGAGGTCTGCCAGGCGCTTTGCCGGGAACGGCCAGAGCGTGACAGGACGGAACAATCCGACCTTTTTGCCCTTGGCGCGCAGGCGGCGCACGACGGCCTCTGCGATGCGCGCCACAGAACCGTAGGCGACGACCGCCATGGCAGCATCGTCCATAAATGTCTCGGCATAACGGACCTCCCGCGATGCGACCCTGCGGTACTTCTTCTGCAATATAAGATTGTTTTTCTCGACGTCGGGCCGCTTCATGAAAAGCGAACAAACCACATGCGGCTTGCGGCCGCTGGCGCCGGTCAAGGCCCATGGTTTTTCGACGGCCGCCGGCGGGGCCAGTTCCTCGTCGAACGTCAATCCTTCCATCATCTGGCCGAGCAGACCGTCGCTCAAGACCATGACCGCGATGCGGTGGCGGTCCGCCAGCTCGAAGGCCAGCCGGGTCAGATCAAAAGACTCCTGCACGCTGGCCGGTGCCAGGACGATCAAGTGGTAGTCGCCGTGGCCGCCGCCTTTTGTCGCCTGGAAATAATCCGACTGCGCCGGCCAGATATTGCCCAGCCCCGGGCCGGCGCGCATCACATTGATGATCACGGCGGGCAGCTGGGCCCCGGCGATATAGGAAATCCCCTCCTGCTTGAGGCTGATGCCCGGCGAAGAAGAGCTCGTCATGACACGCGCGCCGGCGGCGGAGGCGCCAAAGATCATATTGATGGCGGCAAGCTCCGATTCGGACTGGATAAAGATCCCGCCGCGCTGGGACAGCTGGTCTGCCATGTAAGCGGTCAATTCATTCTGGGGCGTGATCGGGTAGCCCGCGTAAAATTTCAGGCCTGCGCGGATCGCCGCTTCCCCCATCGCCTCATTGCCGGAATACAAGATCGTTTTTTTCATCCTATCCCTCTATCTCAATGCAGGCATCCGGGCACATGACAAAGCACATGCCGCAGCCCGTGCAATTGGCAGGATCAATGACGACAGCCGGAAAGACACCTGTTTCGCTCAAGGTCTCGTCGAGTTTCAAATTTTTCCTCGGGCACCAGACGATACAGAGCTGACAGCTCTTGCACCTTTGCCTGTTGATCTTGACCTTGGCCATGACTAAACTCTCCCCAGGACTTCCCGGACAGCTGCCGCGATACCTTCCGCGCAGAGCCCGTATTGCTTTAAAAGTTCCTTGCGCTTGCCGTACGTGATGAAAGACACCGGCAGGCCCAGGCATTTCACCTTTTTTGCGGAGGTAAAGAGGCGCCCCTCGGCGCGTAAAACCTCCAGGACGCCGCTGCCGAAACCTCCGGCCAGGACGCCCTCCTCGACGGTCACAAAGGCCTCTGTCGCATCATAATACTTCAGGATAAGCCCCTCGTCGAGCGGTTTGGCAAAGCGGGCGTTGACGAGCGTCACACGGATACCTTCTTTCAACAGGATGTCTGCGGCGTCCGCGGCCGCATCAACCATGCTGCCCAAAGCCAAAACCGTAACCGACCCGCCGTCAGCAAGGACCTCTGAGTGCCCGTGGCGGACGGGCGCAACGGAAAATTTTTCCTTCCGGCATGACGCCGCCCCTCTCGGATAGCGAATCGCCACCGGCGTAGGGCATTCACTGGCGAACGCCAACATCGCTTCCAGATCTTCTTTGTCCGCAGGCGCCATGATCGTCATGTTAGGCAGATGTCTCAAGTAGGCAATATCAAACATGCCGTGATGCGTCGGACCGTCTTCGCCGACAAGCCCCGCCCTGTCGAGGCACAGGACCACGCCGAGATTCTGAAGGCATATCTCCTCCAATATCTGGTCATAAGCTCTCTGCAGGAAGGTCGAATAGATCGCGACATAAGGTTTGAGGCCCCCTCGGGCCAGTCCCGCGGCAAACCCCACGGCATGCTGTTCGGCGATCCCGACGTCAAAAAACCGCTCCGGAAAGGCCTTGGCAAAAACCGCCAGCCCCGTGCCTTCGGGCATGGCCGCGGTGATCGCGACGATCTTTTTGTTCTTTTCCGCCAAGGCCTGCAACGTAGCGCTGAAAATATCCGTGAAACTCGCCTGGGGCTTCTCTTCCGGTGCCGCGACCTCTCCTGAGGCGATATCGAAACAGGTCGTCCCATGAAAACGGACAGGCTGGTTTTCGGCCGGGGCGAATCCCTTGCCTTTTTTGGTGACCACATGCAACAGAAGCGGCCCCTTGAGATGGGCGATATTCTGCAGGGTATCGATCAGAAGGGTCGTGTTGTGGCCGTCCAGAGGGCCGAAATACTTAAACCCCATCTCTTCAAAAAAGATGCCGGGAATGATCAAACCCTTAAGCAGTTCTTCAAATTTGTCGACAAGCTTCTGGAGCCTCGGGCCGATGCGGCCGAGGCGCTGTTTTAAAAACGCATCGCGCGCGTCTTTGAAACGGTTATAGATGGGCTTGGAGAGGATCTTATTGAGATACGTGCTCAAGGCGCCCACGCTGGGCGCGATCGCCATATCGTTGGAATTAAGGATCACGAGCATGTCTTTACCGATATGGCCGGCGTGGTTGAGGGCCTCAAAGCACATGCCCCCTGTCAAGGCGCCGTCTCCGACGATCGCAACCACCTTCTCGTGCGTCTCCTGCAGGTCGCGCGCGGCCGCGCAACCGAAGGCCAGGGAAACGGCCGTCGAGCTGTGCCCCGTAGTGAACGGGTCGTAAACGGATTCCGTCCGGCAGGGAAAACCGCTCAAGCCGTCTTTCTGCCGGAGGGCATCAAAGCGCTCGTTACGCCCCGTCAGGATCTTATGCGCATAGGCCTGGTGGCCGACATCCCAAATAATGATATCTTCGGGCGCGTGAAAACAATAATGGACCGCGATGGCGAGCTCGACGGCGCCCAAGCTCGACGCCAGGTGCCCGCCGGTCTTGGAAACGACGCCGATGATCCGGCTGCGGATCTCGGCAGCCAGCTCAGGCAGCTTGTCCTTCGGGATCTTCTTTAGGTCTTCCGGTGAACGAACGGTTTCCAAAAACATAAGTCTTTAGGCTTCTTCATCGAACGGCTTGATCTTGAGCTTGCCGTCTTTTGTCTTGGCGACGACCTCGATCTTCTTCCTCATGCCGTCGAGGGCCTTGAGGCAGTGGTCGGCCAGCTTGACACCTTCTTCAAATCTTTCGATGGACTTCTCCAACGAGATCTTTTCGGAATGAAGATCGTCGATGATCTTTTCCAGTTTCTTAAGATTTTCTTCAAATCCCATGGCATCCCCGGCGTGTTATTGTTAAAAGTCTATACGATTTCTTCCACTCGGCTCAGGAATTCCCCTTTGGCAAGCCGCGTCTTCAACCGGTCTCCCACCTTGAGTTGAGCCGTATCCCTGATGGCGGCGCGGCCGTCTTCGGCCATCGTCACGCTGTATCCCCGCCTCAAAATCGCCAGGGGGTTCAACGCCTCCAGTTCGCGGCAGAAACCGTCAGCCTCAAGCCTCTTGGCCTCAAATCTGTTCTGCAGGGCGCGCCGCATCTCGTCGCAAAGATCGTCGATTCGCTGGCTCTGCTGGGGCACGACATCGATGAGACTGCGCCACAGGTGTTTCACCAGTTGGTCGATGTGTTCCCGGAGTTCAGCCTCGGCAGGCATCACCATCTCCGCAGCCGCCGAAGGCGTCGGCGCCCTCTTGTCGGCGACGAAATCCGCGATCGTGTAATCCGTCTCATGCCCCACGGCCGACACCACGGGGATCTTCGACGCATCGATCGCGCGTGCAACGACCTCCTCGTTAAAGCTCCAGAGGTCTTCCAGGCTGCCGCCGCCGCGCGCCAGGATGATCACATCCACCTGGCCCCACGCGTTGAATTCTTGGACAGCCCTGGCGATCTCTTCGGCCGCCCCCTGCCCCTGCACGCGCACGGGGTTGATGACGACGTGGGCCCGCGGAAAACGCCTTTCGAGAACCTGAAGGATATCGCGGATGACCGCGCCCGTCGGCGACGTGACGACGCCGATCGTCCCAGGCAAAAACGGCAGGGATTTTTTGCGCGCTTCGTCGAACAACCCCTCCTGGGCGAGCCTGGCCTTCAGTTGTTCGAAAGCCATCTGCAATGCGCCCGCGCCCTTGGGCTGGAGGGTATCGACATAAAGCTGGTATTGGCCGTCGCGGCCGTAGATGCCGATGCGGCCGGAGGCGATCACCTGCATACCGTCCGAAAGAGCGAATTTCAGGCGCGCGCCCGCGTTGCGGAACAACACACAGCGCAAAGTGCTCTGCGCGTCCTTCAGGCTGAAATAGCTATGGCCCGATCCGGGCGAGCGCAGATTGGAAATCTCGCCTTCCACCCAGACGTCCTGGAAGATATTCTCCAGGACCTCTTTTAAGTCGTGCGTCAGCTCACTGATCGTCAGGATCTTGGGCATTGTCTGTCTTTGTGGCAAAACGTTCCTGGATGCGTTCGATGCGCACGGCCTTGCCCGTGGCCGCGTCGATCTCGACGACAGCGCCGTGCAGTTGGACGTCGCCTGTGCCCAGTTCGAATCTCGTCGGCATCCCCGTCAGGAAACGCTCGATGATCCTGTCCTTGTTGCGGCCGATCACCGAATCGTACGGACCGGTCATCCCCGCATCCGTCAGAAACGCGGTCCCGCCGGGCAGGATCTTTTCGTCGGCCGTCTGGATATGCGTGTGCGTGCCCAGGACCGCCGATACCTGGCCGTCCAGAAACCAGCCCATCGCGACCTTTTCCGATGTCGCTTCCGCATGAAAATCAACGACGATCACAGGGGTCTCCTTTTGCAGCGCCTTGATCTCGTCCTGGATGATGCGAAAAGGAGATTCCACCATCGCGTCGATAAAGACGCGGCCCAAAAGACAGATAACGCCGACCTTGACGCCAGCTTCGGTCTTGAAAACCGTACTGCCGTGCCCCGGCGTCATCTTGGGAAAATTCAGCGGCCTCAGGATATTGGTTTGTGTGTGCAGGAGATCGACGATCTCCGGCCTGCGCCAGACATGGTCGCCCGATGTCAGGATATCGCAGCCCGACTGGAACAGGTCGCGCGCGACGCGCTGAGTGATGCCGGACCCGCCGGCGGAATTCTCGGCATTCGCGATGACCACGTCGATGCCGCGGGCCTTGCGCAGGCCGGGCAGGAGCCCTTTGACCGCCGCGCGGCCCGGCGAACCGACAATGTCGCCAATAAAAAGAATCTTCATTTGAAAGTTGCTATTTGTTTGTTGAGTTCCTTGGGTTTTTTGAGTTCTTTGGGTCATGACTCTACGAACTCTATAAACTCTGCAAACTCAATAAACTTCAGTTATTTTGCGTATTCGATCGCACGTGTCTCGCGGATCACCGTGACCTTGATCTGTCCCGGATATTCCATGCCTTCCTCGATCTTCTTGCGGATGTCGCGCGCCAGGACCGTTGCATCGGTATCGTTGACCTTCTCCGGCTGCACGATGACGCGGATCTCGCGCCCCGCCTGGATCGCGAATGATTTTTCAACGCCCTTGAAGACATTGGCGATGGATTCCAGCTTTTCCAGACGCTTGACGTAGGTCTCCAGCGTCTCGCGCCGCGCACCCGGCCGGGCCGCGCTGATGGCATCGGCCGCGGCGGCCAGAACGCCGTAAAGGCTCGTCTTCTCGACTTCTTCGTGGTGCGCCTCAATGCCCTGCACGACGATGTCCGTCTCTCCGAACTTGCGCGCCATCTCGGCACCGAGCCTGGCGTGCGTCCCTTCGATCTGCTGGTCGAGCGCCTTGCCGATATCATGCAGGATGCCGATGCGGCGGGCGACCTTGGAATCAAGGTCCAGCTCGTCGGCCATGACGCCCATGAGAAGCGCCACCTCCTTGGAATGCTGCAGGGCATTCTGCCCGAAGCTCGTCCTGTATTTCAGGCGGCCGATCATCTTGACCAGCTCCGGATGAATGGCATGCACGCCGATGTCAAAAAGGACCTTTTCACCTTCCTCCTTGATCTTGACCTCCATCTCCTTCTTGACCTTCTCGACAACCTCTTCGATGCGGCCCGGATGGATGCGGCCGTCGGAGATGAGGCGTTCCAAAGAGACCCTGGCCACCTCGCGGCGCACGGGGTCAAACCCCGAAAGCATGACCGCTTCCGGCGTATCGTCAATGATCACATCGATGCCCGTCGCCATCTCGAAGGCGCGGATATTGCGGCCTTCCCGGCCGATGATCCGGCCTTTCATCTCGTCGGAAGGCAAAGACACGAGGCTCACGGTGGACTCCACCGCGTGCTCCACGGCGCAGCGCTGGATCGCATGCGCCACGATCTCCCCGGCCTTCTTGTCAGCCGTTTCCTTGATCTCGTCTTCCGCCTTCTTGATCAGGATGGCCTTCTCCCGGTTAAGTTCGCCGTCGAGGCGGGACAACAAGAGCACCTTCGCCTCCTCCGGGGACATATTGGAGATCTTGTGCAGCCTCTCTTTTTCTTCGGCCAGGAGCTTATTCAGATCGTCTTCCTTGGCCTTGACCGCCTCTTCCTGGTTCTTGATCAGGCGCGTCTTATCGTCGAGCTCGCGCTCCTTTTTTTCTAAAAGATCCACCCGGCGCTCAAGATTTGTCTCCCGGAGCGCCATGCGTTTCTCCAGGGTCGCGATCTCTTCGCGGCGTTCCTTGGTCTCTTTTTCAAAATCCTGGCGCATCCGCAGGAGCTGATCCTTGGCGTTGAGCTCGGCTTCCTTGCGGATCGTCTCCACCTCTCTTTTGGCGCCGTCGATGATCGCCTTGGCCTCAAGGTGGGCATTCTTTATTTTTTGTTCCCCCATCGCCCGGCGCAGAAGAAAATACAGAAAAACGAGGACTGCGCCGGCGGCGAGAAAAACAGCTGCCATGACTAATACATTATTTCCTGTGGACATTGCTTGCCCCTCCTATCACGAACCCGCTTTGACGAAAACGCACGCGGGATTGTCGGGCCGGAGTTCACGCGATACCGGCCGCCTGAGTTAAGCAAAAAGGACCGTCGTGACGGAAAGATCGTGAGGCTCGAGAGGCGGGAAATCCTCGAGGATCTGGAAAGCGAAGGCAAGACCGACAGTCGGCACGTCCTTGGGAAGACGGCCCAGGAACCTATCGTAATATCCGTGGCCCCGGCCCAGCCGGTTGCCCGCCTTGTCAAAGGCCAGGCCCGGCACGATCACCAGGTCGATATCGTTCAACCCAACAGGTCGGATATATTCTTCTTTGGGGTGGCAGATGCCGAATGGACCGCACGTCAATTCGGCATCGTAATCCACGAGGAGGGACGGCACGATATCGCGTGTCTCTCTGCGGATCACGGGTACTGCGACCCTTTTGCCTTGCTTCATGGAATCTCTGATCATGCTCACGGTGTCTACTTCTCCGTCGAGTGAAAGATAAAACAGGACCGTTTTTGCTTTTAAGTAGTTCTTCAACGAAAAAAGCTTCTTAGCGATTTCCGCGCTCTTCCTGAACCTGTCTTCCTCCTTATGGCTTTTCAGCTTTTTTAAAAGTTCCAATCTTATTTTTTTCTTCTTCTCTTGGATCATGTTCTTTTGAACCTTATTGCCCCTGCCTCTTGCGGTAGTCTTCGATGGCCGCGCGCAGGGCTTCTTCAGCCAGAACAGAACAGTGCATCTTGACCTTTGGTAAGCCGCCGAGGGCTTCGGCCACGGCCTTATTGGAGATTTGCAGGGCCTCGTCAAGCGTCTTGCCCTTCACCAGGTCCGTCACCATGGAACTGGTCGCAATCGCCGCGCCGCAACCAAAAGTCTTGAACCTCGCATCGACGATCCGCCCCTCTTGGACCTTGATATACAGGCGCATGATATCGCCGCAGACCGGGTTGCCGACATTGCCGACGCCGTCGGCGTCCGGCAGCTCCCCGACGTTGTGCGGGTTCAGGAAGTGCTCCATGACCTTTTCGCTATATTGGGTATTATCCATAACTCACCAGGAGCGTATTTCATTAAAGTAACACATCCACTGCCGGCTGTCAAATTGTTGCGCTCAGACACGGATGTCCTGGGCCGGCTTAAGGGATTTCCTGTAATCTCTCGGCCCCATGGTTTTTTTCATAACATCCAGCCTGCCTTTGCTTTTTAGCTGTTCGTAAATCAAGACCCAGGCGCAATCACGGTCGCGGTCGACCTCGCACTTCCCCTTTGTTGAGCCTCCGCAAGGGCCGTTTCTCAAGGATTTGCTGCAGCGCGTGACCGGACATATCCCCCCTGTCAGGTCAAGAATACATTCCCCGCAGGTGCTGCAGACCTCCCGGAACGTCCCGTCGGGATTGACAAGCGCCGCAAAGAGGCTGTCGCACCCCGCAAAGACGTCGAGACCCAGCCGGTCGTTCTCTTTCGTGCACTGAACGCCTGAGCCGCACGCCAAAACCAGGATCGCGTCGCTCGCCTTAAGAGCGGCCCTGTTTTTGGCAAAAGCGGTCTTGGCCCGGGCGGCCACGCACGTCGTCTCAGGGACAACAAAACCCGTGACTTCCTTGCCATGGGCCCTGAGGGCGTCCGCCATGGCCTTCACATCAGGCTCGCCGCCCGTCTTGCAGGTCGTGGCGCAGTCGCCGCAACCGACGATGAAAATGCGTTTTTTCCCGTCGAGAGCCCCAAGGATCTCTTCCTCTTTCTTCTGTCGGGTGATGATCATGTGATATCCTCTCCGCGCAACTCCTTCAGGCGTTCCTTGATCTTTTTTTCGTAGCCGCTGTCCTGGGGTTCATAAAACCTGACCTTTTTAACCATATACTCCTGCCGCACATAGTGCTTCGGGTAATCGTGGGGATATTTATAGCCCTGCCCGCGCGCGAGCTTCTCGGCCCCGGAGTAATTCGCATCACGCAAATGCGCAGGCACGGGCTGGACCGGCTTTGAGGCGACTTCCTTGAGGGCCTTCTCGATGCCCAGATAGGCGGCGTTGGACTTGGGCGCGCACGCCACATACACGGCGGCCTGCGCCAGAGGGATCCTTGCTTCCGGCATGCCGATAAATTCGGAGACGGCGAACGCCGCCTCGGCCAGAACAAGCGCCTGGGGGTCGGCGTTACCCACGTCCTCGGCCGCGCAGATGCAGATCCGCCGGGCGATGAACCGGGGGTCTTCCCCGCCGTAGATCATCTTCGCCAGCCAGTAAAGTGCCGCATCAGGATCGGAACCGCGCATCGATTTGATGAATGCGGAAATGGTGTCGTAATGCTCGTCCTCGCCCCGGTCATAAAGGATCGCCTTCTTCTGGACGGACTCTTCGGCATCCTTGAGCGTAAACGTCATGGCCTTGGGCCCGGCATGGCGCTTACTTTTGATGCCGATCTCCAGGGCGTTCAGGGCGCGGCGCGCATCTCCGCACGCGATGTCTGCCAGGAACTCCAACGCCCTTGCTTCGGCCTTGACGCGAAAAAGCCCCAGGCCCCGCCTGGGGTCCTGCAGCGCGCGATCCATGATCTTTAAAAGGTCGTCTTTCGTCAGCGGCTTAAATTCAAAAATAAGGGAGCGCGAAACCAGGGGCGGAGTGAGGGCAAAAAACGGGTTCTGCACCGTCGCGCCGATCAACGTCACGCTCCCGTCCTCGATATCCGGCATGAGGACATCCTGCTGGGACTTGCTGAAACGGTGGATCTCGTCGACAAAAAGGATCGTCTTCTTGCCGCTGGTCTGGCGGCGCAGCTTGGCCTGCTTGATGACACGCCGCAATTCCTCGACATTGGAAGCGACGGCATTGAGCTGCTCGAACTGGGCGTGCGTGACCTGGGCGATGCAGCGGGCCAGCGTCGTCTTTCCCGTTCCCGGCGGTCCGAAAAAGACCACAGAAGAAAGACTGTCGGCCTCGATGGCCTTCTTTAAAAGAGAGCCCGGCCCCAGGATGTGCTCCTGGCCGACAAATTCCTCAAGGCTCTCGGGCCGCATGCGGCTGGGCAGGGGCTCATGGGGCAAAGGTTCGTTCGTTTGGGTTTTTGAGCTTTCTCTGGAAAAGAGATCGGAGGAAACGATGGGGTTTTTTTGTTTCTTGGGCATATCTATGTCAATGGCGCTGGCGTGATCGCTGGTCGATGGCTCATCCGCCACTAACCCGTCGACGGATTAAATCAGACATATCGCTTGCGTTTACGGTCGTTCCTCAAGCGATGTCTTTATTCAAAAAAAATCCCCGCATTTGCCGTCAGCTAGGTGGTCTGAACCCAACGTTCAGGTGGGTGTCCTCAGAAGCGGCCCACAGGCACGCCTGAATATGGACTCCCGTGTGATTGGTGTTGGTTCAACAATCATCAATCGCCGACGAGCACCGCAGGGATTATTTTTCTTTGCTTTCGCATCTATGATTATAGCATAGATACGGGCGGTCTTCAACCCCCGGCCCCGTTTACGGCGAAAAAATCGTCTTTTTGAGGCGGATTTAAATACGCCTCAACGCAGCGTCAGAGAAAGCTCGCCTGTCAGACCGTCCAGGACGGACTGGTGCACGGGGTTGATCTCGGCATCCGTCAGCGTCCGGTCATCGCGGCCATATTCCAAAGAGATCGTCAATGCGGCGCTGGCGCGCGGCAGTTCTTTGCCCAGATAAAGGTCCACCAGGCAGACGCGGCGCAGATAGCCCTCGGCTTTCCTGCGGATCAAATTCTCGATCCGATCGTAGCGGATGCCGGAGCCGGCGAGGACGCTGATGTCGCGAAAAACGGACGGCGTCTGCGCCAAAGGCCTAAACTGTTTCTTGAAGCGCGCAACAGACGCCAGGGCCGCGATGTCCACCTCCGCCAGATAAATGTCTTTTTTAGCCTTGATGCCCCAGTTGCGCCGCACGGTCTGGGCAACCTTTCCAAAAACAGCCGCCGTCTTTTGCCCGACGATGAAACGGCCGCCTGTTTGCGGCTCAAAATAAGCGCGAGGGGCGTCTTCCAGGGTTACGGACTCGGCCCCGGAAAGTTTGATGATCTCCTGCAGGATGCCCTTAAGATCATAAAAACTGTAGCGTTGCGACTCCTTGCCCCAGGCCGAACGCCGGTCTCCGCACAACAAAACCCCGAGGCTCGCCGTCTCCCGGCTGCCCTCAAAGACGCTGGCGGATTCAAAGATCTCAAAATCGCCGTTGCCTCTGTTCAGATTGAATGCCGCGCAGGCCAGCAAGCTGGGAGCGAGCGTCGAACGCAACAACGAACAATCCTGGCTCAAGGGATTCTCCAGGCACAGAGCATCTTTCGCAATCTCCAAAGACGTTCTCTTGTAATCTTCCGGGCTGCCCAGGCTGTAGGTGATGACTTCCTTGAGCCCCATGCGCACCAGTTGCTCCTTGACAACGGCCTCCAGATGCCAGACAGCAGGCTTCTCCATGACAAAAGGCCTGATAGACGGATACGTCAGAGGGATCTTGTCATAGCCGTGGATACGGGCGATCTCTTCTGTAATATCTTCTTTGCCTCTGACATCCCGACGGAAACCCGGGACCTCAATGACAAGCTTGCCGCGGCCTGCCCGCCGCACGCCGAACCCGAGGTGTTCCAGGATCCGGCCGGCCTCGCCTTCCTTGATATCCAGACTTAAAACCTCCACAGCTTCCCTGACGTCGTAAGAAATCTTCTGCGGCGCCCGGGCCTTGGCACTTCCCGATTGTTTGACGGCGGCAAACGTCCCTGCGCAGAGCTCGCAGAGCATGCAGACGGCCCTCTCCATCGCTACGCGCGCCGTCGGAATATCGACGCTGCGTTCAAAGCGATAGGAAGAATCGGTCGCGACCCCCAGAAGACGCGCCCCCCGGCGGATAACCACGGGATCGAAAACGGCGCTTTCCAGGAGAACATCTTTGGTGGCGCCGGAAACCTCACTCTCCTTACCCCCCATGATCCCGGCCGCGGCCAACGCGTGATGGCGGTCGGCGATCACCAGGACTTGCGGGGTCAGCTTCTTGGTGGTGCCGTCGATCAGAGGAAGCTCTTCTTTGTCTTTGGCCCGGCGCACGACGATAGAGGCCCCCTGGATCCTGGCGAAATCGAAGGCGTGCAAAGGCTGGCCGTATTCCAACAGGCAGTAGTTCGTGATGTCGACGACATTGTTGACGCTGCGCAGGCCCAGCGTCTCCAGCCGCCTGCGCAGTCCGTCCGGTGACGGACCCACTTTGACCCCACGGACGAGGGCGCCGTAATAAAGCCGGCAGTCGGCCTCATCCTTGATCTCGATGGAAAAATCTTCAGACTTGGAGATCCCCTTGATCGCCTTGTGCGGCATCGGACGCGTCTTTGTTTCCAGAAGCGCCGCCACCTCCCGCGCGATGCCGCGCACAGAGAGCCAGTCGGGACGGTTGGACGTCACCTCGATGTCATAGACCCAATCACCGTCAGTCTCCTCCAAAGAGGCCACGGTCAAGCCTGCCATGCTCAGCCGCTCCGAGAGCTTTTCCGGCGGAATTTTAATGTCGACGAATTCTTTTAACCAGGAATACGAGACTTTCATAATAAAATTGTTTTAACGCTAATTTGCGCCAATCCTCGCCCGTCAGCAGGCAGATCGCGCTCATGAACGCGAATACATTCGTGATCCTTCGCGTTGGATTCGCGACTATTCGCGTTGCTAAAACTGTTCCAAAAACCGGATGTCATTCTCAAAAAACAGCCGGATGTCGTTGACGCCGTATTTCAGCATGGCGACGCGCTCGACGCCCATCCCGAAAGCAAACCCCCGCCACTTCTTTTCGTCCAGGCCGGCGGATTTAAAAACATGGGGGTGGACCATGCCGCATCCCAGGATCTCCAGCCACCCGCTCTTTTTGCACACGGAACACCCCTGGCCCTGGCAGGCAAAGCACGAAATGTCCACTTCGGCCGAGGGTTCGGTGAAAGGAAAGAAGCTCGGCCGGAAGCGCATGCGGGTCTCGGGCCCGAACATCTCTTTGGCAAAGGCGATCAGGACCCCTTTGAGGTCTGAAAACCGGATGTCTTTGCCGACGGCAATACCCTCGACCTGGTAGAACATGAACGAGTGCGATGCATCCACGGCGTCCGGCCGATAGACCCTGCCGGGGACAACGACCGCCATGGGCGGCGGACATTCTTTTAGCGCGCGGATCTGCGCGGGCGACGTGTGGCTGCGCAGAAGTTTTTTTTCGCGTCCCGAAAAACCCGGCCTGGATGCATCGAAAGGCCGCAGGTAAAATGTGTCGAAGGCGTCGCGCGAAGGATGATCCAGCGGGATATTCAAGGCCTCGAAGTTATGAAATTCCGTTTCGACCTCCGGCCCCTTGAAAACCCTGAAGCCCAGACGCGTGAAGATCCCGCAGATCTCGCCCTCGACCTGGCTCAACGGATGGAACCGCCCCGACAAAGGGGCCTTGCCGGGAAGCGTGATGTCCACGAAATCTTTCGGCGCGGCCGCCGACGCGGCGGCAAGGCCGGATTCCTTTTCGGCAAAAAGCGCCTCAAGATTTTTTTTGAGCTCATTGACGCCGGCGCCGAAAGAACGGCGCTCATCGGCTGAAAGCGCAGGGATCTGCCCCATCAGCTCCTGCACAACGCCTTTACGGCCCAGGTATTTGACGCGCAGGGCGTCGAGCGCTTCCCGTCCCGCGCACGCTTCTATTTGTGCGCGCGCCTCATCCAGAATATGCGTCCCATCAAAAGGCATATCAAGACTCCCAATAAAACAACCAGGATAAGAATTTTTTCGCTGCTCAAGTCCTCGATCACCGGCTGACCGGGCTCAACGACCAAAAGGTCCTGCGCATGGATATCCAGAGTTCCGCCGTGTTCAGGACAAGACCTGTGGAATATGCCGTGCAACCGGACGCGGTCGCCGGCGTATTTATAGCTGCCAGTGTGCTTGATTTTCTCCAACAGGGCGCCCGGCACCCAGACGCTGATGGCATTGTTTCCGTCATAAACATTGATCCATGCGTGGTCGCCCCTGGCCAAGACCTCGCCGATGACCTCGCCACCGTACAAAACATGGGCGCCGTCGAAAAGTTTGGCCTCAGCGATCAATTCCTGGGAGGAAGCGGCTTCGCACCACCGCCCGAGCGCCAGGAAGACCATGACCACAGCCAGACAAAAACCGAGACGCTGCTTCATCACTTCCCCCGGATGCAAGAAACGATAAAACCACCGAGAACAAGGACAGAAACGAATTCAAGACGGCCTGCCCACATCTGAATAATATATGTCACTTTGAGAACCGCCGGCATGGAGACCTGCGTGATCCCAGTAGACAAGCCCACATTGGCCGCGGCCGATGTCGATTCAAAAAGAGAATAAAGAAGTGGGTGGCCGTAAAAACAACCGATGAGCGCGCCAATGAAATACACCATGATATAACCCAGGGTGATCAAACAGACGGAACGCACAAGCTTGTCTTCGAGGAAAAGATCGCGCAAATGGTGGAATTTCGTCGTGACAACGGCCGCTTCCGATGTCAAAAACCGCTTGATGTCCTCCCGGATGGCCCTTGCAATCACACCCACGCGCATCATCTTTATACCCCCCGCCGTCGAACAGATAGAACCGCCCAGGGCCATGGCGATCCACACGCCGAGGACGGCAAGCGGGCTCCATTCCGCGACAAACTGCGGTGAATAAATCGTTGCGTAACCCGTCGTCGTATGGGCAGAGACGACCTGATACACTCCCCGACGAATCATCGACACGCTGTCCCCGTAGATGTGCCCCTGCGCCAGACCCACACAGGTGATCACGGCCACAATGGTCAGGGTCGCCAGGAAGGCCCGCGTCTCGATGTCCTTCCATAATTCCGCACGGCGCCCTGTCCAAACAAAATAATGAAGATTAAAATTAAAAAATCCCCACACCATCGTGATCATGGTCAAAATTTCAAAGGCAAAGCTCTGATAATAGATAATGTTCTGGGATTGAGGGGCGAATCCGGCGGTATCAAAACCGGCCATAAAAATGCAAGCGCCGTGGAAGAAGGACTCGGGGACAGACATGCCGACGGACCATACCCCACAGGCGGCCAGCATCAGTGTGCCCACGACGAGATAAAAAAGGCTGACCTTCCAGATAAACTTCGCTGTCTCGATGACGTTCGGCATGATCTTCTCGTCTCTGGCCTCTCCGACGTAGAGACGGAAGGCCCCGGAGCCGCTGCGGACAAGAAAGACAAGGGCTACAACAATAATGCCCTGCCCTCCGACGAAGGGGCCGAAATGCCTCCAGAAGTTCGCAGCATGGGAAAGGTGATCCAGATCCTGAACGAGGACGAGACCTGTCGTGCTCAGACCCGACATGACCTCAAAACATGCATCCAGATACGACGCGAAGTGCCCACTCAAAAACAAAGGCACGGCGCCCAAAAACATGCACACAAGCCAAGCGCTCGACGCCACGACCATCCCGTGCATCCATGAGGCCTCTGTTGTTTCAGGAAGATGCGCGACCGCAAGCAAAAAAAATCCAAAACAAAGAGACAAAAGAAAACCGATGGTGAAATCAATGATGGGGGCAAATTCGCGGAAAAGCAGGCTTATCAGAATAGGCACGACCATGGTGGCGCCGTAGGCCAGAATGATCTTTCCTAAATAATGCGCGATGATGCGCACATCCTGAATCTGGGGTCTGAGAATCATGGGCAAATGAGAAGGACGCAAATACCGACCAGGGATGCCCAGCCGATGACGCAAAAAGCATAGAGGGTTTCACCCAACATGCCGACGATGATATTCAATATCCCTTTGAGTCTGTTCACTTGAGGTCTCCGATCAACGCCCGCAACAGCTGCTGTTCATTTTCAACAAGCGTCAAGGCAATGATATCATCGCCAGGTTCCAGGGTCGTGTTGCCTTTGGGGACAACGACCTCGTCCTTGCGGATGATGGAGACGAGGACCGAATCCGGCGGCAGGACAAGCTCATTCAAATTTTTGTGCACGGCAGGAGAATCGTCGTTTAGGTCGACGCGCACGATCGCCAGCTTCCCCCGCTTGAAGCTCATGAGATTGACAAAGTCCGTGAACGAGACTTCTTCTTCGATGATCTTGGCGATGATCTTGGTCGCGTCGATGGGAACATCGACGCCCAGTTCGTTAAAGGTATGTTCATTGGCGGGATCGTTGGCGCGCGCGACCGTCCGCCTGATCCCGAATTTTTCCTTGGCCAGCTGGCAAATGACAAGATTGTCTTCGTCTTCTCCGGTGACGGCCGCGATGACATCCGCGCGCTCGATATGCGCCTCTTCCAGGAATCGCGGCTCGCAGGCATCGCCGTTGACGACGATCAAATTAAGCGTCTGGGCCAGCTTCTGGCAGACGTCCTTGTTCTTTTCGATGACGACCACCGTATGCCTGTCTTCCAGCAGCCTCTGCGCCAGAAAATGCCCGACCTTTCCCGCTCCAGCAACAATAATATACATAAAGATCCTTGACGAAGTTAAACGAGACTAAGCCTCATCGGCCCCAAACATCTTTTTGACCTTGTCGATACTTCCGATCCTGACGATCCCGTAAATCCTGTCCCCTTTGTCGATATGCGTGTCCGGCAACGGCATGATGATGTCCCTGCCGTGCTGATCGCTTCTCTTGACGATCGTGCAGATAAGGAATTCGTTGGGCAGGGTAACGTCGGAGACGACCTTCCCGGACATTTTTTCATCCGCCTCCAGCTCAATGACGCCCAAGTCGCCTGTCTCGATCAGAAAACTCGACAGCCGCTTGTCCATCAGCTTATCGCGGATCATGGAAGCAAAGAGGATCGTGCCGCTCAAAACCTCCAGCCCCAGCGTTTCGTAGATGTGGGCCCTCGCCGAATCATAGACGCGGGCGATGACGCGCCTGACCTTGAAGATCTTCTTGGCGATCTGTGACGCCATGATGTTGGTGTTATCGCCGTTCGTCAGGCTGCAAAAGGCGTCGGCCCGCTCGATGCCGCTCTGTCTGAGGACGTCGAGCTCAAAGCCGTTGCCGACGATCGTCACGCCGTTAAAAGAAGCCCCCAGCTTATGGAAAGCCTCGGGCTTCTTGTCCACCACAACCACATTGTGCCCTTCGTCAGACAGGAGCGTGGCCACCTGCGCGCCCACGCGTCCGCATCCTACAATGACGACATACATGTCAATTTCCTATTTTGAAAAGCTGGAAATTTCCAATTCCCAATAACCAAATTCCAAATAAAATTCAATTTGGTGCCCGGGACCTGGAATTTCATCCTTATCCTTTGGCGATCTCCACCAGTTTCAAGAAAGCAGTGTTATCGTTCACCGCCATCTCGGCAATGATCTTTCGGTCCAGGGTGACGTTGGCCTTATGCAGGCCGGCGATGAGCCTGGAATAGGTCGTGCCGGTCTGCCGGCAGGCCGCGTTGATCCTGGCGATCCACAGGCTCCTGATCTCTCTCTTCTTGGCCCTGCGGTCGCGCGTGGCATAACTTCTGGCCCTGTCGACGGCCTCTTTGGCCATGCGGTAACGGCGGCTGCGATCCCCCCAATTACCCTTGGCCGCCTTCATGATCTTCTTTTTACGGGCCCGTGAGGCCACGTTCGATTTCACTCTAGCCATATGGCAACATCCTCCTTATACGCCTCGTCTCAGAGGTGCTGACGAAGGCGGCTCGTCTCAACTGACGTTTACGCTTGCGTGTTTTTTTTGTCAAAATATGTCCCCTGAATGCCCGGGTCCTTTTCAGCTTTCCCCGGCCCGTCCTTCTGATCCTTTTAGCGACTGACTTATTGGTTTTCAGCATACACACTCCTTAATTTCGCCTCTGGCGAAATTAGACCCTTCGCTTATTTGGTATTACCTGGCTCCATCGGATGAGCCAGTATGCCGCTTCCTGCGGCATGCGGAGGTCTACCCCCTTGTGGGGTTAACTCCGAGCCTGCTCGGTCTGCTGGAACAGCAAACCAGGAAAATTTCCGCCGGATGACCGTCCTGGCCGGCTGCGCCAGGCCGACGACCTAGCCCTGGCAGTAAATTTTCGAGCGCTTAGGCAAGGGGTAAAAATTCTATTCTTTTACTTCGGCGCCACCACGATCGTGATGAAGCGCCCTTCAAAGGTCGGGCCGCTTTCGACGACACCGGCCTCCTGCGCGTCGGCGGCGAAACGGTCCACCACGCGGCGGCCGATCTCTTTGTGCGCCATCTCCCGGCCGCGGAACATCAGCGTCACTTTCACCTTGTTGCCTTCCTTCAGAAACTCAAGCATATGCTTGAGTTTAATATGATAATCGTGCTCTTCGATGTTCGGCTTGACCCGGATCTCCTTGAGCTGAAAATGCTTCTGATGCTTCTTCGCCTCTCTCTCGCGCTTTTCCTGCTCGTATTTATATTTGCTGAAATCCATGATGCGGCAGACGGGCGGCTTTACCTGCGGCGCCACCTCTACCAAGTCCAGCTCATATTTTGTTGCCAGGTCCAGGCCGGCCTTCACGGAAACGACCCCCAGTTGCTCGCTGTTAGGCCCGATCACGCGTATCTCCGGAGCACGGATCTTCTCATTGACTCTGACGTACTTTTTAATGCAGCACCTCCCTGTTCGAGCCCCCTGATGGGGACTCTTTTTGGTTACACTTCTTTATTTTTGATCTCGGTTTCCAACTGCCCGATGAAATCCTCGACGGACATTACCCCCAGGTCGCCTTTCTTTTTCGAACGCACGGACACGGTATGTCCGGCCGCCTCGCGGCCGCCGACCACCGCCACGTAAGGGGTCTTGCTCATTTCGGCATTGCGGATCCTCTTGTTCAATGTTTCAGACGAGACGTCGCAGGAAACACGGATGTCCCCGGCCCGGAGTTCTTTTTCCAGGGCCCGGGCATAAGCCTCCTGCTCTGCCTTGACCGGCACGACCACGACCTGGCGCGGAGACAGCCAGAGAGGGAAATTCCCTGCGTAATGCTCAATGAGCGTCCCGATGAAGCGCTCCAGGCTTCCGAAGATCACGCGGTGCAGCATGACCGGTCGGGCGTTTTTCCCGTCGGCGCCGACATAGGCCAGGTCAAATTTCTGCGGCAGCGCGAAATCGCACTGGATCGTCGCGCATTGCCACAGCCTGCCGATCGCGTCCTTCAGCTTGATATCGATCTTGGGGCCGTAAAAAGCGCCGTCGCCCTCGTTGATGTCATAAGGCAGTTTTTTCTCGTCGAGAGACGTGCGCAGCGCGTCCGTTGCCCGCTGCCAGTCTTCGTCCGTCCCGATGGATTTTTTCGGCCGCGTCGAAAGCTCGATATGAAAATCTTTGAAGCCGAACAGCTTCATCGTGTCAAAGACAAAGTCCAGCACGTCCTTGATCTCCGCCTTGACCTGCTCGGGCAGGCAGAAGATGTGGGCATCGTCCTGCGTGAAGCTACGCACGCGCAACAGGCCGTGCAGAACCCCGCTCTTCTCGTGGCGATACACCGTCCCCAGCTCAAAATACCGCACCGGCAAATCGCGGTAACTGCGCGTCTGGGATTTATAGATCAAAATGTGGCCCGGGCAGTTCATGGGTTTGACGGCGTAGTCCTGGCCGTCGATCGCAAACCGGTACATGTTCTCGGCGTAGTAATCCGCGTGTCCCGATGTCTTCCACAGGCCCCACTTCAAGACGTGCGGGGTCACGACCATCTCGTAGCCGCGGCGCACGTGTTCCTGTTTTTCATACGTCTCTAAAATATTGCGCAAGACCGCGCCGGCGGGATGATAAAAAACAAGCCCCGACCCCGCTTCCTCGTGGTAGATATCAAAGAGCCCCAAATCTTTGCCGAGCCTCCTGTGGTCCCGTTTTTTGGCCTCTTCGAGGACCGTCAGGTATCTTTCAAGGTCGGCGGCTTTGTCAAAGGCCGTGCCGTAAATCCTCTGGAGCATGGGATTGGTTTCAATCCCGTGCCAATACGCGCCGGCGATCGACAAAAGCTTAAAGGCCTTGATCTCCGCCGTTTGGGCGACATGCGGGCCGCGGCAAAGGTCGACGAAATCCTTGCCTGTGCGGTAGATCGAAACCTTCTCGTCGGGGATGGCGTCGATCAATTCCAGCTTATAGGTCTCACCGAGCTTGCCGAAAAGTTCCCGCGCCTCGCCCTTACTCAACTCTTCACGGACAAAAGGCAGACCGGCCGCAATGAGCTCTCTCATTTTGGCTTCGATCTTCTCTAAGTCCTCCGGGGCGAACGGTTCTTTCTTGTCAAAGTCGTAATAAAATCCGTCTTCTATCGAAGGGCCGATGCCCAATTTTACATCAGGCCAGAGAGACTTGACGGCCTGGGCCATGACGTGCGAACAGCTATGTCGAAGTATTGCTAAATCCATACTTTTATTCCAACAGCCGCGGCGGTGCCGGCGGCTATTTTACCTGCTTAAGATGAAGGTGCCGTTGGGCCGGGACACATTTCACCAGAGGTACTGATCCGTCCCGAGCTTAAAACGCTCGTCAATTTTCTCGCAAAAGCCAGAGGCTGCTCGAAAATTCCCTTCGCAAGCTCGGGACACATTTCCCCGGAAGGGAAATGTGGGCGCGACAGCGAGGGCAATCTACAAATTCGTGCCCGAGTCCCGAGGCACCTTTCTAATTTTTCTCTGTGCCGAGGAGGACATATCGCTTCCCGTTGCCGAACCTTACCAATTTTTCTTTATTGAAACGACTTAATTTTTTAATTTCAATCTCGCGTTTCAAAGCATCTCTGCGCGCATTGAAATTTTCGGCATACTCCAACGCTACAGCTTTCTTTGCTCGGGTATATTTTCCACCCCGACCGCTTAAGCGACGTTTCAATCTTTTTGTCAAATCGGTTGTCGAACCCGAATATAAAGAACCGTCTGCACATCGCAACAAATACACATACCACATTTTGACCCCATCCCTCGCGGCAGCGACACCCTTTGCCGGCCGCTCGGGACTCATCTTTGCTTCGCAAAGATTCGTGGGCGCGACAGGACTCGAACCTGTGACCCCTTCCATGTCAAGGAAGTACTCTAACCAACTGAGCTACGCGCCCGAAATCTTAGCTTCCATCAACGCGCGGTGCCGAAGCCGCCGGACACCGGAATCCTACCCCTACTATATCAAAGCTCCAGAGAAAAGCCAATAACCCGGATCCGCCAGAGCAAACCGTCTAATTTTCATGCCGGGAGAGGGACTTGAACCCTCAAGGCCTTGCGGCCGACGGATTTTAAGTCCGTTATGTTTGCCAATTTCATCATCCCGGCAATTCCGTTTATCCCTTGTTGCGGCACTTCAACCGACGGCAACTCGGGATGGAATGTGCACAGTAAATTTCAAAGGCGTGGGCCGGGATCGAACCGGCGAATAGCGGTTTTGCAGACCGCTGCCTTACCACTTGGCTACCACGCCATCAATGCTTTTTTTGAAGCAGGCCCAAAGCCGCCGCAACGACCTCTTGCGGCTCGCACATGCGGCCCAGCCCGTCCCGGCCGCAGGCCAAGCGGCCTTCCCGGGGGCCGATGAACGTGTAGCCGATCTTTTTGAGTTTCGCGACGTTCTCCTGCACGATCGGATGACGATACATCCCGTCGTTCATCGCCGGGGCCAAAAGGACCGGGGCCTTTGTGGCCGTCACGATGCACGTTAAAAAATCGTCGCAGATCCCTGAGGCGAGCTTGCCGATGACGTTGGCCGTGGCCGGCGCGATCAGGACCAGGTCAGCCTGGTCAGCTAACGCCACGTGTTCGACGTCCCAGCTCTCGGGCACATCGAACATCCCGCGATACACCTTGTTGCGCGAGAGCGTTTGCATCGTCAGGGGCGTGACAAATTCTTCGGCCTCGCGCGTCAAGACGACGTGGACGCAGGCGCCCGAACGGACAAGACCGCTTGCGATCTCTGCCGCCTTGAATGCCGCGATACTGCCTGTCACCCCCAGAACAATACGTTTCGTCTGTTTCATTTCACTTCAGCCTTGGATTTCCCCATCTCGACCTTGTTTTCGGCAATCTCGAGCATCGCCAGCGTCGTGACCTTGGTGTCCGGCGGCACCTCAATGAGCTTCGGCGAGCCTTCTGCCAGCTCCAAGGCCCTTTTGGAAGCCAATATCACCAGCTTGAACATGCTTCCGTGGCTCTTATCGATAAGACGTTCCAATGGTACGTAAGACATTTTTGCCCTCGCATAATTTTGCCGTTAAGATGGCTTTCATCTGGTTGAGCGCCTCATCGAAGACATCATTTACGACAATGTAGTCGTATTGCCCCATATGAGAAAGCTCTATTTTAACACGCTTAAGCCGTTTTTCTATGTCTTTTTTGCCTTCGGTAGACCGTCGGCAAAGGCGCCGTTTAAGCGCCTGGATGCGCGGCGTCACCACAAAGATCGAGACCACGCGCATGCATCCCAGTCTGCGGCGCACGGTCTGGGCACCCTTGACATCGATGCAAAGCAGGACGTCCTTTTTCTGGCGGGCCGCCCTGGCCAGGACCGCCCGCGGCGTCCCGTAATAAGCGCCGAATATCTTTTCGTGCTCCAGAAGGGCCTTTTTCTTCAGCTGCCCCAGGAACGCCGCTTCGGAAATATGCGTGTAATCCCTTCCCTGCTTCTCCTGCGGCCGCAAAGGCCGGGTCGTCACGGAAACGGACCGCAACAGCCGTTTTTTCCAGAACGGGTCTTGCAGCAGCGCCGCGCACAGCGTAGTCTTCCCGGACCCCGACGGGCCGGAAACGATCCAGACGGTCGGCCCCCGCAGGGCCTTATTCGACATTCTGCACCTGTTCACGTATCTTTTCGATCTGGTCCTTGATCATGACCACCTCATACGCCACGTGTTTTTCCTGCACCTTGGCGCCCAGCGTGTTGATCTCCCGCTGGAGCTCCTGCGCGATGAAATCCAGGATCTTGCCTTTAGGGCCGTTCATCCGGATGTGTTTCTGAAAACTGCTCAGGTGAAAATCGATACGCGTCATCTCCTCGCCGACGTCCGTCCCTCTCAAAAAACTTTCCAGCGCCTCGGGGGACATCGCTTTACGGTTGGCTTCGATGACGTCGTGCACCCGCCTTTTGATCGCCTGCATTTTTGTGCCGATCGCCCTGACGCACCGTTCAAGGTCTTTGCGCAGCGCAGTACCTTCGCGCCGCTTCATCTCGACGAGACAACCCAGGGCCTCGTTGAGCGCGCCCGTCAACAACACTTCCTTTTCCCGGAAACGCAGGTCTTCCTTGCGGTAACTCAACACCCCCGGCAGGGCGACGAGCGACGAAACGCTGATGTGATCGGCGAGCTTGAGCCTGCGGCCCAGCCCTTCCAGGACCTTATAATATTTATCGACGAGCTTTTCGTTCAGGACGATATCTTCGACTGCCTCGTTGATGTGCGTCACCGACACCGTCAGACGTCCGCGCTTGATCTTTTTTAAGATGCGCGCGCGGAAATCGCCCTCCAGGTGCTCGAAGGCCGGCGGCAGATGGAACTGCGTTTCGCAATAACGATGGTTCAGCGATTTGATCGTGACGATAAAACGCTCCCCTTTCTTCTCGGCCTGGGACTGCCCAAATCCTGTCATGCTGACGATCATAGCCACGCCCTTTTCTCTTTTGTTTCAACGACGGTCCTCGTCGGGTAAAGATCGACGATGATCTCGTCGGGGTCAAACCACAGCTTGATCTCACGCTCCGCATCTTCCGGGATCGCCGACACATGGACGACGTTTTCATAGACGCCGCGCGTCGTGATGCGGCCGAAAGACCCCCTGATGGAAACAGAATCGGCCTCTTCAGGGTTTGTCGCCCCGGCAAGGGAGCGGCATTTTGTGATAGCCCCCTCCCCCCAGTAGATCAACGCCATGACCTTGCGGCGATCGTGGTATTCGCCCATCAGATAGCGCAGGACGTCCTCGAAAAAAGGCTTGTCTTTCAGGTGCCGGTAATGTTCTGCGGCCAGCTCGCGCGACACCCGCACCATCTTGGCCGCGACGATCTCAAGCTTTGTCTCCGACAGGCGCGTCAGGATGTTTCCCGTCAGCGACCGTTTCAAGCCATCGGGCTTGATCAAAATCAGCGTTGCCTGCGTCTCCATTCGATCCTCGCTTTTTTGGAACTTTAATCCTTCGCAGAAATCCCCGGGTCCGCCTAAGTTGTGGTGGCGGAAATGCAATTGTGAAGTTCTGCTCAGGAGGAAGCCCCCGGTCTTTAGACCAAGGAGGCTTCACTAATATGAAATCTTTTCTGCTTATCCCTGCTTCCTCAAGATCTTCAGGATCCTCTCGCGGTCTTCGTCCGAATAATATTCGATCTGGATCCGCCCCCGCTTCTTCGACGCAACGATCCGCACCTTTGTCCCCAGGATGCGCTGTAACTGGTTCTCTAAATCGGCGATGTAGGGATCTTTGTCTTTGGCCGCGCGTTTTTTCTTAGGAGACAGCGGTTTGATGGAAGCCACATAATTTTCTAACTCTCTGACAGACAATGAGTTAGATAAAACAAACTGGGTAAGCTTGATCTGCTGGGCGACACTGTCGAGTCCCAATAAAACCTTGCCGTGGCCGAAAGAAAGCTTGCCGGATGCAATGGCCTTTTGAACCTCAGCCGGCAGCGTCAGGAGCCGCAGGACGTTAGCGACGGTAGAACGGTCTTTGCTGACGGCACGAGCGACCTCTTCCTGGGTCAGTGAAAAATCCTTGGTGAGCCTCTGGAACGCGTGCGCCTCTTCCATGGGATTGAGTTCCTGGCGCTGGATGTTCTCAACGATGGACAGGACAAGCGCTTCCTGGTCTGTGGTATCGCGGATGACGACGGGGACGCGCGGCAGCTTCAGCTCGACAGCCGCGCGAAAACGCCGCTCTCCGGCGATGATCTCAAAAGAATCTCCCTGGCGACGCACAAGGATCGGCGCCAGCACACCCTTTTCCTTGATCGACGCGACGAGCTCTTTGAGCTGCTCGGCGTCGAAGTTCGTCCTCGGCTGATATTTATTTGGCGTCAACCTCGTCGTCTCGACGAAAGCCACGCCCTTGTCTTCCCGGCCCGCGCCCGTCTTTGTTTCAAGCGGGATCTCCTTTTTCAGGACATCTTCCACCGATCGCCCACCGGAGATCAACGCCGACAGTCCTTTTCCCAAGGCCTTTTTTTCCATTAGCTATTCTCCGTCTCCGGCTGATTTGATTCCGCCGCTAAAGGGGTCTCATGAGGGGCCTGCTCCCCCATTCCTATGCCCAGAACTTCTTTCGCCAATGCGCCATACTTCTGCGCGCCGATAGAGCTCTTGTCGTATTCATAAATGGACTTGCCGAATCCCGGCGCTTCGGAAAGCCGGATGCTGCGCGGAATGATCGTTTCGAAAACGCGGTCGCGGAAAAAATTCCTCGTCTCGCTGATCACCTCTGAAGTCAGGTTTGTCCTGAAATCAGCCATGGTCAAAAGCACGCCTTCGATCTCAAGGATAGGGTTCAGGTTCTCCTTGATGAGGTTAATGGTCTTGGTCAGCTGACCCAAACCTTCAAGTGCATAATACTCGCATTGCACAGGAATAATTACGGAAGTGGCTGCAACTAAAGAGTTTAGAGTAAGTAGGCCAAGTGACGGCGGACAATCTATAATGACGTAATCGAAATTGTCTTTGATCGCATCCAGGCTACGCTTAAGTCTGGCCTCCCTTTCTGTTTCCTCGACCAGCTCGACCTCGGCGCCGATGAGGTCGATGTTGGAAGGGATCAGAAAAAGGTTCTCGACTTTCGTCTTGAGAATGACGTCTTTCGCCTCGACGTGGCTGATCAAAACATGGTAGAGGGATCTTTCGATGGTGTTCTTGTCGATCCCAAGACCGCTCGTCGAGTTTCCCTGGGGGTCAGAATCGATCAAAAGAACGCGATGGCCTTCTAAGGCGAGGTAGACGGACAGGTTAATTGACGTTGTTGTCTTGCCTGTCCCCCCTTTTTGATTACAAACGGCTATGATTTTTGACATTACCTAGAATGCTTTTTAAAAGCTCTGCTCTTTTGGTTCATGGTCGCCAGTTTTGCAGAAAACGTTTTGAACTCATCACTTCTGCAATTTAGAAATCTTTTTGTTTTTTCAATGGCCATGTCCCGCCAAATAGTATAAACCTCTTGTTTTTTGCTTTGCAAGGGAAATTTGTCAAAGTGCTCGATGATCTTCAATAGTTCGTTTTGCTTGCAAACCCTAAAATAGGCGTTTGGTTTTGTGTGACCGCTCTTCTCCGTCGGCAATTGTTCTTTTCTGATATAAATTTTCCCAATGCCTCCAAAAAAGACTTGCATTTTTTCAATGATCTCTCTATTGTCTTCTCGCTGACAAACAGAAAAGTACAGAGCGAAGACATCATCACCTGAACGACTGAAGGTAAACGCAGCCTCACCATCACAAAACCCGGTGACAAACCAAGGGTCAAGCCTCTGGAAGTTCTTCGCTGGTGGATTATTTGTTAAATTCTGTATTCCCATGTTTCCACGGGGAACATTGTTGAATCTACAACAATGTTTCCACGAGGAACACATTAACACAAACCACCTAAGACATCAAGCTTTTTTCTTAGAGCTTTTTATGACGACACTGGCGAGGATCTTTGCGGGCTTAGCACCACTCATACCAAAGAGCCCCTTCTGCTCTTCAGCAACGACCTTAATATGAAGCTGCCGCCTGGAGACCTTTAAAATGCTCAAGGCCTTCTTGACGGCTTCTTCGACAGTCCTTCCTTCGACTTCTATTTCGTTGCTGATATTTTCCATTGAAATATGAGCATGAGCAGGCTATTAACAAGCCAGTACAGGACGAGCCCGGACGGCATTTTATAGAACAGAAAGCCGAAGATGACCGGCATCATAATGGCCATCATTTTCTGCTGTTCTGCCGTCGATCCGGTAGCATGGCTCGACCCCATAGAGACCTTCTGTTGCAGGAACATGACGCCGGCCATTAAGAGCGGCAGTAAATTGATCTCGTTGCCTATCACTGGCAGCGTATTCGGTAGCGCAATAAGCCTGTCCGGAGAAGACAGGTCTTTGATCCAGAGGAAACCAGCCCCCCTCAACTCAGGCAACCTCAACAGGAGCTGATAAAGAGAAAAGAAAACAGGTATTTGCAGGAGCATCGGGAAACACCCACCCAGCGGATTGATCTTTTCCTCTTTGTAAAGCTCCATTGTTGCCATCTGCAACTTCTGCGGGTTATCTTTAAATTTAACCTTGAGCTCTTCGATCTTTGGCTGCAAGGCCTGCATCTTCTTCATCGAGGCCATGCTTTTATAAGACAACGGGAACAGGATGAAATAAATGATCGTGGTCACAAGAACAATAGCTAATCCCCAGTTGTGGACAACCTTGTGGATGACTGTGAGTAAAAAGAGGATTGCTTTGGCAATCACATCAAAAAATCCAAAATTGACCACGCGTTCCGCATTCAAACCGACAGCGCTTAATTTTTTCTCATCTTGCAGTCCTACATAGACTTTGAACACATTTTCTATTGACTTTCCAGCCGCTTTCTCGTCGTTTTCGACATGGAGCATCAGATACGGAGCTTTGTCTTGAGATTTTATAAATCCTTGTTCGACAACAAGTTGAGGAGAAAAAACAGCGCAAAAATACCTGTCTCTTAAGCCAGCCCAGTCGATCTTCCCGTTAATTTCTATAGGGGCCTTCAAACCAAACACTGATTTCCTGGATACAACATTGCGCACCTGATAAGAACTTTCAAAATAACGCTGATCAATAGGATTCGGCTTACCAGATTCGGCTAAAGCGCCAACTAAAATATCATAACTTATTGATTTTAAATAATTTATATTATTTAAGGCGATGGCGAGCTCGATGGTGCCGTCATCCTTGAGTCGATACACTTTCTTGATCTCTGCTCCTTCTGATGTCAGATAGGAAAATTCTATCCCTTTTGGTAACAGATTCTTAGAAAAATAGAACCCAGCCCATTGCGGCACCAGCCCAATATCTTTAAGATCCAGATTTACATTTAACTTCTTGTCATATACGGACTTAATGAATCCGCCCGTTTGAGCAAAGGAGAAAACAAGGTCTCCGTCTTCAAGTTTATATAACTCTTTCTCATTAAAAGAGTTATCTAATATAATAGGCTGAGGAAGGCTCGCTTGTTCTTCGCGGACCTGGACATGAGGTTTCTCTTGGACGATTGAAGGAGAAGATGATATATCTTCTTTAATTGCAATTGGTTTTGGCTTTGGAACAATTGCAGAATACGCCACAAGGACGAGGAAGGACAATACGAGTGCTAAGAAAAATCGTTTTTCCATAGTTTTATTGAATGGGGTCGTGTCCGCCGCGAGAAAAAGGGTGACAACGCAACAATCTCCATGCACCCAACAGGCTTCCCCGCAGGCAACCGTACTTCTCTATGGCCTGAAGGAAATACTGGGAACAGGAGGGCGCAAAGCGGCAGCAATGCGGGACCAAAGGAGAACACACGCGTTGATACCATTGAATGAGGGCCACGAGGACGCGTCTCATGGCGCTATACGGTCAACTTGTGTCTGCCCTTCTGACGCCGGGCTTTCAAGACCAGCCTGCCTTTTTTGGTCTTCATCCGACGACGGAATCCGTGTTTGCGTTTACCGACGATCTTGGTTGGCGTCTTCAAATGATATTTCATAGTTCGGCAATTATAACATACACCATCCTGAAGTCAAGATTTTTATGTTCGCCGCCGGCGCAGAGCGTAGATTTTTTCTGGGCCCTAACTTCAACGCGATGAACCTGTTTTTTTCTTCCGTGCCTTTTGCCGCTTTAAAATTTTCTTGCAATGTCCTTCGGCCGCGATTATAATAAAAACCTTTAGAAGCCGGCCTCCGGATTTTTCGGGGCCGGTCCCAATGAAAGCGGCGTCCGGCTGCCGGCGAGGATCATATCTTTTGGGCCTCGGCGGAGCAAAAGGGGACGGATTCAAGATCCCGACCTGTGGATAACCCTGTGGACGCTGTGAATAACTCGTCGAGTCCCCGACTAAACGCCCCGTCAAATCCGGGGCCGTGTGAAACTTATGACCGAAAGCAATATCTGGTTCCAGGCCGCGCAGGCCGTCCGATCCAAAGTGGGAGAGAATGCCTATGAGGCCTGGATCAAGCCGATCAGGCCGAAATCGGATTCGGGGAAACAAACCATCAGCCTCGAAGTCCCCAATGAATTTTTCAGGGAATGGCTTATCCAGCACTACGATCTGGTGATCCGCGACGCCTTGAAGAGCGCAGGGTGCGCCTTCGACGTATGCTACCAGATAAACCCTGCGCTGGTAGAAGAGAGGCCGGCGCCGAAACCGCCGCCGGCGCCCGCAGCAAGCGCGCGGGAGCCCATGACGCCTTTTCTGCTGAATCCCAAGTATACTTTCGACAACTTCATCGTCGGGCCGTCTAACCGCTTTGCGCATGCGGCCTGTCTGTCCATCGCGGATTCGCCGGCCAAGGCTTATAATCCGCTGTTCATCTACAGCAGGGTGGGGCTGGGAAAAACGCACCTCATGCAGGCCATCTGCCACCGGATCCGCCATAACAATCCTTCGACGCGGTTCTACTATACGACGTCGGAAAAATTCACGACGGAGCTCATCGGCGCCATCCAGCACCGCTCTACGGCCGCATTCAGGGAAAAATTCAGGAACGTCGACGTGCTTTTGATCGACGATATCCATTTCATCGCCAATAAAGAAGCCACGCAGGAAGAGTTTTTCCACACCTTTAACGCCCTCTATGATAGCCACAAACAGATCATCATTTCGTCCGACAGGCCCCCCAAGGAGATCCAGAAACTGGAAGAACGCCTGGTCTCGCGGTTCAGCTGGGGCCTGGTCACCGATATCCAGCCGCCGGACCTCGAGACGCGCATCGCGATCCTCAAGAAGAAGATCGAGAACGAAAGCGTCGACATCCCCGACGACGTGATCCATCTGATCGCGGAGATCATCAAGAGCAACATCCGGGAGTTGGAAGGGGCCCTGGTGAAGGTGATCGCCTATTCGCTCCTGGAAGAAAAACATATCACGCTTGAAATGGCCAAAGGTGTCCTCAAAGATCTCCTGAAAGAAGCTTCCAAACAAATCACGGTTGAAGATATCCAAAGGGCGGTGGCGGATTATTTCAAAATTCACCCGGATGAGCTCAAGACAAAGAAGAGGGTCAAAAATGTCGTGGTCCCGCGCCAGGTCGCAATGTATCTGTCGCGAGAACTCACAAGCATGTCTCTGCCCGAGATCGGGCTCGCTTTTGGCGGCAAAGACCACACCACCGTGCTCCACGCATTTAAGAAGATCCAGGCCGAAATCCTGAAAAATCATCAAATCAAAAGCGCGGTGGAACAGATCAAAAACGATTTCCAACGATGATCCTTTTTTGTCCACGGGTTATCCAGAATATTTTTTGTTCTTACCTGCTTGCTTCTTTTGGGTTATGTGGTTTTCAACAGAATCAAAAGTCATTACTACAACTACTTTTATATTAAATATCTAGTATTAGGAGGTAGGGATGAAAATCCGTGTGGATAAAACAGAATTGCAAAAAGGCATCCAGGCCGTCGGCAACGTGATTACTCCTAAAAACGTTCTGCCGATCCTGTCCAATATTCTTTTTGAAACACAAAAAAACAAGGTCCGGCTGACCACAACAGACCTGGATATGGGCGTTTCCATTATTCTTGATGCGGAGATTCTCGAACCCGGGGCGATCACCATACCCACAAAACGCCTGAGCGATATTATCAAGGAATTGCCTTCAGGCCCGGTTGTGATCAATACGCGGAAAAACAATGTTGTGGATATCCAGTTGGATAACTGTGAATTCAAGTTGATGGGGCTGCCCAAAGAAGAGTTCCCAAAACTCCCCGAGATCAAAGAGAAAGAAAGTCTTGTGCTGACCCAGGACGCCCTCAAGAACATGCTTCAATTAACGGCTTTTGCCGTTTCGCATGAAGAGACGCGCTATGTCTTGAACGGGCTTCTTTTTGAAGTCAAAAAAAGCGGGGAGGGGGAGTCTTTGGTCCGTTTTGTCGGAACGGACGGCAGGAGGCTGGCCCTTGTCGAAAAAAAGATGCCTTTGAAGGCGCACAAAGACGCCAAGGTCATCATTCCTTATAAGACCGTCCAGGAGCTTTTGAGGAATCTGAAAGACGAGGGGGACGTTTCTTTGATCATCTCCCAGAACCAGGTCTTTTTTGAAATGGACGGGGCGGTGATCATCTCTAGGCTGATCGAAGGGGACTTCCCGGATTATCAGCGCGTGATCCCCCAGGCCTCCGCTCTGAAGGTCAGGCTCAATAAAGACGACTTCATCCTGGTGCTGCGCCGGGCCAACCTCCTGACGACGCCGGATTTTCAGGCGGTCAAGTTCGAGCTATTCAAGAACAAGTTGGTGGTTTCCAAGGCCACGCCGGACGTCGGCGAGTTCAAGGAAGAGATTTCCTTGGAGTACGGCGGCAAGGAGTTTGTCATCGGGTTTAACCCGAATTATTTCCTGGATGTTCTGCGGTATTGGCGCGAGCCGGAATTTTCCCTGGAGTTCTATGACGGGGAGAAGCCCGGCGTGGTCCGGTCGCCGGAATATGTGTATATCGTGCAACCGATGAGGCTGAGCTAAAGCGTGCAGGAAATCAAATCCGTCCTCAAAACGGTCCTCAAGGACCTGATGAGGCAGCAAAAGGGGCGCGATCTCGACGGAGCGAGGGCGGTCTGGCGCCGCCTGGTCGGGGAGCGCGCGGCGGCGCACAGCCAAATCGTTTATTTGACAAAGGACAAAATCCGGGTTAATGTAAATAGCTCAGCGTGGCTGTATCAGCTGAACCTTAAAAAAAACATGATCCAGAAGGAATTTTACAGGGCCTTCAAGATCAAGGACGTTAAACTGCAGCTGGGAGATGTCAAGGAGGAGCATGGCAGAAGCGAACAAGAAGTATGACGCGACAACGATACAGGTCCTGGAGGGGATGGAAGCCGTCCGCATGCGGCCCGCGATGTATATCGGCGATACGACGAACCGCGGCCTGCATCATTTGGTTTTTGAGGTCGTAGACAATTCCGTTGACGAGGCCCTGGCCGGATATTGCAGCCACATCAGCGTTGTGGTGCACGAGAACCAGAGTGTCAGCGTGGTCGACGACGGCCGCGGCATCCCCGTCGATATCCATGCCAAGGAGAAAAAGCCGGCCGTCGAGGTCGCCCTGACAACGCTCCACGCGGGCGGCAAGTTCGACCACCGGGCGTATAAGGTGTCCGGCGGGCTGCACGGCGTGGGCGTCAGCGTCGTCAATGCGCTCTCGGAATGGCTCGAAGTCGAGATCCGGCGCGACGGCAAGGTGTACCACCAGCGCTACGAGCGGGGCAAGACCGTTTCCAAGCTGACCACGATCGGGAAGGCCAAGAGCACCGGGACCAAGGTGACCTTCAAGCCGGACAAGCAGATCTTCAAGGCCATCGACATGTCTTACGACACCCTGGCCAACCGGCTGCGCGAACTGGCCTTTTTGAACAAAGGCCTTTCCATCAAGCTCGCCGACGAACGGTCAGAGAAGGAGGCCGAGTTCTGTTTCAACGGAGGCATCATCTCCTTTGTCGAACACCTGAATAAAAACAAGAACCCGCTCCACAACAAAGTCCTTTATGTCGAGAAGTCAGGCGAGGACATGGTCCTGGAGCTGGGCATGCAGTATAACGATAGCTACGCGGAAAACATCTTTACGTACGCCAACAACATCAACACCGTCGAGGGCGGAACGCATTTGAGCGGCTTTAAGTCCGCCCTCACGCGTGCCATCAACCAGTATGTCAAGAGCAAGAATCTCCTGAAGGATTCCAGCGCCTCGATTTCCGGCGACGACGTCCGCGAAGGACTTACCGCGGTCATCAGTCTCAAGATCCCCAACCCCCAGTTCGAGGGGCAGACCAAGACAAAGCTGGGCAATTCCGAGGCCGAAGGCTTTGTCGCCTCCCAGGCCTTTGAATTCCTCACGAGCTTTTTTGAAGAGCATCCTTCCGTTGCCAACAAGATCGTTGAAAAGGCGGTCCTGGCGGCGCGCGCCAGAGAGGCGGCCAGGAAAGCGCGCGAACTGACCCGCCGCAAGGGCGTCCTGGAAGGGCTTTCCCTGCCCGGGAAACTCGCCGACTGTTCGGAGACGGACGCCGCCATGTCGGAACTTTTTATTGTTGAGGGTGATTCTGCCGGCGGCTCTGCCAAACAGGGAAGGGACCGGCGCTTCCAGGCCATCCTTCCTATCAAGGGGAAGATCCTGAATGTAGAAAAGTCAAGGCTCGACAAGATCCTGAGCAACGAAGAGATCCGCACGATCCTGACGGCCCTCGGCACGGGCGTAGGCGAAGAGTTCTCCCTTGAAAAACTGCGCTATCACAAGATCGTCATCATGTGCGATGCCGACGTCGACGGTTCTCATATCCGCACGCTCCTGTTGACGCTCTTCCTAAGACAACTGCCCAAGCTGATCGAGGGCGGGCATGTCTACATTGCCCAGCCGCCTCTTTATAAGATCAAGAGGGGCAGCAGAGAAGAGTATATCCAAACAGAAGAACAGATGAATCAATTGATGCTAGATATTGGCAGAGAAGGACTTAAGTTTACCATCGCCGGGGAAAAGAAGACGCTCAACGACCCACAGTTTAAGGAATTGCTCGAACTGCTCGTGCAATTAGACAGATTTTACATCCATTTAGAGAAAAATGGAGTGGATTTAGAAAAATTGGTTGTAAATAGGCATAAGAGTTCCAAAAAATTGCCTATTTATGTGGCAAAAGTGGAGCAGGACACCCACTATTTGTTCTCTGACGCTGAACTCGCCAAACTCTCGGAATCCGCTAAAGGCGAAAAAGAAGACTTCAATTATGTAGAAATCTATGACGCAGAGGATATTGAGAAGGTCGTCTCGAAGATCGAGAAGATGGGGATCTCTATTGAGACATATTTCGGCCCACCCATGCGCAAGGAAGGTTCTTCTGCCGGGGCTGCCAAGCAGGCAGAGGGCGGCAAAAAAGCCAAGCCGGCCTTCAAGCTCAGCAACGAGGTTGATGTGGAATTCTTCGCGCTCAAGGACGTCCTGGACCACGTCAAGGAATTAGCCAAAAAAGGGATGACCTTCCAGCGTTATAAAGGTCTGGGCGAGATGAATCCGCAGCAGCTTTGGGACACCACGATGGATCCGGAGCGGCGGACGATGCTGAAGGTGCTTTTGGAAGACGCGATCGAAGCTGACGAGATCTTTACGATCCTGATGGGCGACCAGGTGGATCCTCGACGGGAATTCATCGAGAAGAATGCCCACCTGGTGCGGAATTTGGATATTTAAAGGAATATTAATTTTGCAGTGAAAAAACCGGCTATAGGCAAAATTAAGGAGGACTTATGACGAAGGACGCCTCCGTTGAGTTTCATCCCGTGCGCGTGTTCGGGACGTCGCTTGGGCTCTGGGTGAAAAATTTTATCCCTATCGTCGCCATTCACGGCGTGAATGTGTTCGCCGGGCGCGTTCTGCAGTTATCTGTGCGCTGTGTCAGCCCTTTGCCTCCGGGGCGGCCGGGGGTGTTGTTGACCGTCCTCTTGGGCATTGAGGTGGTGGCCGTCATCGTTCTGAGTGCGTTTATTTCGCTTTTCGTTCTTGGCTATCTCAAGAACGCGCATGGGCGCCGCCCTCTTTTTACCGAGGTTTTCCGCCAGACGTGCAGCCGGTTCGGGGGCTACCTCTGCGGCGTCTTTGCGCTCCTGGCGTTTTTTGTCGTCGGGATATCGCTCTCCGGCGCCTTTTTGATGGCCGGGCACATTCTTTATGCGCAGCACCCCGCGACGCCCCTGGCGTTGGGCGTGCTTTTGACCACCAGCACAATTGCGGTGGCCCTCGCTATCGCTGTGGTCTGGTACGGATTTTATTTTACACTGGCCCCCTTGATCGCCGGGTTCGAAAATAAACCCGTGTTCCAGGCATTCAGGGAGAGCCGTTCGCGGATCAGGGGACAGGCCTTGCGCTACGCAAGCGCCTTCCTTATTTTTGTCGTCTTTTATCTGGCGCTTGGTCTGGGGGCCTATTTTGTCCTGCGCGGGGCGGTTGTTGCGCCCCGTGTTCTTTATGCGATCGACCCCGCCATGGGGGCCCTCTTCGGACCGCTGTGGCTGGCCCTGTGGCTGGTGAGCTATGATCGCGTCGGAGAACTGAAACGGTTAAGAGGACAGGCAGCTTCGGGATAATTTGCTGACAGAAAGATTTAGGGGGATCCATCTTACTCCTTGCGTAAGCTGCGGAGTTATTCACACACAAACAGCTGTAGAGGGTTTTATCCCTCGCCTATGCGCTTGTAAATTTTCCCACGGCGGGCCGGGAAAATTTCCTGCGCAGGCTACCGCAAAAAGCGGTACACCGGCCAGACCAATGAGGCCGGGTGTTCGGGATAATTTGCTTAGAAAAAGATTCAGGGGGCAAATTAATGTACGCACAAAACGAAAAAATCGTACCGATCTATATCGAAGAGGAGATGAAGGGGTCTTACCTGTCCTACGCGATGAGCGTTATCGTCGGACGCGCCCTGCCCGACGTCAAGGACGGCCTTAAGCCCGTGCATCGCCGCATCCTTTATGCGATGCATGAGCTCAATCTCGATCACTCCAAACCCTACAAAAAGAGCGCGCGCATCGTCGGTGAAGTGTTGGGTAAGTATCATCCCCACGGCGACGCGGCGGTTTATGAGACGCTGGTGCGCATGGTCCAGGATTTTTCCCTGCGCTATCCCTTGGTGGACGGCCAGGGGAACTTCGGCTCCGTCGACGGCGACGCGGCGGCGGCCATGCGTTATACCGAAGCGCGCCTGGCGTCCATTGCCGACGAGATGTTGCTGGATATTGACAAAGAGACCGTGGATTATGTCCCGAACTTCGACGCGTCCCTCCAGGAACCGCTCCTGTTGCCGTCGGCCCTGCCGAATCTGCTGGTGAACGGTTCCAGCGGTATCGCCGTCGGTATGGCGACGAACATCCCGCCGCACAACCTGACCGAGGTCATAGACGGCATCACCTATTTGATCGATCATCCCGAGGCGGAGGTCAAAGAATTGATGAAGTACGTCAAGGGCCCGGATTTCCCGACGGGAGGGATCATCTGCGGCCGCGACGGCATCAAGGATGCTTTTTCGACGGGGCGCGGCAAGGTCACGATCCGGGCGCGCGTTTCCATCGAGCGCCAGAAGAACGGCAAGGACAACATCCTGATCACCGAGATCCCCTATCAGGTCAACAAGACCTCTTTGATCGAGACGATCGCCGAGCTTGTGCAGGACAAGAAGATCGAGGGCATCAGCGATATCCGCGACGAATCCGACAAGGACGGCATGCGCGTGGTCATTGAACTCAAGCGCGACACCGAGCCGCAGATCGTCCTGAACCATCTTTACAAGCACACGCAGATGGAAACGACCTTCGGCATCATCGCGCTGGCGCTCGTCGACGGAAGGCCGCGGGTCCTGAACCTCAAGCAGATCATGCGCTGTTACGTCGACCACCGCAAGGTGATCATCCGGCGCAGGACGCAGTTTGAGTTGGACCGGGCGTTGCGCCGGGCGCACATCCTGGAAGGCTTGAAGATCGCGCTGAAATTTTTAGACCGCATCATCAAGACGATCCGCGAATCCAAGAGCACGCCTGAGGCCAAAAAGGCCCTGATGAAGAATTTCGATCTTTCCGATGTCCAGGCCCAGGCGATCCTGGAGATGCAGTTGCAGCGCTTGACGCAGCTGGAGCGCGAGAAGATCGAGAAGGAATACCTGGAACTTTTGAAGCAGATCGAGCGCTACCGGGCGATCCTCGCCTCCGAGAAGCTCGTCGAAGAGATCATTAAAGAGGATCTGGCGGCCCTGAAGAAGAAGTTCGGCGACGAACGCCGCACGGAGATCACGGGCGATGCCGAAGACATCGAGCTCGAGGACCTGATCGCTGAAGAGGACATGGTCATCACGATCTCGCACGCCGGCTACATCAAACGGCTGGCCATCAGCGCTTACCGCAAGCAGAAGCGCGGCGGCAAGGGCGTGACGGCCATGGAGACGCGCGACGAAGATTTTGTGGAGCGCCTCTTCATCGCCTCGACCAAGGACTATCTCTTGGTGTTCACGGACCAGGGCCGGCTTTACTGGATCAAGGTCTATGAGATCCCGCAGGCCTCGCGCCAGTCCAAGGGCAAGGCGATCATCAATCTCCTGCAGGTGTCCGCCAAGGAAAAGGTGGCGGCGGTGCTTCCCGTCAAGGAGTTTTCCGACGAAAAGTCCATCATCCTTTGCACCAAGGGCGGGGTGATCAAAAAGACCACGCTGTCTGTTTTTGCCAATCCGCGCAAGGGTGGGATCCTCGCCATGGGCCTGGATAAGGACGATAGCGTCATGGATGCCAAGTTGACGGACGGCAATCTCGATGTGCTGCTGGCGACCCGCCAGGGCAAGGCGGTCCGTTTTAAGGAGAAACAATTGCGCGGCATGGGCCGGCAGGCCAAGGGTGTGCGCGGGATCAGGCTTGGCAAGAAAGACGAGGTCGTGGGCATGGAGATTATCTCCACCGATCTGGTCAAGACAGGTGCTACGATCCTGACGGTCACTGCCGGCGGTTTTGCCAAGAGGACATCCATCGACGAATACAGGGTCCAGTCGCGCGGCGGCAAAGGGATCATCAACGTGAAGGTGACCGACAAGAACGGCGACGCCATCGGCCTCAACTGCGTTCTGCCTGACGACGAGCTGATGACGATCACCCAAAAGGGGATGATGGTGCGTTGTCCCGTCAAAGACATCCGCGAGACCGGCCGCAACGCGCAGGGCGTCCGTCTCATGTCGCTGGAAAAGGGTGATGCTGTCACGTCCGTCGCAAAGATCGTCGCCAAGGATGAGGAATAACCCGGTTAACGAGTTGCGAGCGCGCGA
This sequence comes from Candidatus Omnitrophica bacterium UBA6210, assembly GCA_002421805.1. GTDB lineage: Bacteria > Omnitrophota > Gorgyraeia > Velamenicoccales > Velamenicoccaceae > Velamenicoccus. Next base: position 355,092 of record DISM01000001.1, read on the forward strand.
GTCAACGAGTTAAAGGAACCCGTAACTCGTTTACTCGTTGAACTCGGAAACCGGTTTTGCTATAATTTTTAAAATTTGCAGGCGAAGATTACGGCCCCATCGTCTAGCCTGGTCCAGGACGTGTGGTTCTCAGCCATAAGACAGGGGTTCAAATCCCCTTGGGGCTACCAATATCGGTTTCCCACCGGAGGCGGGTCCGCCTTCGGCGGAAAATCCGGTTGGGGCTATTCTTCTTCGCCAAGCAGCTTCCGCGCTTGGCTTCGAAGGAATACGCCCAGGTGCTGCGAAGCTCAAACGCGAAAGCACTTTGAGCGAAGCAGACCGGTTGGGGCTACCAAAATATATCCGGTCCTGCCGATGCTCGCTCCCGCGAGGTCGGCATCCCGACTAAACCAGAAGGCGAACGTCGGGAAATCCGGTCGGGGCAATTGAATATTTTAATTTTATCCAGCAAGACGGTTTTCCATTGCCGCAAAGGCGGAGCCTGGACGAAAACTTCATGCTCAAAAAATACGGACCGTCGTCTTTTTCTCTCCCAAGAATTTCGTTTCCTTTCGGATTTGTGTTGATTTGCAGGAAGACTTGTGTTATAAAATATCTAATATAGGTATTTTATAACCTCTTATCAATAAAGACGTTTTAAAAAAGAAGGAGAAAGCCATGTTGAGAAAACCGGGAGTTCTTCTGCTGGTTTTGGTGATGGTCCTTGCGTTTGTCGGATGCGATCAGTTGAAGGGGGCGTTCCAGACCTCGCTTGGATCAACGAAGACGGCCGCGACCGCGGAGACAGGGCAGCAGACGGCACAGCCTGTTTACGGGACGGTGCTCGCCAAAGTGAACGGGGACACGATCACCCTGGAGAGCTTTGACGAGAAGGTCAAAAATCTGCAGGCGCTTTCTCCCGAGATCAAGATCAACACCCCTGAGGCCAAGAAGAGCTACCTGAACGATCTCATCACCCAAGAGTTGATTTACCAGGACGCCAAGTCGAGGGGCATTGAAAAACAAAAAGATGTTAAGGACGCCGTCGAGGAATTCAGAAAAGGCGTCATGGCCCGGCAGCTAATCATGGACGAGACGAAAGGCATCACCGTCGAGCCGTCCGAGATAGAGGCGTTTTACAACCAGTACAAGCAGGCGTTTGCTTCGGCCAGGCAGGTGCATGCCAGAGAGATCGTCGTGTCGTCGGAGCAGGCGGCCAAGGATATCCTCATCCAGCTTTTGCAGGGCGGCGACTTTGCAGCGATCGCCAAGGAGCGCTCGATCGATGCGTCCGCATCAAAAGGCGGCGACCTGGGGACCGTCAATTCCGCGGAGCAGTTCGACAAGTTCAACGAAGTGACCGCTACGCTTGATGCCGGCCAGGTGAGCCCGATCTTCAAGGGGCCGAAAGGTTATTATATCGTCAAGGTGGAAGAGGTGAAAGGCGGCCAGATCCCGCAGCTGACGGATACGCTTCCCGATTCGAACATGACGGTTTACGACCAGATCAAGAACGGCCTGTTGCAGCAAAAGCAGGCACAGCGTATTCAGGACCTGACGGACAGGCTCAGGCGCGAAGCCAAGATCGAGATCAAAGAAGAGCTTTTGCGTTGATCTCTCGCAGAAATCCCCGGGCCTGGAGGCGCGCACGGATAGTTTTTTGCGGTTCCGGCAACAGGGTTTCACCAGGAGATAGCCCACGTGGATAAGAGAAAACTCAGCATTATTCTTGCGGTCGTTCTGGCGCTTGTCGCCGTCGTGATGGTGAGGAATTATATCTCCCAGACGGAAAAGAAATATATCAAAGAGGAAAAGAAGGCCTACGTGCTGGTTGCCACGCAACCTATCGCCGCGGGCGCGACGATTGACGAGTCCATGATGAAGATGGAGGCGATCCCCGAGAAATACGTCCAGCCCAACGCGATCAATTCGCCCAGCCTCGCCGCCGGACGGCGCGCGGCCGCAGCCATCGCGCCCGGCGAGCAGGTCATGACGACCAAGCTGACCCTGGCTGTGAAAGATACGAGTCTGGCCATGCGCACGCCTCAAGGCAAGCGCGCCATCACGATCACGGTGCCGTTTTTGGCGGCCGTCGGCGGAAAGATCCGCCCGGGAGATTACGTGGACGTGATCGGAACATTTCCGTATAACGCACAGGTGGACGGCCGGACAGTCACCGAGATGGTGAGCGTCACCTTGTTTCAGAACGTGCTTGTGTTGGGCGTGGAGGGAGGCATGAATATCCCGGCGCAAAGAGGGCAGGCCGCCACCGCCCCCACCGACCTGATCATTATGCTGGCGTTGACGCCGAGGGAAGCGGCGCTTTTGTCGTTTGCGCTGGAACAGAAGGCGTCTTTGAGGATGATCTTGAGGCCGCCTTTGGAAACGGCGATCGAGCCCGTTCCTCCCGTCGAGGTTAATGCCCTCTGGCAATATGTTTTCAGCAACTTGGGCCAGGAGTTCATGGCGACCAAGGAAGAGCCTGCGGCCATGAAACCCCAGGAGAAAAAACAGGAAGCGCCGGCGCCTCCGACCGTCGAGATCTACAGGGGCACGGAAAAGTCCAACATGATCATGAACAAGTAGCCTTTGATGAAAAGAATCAAAAACGTCGCACTTCTTTTATCGGCAGTCGTTGCGTTTCTGGCCGGGGCCTTGTGCGTCCCGGAGCAGGTGCGCAGCGAATTTTTATTCAACGATTATGATACGGCCAGGCAGCTGGATATCGTGATCGGCGAATCCAAGGTTGTTGAGGTCGCCAACCCCAAAAGGATCGCGATCGGCGACCCGAAGATCGCCGATGTCGTCGGCGCCAGCCGGACGGAGATCCTTGTTTCCGCCAAGGCGGCGGGGGAGACGAACCTTCAGATATGGGACGATTACGGCCAGCGCGAAGTGTTCGTGCGGGTTTTTGAAGAAGACCTGGGCAAGCTCAAGAAACGCCTCGAAGACCTCTTCGCTACGGCGGGCCTGCGCGGCGTCTATTTTCAGGTGGGCGAACAGGAGAGAAAGGTCTTTGTCCTGGGTGAGGTGCCCCTGCGCAAAAAGGATGTCGTGACCCAGCTTCTCGAGAACTTTCGCAACCGCATCATCGACCTCGTGACATTTAAAGAGGACAATCCTTTGGTCGAGATCGACGTCCAGGTCATGGAGATCGCCAAGACCGTCATTGACAAGCTTGGCATCAGCTGGTCGCAGTCCTTGACGTTTAACGAAGCGACGCCGGGGAGTCACACGTTGATCCGTCAGGCCGCCGACCTCATGAAGGCGGTCGGGCAGTCGCATTTCGACCGGACCGCCCTGACGGCGACGCTCAATATCCTCGAGCAGGACAACCTGGCGCGGACCCTGGCGCGCCCCAAGCTTGTCGCCTTGAGCGGCAAAGAGGCCAAGATCCTCGTCGGAGGAGAAGTCCCCATCCTGTCGAGCGTCAGCGTTTCCAGCGGCACGACCACCACCGCCGTCGATTACGTCGAATACGGCATCAAGCTCAATATCAAGCCCGAGGTCAAAGAGACCGGGGACATTCAGTGCGGATTGGAGATCGAGATCAAGACGATCGACTCCTCGACAGCGCTTACTGTGCAGACCGGCGAGAGCATTTCAACGACCACCCCGGGGTTTAAGACGCGCACCGTGTCCTCGGAACTCTACCTGAAGAACAATGAGACGGTTTTCTTGGCCGGCCTCATCGACAACGAGCAGAGCAACAATCTCCAGCAGGTCCCCGGGCTGGGCAACATACCGATCTTCGGGGCGCTCTTCCGGTCCAAGAATTTCCAGATCGGTGATACCGAGCTTGTGGTCTCCCTGACGCCCAAGGTCGTCCGCTACGGAGATATGCTGCAGGACGTCGAGTCGGCCAATAGAGGCCAGGCGGCCCCGGACGAAGAACCCGCCGATACCTATATGCGCACCGTCCAGGAGACGATCATCAAGAACGTCTCCTATCCCGTCGAGGCGCAGCGCGCGAACCTTTCAGGCGAAGTGGTGTTGAGCCTTCACTTGCTTTCCAACGGCCAGCTGATCGGCGTCATGGTGAGCGAGTCATCGGGCCATAAACTTCTGGACAAGGCCGCTGTTTATACGGTCAAGAGACTGGCGCCCTACCCGGCGTTTCCCAAGGGGCTTCTGCTCAAAGAGATATGGGTTGAAGTGCCTATCACGTATCAAATGAACTAAAGACCTGGGTTGAACCATGGCAGATAATACTCCTACACCTGCTCCTGCTGTTCCTGCTGCTCCTGCGCCCGCATTGGGCAACATCATTACGATTTTCAGCACCAAAGGAGGCGTCGGCAAGACGCTTTTGGCGGTCAACCTCGCGATCGCCCTCGCGCAGGAGGGCAAGCGCGTGGCGCTCCTGGACATGGACCTTCAGGCGATCCAGGACATGGCGCGCATGATCGACGCAACTCCCCAGTATTCCATCTTCGACATCATCTCCATCCTCGAAAAGATCGAACAGGCGGGCAACATCAAGAATTACATGACGCTGGTCAGCACCGCCGGCATTGATTTCCTTCCGGCGATCACGCGGCCCAAGCAGTCGCCCCACATCACCGGCGACCGCATCGGCAAGATCGCGGCGATGTTGGCGCCGTACTATGACTTTATCATTGTCGACGGGGGAAGGGCCTTCACCGACAGCCTGATCAGTATTTTTAACCGCTCCAACCTTATCCTTTTCATCGTGACCCCGGACATCCTTTCGGTCTACGAGACGCGCTGGGGCCTGGACGTGCTGCAGTCGTTGCACTTCCCGCTCAAGATGATCAAGCTTCTTTTGAACCGCGCAGAGAGCAAGTCGGGCCTGTCGTGGCAGGAAGTCAAGCTCGCGCTTCCCTGTGAGATCATCTCCAGCATCCCTTCGGACGGGCGCGTCGTCGGGCTGGCCCTGAACCGCGGCGTCCCTGTCGTGATCGACAGCCCGTCCAGCCGCGTCAGCGCCGGGATCAAAAAATTCGCACAGGAGCTGATCACCAACCAATCGCTTTATATCGCCCACAAGGAAGTAGCGGACCTGCGCTCCATCAAAAAGGAAGACGTGCCGGCGGCCGGCACCTTCTGGGACATGATGGGTTTGTCGGACAAGGTCAAGTGGATCAAGCCCATTGAGCAGGAAGACGAGATCCTGCGCCTCAAAAGACGCATTCACGCGCGCCTGATCGAAGAGCTCGATTTGAAGCGCCTGGATATGGAATTGATCAATAATCCCAAGAAAGCCAAGGAGCTCAGGGAGAAGGCGGAGAAGATCATCACCAATCTCCTCGCGGACGAGACGGGCGCATTCCTTTCGAGCCTTGAGGTCAGGGAAAAACTCGTCAAAGAGATCGCCGACGAAGCCCTCGGCCTGGGTCCCTTAGAAGAGCTCCTGCGGGACCCGGACATCTCCGATATCATGGTAAACAATAAAGACCAGGTCTATATTGAAAAACACGGGCGCGTCGAGCTAACGAGCAAAAAGTTCATTTCCGACGACCAGGTGAAGGTCGTCATCGAGCGCATCATTGCGCCCCTGGGCCGGCGCATCGACGAATCCGTGCCGATGGTGGATGCGCGCCTTCCCGACGGTTCGCGTGTCAACGCGATCATCCCGCCCCTGTCTTTGACGGGCCCGACCCTGACGATCAGAAAGTTTGCGCGCGAACACTTCACGATCGAAGACCTCATCGCGCGTTTCGGGAGCCTGGACCGCGACGTCGCGGATTTCCTGGCCGCCTGCGTTCTCTCCAGGAAGAACATCATTGTTTCGGGCGGAACAGGTTCCGGTAAAACGACATTTCTGAACATCCTCTCGGATTTTATTCCCTCGACCGAGCGCATCGTCACCATCGAGGACGCGGCGGAATTGAAACTGAACCAGGAACATTGGGTGCGCCTGGAATCCAGGCCTCCCAATATTGAAGGCAAGGGCGCTATCTCGATCCGCGACCTTTTCCGTAACTGCCTGCGTATGCGGCCCGACCGTATCGTCATCGGCGAGTGCCGCGGCGGCGAGGCGCTGGACATGCTCCAGGCCATGAACACGGGCCACGACGGCTCCCTGACGACCATCCACGCCAATTCTACCCGCGACGTGTTGACCCGCCTGGATTCCATGATCCTGATGAGCGGCGTCGAGCTCCCCATCCGCGCCATCCGCGAGATGACAGCATCCGCCATTGACATCGTCATCCAGACAGCCAGGCTGTCCGACGGAACGAGAAAGATCACCCAGGTGACGGAGGTCGCCGGGATGGACGACGAACTCCATATCAAGTTCGCCGACATCTTCCAGTTCAAGCAGATGGCGATCGACCGTGATACGGGAAAGGTCATCGGCGAATTTACGGCCACCGGGCACGTCCCCAGTTTTTACGAAGAGCTTATTACCCGCGGCATCCACCTCTCTTCAGATATCTTCAAGGTGAAACAGCTTCCAAAATAACCCCCTTTTTCTCCGGCACACCATTTGCTTTTTGCCTTGTATCAGAAATGGATCCTTGATTGGCATGTCCTGTTCTCGGTGCGGCCTGGCTGCAAAGACGGCTTATTCCAGGACGTCAGGAAACCCAAGGCTCACCCTCTGCCGGTTTTTAGCTCTTGCCCGCGATCACATTAGCAGCTGACAGTCTGCAAACGTTAACATACGCCTTGCGTCCTCAAGCCGGTGTTTGATATAATGCTCCGAGATTTCAATTCAGGCACTATTTCGGGCCCCCTGCTTGCGATTTCAATCATTTCAGGTCGCGGTTTTAATCCTGGAACATTGTGCTATGCCTGTCAAAAGATGCCATGGCCCGACATGTATCCTTTGAAGCCCCGATGAGCGGGCCCGGCAGGCAGGAAACAAGGAAATAAACATTACTCCTCGTGCAAGTAGCTGAAAATATCTGTCTGCACCCAGCCCTCGCTCGGCCCGGAGACCGGGCCAAGCTCGGACGGGTGGCCGCAGAAAACGGCACGCCGGCCCATCCGATGGGACCGGGTGGAGGAGTTAACCCAGAAAGGGTAGGCCTCCGCATGCCGCAGGAAGCGGCACCTCGCTTTAATAGGACAAGCGGGTGCGTCCCGCTGGTCGGGTAACCACATAGCGGAGGGTCTAACCCAGAAAGGGTAGACCTCCGCAATACCGAATAAGCGGAGGGTCTAATTCTGCCAGAGGCAGGATTAAGGAGGGTTTGATGGTCCAGGAGGCCTTGTTTAGGGCTATAGTCCAAGAAACCGGGATGGTGCTTGCAGACAGGATATCCATTGCTGACTCACCAGCCGCCCGGGCCAGGGGGTTATTGGGCAGAATGGGGCTGGAAGATGGCCAAGGCCTTCTGATCAAGCCATGCAGCTCTATACACATGTTTTTCATGAAATTCCCCATAGATGTTCTATTCTTGGCCAGGGATGGCAGGGTCATTAAGATGATCAGAGGGCTGAAGCCATGGCGATTATGTGGGTGTTGGTTTGGGTGTTATATGGTTCTAGAGCTTAAGGAAGGAGTCTTGACTAGTTCAGGTTTGCTGACTAAAAAGCACATAAATCTGATTGAAAAATAATGTCCAGCATGTAAATCTGTTTTACATAACTTATTTTAATATAAAAGCTAATAGAAAATAAATGTCCAAATCTATTAAGTTCAACCAGAACGTTAGGCGCTTTATACTTGAAACACGCAAACGCAATTCAGACTATGGCGTAAGAAAGCTTGCTGATCTTGCTTTTAGCAAGTTTGGTGTAAAAATAAGCAAATCTACTGTTAGTAATATTATCAAGTCCGCAAAGCTAAATAAACCGGTGGGGCGAAGCGTATTAAAGGCCTACAGGTTCTCTGGGGAATTGTATGGCGCCGGCTATGCCTTTTTTGTAGGCGCCATGCGGCTTTTGGGTATAGGCGAAAAAGTGGCGGCCATATCGTCGGAGATGGGCTTGTGCAAGGGGATCAAACCAGAGACGATTCCGTCTCTTGTCGAAGGGTGGCTTCTGGCCAGGGCGATCTATAACGTCCCCCTGGAGAAAATTGCCGGCTATTCGAAAAATGAACTATGGGATATTATCGGCTACAAGTTCTCCAGGGCAAATTTCGAAGCCTTCCTTAGCAGGTTTGAATTTTCACAAGATATTGGTAATAAATTAGTTACATATTTTATGAACGCCATAAAAGACGTGAATTCTATCAAGTTCAGCCTTTCGGATGGGAGTGCTTTCCATGTCGATGCACGGAACTGCTACGTATGGCCAGCCAAGAAAATCCCTCAAAATTTTTCTTTAAATCTTTTATTTCTTGATAGTTATGTAAATTCATTCATGGAGGCAAAAGAGCCGTTTTTTGTTCTAAGCGCTAATCCTGAGGGCAGCGCACAGGCTAAAGAGCTCCTGGATTTCATCCTGGCCATGGAAGGTTCTGTTGCGCAAAAGAGGATCCGCAGGGTTGATCTTTTTGGCCCTGACGGAAGGCCATGTCGCGAGATATCGTTTGTCCTGCCCCTCAGAAGGCGATTTGTGATCGGCTCGGCTCCAGAGATCGGAAAGGCCGCGGGCCCGTTGCAAAAATTGGGCGGCGCCAATTTTATTTTCGAGCCGTTCGGGAAACTGTTTTTTGTTACAGAAGAAAGCTATAAATTACCACAAACTATTGTAAATAAAGAGGTTATGATAAGAAGAATCGACGTTAAATCTTCGGATCCGTCCTTGAGGGTATCGCTTTTGTCCAATCTTGACCCAAAAGATTGGACCGCCAGCGAGATAGCAGAAAGCTATTTACGGAGATTCGGCAATTTCCAGGAGTATCTCATGCAGGCCTCCGAATGGGCCAAGAATCCCGGATACGCGGATGAGTTTGTGTCTTCCGGCCGGTTTCTGGCACACTCCCTGAGGCTCAAAGAAACCAAAGACCTCGAGCATTTATTCGCCTGCCTCGTCGAGATTTGCGATCTTTTTGCGAAGATGAGTTTCTTGCCGCCGTCGTGCAGGCAATGGAGCCTTTTGAAGACCAGGGAGCTGATTTATAAGCAGCCCGGCACGGTTAAGAGGGAAACTGCTTATGACGTTTTATTTAATATATTGAAAACAAAGGAGTTAGAACAAATACGTGTTTTAGAATATGCCTCACTTCTGTTTAATGGCCTCCCTGCCAGCGAGAAGTCAGGACGCAAGCTCTGGATCTTCCTGACGCCCACAGTTTAGCCCTTCGAAAATTCCCTTCAAATCCTCTCGGAACTTTTTATGTTACCCCATGAAAAAAATCCAGTTACGCAAGAAAACGCTTTCTTTTTTCGGGTAAAAATTTGTTGACATCATTATAATATATATGATATATTTTGGTTGCAAGATCGGTATCGGGTCGACCACGGAAAAAAGATGAAAAACGCCACGGAAACAAAAAACATTTTTGGGTCTTTTTGTCCCTGCTGGGTTTTTCGGCCGGTTTTCTTGGTAGCCGAATCGCAGAGCGCTGCAGATTTTAAAGAAAAGCGCGAGCGGTTCGGCAATTTTTTTCTTGGGTTCGTAATGAGTTTAAAAAAGTTCTTAAAAAGATCATGTTGGACAATGCGCGGTCAGTCGACTGTTGAGTATTTTATTCTCCTGGTTGCGATAGCCGTGCTGACAATTGTGGGAAGTTCTGCGTTTTTTGCAAAAATGCAGAACTCCGGCAGCTTTGTTTTAAACTACTCTGTCGCTCAGATGAAGCAGGACAATCTGGGCGATTTTTCTTTGAGCGGTGTGACCCCTGGCGGCTGGACGAACACAACCATTTGAGAGGCGGGACATGTTCACGCGTCGCGGACAATCTGTGCTGGAATACGCGCTCCTGATCTCGGTGATCTGTGCGGTCTTTTTGACCATGTTCGTCTATAGCAAAAACGCGGTCCGCGCCAGGCTTTTGATCGTGCAGGATCGTCTGAATGAGGCGGATAAGTAGGGGGAGCGGATCATGGCCCGTCTGTTGAGAGAAGTGTTGAGGGACCACAAGGCGCAGAGCTTCCTGGAGTATTCCATCCTGATCGCGGTGGTTGCTGCGGCTTTTGTGGCCATGGCCATGTATGTCCGTCAGGCGGTGCAGGGAAAGATCTACCGCCTGGAAGATTCCGTGACGGCAAAATCGAACAAGGGGAGCACGCCCTGGAGTGTCCCCGTGTAAGGACGAGGAGAGCATGACCATGGAGACGCGCACATACAGAGACGCAAGAGAAAAAGGCCAGATGACCATTGAATATGCGGTGATGTTCGTGGCCATTACCGCGGTCGTTATTTATGCGGCCACGCATTTTATCCAGCCGTCCGTGAACAGTTTTTTCAACGGGACAGCGAAGATCATCAATAAGTCGGTCGAGGAGATCGAGAACAGATTTAGTTGATCCCCTGCGCCACAATGGCGATGGGGATGTCGCCCCGGAGGGTGGGAAAAAGAGGGCCCGCGGGGCTCGAAGTCGGGAGGGAGAAAGGGGGTGGAAAGAACATGAGAAAGGTGTTGAGCAAAGTAGGCCAGAGTACGTTGGAATACGTTATCGTTTTGACAGCGATCGTGGCAGCGATTCTTTTTGCGGCAACACAGTTCATCAAGCCGGGCGTCAACCGTATCTATGACGAGACAGGCCTGAAGCTGAATGATACAGCGACTGTCTTCGCCAATAAGGTCGGGATCAGCCTGAACACTACCGGCGCGGCTGCCGGCGCGGCTGCGAGCGGGGCTTCTGGCTCCGGCGTATAATCGCGGTCCAAAAGATCGCCGTTTTGAAGGAGGTGAAAAAGGATGTTTAGATGGTTGAATTCAAAGAGAGGTCAGAATACGGCTGAGTACGCGATCCTCATCGGCGTTATCGTGGCGGCTGCTATCGCGATGCAGATCTATATCCGTCGCGGAATGCAGGCAAGGATCAAGGACGCTGTCGATTTCACGCAGACGGCGGACGATGATGCCGGCAACGGGTTCTTCAGCAACCAGAGCCAGTATGAACCGTATTACTATCAGACGAACTTTGAGACGAGCCAGAGCGGAACGCAGTCAGAAGAGCTGCAGTCCGGCGGCGGCGTCATCAGGACGTCTATCACAGACACAACGCAAAGAACAGGAAACCAGACCTACGGCAACTACATGGAAGGCAATTAACGTTTTCATGTTTTGCGCGATAAAAGGAGGTGACGTTACATGCGCAGGTGGTTAAAAAAGAATGGTCAAAGCACCCTCGAGTACGCGGTTTTAATAGTGGTCATAATTGCTGCCTTGATCGCGATGCAGGTCTACCTGAAGCGCGGTATCCAGGGCAGGATGAGAGAGTCAACTGACCAGATCGGCGAGCAATTTTCGCCGGGTTACACTGTTTCAAACAGGACCACCAGCACATACTCTAACAGCCGTGAAGAAAACACTGGTTGGTCGACAACGACGGAGATCTACAATCAGTGGCAGAACAGGGCTGGTTGGGAGAATGTGATGAACGCCGAACAGGAATACTGGGGCGTGTAAGGACGGATCAGGGGAATGGCAAGCCCTGCGAAGGGCAGGATACGATGAACACGAAAATATTGAACAGACAATCGGGTTTAACGAACGAACGGCGGCTTTCCGAAGGACGCACCCTCCCGGAAAGCGGAGAGTCCCGTTCGGCTTGCCATTCTTTTCTTCTGGGGATGTCGCGCCGCGGCCAGCAGGTGGCGGAGTATTCGCTCCTGATCGCGGCGATCTCTGCGGCGCTGTTGGCGATGTATATCTACGCCAAGAGAGGTTTGCAGGGGACGATCAAGGGGCTGACGGACCATGAGATCGGCTGGCAGAACGACAGCGTGCCGATTTTGGAGAGCGGCGCCCATCAGACGTCGAATTCGACCCTGAGCACGGTCAGCCATGACAGGATGAGCATCAAGAAAGACCCCGACTTCGGGACGCAATACGAATTCACGAGCACCGCTTATTCGAGCGGGGAAGGCAATGCGACGTATAACCAATTTTAGGACGGCCGCCATGAGATATCAACGGCATTTTATTTTAAATCTTTCAGAGCAACGGGATCCGCGGAAAGCGGATTTCCGGCGCGGCCAGTCGACCATTGAGATGGCTATTTTGATCATGATCATCGTCTTCGCTTTCATCGCGATGCAGGTCTACCTGAAGCGCGGCATCCAGGGGCGGCTGAGGGCCAATATCGATTCGATCGGCGAACAGTACGACCCGGAGAAGACGACATCGGAATTCAACCTGTTCCATGACAGCGACGTGACGACCACGAGCGAGTCCTCGGAAGAGATGTACATAGACCCGACGTCGTGGTCGGGTCAGTACCAGAACAGAGTGATCACGATGGTGCATACGCAGACGAATTACGACAATACGGTCAAAACAGGCTTTGAATACGTAGGGGCGCCGTAATATCGGTGGGCCGGTTATCCCGTTTGCCGGTGAGCCGGCCGGAGGCAAGAACATGTTGAAGCCAAGCGAAAAAATCAAAAAGAGCCGCGGGGTGTTGAAGCCGGTTAACCGGTTGACCGGCAGACAGGCGAACTGTTCTGGCCAGGCCCTTTTGGAATTGGCGGTCTTTGGCACGATCTTTTTGACGCTCCTGACGGCGATGGTGGCTTACGGCCTCAAATATAATTATAACCAGCGGGCCCAGATGCTGGCTTTCCGCCGCGCGATGACGATCGCTTCGGACAGGAATTACGGCTCGGGCAGTTACATGCTGATCCAGGACCGCCATATCCCGGACCCGACGGATGCCTTTGGCATCGGCTCGATCTCTCCGTTTGTGGCGTCGGCCAGCGTCACCCGCGATCCCGAGATGGATGCGACGCCTGCAGATGCCGCATCGCTTCCGACGACCGTGGTCGATATGGAGGTGACGGGAGTCGGCGGCGAGATCGAACCCTTGGCCCGTATCGCCGTCAAGAATGCAGGGTTCAGGACCGAGAGCGGGGTTTCGGACGACATGCGCGAAAAATATGATTTGATTTATAGCGATGTTGTGGACGAAGGCGGCGGCAATGTCCGCATCATCGATGCCTGCGTGGGCGAGATCATCGATCACTCTGCGTGCTATCAGCAGGCCGTCAAGATCGTGGATACAGACCTTTGCACGCGCGATTGTCAGATCACAGCGACAAGCGGGACGGATTGCAGCACCATTTGCGCCAGGCGTATGAATCCGCCCAACCAGGACAGCGCCGCTTATAATCCTGCAACGGGCGGGGCCTGGTATGCGGCCAATTGGTATGTGCAGAACGGGCGTTATGTCTTTCCTGCTCTCAACGAGGTGTTCTCGCGGGTCGGCTCGAATGCCTCGAGCATGGGTATGCAGGCGGACACACAGACACACGCGATAAGATCCACGCAGATCCGCAAGATCGAGACCACGGCAAGGACCGTGACGGAAGAGAACGCGGCGTGGGAAGATAACAATCTCAGGCAGTTTGTGACGTTTAACAACCTGCAGTCGAACGGGTATCAGGTGAACCACGACGACCCCATGGATTATGCGGATGCGGTGGAAGTCCAGGATATCAACAGCCGTTCCACGGGCGAGGTTCATCAGACGATGACGACACCGAAGTAAGAGCGGTGTCAAAGAGTCAGAGAATGCAAGGAAGCCATGAAGAGCATGCGAGGATCAGGGGGGTGGAGGATCGAAGAGGCAGGGCAGTCGACGCTGGAGTTGACGGCGGCGCTGATCGTTTTAATGATCCTGCTTGTGGGCGCAGCGAAGATTTTTGTGTGGCTTAACGAACGCATGGCCTACAGACAGTCTGAATATGAGAGGACGCGCGTGCAGGCCGGAAGCGTGGCCTTCACGAGCTCAATCGACTTAACGAACGCAGAACAAACGAGGGGGGTGGAGATCGATGAGTCGTCTAATCCGCCGCTTAACATCTTTAACTAACCTGACGCCCGTGGGCAATAAACGGGGGCAGATCGCCACGTTGCTGATCCTGGCAACGGTGGTCCTGCTTATTTTTACGATGGTGACGCTGAATTTGGGCAACGTGGCCATTAATTCCACAGGTGTTTCCAACGCAGCTGATTCGGGCGCGCTCTACCTCGTCTCCCAGCTTTCTACGAAATCGCGCCAGCTTTATGAAGGCCTCGGCAATACGACGGAGAAATGCCAGAAGACCGGATGGGCAAGCTTCGTATTGGCGATCGTGGTCGCCATTATCGCGGTCGTCATCAGCATTGTGTCTTTTGGTGTCGGTTCGCCCCTGGCCCTGATGGCCATCGGCGCCGTTGCGGGCGCCGCCGGAGGCGCCATGGGAGGCGCCATTGCCGGCACGGGTGTGGCGCAAGGCGCCTTGACAGGGGCCTGTATCGGCGCAGCGATCGGTGGCATCGGCGCAGGTATTGCTTCTATTGCGGGTGCGACGACTTCGGTGAGCGCAGGCGCAGGTACAGGCGCGGGCGCAGGCGCGGGCGGCGGCACGGCTACTGCAGGCGCAGGCACAAGCGCAGGGGTGAGCGCAGGCGGCGGCGGCATTGCCGTGACGGACTGTACGATCACGACAACATCAGGCGGTATTTTTGGGATCGGCGGAACAACGTCCGCTGCGATACCCGTTACCGCAGGCGGCGTTATCCCTGCCGGTGCCACGATCATATCCGGCACGGCGACAATCATTCCCATGGCGGCGACAGCCGCATGGACCGGCGTCGCTTTGGGAGCCCTGAGTGTGGCGGCTGCGGGATACAACCAATCCGTTGCGCAGAGCATCCCCGGAGCCGTGGCCGAGCAATTTACGAAGATGCTCAACAAGATGAATGAGCCCGACAGGATCCGCGAGTCGGTCTTTATGCAGGCGCTTCAGCTGGTCGTGGACGACCCGACCAAGTCTTACGACAGCCCCGATTCAAATATCAACGGCGACACGCTGGAATACGTGCCTGATTTTCAGATCTGGCTGTATAACAGGTTCAGGATCATCGGCAGCGTGACAGACCTGATCGATCCGGAGCCGGTGGTGTACGACTTTTTGAATAATTACGCATGGCAGTTTGAAAATGTCTGCAAGCTGGCCAATGAAGGCGGGGATTACTGGCAGTACGTGTCGGGCGCTGCGGCCTATGTAGGCCAACCGGGTCCGCTGGAGCGCGTGGATTACAAATGGGTCTCGACCCCAGCTCCGACGCCGGAAGACCCGAGCGCTACGGAATATGTGGCCCAGGCAGGACGCGACGGACATATTGTCGAGCTTTTGCGCGGCCTGCGCAACGCGGGTCATCCCGTGTCCTTCTGGAATCCTGGCCCCACGCCCGCCCAAATGAACGAGTGGGGATTGCAATGCAACGGCGATGTCTGCATCGATCCTCCGATCGCCATGGGATATGACGAGCTTGACGATATGGCGGACAACCTGTTGGAGATGGGAGATTTCATTACAGCCTTGAGGGCGCAGCCCATGAACGATACGATCGAGGCGTGGCGCGGATGGTCGTTCTTCTTCTATGACGAGTATGACACAAGCAATCCGGCTACCTACCTCCAGAGGAGCGAGAAATATGCGCAGGAGCTGGGCGATTGGATCACGGAACTTGAGGCCATCAGGACGAGCCTGCCGGCGTGCCTCTTCGGCGGCCCGTCGGGAGATACGGTCCTGAATCCTCCGTGCCAGTTCGGCGGCGGCGGCAGCATCGACAACGATATCGACGACGAATTCTATAACGCGTATTACGACCTGGGTGGTATGCAGTATGAGATGCAGTCTTTCCATGGCGCGATCAACGGATTTTTCACAGCGCTCTTCCCGGAGGTCGAAGAGAGCGCTTATGAGCAGATCTGCGTTCCGCCGGATGAGTTGAATCCGGCCGGAAAGTCCTGCGGCGGCAAGAACCCCGTCCGGTATGAGTGGCAGGATTCGCGCGGAGACCATGAGGTGACGGTGAAAACCGTTTTTAACGTCCCGCGCCTGAGGACGTACAAGACAGGCAACTGGTTCAGCGGCAAAGTTTGTGTGCAGTTGTTGTATGGCGCCGAAAACGTCCAGGTGATCGTGTCGCGCTGGGACAGCTCAAAAGGCATGGGCGCCCTGGGGACATGGAACCCGTTCGGCGGCCGCGTGACAAAGGCCGCGCGGGCCTATTACAGTTATAGCAAACAGGCTCAATTGGTGAATTAACCAAAAGAGGATTTTATGAAAAGAATGACGGTAAAGACAATCATGGCGGGTGCGGCGGCGTTCCTCCTGCTCACAGGCTGTGCAGCCAAAGACGATGTGAAGCTGGCGCGCCAGGTCGTGACCCAGCTGGTCCAGGGGCGTTATTCCGTGCGCAAGCTGCTTGATTGGGAGAATCTCAAAGCCATGGAGTACAGCGTTGGCGCCGACTACAAGGCCTTGCCCAACGACAAGGAAAGAGAAAGTTACCAGAGGTCTTTCATCGATGGCTTCAAGCGCGGCTTTATGGACCAGGGGGCGAAGGTCAACGCGTTCTACAACTGGAGGTTCCTTGCCAAGGTGGACCCGACGCTCAACATCGTGGCCGCCAATGTTCATGACGACAAGTTCCTTTTGTTGGTCGCCATCAAGCATGCAGGCAGGACGAGGAAGGTCGTGGAATTGAAGATCGTCCAGATCCTGGATCCGCAGAAGTTCCGCGAGATGGAACAGGGGTTTGTGAAATGAACGGGATATTTTCTGTTTTCAACGCTGGGAGGAACAGGGCCGGGATAGGCATCTTGGAGTATTCCCTTTTGCTTGTGGCTTTGGTCGCGGCCCTGCTGTCCGTCCAGGTGAGTTTGAAGAGGGTCATCGCATATAAGTGGCGTGATGCGGCGGATGCCTTTGGCATGGGCCGGCAGTATGAGACGGACGGCTCCAAGGCCACAACCGTTGTGAGGTATTGACATGGTGATGAAGGGATTGATCTTCATAGCGCTGTTTGCGTCAGTGACGCTCCTGGGATACCAGCTTGTCCCTGTGGCATGGGACAGGTTTTATACCTGGCGCGTCCACGGCGTCGAGGTGCAGAAGGCGCGCTTGAAAGAGATGTTCCTGGACATGGATCCCCAGAAGCTCTTTTTGCTCAACGTAATTTCGCCGACGGTCTTCTGCGTTGTCGGGCTGGCCATATTCAAAAGCCTGATGGGCGCCCTGATCGGCCTGGCGGTCGGTTTTGCGATACCTGCGTTGATCGTCAAGAACCTGATCTTCTCGAGGAAGTCCAGGTTTGCCGTTCAGATCACCGACGGCCTGATGATCCTGTCGAGCTGCTTAAAGGGCGGTTTAAGCTTGTTGCAGTCCATCGAAGCGCTCGTGGAAGAGCTGCCGGCCCCCATCAGCCAGGAGTTCGGCCTGATCTTGAGAGAGAACAAGATGGGTATTCCTTTGGAAGAATCTTTTGAGAACTTGAACAAGAGGATGCCGTCCGAAGAGCTGAACCTGTTGACGACGGCGATCCTGGTCGCGCGCGAGACCGGTGGCGACATCACGCTTCTGTTCGGCCGCCTGATCGACACGATCCGTTCCAAGAGCAAGCTGAGCGAGAACATCAAGACGTTGAGCATGCAGGGAAAGATCCAGGGCATCGTCATGTCGATGCTGCCGATCGCGTTTGCGATCCTGGTCGTCTCGTTCAACCCGAACTATTTCGACATCATGTTGTCGAGCCCCGTGGGCCGGGGCTTGATGGTGTATGCGGCGATTTCCGAATGCGTCGGGATGTATATGATCAAAGTATTTTCAAAGATTAATTTTTAGTTAACCCCACAAGGGGGTAGGCCTCCGCATGCCGCGGGAAGCGGCATACTGGCTCATCCGATGGAGCCAGGTAAGACCGAATAAGCGGAGGGCCTAACCAGAGGCTGACATGGTTGTTTATTTATCACAAATATTCTTGTTCGCGGGGATCTTCCTGATCTTCATGAACTTCTTTTTGTGGTTCTTTGCGGCCCACGAACTCAGGAAGGTCATCAAGAGACGTTTGCGTTACGAGGTCAACCCGGCCGACAGGAAGTCCATTTTTGTGCGGGTCTTTGACTTGTTTGCGCCGTTGAATTATTTCATCGTGCGCCGGTTCGTCAAGCGCGAGAACCTGGAGAACAAACTTTTCGGCGCGCGTGTGGGCATGACGCCGGAACAGTTCTTCGGCGCCAAAGAATTCATGGCGATCTTCGGATTCATGCTGGCGATCGGGTTTTTGCCGGCTGATGACATCGTCAAGATCGCGGTCGCCGGCATCGCGGGTTTCTTCCTGCCGGACCTGTGGCTGGACATGAAGCTCAAACAGCGGCGCGCGGCCGTCGTGCGCACGCTGCCGGACACGGTGGACCTGTTGAGTCTGTGCGTAGACGCCGGACTTGATTTTATCGCGGCCGCGCGCTGGATCGTTGAGAAGTCGCGGTCGACTGCGTTCATTGAAGAACTGTCGCTCATGCTGCACGAGATCAAGGTCGGAAAGCCGCGGCGTGAGGCGCTCAAAGATCTGTCGCGCAGGATCAATGCGCCGGACGTCACGGCGTTCGCACGTACGCTCATCCAGGCCGACAGGATGGGGACGCCGATCGCCGAGGCCCTGGCGATCCTGTCCGATGACGTGCGCGAGAGGTTTTTCAGGCGCGCCGAGCGCACGGCCCTGCAGGCGCCGATGAAAATGCTTATCCCGCTGATCTTTTTCATCCTGCCTGTGGTCGGCGTGATCGTGGGCGGGCCTATTGCGATCCAGTTCATGAACGGAAGCCTTCTGGGAGGCATGGGTGGGGGGGTCAAATAACATGTTAAACCGCTACGAGATCCTGAGGACCGGGTGGCAGGCGCTGAGGGCCGGAAGGCTCGGCATCGCCGACTTTTGCCTGGTAGTCCTGGGGATCGAGGCGGGATTAAAAAAATTGATTGAACCGTGTTCTGTGGCGGGACACGATTCGATACCGAGCCGGATCCGCACGGCAGACACACGCGGAAATCTTCGAGGAAAGGAGGACGTAGGTTTAGGCGACCTCAAAACCGAACGTAATATGTGCTGAACGTACGCAATAAGCTTTGGGTGAAGGCCATTGCGTGGTTGATAGTCCTCACCTTCCTGCCTGAGCAGGTGGCGTGGGCTGTTGACTATAATCTGCGCGGCGTGCTTCAAGGAGCAGTAGCTCCTCTTGTGAGCGCGGCAACCGTTGCAACGGACGCGTCTGCCCTGCAGGGGGCCCAGAAGGATGAAGCCCTTGACCGGGCGATCGCGGATTCCATCGCCTCTTCATTGCAGGCATTGATCGGGAAGCCCGCGACGGATATCCGGCTTTCCCGCCAGGTCTCTGTCCATAGGAATTATCCTCTTAATCTTACGCAGAATAAGATTGATGAATTACATACCTGGATGATGGATTCAGGCAGGAACCTCGTGACTTGCGGTGCCTACGCCCTTTCCGGTTTGTTCCAGGCCATGGGTCAGAATATATCGCCTTACCAGATGGCCCAGAGCGCCCTATTAATAGATATTCTTTCTGATTCTTTAGATATCTATACCTATAACCAGGCCAAGAAGCTTGAGAACTCCCTGTACGCCCTCGCCAACACGGCCCTGCTTTATGGGTATGAACTTAAACCCTTCCACTGGAAAGACTTTTACTCCAATAATAAAAATATTTCAAAAGCCTTAAATAAGTTAATACCCTATATTGCGTTCGTGGATGACGACCATATGGTCCTTGTTAAAGGACTTTCTAAAGGCTCTGTGGTAATCGAAGACAACGGCAAGGAAAATATTTTAACTTTGGCAGAATTTGACCTTCGTTTCTCCGGTTACGGCTTGGCGCTTTCGAATCACATCCCTGAAGGCTTTGATATCGAGATTCTAGAAGACGCAGTGGCTAAAGCGGTCCAGGGCGCCACAAGAAAGAGATATGACGAGATCACGACCATTGACGACCTCTGGAAGACGAGCGATGACGATCTCTGGGTGAGCGCCGGCCTCCTGGCGGCCTCCTTTGTGATCGGCGGCTTGGGCGGTTTCTCAGGCATCGGCAACGGTATTCAGAACGGTTCCTTCTCGTGGAGCACGTCAGCCGCAACCAGCAGCATGTTGACAGGCATGGCCGCTTCACAGATCGGTTCCGCGGCGGCCAATATCGCCGCAACGCAGTGGGGCATGAGCCCTGGAGCGGCGCAGATCTTCGGTTCTGTTCTCGGCGGCGCGGCAGGCGCAGGCTTCGGCTCGACCCTTGGCGCAGGCCAGGGCGGCTATTGGAAACCGACGAATACCTTCAGCACCTTCCTGAGCAATCATCAGGTGATCGGCTCTATGGCCAAAGGCGCGATCGACGGCGCGTTCATGGGGACGGCAGGCGTCCTGGCCGATCAGGCTATCGGGGACAATAGCAATATCTTCACCAAGATCCTCGTGCCGGTAGGCGCTTCCGCTCTCGGCTATGTCGGTTCGCAGTGGTCATCGACCCAATTAGGTTATGAACCCATCTATCAGGTCAGCCCTGATACGTACAAATCTTTGACGAACCAGAACGGCCGCTTTGACCAGGCGACCAATACCTATTTCGTCGGCGCCAGCGATTATAAGGCAGGCAGCAGCTATTGGAATTTCCTGGGGAATACGGCCCTTGCCGTCAATGATGTCGGGTTCCAGAGATACATGCTTTCGACGTTGATCGGCAATTCCTTCGAACAGGTCATCGGCGAAGATGATTTCGGTTATTCCAGGATCCTCGGCCAGACCGCGGGTTCTGTGTTGGCCGGCAAGATGGTCGGTGGCACACCTCAAGGCTATGTCCTGGATGCGATCCTCTCCGGCGGCTCCTCGGCCCTGTTGGCCACCATGGGCGGAAAATACGACAAGGAGACAGGCAAGAATTCCTGGGGCATGACTGCGACGCAGATGGCTGTGTTGAACTTCACCGCGACCTCTTTGATGAAGGCCGGTTATGACGCTTACACCGGCAAAGACAGCGGTAAGGATTTCGGCGACCTCTTTGTGGGGAGCCTCTATGACAGCGCCAAGAATTGGTCCGATAACATGCTTTACTTCGGCAAGACCTCTGCGTTCTACCAGCCCGAGCGCATGGGCGCGTTCCGCAGCTGGCAGTATACGGAGAAGCTGCTGGATTTCGCCGGCATCTCCCAGTTCTACGACAATGCCCAACTGGTGATGAAAGAGACAGGCCTGTCGTGGAGCGAGGCTGTTGACCAGGGTTATGTCGACAAGATCACGCGGCCGTTCGGCAACGCGTTCGTCAGCTACGTCAGTTCCACCACGCATTATGCCGCGGCGGACAACCTGGCGTCCATGCTGAACAAAGGCATCAACGCGATCTATAACAAGATGACGGAAGTCAAGATCAAGGAATTGCCGGCGGGCAAAGACCCGGTGAAAGTCATCCTGAGGTTCCAGACGGACAATGCGGCGCTGAAGGCGGCCTTGGACCAGGGTCCTGTGCCGCCGGAGGTCCTGGCAGATCTCGCCATGACGGCGACCATGGAGGTCACGAGGAACGGCCAGACCCAGACCTTCCAGTATGATCCCTCGAATCCTCTGGCAACATTTGACATTTCCTCGCTGGTGAAGGGTGCGGACAGGGCGGATGTCCAGATCGTCCTGCCCGGCATGAATATCGATCAGCAGGCGGTCATTAATAACAGGGCTGTGTTCGATCAGGAAAAGCTGGCATCGGGTATTACGGATCCAGGAATGAAGACTTTGTACCAGTCTTTTGTGGCTTCCTGGAGGACGGGCGAAGGTAACACCCAGGTAGAGATCGCTTCGGCTGAGAAGCAGGGGATGTTTGCGAAGTTTTTGGGGTTGGGGACGTCTAAGGGTATTGGTTATGTGTCGCCCCAGAACGGCGTCGATTCGCTTATCGGTTTCAACGCCGCCGGAGATGTGGCCTCCGCGCGCGGATGGAGCTTCAGGGAAGAAAAGGGATTCTTTGCCTGGCTCCTGGGCCGCACAAGCCCTAACGGTTTTACGACGACACAGTCTTATGGCGGGGAAACATACACCATTAATCCGACCAACTTCTACACAGTCCGCGAATTCAACGTCGTCAACGGCAGCCGCCGCAATGAAGTCCTGTATCAGGGGTTCACGGGCACGTATGCCAGCGCCTACAATGCTGCGAATACCAGCGGCGATACCAGCTCTGTCGCCAAGGCTGTGACGCATTCCGCCTATATCATGGGCGCGGCCGTACCCAACCATCTTCTGAACGGCAATTTGGCGGACACCGGCCTGACAGTTCTTGGCCGCGTGACCGGCTCTTCCCGTTACGCGCCGGCGAGCTCAAAGATCGACGCCATGGTCGCGATGCCGTCTCTGGGTTCCGTGACGAACCCCAACGACAAGAATGCGGATAAAGGCTTCCAGGCTGCGACCTACGGCTCGACGTATGCGCAGATCAGCAATGCGGAAGGCACTAAAACTTTCGACGTTTTGCAAGGCAATGACAAGAGCAAGACGGCGACCATTGCCATTAATCCGGATATCATCCTTCTGAAATTGAACCAGGCGACAGATCAGGTGGTGATTGAGCAGGGCACGCCTCGCCTGCCGTATGGGTCCGTCCTGAGGGTGGGTTCGGAGTGGACGAATCCCGGCACGATTAACGGCGAAACCATGAAGGTGTATAAAAACACCGCCCTCGTCTTCGGCAACCCTTATAAGGCAGCCAACCTCAAGAATGACGTTATTAATTTCTATGGTGTTCCCGGAGCCGGGAATGGATGGAGGGCGGATGTCCAGGACAAACATATGGTGTTGGATATCAAGGCTGAAGCGCCCTTGTCTGCAACCCCGGAGATATTGAAAGAGAAGATACAAAACCTTACTATCGATACGCCGGCTGCCGTCGAGACCAAGATCAAAGAGGCCTTCGGTTCCGATGTAAAAGTAACGCTCATCACCCCTCAGGATAGCGAGATCGATCCGGACCTCGCCAAAGGGCACCTGGCTTACAACATCAACGGCCAGGTCTACAACCTTATTAATAACCAGCTCGTCCCTGTGGCCAGATCTCCTTCTGTCGAGGCGACGACTGCACAGGTAACCGCCCCCGAATTGGTGACGTTGCCGTCCAGTCAGCAACCTGCGGTTGTTGTTTCCGAGATTGCCTCTGCTAAAGCGGCAGAAGCCCAGGCCCAAGCCACGGCGACGGGTGTGCTGAACGGTAAAGTGGATGCGTGGGCGAGATTGAATGAAGAATTGGTCGCTACGAACAATTGGGTCGTGCGCGGCGGCGTGGTGGATGCGGACAAGAATATGCAGCACAGCCCGAGCGTCATGACGAGCGGCACCAAGGGTGAGCTCACCGCTTCTATCAGCGACGTCTGGGTGGATAACGGCCGCTGGGGCCTTGTTTCCAGCGTCAGCAAACCTGCCTCGGGTATCGTCTACAACAGCCAGGCCATCGGAAATCTCTTCCCTAAAATAAATCCGACGCAGCCGTCTGCCGCTTCTGCGCCCGGAAAGCCCGATGAGGGGCCGCAGAACACGTTTAATATTGCCAAGAACCTGACAACTTATGATGTCAGCAACGTCAAGCTGGGTGAAGGCTCTCAGCTCTACCTGGCTTTTGCGACCGAAAAAGACGGCACCAACCCGCACATGGTCTCGACCTTCGGAGCCCTCAACACCATTGTCGAGACGCCTCAGGACTTCATTAAGCTCGGCGACCGCGAAGTGCGCGCCACCATGGTCACAATGAAGCATGACGCCAACAATGTCCTGGTCCCGGATTATTCCAACTATATCGCCGGCACGCAAGGCCAGATCAGGAACCAGGCTGATGTCAACTTGCAGGCAAATCAGGATCTCTCGGGTGGCGCCGGCGTGCTCAGAGGGCATCTCAGCGGCAGCATGATGGCCATCCATCAGTTGACGGATGATGCCAGGGATACCTGGTCTTTCATGCCCGGCCAGAGCACCGTCAATGCCAGGCTGACATCCGGCAGGAACCAGGAAGTTATTGCCTCCGTCACAAAACTTTACGGCACCTCCAACAGCTGGGGTTTCATTGCCGACAGCAGTGTCGTCTACAACGGTCAGGCTCTTGGGAACCTTGTTCCCAAATCGAATCCGACGCAGCCGTCTGCCGCTTCTGCGCCCGGAAAGCCCGATGAGGGGCCGACCAACACCCACAACATCGCCAAGAACCTGACGCAATATGACGCCAGCAATGTTAAATTCGGCGAAGGCTCCCAGCTCTACCTGGCGTTTGCCACGAATCAGGACGGCACAAATCCGCGCCTGGTCTCGACCTTCGGCGCCTTCAATACGGAGCTTTATCTTCCGGAAGATTTCATCCAGCTCGGCGACCGCGAAGCTCGTGCGTTCCAGGTCACGATGAAACACGACGCCAACAATATCCTCGTGCCGGATTACACCAACTATATCGCCGGCACCCAGGGCCAGATCAGGAACCAGGCGGACATCAATTTGCAGGCAAACCAGGACCTCTCCGGCGGCAAAGGTGTTTTCAACGGCCAGGTCTTGGGCAGCATGAAGGCCGTTACACAGTTGACGAATGACGTCAAGGATACATGGTCCTTCATGCCCGGCCAGAGCACGATCAATGCTAAACTTCTGTCCGGCAGCAAACGGGAAGCTGTGGGCTCTATTACAAGGCTCTATGGTGACAGCAACAGCTGGGGCTTTATTGCCGACAGCAATATCGTCTACAACGGCCAGTCTATTGGGAACCTTTTCCCGAAACCGAATCCGACGCAGCCGTCTGTCGGTTCCGCGGCGGGCAAGATTGACGAAGGGCCGACCAACACCCACAACATCGCCAAGAACCTGACGGCCTATGATTCCGCCAATGTGAAGCTGGGAGAGGGTTCCCGTCTCTACCTGGCGTTTGCCACGAATCAGGACGGCACAAATCCGCGCCTGGTCTCGACATTGGGCGCCCTCAACACGATCGTTGAAACGCCCGGCAATTTCATTAAACTCGGTGACCGCGAAGTGCGCGCCACCATGGTTACGATGAAGCACGACGCCCAAGGCGTTCTGGTTCCGGACTATTCCAACTATATCGCCGGCACCCAGGGCCAGATCAGGAACCAGGCTGATATCAATTTACAGGCGACCCAGGACCTCTCCGGCGGCAAAGGTGTGCTCAGAGGACAGGTCTTGGGCAGCATGATGGCCATCCATCAGTTAACGGATGATGTTAAGGATTCGTGGTCCTTCATGCCCGGCCAGAGCACCGTCAACGCCAAACTTGTGTCCGGCAACAGACAGGAAGTTGTTGCCTCTATCACAAAGCTTTACGGTACCTCCAACAGCTGGGGCTTCATTGCCGACAGCAGTGTCGTCTACAACGGTCAGTCTATCGGCAATCTCTTTGCCGAGACCACCAGGAACAGGGTGTCGCTCTCTGAAGAAAAACCCAAGAAACCGACCCTTTACGAAGGGCCGGATAATACCCATAACATCGCCAAGAACCTGACGCAATACGATGCCAACAACGTCAAGCTGGGTGAAGGCTCCCAGCTCTACCTGGCGTTTGCCACGAATCAAGACGGCACGAATCCGCGCCTGGTCTCGACATTGGGCGCCCTCAACACGATCGTTGAAACGCCCAGAGATTTCATCAAACTCGGCGACCGCGAAGCGCGCGGAATAAAAGTCGAGATGAAGCTTAATGATCAGAAAGTCTTGACGCCTGTGTATTCGGATTATATCAGCGGCGTTAAAGGAGAAGTCAGGCTTATTTCTTCGAGTGTCCCTGAAGTCAGCCAGCCGCTGCCGACGGCCGAAAAGCCCAAGAACGATGCAAGGAGAACGGCCCTGGAACAAAAGGTAGCACAGGCCAGCCAACAACTCCAACTGGCCAACGATCGCTACAAACAGGAAATGGGCAAGACCGACTGGTTCTGGCTCAACGTCAATGATGCCGCAGAACAAAGAAAATTGAAAACCGCACAGGATACCTATAAGAGGGCGCAGCGGGAATATTTTGAATATTTGAGGGACAACGATCTGGATGCGCTCAAGAGGATCGCCAATCCGGGACCTTCTTTTGATGAGCGCTATGTTGGAGACGGTTCCAACCACTATCGAACGGCTTTCAGTCTCAAGACAGAGGTGGCCAATGAGGTTTTAAAGACACAGACAGGCCGCCGCGGTATTCAGGACGCCTTGAAACGCGTCGAGGACGAGTTCGCCCGCAACGTGAGTGACCTGAATTATTTTGCCGAGCTGAAAAATAAGATTGCCGCTTCCAACGGAAGGCTGATTGAGGTAACCAATGGTATTTATGAGACGCCGCTTGCCGTCAAGGAAGAGTCGGATGAACTGATCAATATGTCGCGCGACGCTTTTGAAAAGCGCACGGCAGCAAGAAATGCCGAGATTTCACGCCTCGAGAATTTCCTGACGAATTCGGGCGGCGACCTGGCCCAGGATGAGCGCATGCTCATTGCCAACAGGATCCAGGAGATCAAGGGATTCTATTCAAGGATGGAGTCGGGGAATGATCCGCAGATAGAAGCGATCCTCGAGACCAACGGCGTCAGGGTGTGGTTGAACAAGCACACCAAGATGAGCTATGACTATAATCCTGACTGGGGTCCTCAGGGGGTTATCAAAGGCGCGGGCGCCGTGATCGGTTACGCGTTCAACGATGTCGTCTGGCCTGTGATCTTTGGAACCTATTCGGCGGCCAAGGGCGGCGTCATCGATTTGGCGGGGACAGTTGTGGGCAGCGATAGCTGGAAAGCCACAGCCAATGACACCTATGCCGGCACCATTTTGATTTGGGGCAACAGTTTTGTCGGAGATGTCGGACGCCTGGCTTACGGCGAAGACGCGACCAACAGTTGGGCTGAAAAAGCATTGCAGCTTGCAAAACCGGGAACGGTCAGGGTCAATAAGACCGGCAATAGCTGGACAGACTGGGAATTTACCGCTATTGAAGACGGCGTTGAGGTTAAATTCAGGGGCGACGAGCTGACGGCATTTGCAGGCATAAAGATGTCGAAGGAGATTGGCAAGGCGCAGTGGGAGAGAGGCGAGAGGCTCAGCGGCGGTTTCAATGTTGCCGGCGCCTACACGGCCCAGACGTTAAAAGCCATCGATGAGTTGTTGATGTCGGGTAAAGTCGCCGGCGTGAACGTAGGCCGCACGGCCATTGTGGGCGTCAGCCTGACTGTTCCCGCGGTCGATATTATCAAGTATCAGAGGACTGGCGAATATCTTTCTGAAAACGAAGGAACGATTACTGCTGTTTCTTTCCTCTTGCCGGGGGCCGGCGCCAAGTTGGCTTCTTCAGGCCAGGCTGCTTTGGCGACCGTCACCGTGGCTGAAGGCAGTGTTTGGGCATCAAGGGCGTTGACCGTGGCGAATGCGGCTGTCAGGATCCCGCAGGCGGCGAATGTAATCAATCTGGCGAATCTCGGCCTGGCGAGCGGCCACGCCGTATCGACGATGACAACGGGCCGTCCGATGGATATCGGCCAGAGTGCAGGGAATGTGTTGACCACATACGGTCTTGTCGGCGCTTTCCAGACTATCGGGACTTTTGTGAAAGGCGCTTATGCCGTTGAGAATGCTTCCCGCGCCACCACTTACCTTATTGCCGGTAAGGCTGCTGCCGGAGCAGGTTTAAGCGTCGGCACAGGGATCTATCGCAGTGAAATTAGCTCCATACCTCAGGCGGCCTGGTATGCTTTCACGGGAGCCGTGGGCGGCGCAGCGAGTTATCGTGTCAATAATCCGATTGCTTTTGCTGCGACATCAGGCTTGATCGCCAGCGCCATCCGTCAGCCGTTTAAGACCGATGTGAATTCATTTGGCAGCGCTTTGGTGAATACTGCCAAAGATACGTTTGTCAGCACGGGCCTCGGGTTTGCCGCCAACAAGGCGCCTCAAATAGGGTCGTGGTTCGGCGAGCAGTCTCTCTTGACAAGACAGGCTGTTATTCTCGGCGGCGGCGCGCTTACTCTGGGCCTCGCCAGGGATTATATCAATAGTCCGTCGTTGAATCCTCTGGATACCTTCAACTCGCCCGGCCAGGTCTTTGTGAGCGGCGTCAAAGGCGCCTTCATAGGAGAATTAGTGGCCTATGGTGCCAGGCAATATGCGTTAGGCGCAACAGGACAGATCGCGTCTATCCAGGCGAATACAGCTAAATTCGCAGACCTGAATGCCCTGACAACGGAAATGTATAATAGCGCCAAGACATGGTGGCTTGTCAGCGGCGTCATGTCAGGAACAAAGCCGTTTGTGGACACGGCCCTGGCAACCGTAGAACATGGCACCGACTGGGCGGTGGACAAGGCGTTTGGCACCAATTTCAGCCAGGGCCAGGCCGTATTTGGTTTCTATACGACCGTCAGAAATGACAAGGGAGAAGTGACGGGCATTGAGCATTCGTGGATGCGCGATATGAACCAGGCGCCGCAGAGGATTGTTGATCCGCTGACAGGCGAAACCAAGACCGTTTATGAGCCTTTCAGCTTCGGGAAATATTACGGGAGCTTTGACAATGGCGGCTTCTTGTATAGCCTGGCCAATTCTCCCCGCGAAGGTATGACGATCGGGCCTATCGTCAAGATCATGAGCAGGACGCCTGTGACGCCGGAAGAGACATTGCTGGGTCGGGCCCCCGTGATCGGTTCCTCGGTTGCCAAGCTGGAAACAGGATTCTTGAGAATGCAGGAAGGTTGGGCCAAGGACCTTGCAGGGACTTCTTTGAAAGATTTGGTTGCCACAGGTGATCTCTCCGGCGCCTTCAGTGTTGCCAAGGCAGGGGTCTTGAGCTATGGCGCAAGGGCTGTTTCCCTGGGCAAGGTCGGCTTCACCGTCGAGACCATCAATAGGACGATGCAGGGCGTCAACAGGCTCGGCGTCTACGTCGATGCAATGACAGGTGATCTGGATACGGCAAAGCTCGCGCAGGTCGGAACAGATTCCTACGCGACGAGCCAATACAAAGGTTTCTCCGCCGCCGATATGCAGATCCTGCCGTGGGCAGCGCTCTTCACGATGAGAAGCGCGGCCCTTCCAGAGCACATCGCCAAGATGTATTACGACCAGGGCCAATTCGGCCTTGCGACGCAAAAATTTGCGGAATTGGCCGGACGCAATCCGGCGGACGCTGAAGCGCAGTATAACCTCGGTTTGTCTCAGCGCGCGGCAGGCCAGAAAGACCTTGCCCGCGCCTCGTTTGAAAGAGCGGAGTCTTTGGCCAGGGAAGCGGGCAATACACAGCTTGGCCAATTGGCTTTCTCGCAGCGCCTGGTGGGGATGGACCATGTCCAGGCGGATGCGATTTTGGGCGATACGATCAGGCAGACGAGCGCCTTGAGGCAGCAAGCCGTTGCCGCAGGGGATATGCAGGCCGCTAATTCTTTGAAAGCAGAGTTGTCCTTCCTGGGTGAAACACGGCTTGTTGTGCGCGGCCAGATGGAGAGCGCCAGGAACAATACGGAACGCGCGGCGAATTTGTTCAAGGCGGCCCTGCGTCTTAATCCAGCCAATGTGGATGCACAACTCGGCTTGCGCGGCGTCGATCCGATCCAGCTTCTCGGTCTGCCCGAATCCGCCGATGCAGCCCAGGTCCAGACCGCGGTGTCTCTGCGCCGCGACGGCCTGGAGAAACAGATCGCCAACAGGAACACCGAGATACAGAATTTAAGAAACAAGGTCGAGCAGCTGAGGGCCCAGGGGAATACGACCGGAGCGGCGCAGTGGGAAGCCCAGGTCAAGAGGCTTGAGGCGAGGAACGAATCGGCACAGAGACATCTCTCGACATTGCCGCAGTTGGAACGCCGGGCCATGGACCAGGTAACTGAGGCGGCCAGGGGCGCATCTTCGACGACGAGCCCGATCTCGGTTTCCGTTCCTGTGCCCAAGGAGAGGACAAGGATCGAGCGCGCCGTTACCGAACAAAAAGCCGGAGGCGTTGCTGCAGGAAAACTTTCCGGTTTGAACGTTGTTCTTTTAACAGGCACGAGAGAAGGCTATATCGTCGGCAAACACAGGGCGTATGTGGATGTTGATTCTTCGACGGTGTATGTGGCCAGGGAGTTCTGGAACCAGGCGCAGGGCGCTGCCAGGACCAGCGAGCTGGGCCGGGAATTGACGACGTTAAGGGTTGCGGCGCGCGATTATAGCAATTTGATCCAATCCGCTCAAGGCACTGCCGCTGTTCTTGAGGGCCGTCAGAGCGTGCGCCAGGCCGTCGAGGACCGCCTTTTGGATGCCGTGTCAACCCAGAACAAGATCAAAGGCTTGTCTCCTATCCAGGCCTCCCTGAGACTCAATGAAATGAGGCAGGGCGTTATGGCGAATTACAGGCAGGCTGAAATCGTTTATAAGTTCGATAAAGCCTTAAGAAGCGCCAAGACACCCAATGATCTGAGGGTCGCTATCCAGGAAGCAGGCGGCGGCGGAAAGACATTTGTCGACGTAACGCTTCTGCCGTCCTTGATCGCCAAGAACAAGGCCTTTGGCGGTGTCACGGCCATGACGACTTACGGCGATTCCCTCTCTTTGGAATTGGCGAATCTGGCAAAAGCGGTTTATGGAGACCGCCTGGGAGAGATACGGTATACCAACCGCTCTTCATCTCACACCTTGAGTGACTTCGGAAGCAAGATCGAAGTGCTCTCATTTGAATCCTTTACTAATCTCGTCCATGCCCAGAAGTATGCGGACAAGACAGGAGATGCTGCCGCTCCTCGACTGGATATGCCGAGGATCAAGAATTCCATTTTCCTGATCGATGAGGCGCACACCATTGGTATGTTGCCCGGTATCAGGGAAGGCCAGGGCACAGAGACCATTATCTCAGGCAAGGCGCAGTATGAAGAGATGCGCCGCCAGATGACGGGCCTCGAGCGCCAGACAAAGATGGCGGGCCGTCAGGCGTGGGAAGAAACCCAGAAGTCCTATGTCAACACAACTCCTGGCAACTATTATGAGACCCTCCGTTCGAGCTTTGGAGATGCGCCTTTGACCGGCGAGCAGACCCAGGCGCTGGACAAAGCAAAACTCGCGGATGCTTATTTTAAGGTCAGGGAATATGAGATGTATCAGAAGGCGCAGCAGCGCGGAGAAGTGCTGCAGACGAGTCTGTTGTCTAGCGGCGCCTTGAGCCAGATGACCCCGAGGATCGCCGAAGCGGTCGGCCAGGCCAGACAGAGCGATCCGTTAAGATATCAAGGCGTCAGTGATGCCGCTATCGCCCGCAACATTCTCTTGGAGCGGCAGGGCGCGGCCCTGGGCAGAGAATATGCCGATGTCCTCGGTTCAGACTTCTACCGGCAGAAATATGCGGACATGCTGACGGCGCGTGATGTGAAGACCCCGGATATGGCGGCATCGGAACTTGGTAAGGTTGTCCTGGAAGGCGCGACCAGGGCCGCGCAATACACAGGCAATGAATATTCCATCACGAAATACAACGTTGAAGTCCTCGCCGGCAGCGGCAAGGCGGATGCCAGATTGCACTTGCCCATGGGCGAGATGCAGGCTTTGCAGATCAAGTGGGACAAGCCGTTGACGCGGCCTCTGGGCGACACCATGGATGTGACGCAGTCCTTCGAGGCGTTAAAAGAGATCGGCGGCGGCCTGATGTTGTCCGCCACATTGGCCAGCGGAACGATAGCAGAGAGAAAGCTTTCGGAGATCGGATACAAGACCCTTGAAAAGGGCGTTAAGCCGGTTTTGACCGCGAATAAGCAGGAAGAGTTGGCCAAGAATGCGCCGGCCATGTATCGCCAGATGTATGGTGAAATGCAGTCCGTCGGTTTTGATAAAGCCGGCCAGTTCGGCTTGTTCAGCGGCCATCGCCAGGTCAAGGAATTCAATCAATATCTGGAAAGCGTTCATGGTGTCCAGAGAGTGCGCGGCTTGGCAGGAGAGGGCCGGCAAGTGACAGGGCAGAACCTCGTGTTTGGCCCGACCATGCCGGATGCCGTAGAGGCCGCGCAGATCAGGGGCGTTGCCGACGCGAGCAGCCCTGTGCGCCTGATCACCGGTACGGTTGCCCAGGTCGGTACGGGTATAGATGTCGCATGGGCTGACGGCGCCATCAACAAGAAGGCCCTGCACCTGGCTTATCCGGAAGATATTACGGAATCCGAAATGATCCAGGCCTTTAACCGCATCATGGGTAATAGAGGTATCGGCATGAATCCTGAGGTATGGATCTATACCAATGTCGAGAAGTTGGATGCGACGCCCGGCTTCTCCGCCTACAAGCCCAAAGAAGGATGGTCGGTCGACGCCTGGGATACACATTTAAACACTGTCCAGGCGACGAATGAGTTCTACAAGACACAGCTTTCCACCGTTTCTTATGAAAGACAGGCGCCTGCCTCCGAATACAAGGGTGAGGCCAATATCACGCGCGGTGCTCCGAAGACGGTCGAGGAATTTGCAACACGGTTGGTTGACCGCGGCGTCATCAGCGCCGAACAGAAGACAGATTTCGCAACATCGTTTACAACGCAGAACCCGGGTCTTATCGGACAGAACGGCGCGCTCACCGATGCCGGAAGGGGTATCGCAGGGCTATCTCTCGTCGTTATGGAAGGCACGCCTGTCCAGCAGCAGAGCTTCAACGTCGCCGTCAGCACCTTGAATCCTTCCAGCGGCATCAACGTGAATATCTCGGCCGCTCCCGCTTCACAGGCGCCGGCCTTGACGCCTATCCAGACGATTTCCGCCATCCAGCAGTTGTCTTCACAGGGCATCGTCCGCCTGAATGACAACGGCTCGACACTCAGCAGCTTTATCCAATACGGTTCTCTGGCCAGCATCGCCCCTGAAAAGTTCGCCGGCAAGGTGGGCGCCGCAGACTTGACGAGGGCCATCGGCTATGCGCAGATCGACAGTGTCCCGTATTATTTCACGGAAGTGCTGGTCAATGCGCTTCCGGCGGACGATGCGTTCCGCAGCGCCGTGGCGCCGATGGTCGCGTCCCAAAGAGAGGCGTATGAAGGCCTGAATACATCGACAAACGATTTCATCCGTTCCATGCAGAGGGGCACATCGGCGGCAGAGCAGAAATCTCTGGCTGCCAAAGCACAGTTGGCCGGACGCGCCTTTGAGCAGGCCCAGCCGACGATGGCCGCGCTCGGTTCTGTTGCGCAGACCCTGCCCGGGGCAAGCGCTGAAGGCCTGATCTCCTGGTTCGCGCCTCATTTACAGAATACGACCACGATGGCCAACGTTGTCGGCGGCGGCGTGTATAACCTTAAGAGATTCAATATCCCGATGGACAAGATGACGCCGCAGCAGATCGTCGGTATCTCGACGTCTTATGCGGCATCCGATATCCTCAAGGCCCTGCCTAAGGCGGATACTTCGGATACGGCGAAGCTCGCGCAGGCCGTCTCGAGGCTTGTGCGTGTCCAGCAGACCCTGCAGGTATTGAACCAGACGGGTATTTCCCAACTCGGAGAGATCAACCAGGATACGATCAATACCATTGCGAACAACGACAGGGCCTTCGGCAGGCTGATGGAAATTTCCGGAAGGAAGATGACCCCGGCGATGGTCACTCCTGCCAGAAGGGCAAAGGTCGTCGGCACGATCCTTGAGGGCATCAGCAAGGACGCAGCCCAGTTAAGATTGCAGGGTATCGAGCTGGATACGACAAAGAGCATCACGCCGGCGGCGATCCTGTTGACCGCCAGGTCTATCGTCAAAGAGAAGAAGATTTCCGATATCCAGCAGGCCAACGCATTGACGAGGAACCTGGCCAATGACGCGGCATTGATGGTGGCCGGCCTTGGCAGCGCCCAGCCTATCGCGCAGGAATACGACGCGTTCAGGACATCGGCGGACACGGCGATGTCCACGGCGCGCACGCAGGCGACTGAATTAAGCCAGGCCTTGCAGCTTTTGTCGCAGAAACAGGCAGCGATCCAGAGGACGCCTGATGTGTTGGCCGGAATGTCCGGCCAGGACAGAGATTGGAACCTGGCGGAAACGGTCCTGGTTTCCAACCTGCGTTCCCAGGTGTTGGCTGGAGAGATCACTCTTGCCGTCGTTCAGCAGAAGATCGGCGATTGGCAGAAGGAAGTCACGTTGATCGCGCAAAAAGGATTTGAACAGAGGACGCGCCTGACCTCTGCCGGGCTTGATGAATCCGCATACTTCCAGACACAGGAAGCGGTCTTGGCCGGCGAGCTGGTCCTCCAGGGCCAGATCCAGACGGGCATTGATCAGGCATTAAAGAATACTCTTGCCTCAGCCATTCGCAGGCAGGGTTATGCCCAACTTTATCAGCAGATCGGATTTGCCTCAAGGCGTTATGTCCCAGAGGGTTTTGTGTCTAAGTTCAGACAGTCCTATTATGCCCCTGTGAGACAATACGCGACAGAGAAACAGGCTGTGATGCGTCAATTTGAAACAGCCTTCTCGCAGGCGCCGGCCAATCAGGCATTGCCCGGCCTCGGACAGCTTGTCGGCGGCGCGACGTTTGATTTCTCAGGTGTGAGCCTGCCGCAGACCGATATGTCCGCTTTGCAGAGCCCGCTGTGGCAAGAAGCGCCTATCCGTCAGGCGTTTGACGCCAGCCTCAACATGATGGTGTATGAGCTTGTCGGCGGCGTCCAGCAGATGGTCAATGGCGTCAGGGACAGGATCGTGCCTGCGGGCGTTTCCGTGCCGCAGGAACGCCAGTGGCTGAGCGCCAGGTCCCAGACAGCCCTGGATACGATGGCGACGATCCTGAACGGTGAACCTTACTGGACGGTCTCCGATAAACTGCAGAGACTGCAGGCGCTCTCCGGCGTTCCGCAGGTCCTGCCGCAGACATTGTTTGACAGGCGCGCGCAGGCTGTTGGTGAGCTTAACGCCATGTTGCAGCAGGCGGGCCAGACCCTGCCGTCTATCATCCTTTCCGGAGTTAACGGCGATCTGGGCAGCAACATCGTGACGCTGGACCAGGTCACAAGCGCGGCACAGCAGGCCCTTGGCTCTCTTGATGTTTCTGTGAGGGTTCCTGAAGGCCTGCGCAGCGTCGGCTTGGCCGAATCCCTCAGGACAAACAAAGGCTATTCTTTGGCGATCAACCTCGGCATGGTCCAGCCGACGGGTGCGACCTTCACGCCTTACATGCAGGGCGTCATCATCCCGCACGAGTTTACGCATATGATCAAAGACATTTTGGCGCGCAACATCCTGGCGCAGGCGGATCAGCTTGGCTTGACAGAGGCCCAGAGGCAGACGGTGAGCAACTGGCAGATCGGCCGCCTCGCCAATGAAAGAGGCGTGGATACGGATGTCATGCAGCACTTGGCGCAGATGGTTTCCGCCGGTGATGCGACCGCGCAGGCCATGGCAGCGGATCAGGATATCCAGAAGACGATAGCTAACATCCCCGGCCTGAAAACCACAAGCGACCTGGCTTCTTATGCTGTGCCGACGCAGCGCGCGGCCCTCTTCTCCAAGATCTCTGCGACGCAGGGCATCATGAGTTATCAGGAGCCGCAGTATCCGCAATTCACGCTTCCTGTTGTCGGCGGCGACGGCGCCACAGGAGATGTGGCCGGCCAGACATTGATGCAACAGCCTATGGAAGGGCCTGTCGGCAGCAATCCTGCGGTGGCGGCCCCTGCGTATAGTTCTCCTGTCGTGACCTTAAGACAGGGCATCCAGGAGATGGCGCAGTTGAGAGAGTTGCTTGCAGGGCTCGACGCGGATCTCATGGAAAGCCGCATCAGGGAATCCGAACTTTTGACCGCTCCCGGCACGCCGTATGTCCTTTCCGGCGGCGGATGGGGCGGACCCAAGATTTTGGAAGGCGGCAATCCTCCGCAGCTCACAGTGGCAGGAGGCGGCCCGAAGGATTTGACCGGCGCCGGCAATCCGCCGAAAGCTGGCGAAGCGATGGAAGAGTTTGCTGATTTTGGTAAGGTACGAGAGACTGGTGCGGAAAAAGAAAGACATTCCTTTGACTCCAAGACCGTAGCCGAGAGAGAAAAAGATTCTGAATTTGCTGATTTTGATATTAGCAGAGGTCGTTTAGAATCAGAAAAAACAAATAGGGAAGCTGGCCGGGAAACAAGAGATGAATTGCCTGCTGGCAAAAGAGGTGGTTATGAGAGAACGGGCGTCTCTCTTGAATTACAGCCTTTTGTATCCCCTGGCACAACGTCAATCCCGTCTTCTCCTGGTAGATTAACTTTTGCATCTTTGTCGCAGATGGAATTAGCTGCTTCTCAGGCGAATCCAGTTGCTTTTTCTTCGTCCGCAGCAGGCATTGCAAATGCTGGTTCTGTATTGTCTTTACCGACACTTCCAAGCGTATCGTCTATTGATGAGGAGAAAAAAGGAGTTTCGTTACCAGATTTGGTCAGCTCCCCAGCCGAATTTGCTGATTTTGCCTATTCCGCTAACTCCTTAGAAGTGCCACAGGCAAAAGGAGGATGGTTCTTCAAAGAAAGAACTGGCGGCGAAACCAGTGTTGTCAACGGCTCAGAATATCTTATTTCACAAACCATCCCGACTCTCCAGAGTTTTGTTTCTAGATTTAATCGTCCTATTGAAGTAGGCGGGTATTTCATCAGTCTGAATAGTTCTCAAAAATTAACACATTTCGTGGCACCATCGCTTGTCATAGGGATAGATGCCAAGCCATCGGATCTCGATAAGATGCAAATTAATTGGATGCGGGTCATGCCTGCTGTGGAGCTTGGTTCCAATCAATTAGGGCTGAAGTTAGTTGCTTCCAGACTTGGTACGAAGCAGGGCCAGTTCCAGGAAGTCAACATGTTCTTCCCGCAGCAACACCTGGTTTTGGATAGGCCTATGCATCGGCTGTTGACGGAAGAGACGAGGGCGAAGATATTTAATGGCGGAGATGTGTCCCGTCTTAGTGACGAACAGGTTAACGACCGCATCAGGGATTTCATTGCCAACAGGGGATACGATACTTTGTCGCCGGATATGTTCTTTGAGGCGCCTTACTTTGACAAGAATGGTCTGCGCGCAGGAAATGTCAGAGTTTTAGATGCTCCGATTCCTGTTGAAACCCTGAGTTCAGAGAGGTTCTATCTACCGACGGCAGAATTCGATCTTAAAACTCTTTCAAGAAATGCTTTCCGTAATGGAAATTACTATGGTTTTGTTCATACTCACTATACCTTTACAGACAGAGAGACGATAAACAGCCCACATATTCAGCAAATGCGTAAGATTGATGCGAGATTTGAGGAGCTTTTGACGCCTCATGACATGCTGTCGCTTATGAGTAGTGGTAGTCTTAATGATCTGCTCGGCGAATTTTATAATGGCACCCCGCTTAAGAGTCGCGAAGTCCTCAGCGGCGTTGTTTTGTTTGATGCTGTTACGAAAAAACCCGTTGGTCGTTCCTTCCTTGATCTTGCTCGTGTCCCTAAAGAGAGAGAAAAGCTAGATCATATTGTATCAATAGTTGCGGCAGCAAACGCGGCTTTGGATCGCGATGACGTTGATTACGATGTTGTCAGAGAATTTTTTGGGCTCATGCGTAAATATTCTGTTCCTGACTTGAGCCAGATCAATTACGTCGCCAGCTCGCCTGCCACATCCGTGGCGTCGCTCCAGCAGACACAGCAGGAACAGACAAGGCTCAGAGGATTGACGAGCGAGCTTGATGCGAAGTTGATGGAAGCGCGCGCAGCCGAATCCGCTTCGCTCGCTACCTTTAATATTAACGAAGCGCCAGTGGATGTGTTGGTCAACGCGCTCAGGAATAAGGGATTTGCGCAGAACCTGCCTGCGGCAGAGCGTCCGGCTGTCCTGGTTAGCACAGCCCAGAACATCAGGGCCCAAGCCCAGGCAACACCGTTCACATCGCTTGAAGACCTGGAAAGACGTATGCCTGAGGTCTCCGGTTATCTTGGGCCGCAGGTCAACTATATGAAGATTCCAGCGCTCGGCGACGGTTCGTCTGCTGCCTCTACGCGTCAGACCGTGCCTGTGTCGGCATTGCCGCAGATGATTCCGGCGGCAGTCATCGGTAGTATTGAGGACAGCCTCAAGAATGTCATTTCTTCGCCGGCAACGCCTCAGAACGTGGCGGAGTGGCAGTTTGATTATGCTGTTGGCGCAGGGCTGGATCTGGGTCAGCTGAAGATCAACGGCATGACCGCAGAGCCTATCGGCGGCGGCAAGTGGGCAGGCGTCTTTGGTGTGCCGCAACAGCCTGACTTGGCCGTGCGCGTGATCAAGGGCGGCGCAGGCACCTTCGGGTCGGAATTCGCCAACCAGAAGAAGCTGGCCGCGATCGGCGCCATTGCCGAGCCTGTGGCTTCAGCGAGGGCAGGCCTCCACGGCATCATCGTCATGCAGAATATCGATGCGCCGACGGTCAAGACGCTGGTCGAGCAGGGCACATTCGACCAGACAGACCTCGCCGCCGTCAACGAGCTCAAAGATACGCTCGTGGCCAGCGGCTGGCGCGTCAATGATTTCTCCATCAACAAGGTCATGGTCACGACAGACCCTGCGACGCAGCAAAAGAAGGCCTACCTGGTCAATGCGCGCATGGCCACGAACGTCGGCACCGACAGGCAGGAAATGCCTCTGTTAAGAGGTTTCTACCAGGTGCAGATGCAGCGCTGGGTGACGCAGACCATGAAGCCTGAGGTCCTCCGTAAAGCGACGGCAGACCTTGCCGCGGCCGAAAGACCGGCAACGACAACTATCGTTGGCGATATCATCTCCAGCTTCAGGCAGGCGCAGTCGAAGACTCCAGCGCTCCAGCAGCCGCGCCGCGATCTGCTTGCGCCCGGCACAGTGATCAGAGGCCAGGAGGTCCGTTACCTTAAAGATGCATTGACCCGCGGCTTAGAGACGCCGGAGACGCTGGCCCAGCGCGGTGTCAGGGCGCCGGGTTACACGAATTACGGCCTCCATGCGATGGGCGTCGACACGGGCGTCATTCCTCGCGCGGGCTACATGGGAACGCAGGTTTATAAGGAATATGGCGCCAGGAATTTTGAGACAGGCCGCGTGACCTACGTGACGGATTACACGCTGACGCCGCAGACGCTGGCCCAGGCCCCGACCGTCGATCTGGAAGTCAAGGAAGGCAGCAGGTCTTACGGCACGAGGCGGTTCCATGTCATCGACGGCAAGCCCATGTTCGCCGCCAGGAACGCCGCGGGCGAGATCGACGCCACCATTATCGCCAAAGATATCGAGCCTTCGCACATCAAGGCCATCATTGTTCATCCGACAGACCTGCCGCAGGTCGTGGCGGTCCTGCGCGAGCTCCCTGATTTGAATATTCCTGTGATCGACGCCAACGGCCGCCTCCTGTATCAGAACGGCGTCGTGAATACACAGTTGTCTTCGCCTGCCATCAACAAGGCATGGCTCAATCCTTTTGTGTTGACACACGAGGCCGGCCACTATGCTGCAGGATACCTGCTCGGCTTCCGTCCTGACTTTACGACAACCGATGTCGCAGGCTTGCAGAGACCCGCGGTCAGCCTCCTGGCTAACGCCCCTGCGCGCGTCATGACGCCGGTAGAGATGGCGCAGAAGAAATACTGGGCGACCATGGCCGGCCCGGCGGTGGATTTTGCCAACGCCGCTCTCGTTGCCGGCGCAGGATTCAGCGTCGATTGGGACTTTGGTCTCTCGAGCACGTTGCTCGTTTCCCTGGCTGCGTTCACCAGCGCCTATAATTTTGGAAGAGGATTGGATAACGTCATTCCGTCGCAGGAATACAGGAATGACGGCGCGATCATGCGCGAAGAGCTGGCGAAAGTCCGGCAGTTGGAGAGCACCGGTATTTCTTCGCCTGCAGCGTTGACGCCGGCGATCTCCTCGGCGACAGCTGTTCGCAAGAACAATAATGATGTATTCGGCATAGAACGCGCAAAGTATTTGTCTCATATTAGCCCCGCTCAACTGCCTCAAGTGATCAGGCCGTTTAAGAATACCTTGCTATGGCCTGTGGATATGCAGAATCCTTACGCGCACATCAGCAACTACTTTGGTTCGGCGACAAAGCCTATTGTCGCGGATGGTATGAGCCACCCAGGTATTGATCTGCAGGTAACTCCTCAGACAGACGTCATGGCCGCGGCCGATGGCACCGTTGTCTATGTTCAAACGTTCGAGCACTTTACTAATAAAGATGCATGGCCTTTTGCCGATGTTTATGTCTATTCCGAACCGTTGCGTCTGTTAACCATTTACGCCCACTTGAGCAAAGAGAGTCTCCCGCAGCCCATTGCCGAGCATAAATATTTTGACCGCGACAGCGAGTTGCGTGTTAATCAGGGTGATGTGATCGGCAGTGTCCAGCCGTGGCACACAGACCAGGCTTATCCGGCGGGTGCTTTTGTCGATCCAGCTATCGAAAAGGTTTATGGCAGAAGCTATACACATCTTCATTTTGAGATGCGCTTTGTCCCGTCTGACACCTGGCATTTTGCCGAGTTGGAAGACGTTCTTGATCCGCTGCAGCTCTTGATGCCGCTGTATTCTGCGGATCGCGATGCCGTGAAGTTGCAGCTGCAGAGCGCCGGTATCTCCTCGCCGGCTACGCCTGTGACAGGCTTGGCTGAGATCGGCCGGAAGATCAACGGCACGACCATTCAGGACAGCTTGGGCGTCGCCTACCAGATCCAGACGACATATGACGCAAAGACCGACGTGTTGACCATCGGCCTCAAGCAGGGCGAACAGGTGTATCCGTCTGTCAGGCAGATGACGTCTCTGGGCACGGTTGACGGCGCGCCGGTCGTCTTCAGCAACATCTTGAACACCATGCAGTACGGTCTTGACGGCCGCGGCGTGGCCAAGTCTTTGACGGCAGCCATCGGAGAAGCGGCGCCGCAGGGCACGGTCTTCGGTTTTGAGACGGCGAGCTTCGGCACGCTGGATCATCTCACCGTGTCCGCCGGCTTCACGCAGCGCATCGATAACAATCCGTTCGCGATGGAAGACCTGGCGGCAGAGGCGCCGGCTGTCGCGGGCCTGAGCAACGCTTATTTCTATCAGAAGCCGTTTGTCTCCTCGCCGGCCGCGTTGACGACGGCGACAACACCTTCATTTGATACGACGATCTCCTCGCCGGCGTGGTGGAATCGCAGTCGCAATAAGCCGATCTATGTGACGAGAAGCGACAGCTCGATAAGCCGCAGGAAATTCCTAAAGGTCGGCCTCGGCGCTGCGGCTGTGGCTGCGGTCGTGGGCACGGGCGTTTTCAATTACAACGTCTTCTACGCGCCCTACAGCAACCCTGTCATTCAGCTGAGCGATCAGAGCCTTGTCAGCATCCCCGAGATGACGGATATGGACCTGGTCAACCTCCTGAAGGGCCGCACGCCTCAGGAAAAGCATTCGCCGCTCTATCAGTACCTGCGTGACATCGATACGGGCGTCTTCGGTAAGAACATCCTGAGCATCAGCAGGCTTGAAAAGCTGGTCCAGAAGAAACAGAAGGATGACCTGCTCTATAAGCTCGATGCCAACAGCGGCATAGCCGAGATGATGCTGTATCAGACAAGAAAAGCGGCCACGGCCCTGGCGCGCCTCCAGATGAACGATAATCTCCGGACGATCTCCGAATCCGCGCGCAGGCTGCAGCTTGATCCTTCGCTTGTCGCG
The DNA here is from genome assembly GCA_002421805.1 of Candidatus Omnitrophica bacterium UBA6210. GTDB lineage: Bacteria > Omnitrophota > Gorgyraeia > Velamenicoccales > Velamenicoccaceae > Velamenicoccus. The sequence goes on from DISM01000001.1 coordinate 396,529, forward strand.
GCCATCGCCCTGACGGAGCAGATCGACACGGTTAATGCCCAGACAGAAGATCTGTTCAGCTTCTATGCCAACGTCATCCCGCAGAACGGTTCTGTTGGATTGATGCAGATCAGGCCTTCCACGGCCCTCAAGACGCAGCAGCAACCCCAAGAGGACGGTTATTTCGCGCGCCTGAGCGCAGCCTGGAAGCTTGTGAGGAACGACAAGTTCAATATCGAGACGGGTGCCGCTTACCTGCGCGCCCTGGCTAATGAGGGTGCTTCCAAGCACGGGCTCACAGACCTGGCCTTGCCTTCCAGCCGATGGAGCGAAGAAAGCAAGCTCAAGGTCATGGCCAGCTATACGGCTATTCCGTTCACCGACAGGATCATGAACCTGGCCAAACCTCCGTTTGTCGAATATGCCGCCAAGACTAGGGAAGAGGCGGCAGACCGCGATGTCCTTGAGGCCACGGTGTATGCGCATACGGCACTGGCAGGCGAGAAGCTTATCCGCAGCATGAATATCTTGCCGGCGGCGCCCAAAGCCGGCTCACAGTCCAGTCCTGCGACGATCAGCCGCAGAGACTTCCTGAAGGCCGCAGGGCTGACGTTTGCCGCTGTTTCCGTGTTCGGCCCTGAATATCTGCTTGCGGCCGACAGGCAGACAAGGATCCAGGGCATCGGCATGCAGGGCTTTGATGCTGCGGAGATCTCCAGGATCAGCGGTTCGCTCAAACAGATCAATGCGATCGCACCGGACCTCCTGGATATGGCCCGTCAGATGGGCATCAAGTTCGTCAGGGAAGACAAGACATACGCGGTCACGGCCGGCCAGATGGATTGGGCCAACAGGGAATTGAAGTTCTTCAACGGCTGGCAGGCGGGCATCTCCGATTTGACGGGCCATATCAGCCATGAGCTTGGCCATGCGGTGGCCGATCAGGCTGGTGAGGGCTTTAAGAATACGCTCAGGAATATCGAAAGACAGTTCGGTGTCGATTATGAAACGACGCGCACCAGCAGGGACAACCGTAAGCTGACGGTCGTGTTCGGCGCCAGAGACGCGTTCATGGACCAGTATCTGACGCCTTACAGCAGCGTGGATGTGGACGAAACAGCGGCAGAGCTCGTCAGGAGTTTTGTCACGCGTCCGTCGGAATTGACGCAGGCCATTGCGACGAAACCTCTGGTTGCGGCACAATGGAACGCTTTGCAGAAATTTTCCCCGGCCGGCTTGAGGCTCGATACGCTGCCTGCGGTCACGCTGTCTTCACCCGCTGAAAGCATTTCTTCTTCCAACAAAGTCCAGCCGATCACAGCTATCGCGTCGACGACGCTTAACTTGAGGAACCGTCAGCAGCAGCCGCAGGAAGAAAAGAAGCAAATAGCCCAGGAAGAACCCAAGCCGGTTGATTTCGGTCCTGCGGCGATCGTTACCATTTCCGACGAGGCGCGCCGCCTGGCGGCTTTGGACCAGGCCCAGGCCCTGCCGAGCCCTGCGCCCGAAACGGCCATCGCTCCTGCTGCGCCTGCCAAGGACGATATCTCTTCGCCGATGGCGTTGTCGGCCAGCCAGATCAGGCGCGACTACTTTACATTTGCGAATGCCAAGCGCCATCAGGCGTTTGTCATGAGATTCCAGTCCATGCCTTACACCAGCCTCTCGGCTTTGGAGGCTGCTAATGCTTATCTGGGTGTGGCGACCCTTCACTTGAAGTTTGAGGAACCGTCCAACCAGACGCTCAAGACGAACGTCGAGAATTATCCGCTCAGGGCGCAGCTGGTCCATGCGATCGCAACACCGCGCTCCGAATTTGAAGCCACGACAGCCGACCAGGACTTGTCGCCGAAGCTCGCCAGGTTCAACGAAGCTGTCCAGATGGCGCAGAGCGGCCAGCTACCGAAACAGGCCGCCCCGGCCGTTATCCCTGAAAGCTTCAAGCAAGCGGCGGGCCGCGTGACGAGCGAATCCGAGCTCACCCGCCTGACCCAGCAGTTGGCTAATATGGCCTATCCTGTCCAGCCTCTGGGGGCTGTGCAGATGACATTGCCGTTGTCGGTACCTGAGAGCCCGGCTGTCCAGGCGGAGAACTTCATGAAGGCGTTGGGCGTCACGGATGCCGACCTCGAAGGATTTGCTGTCGAGCCTCCGGGCACGATCCTGCCCAGCATGCACGGCACAGAAGGCGGCTCGCTGGAAGAGAACGCGCGCCGTGAGACCTATGTCCTGGTCCGCAACGGCAAGATCGTCGATCTGAAGCCGGCTGCAGACCTTGTGCCGCGGCTGCCTTCGGACATTGTGTTGAGGATTTCCAATACTACAGGAGAGATCAGCGTCATTGATGCGGGTTCGGCCATCAATCCCAAGGCGCTGAATGCCGCGGCGATGCAGCAGGCATTTAAGGCCGGACGGGAGTTGTGGCAGAACCGCTATGGCGCCAGAAAGTCTTCGCCTGCGGCAACGGCCCTTCCGTCTCTGGCTCCGGCGATGGCCCCGACGGCATTGCCGTCGGCTACGGTGTCTTCCGCCGCCCTTTCTTACGGCTATAAAGGGCCGGTTGAATTTGAGGGTTCCAAACTCCAGCAGGATATGTACCGCCGCATGACCTTGAAGAGGGTCCTGGAACACGACGCATTCGTCTCCCAGAGCCTCTTCAATATCCACGGCGTGGTCGTTTCGCCTCAGGACATCACGGATATCCGCATCAAAGAGGACGGCCGCGGCAGTCAGAAACACGTCTATCTGACGACCGTCGAGCTTAAGGACGGACGCAACTTTGATTTCGCGCTCAAGCTCGCCATTAACGGCGCGGCCAATTTCGACTTCCAGCCGCAGGAAACATCCAACCTCGGCAAGTTGAGCGGGAGAGGCAATGTGCCGTTGCCGAAATTCGGCATGGCGTCCGAGGCGGAAGACTTTAAGGCGTATAGCGAAGAATTCATCAACGGCTACACCATCGCCAACAAGAGAGTGCCCAAGACGCCGGAAGTGATCCGTTCCGTCGCGGCGTCCTGGATGAGAGTGAGTCTTTTTGTCAGCCATTTTGTGAACAAGCTTCCTTTGACGGACACCCGGCTCTACACCGTCAAGGACATGGCGTGGCATAATATCATGATCCCGGCTAATGCCTTAGGCGAGCCTGACCTGACAAAGGCGCCTGTCGTCGTGGATGTGGGCGCGACCATGAGGCGTCAGCCGAGCGCGACACTCATAGAGATCTACCGCCATTACCAGGCTTATGACGGCGCGGCCCCGGCCGTCTTCCTGGGTGTCATGGATGTCTTGGGCCAGAACCGCGGCACCATTTATTTACAGAAGGCCCATGAAGAACTCAGGACCAAGTATAGGAAGGATGCGGTTGAGACAGCGATGCAGACGTCTCTGGAATCCTTCTTCAGCGAGCACGGTATCTCTTCGCCTGCCATAACAACGATTGTGCCTCCTGCCCGGCCGTCCGTGGCGGATATCAGCGAAGCGTTGAGAAGCTCCAATTATGGCCTGCGCGTGGAAGACAGAGTGCGGGCCGCGCAGGCGATCTCACAACTTGCCGTGAGTTCTTCTTCGACGTCGTTCAGCACAGCCTCCGTGGAACCCACAGCCTCCGTTGAACCGCTGCCGGCGTTGTCGTTAACGACGATCAATACGGAGCTTTCTTCGCTTGATCTGCCGCCGCTGACGACTTCTCAGATAACAGCGCTTGAGACGATTGATGCCCTGAGCCTTCCGGAGCTTCCGGAACTTGAGCCGTTGAGCTCGCCGGTCGTTGTCGATCTTGCTCCGTTGCCGACGCTTGAGCCGTTTGCCTTGTCTATGACCTTAGGTATGGGCGCAGGCGTTTCTGCGGCAGGCACAGGCTTCGGGTTCATGTCCGGCATGCCGGGCTTTGGCCCTGGATTTGGCGGATTCGGCAAGGGTTTGAGCTCTTCTTCAGAGCTGCCCAAGCTGCCGGACCTGAGCCGCTCCAGAGAGGCTTTACCTAATAATGTTCTGCAGCCGCTTTCAAATCCTGCCCGGATCGACAGGACCGACAGGCAAGTGCTGCATCCGATCGCGGTTCCTTCTGCCCTGCTCAATGCTATCAATGTGCCTGCTGTTTCTGCCCGGAGCCTGACACCTGTTGAGGCCCAGAAAAAGCAGGAAGAGGCGTCCCCGGCTGCAACGCAGGAAGTTCCTCTGGCGCCCCCTGTGCCGGTTTCATCGAGCGCCGCTGCCCAGGCTAATGCCCAGGCAACTAATACCGCCGCCTCAGGCGCGGCACCTCAATATGGCAATCACGCATCGGTCTTCCTGGTGAGCAGTTCTGTCGCCTCGAGGCTGATGCTTGATGTTCTTACCTATGGTCCGTCGGCCAAGGAGATCGCTGGTCTTGTCTCCATGGTCAACGGAGTCTCTTCTCCTGCTCGATCCCCAGGTGTTTGGGCGCCGGCTGGAAGTATCCCTGCTTCTAGTCCGGTGTACGGCCCATGGGAATCCACTGCAACTGGTTACGGCAAAATATTGGTTGTTTCTTCTAACTCTTTCGAAGTTAAAGAGTTAGGCAGTGTCACCGGAAATATTAAGATTTCTGGTGAGGCAGGTGCCCGGAGTGCAATCTCTGGAGACCTGGTAAGCGCAAGAAGCATAGTAGTCGAACGGGCAACCTTAGGTGTGGCGATCAAGGCAGAAGGCCTGGCCACCGTGAAACTCACGCCGCCTAACGTGAGCACGCTGTATGGCGTAAGTGGGCTGGAAGCCAGGATCAACGGGAGCACGCCAACTTCCGTTGAGAACACGCCTCAATTAAGGAAGCTTGCAGTAGGCGAAATGCTCTATGGCGCATCTCACGAGGATCTTAATAGAGTAGGTGAGACAGGTGCCCAGGGTGTAACCTCCCTCGGCTCCAATGGCAGCGCGAAATATGCTAGGAACACAACAGAAACGACCGGTCTTGAGACCGGCAGGCTCATTTATGCGGCAGAAGCACAGATCCAGGCCGAAAGGAGCTTAAGCGATCTCAAGAATGCATATACCCTCAGCGAAGAAATACCCTTCTCGCGGATAGAGGGACTTTTTGTACCTACCGCCTTTGAAAATTCTCCGAATTCCACCGAAATCGTAACACTTTCTTCACCGGCAACAGTCTCCTTTGACGGGTCTTCTCCTATCAGGACGATCAGCCATGACGCTTCCATCCGCGAGATCCTCTCGTTGAAGGAAAGCCTCGGGATCAAGATCATTGCCATTACGGGGGCCATCGCCAGCGGCAAGACCACAGTCTCCAATATCCTGAAAGAAGAAGGATATCCGGTCGTTTCCGGCGATTTCTCGGGCGCCGGCAACCTGAACGTCTCCGGCAGCGGCACCTTGAGACGGACGTCCAAAGCGATCAAATACGCGATTTCCCTGTCTCCTTCGTTATATTCGTTCTATATGTCGGCTTCCTCTTTGATCAGAAGGCGCATGGTTGACTACAAGTTGACCGGCCTTCTGAGCGGGTGGGACCACGACAGCACAGGATACCTCTTTGTCGATTTCGCCAACCTGGACCAGCTCAGGATGGAAGGCGTGCTGGATGGGGTCTGGTATGTCTCCAGGGAAGAAACCGACAGGCGGCAGGCGCTTCTGAACAGAGAAAGCACCTCCGGTTTGCCGGCTTCCGTGATCGATAGATACGCCGATTGCGAGGTCGCCTACCGTTCCCGCAGGAATGCCCTTGAAGCCACGACAGTGATCCGCAACAACGGTGTCAAAGAGGACCTGCGACTTGAGGTCCAGCGTCTTTTGAATGACGGCTTCGGGCCGAAGCACGAAGAATACACCATGACGAGCGCTTCAAACAGCAGGGCCTTCTCGGATGCAGCAACAACCTCCGTGCTTTCTTCGCCCACGACCACGACAGTTTCCCTGAAGAGCGCGCTCGAAGAGCGGTTCAACGGCCTTGAGCATGCGGTCGGACCGACGAAGATCGCGTTCTCCGTTCATGCCTCCGAACAAGAAGACATGCCTGGTATCGTCATGGCGGAGATCAATGGTTTCTGGAACCCGAGGACCTCGGAATGCCCGGCGCTGGAATATCATCCTGCGGCCATGAGGGGCAACAGGATCCTCATCGCCTCCAAGTCTATCGCCGTAACGCCTGCCGGCCTGGATGTGCTTGAAACGAACGTGAACTATCTCCAGGGCAGGGGCATCAACACATTCACCGTGGCCGCCCTCAAAGATATTGTGAGTGTCCATACCGCCGGAAGGATGAGGAGGACTTACGTTGTCAATCGGCCGACGGTTGCGACATTGCACCAGATCGTGTTCGAGTATGGCCGGAGCCTGAACGATACAAGGATTTCTTCGTTCCTTGCCCAGTATCCGCAATTGATAGATGCGGCCGGCATGGTCCAGAAGGGCGCTCTCGCCGGCCTTATGGGTTTGAGCACAACTCCTCGCGGCATTGAGACCGTTAAGGACAGAGACGGTTATATCACCGTCCTGGTCCCGGCGCTGGAAGCCCTGCAGGAGAATGGTATCGTTCTTGAGGCGATCCCGGCCGTTCGCCAGACGCCTCTTATCCGCGTGGCAGATAAGGCCGGTTACGTCAATACCCGATTTGAATTCACGCCTTTGACTTGGGACGAAACGCTTCAGGCCAGCACCAGGCAGATCAATATCACGAGCCAGGTGGTGTCTAGCCCTGTCAGCCTCAGCCGCAGAAGCTTCCTGAAATTCGCCGGAGCAACAACGGTGCTGGCGGCCATTGATCTTTCTTCCGTTTTCTCGTCTGCGTTTGCTGCACGGAAGGCGGCGGTCAAACTGGACTTCGAGAAGATCGAACAGGCCACCGAAAAGATCGAATTCATGACCAATGGCGAGGTCAGCGCCAACCTGATCTTTGCGGTCATGAGGTCCGAATCGAGCTTAAATGCCAATATCGGCGCTTCCGACGGCGCCCGCAGCATCGTCCAGATCCAGCAGAATGCCATTGGCGCTGTCCTGGAATACACAAGAGATTTGTTGAACGTCTACGCCGCTTACAACCATTTGGCCGCCGCAGATTACGCCAGGCTGATGGCCCTGCAGGGCCTCCTGACCTGGAACGGCCTGGCGAAGCTGGATGTGGCCGACGCTGCGACGCGCAGGCTTTTGAATAACAATAGCCGCAGGAACGCCCTGGCCAGAGAGATCTACGGCAAGATGGTTCAGCCGAAGAATTACACGTATGCGATGGCCGGCGCTTCCGCATATCTGGTCGTCCTCATGGCTCCGTATGTTGCGTTTGCCAGCCGCCAGCAGATGGGGATCGCGGCCTACGCGTGGGGACCGGGGAGCCTGAAGGGCTTTGTCGATAAGAACAAGATCGCGTCCGACAAGCAGTGGCAGAAGAATTACAGCAAACTGCCGTCCGATGTCAGAAGCCATCTCCAGAAGATCGAGAACAACGGCGGGTTCATCAAGCCGGCGGCTGTCAGCTCGCCTGCAGCGCCGGCCGATGCCCTGAAGGCCACGGCGCTTTGCAATTGGAATCATCCTTCGATCATTGAAAAGGCGAACAGCCTCACCGCCGGATTACAGACCGACAGCCAGAAGGCCCAGGCCCTTTGGAACTGGGTTGAGAACAACGTCCGCTATGCCATCGGCCGCGGCGGATACTGGGATGCCACGGCTTCCGAGACCCTCCAGACAGGGTCCGGTATGTGCTTCAATGCCGCCAATCTGCTCGTCGCTCTCTCGAGGGCGTCGGCCATCCCGGCTGTCTTTGTGGTGGTCAAGCTCGACAACAGGGCCTTTGAGAAGATCGGCTATAACGTTGATCCTAAATACAACTTCGGCCTTGGCTATCATTCTGATCACGTGCTCGCCGAGCTCCTGATCGACGGCGCATGGCAGAGATTCGGCATGGCCTACAACCATCAGTTCGTCCTGCCCGGCTTTGTGTATCGCAGCGCCGATATCGAGCGCGTCAGCCAGAGACACGCCGGCAAGTTCACTCGTGAACAGAGAGACCTCTTTGAGAACGAAAGAAGGGCTGCTATCGGCCCGGCGATGGCCACGGCCACGCTCGCCGAGCTCAGGATATCGAACGGGACGGTTTCCTCGCCAGCAAAGGATGCGGGTGTTGATGAATCTGATCTGCGCTTTGTAATGGATCGGGTAGAGTCGGAACTCGCCGCATTAGAGAGCCGCAAGAAACTCTTTGAAGAAAGAGTGGCTGAATGGGCGGATGACGAGGCGGCGATGAAGGAGAAGAGAGAAGACATTGATGAGGTGGAAAGAGGTTGGGAAGAAGCTGACGGAGAGTATGAGCTGGACGATGTGAACGTTCCGGAATTGCGTAAGGCTCTGCAATCGGGTAGGAAGAGCGACGCCTTCGTGCTTGAAAAACTTGCGTCGACGGCAGAAACACTGGATCAGGTTAGCGATGAGAATCTTGTAAAGGCCTTCAATGACATCCTTGCCTCGAAGGATTTCCACGCCCAGGTTGGCATTGGCACATACAAACCTGGCTTGTCGCTCAAGACGCTTGAATTGCTCAAGCGGGCCATGCCGCTTAATGATTTGGAATACTCCCGCTTGAATAAAGCGTTGTTAACGGCGATCTACTCGCTTAAGTCTCAGGATTCTCATGAAGGAATAGCGGTAGGCGATGTGAGCGTTCCGGAATTGCGCGAGGATCTGCAATCTGGCAGAAAGAGCGACGCCTTCGTGCTTGAAAAACTTGCGTCGACGGCAGAAACACTGGATCAGGTTAGCGATGAGAATCTTGTAAAGGCCTTCAATGACATCCTTGCCTCGAAGGATTTCCACGCCCAGGTCGACGTCGACACATACAAATCGAACTTATCTCCGGAAATACTTGATCTGCTTGAAAGAGCTGAGGCGTCTAGTAGGCCGCTTAATGATTTGGAATACTCCCGCTTGAATAAAGCGTTGTTAAGAGCGGTCTACTCGCTTAAGACCAGGAATTACCATGAAGGAATCAATGAAAAACGGGCACAGTTGAAGCTTTTGGAAGAACAGGCATATGACGATGTAAGAGACTACTTTGATGTTTCTGATATAGAAGCAAGGAACCGTGATATCTCGGAGTCCTTCAAAGCATGGCACGAAGACGAGGGCGCGTCCCAGGCCAGGAAGATTGAAAGGCTGAGAAGGAAATTGGAACAGTACCGGGAAGAGGGGCTTCAGGATAAGGTCAGGGAATACGAGACAAAGATCGACAAGTTGTCGGCTGAGATTATCAAGAAAGCCGTTGATAAAGCCTTTGAACTCTTCGTTTCGCGGGTCCAGGGCGCGTTCTCCGTTTCTTTACGCGGCTTGAACGAGGAAGAAATCGGCAATATCGATATGGCCTCCGTGATCATGAGCGAGATCGGCGGCCTCGAAGATTATATCGTCAAGGATATTACACAGTCGATGGGCAAAGCCAGCCGCCAGGGAACGTCTCTTGGGATGCTTACTGAAGAGCAGAAGCAGCAGTATGCTCGCACGAAACAGAGAGTGAGAGCGGCCCTGTTGGAGGCCCTGCAAAATGAAGCGAGATTAAGAAAGGCGATGGCGGATCTGGGTCTTGAAGATGAAGAGTTCGCAAAATTGATTGTCGGGACATTTAAGGAAGCTGACCTGGGTGATGTTGATATAGATTCCGAACATACGGTTGTCATCTCTGTTGGCGAGAAATCTTCCCGCAAACCTATCGAAATCACCTCGAACGTTAAAAAGGAATCAAGTCTTTTGAAGGGAGGATTGGAAGAGTTTATCATCTCCCAGGTCCTCTTGGCCGCCAAGCTATACCGGTTAAAGAATGAAGCAGGCAAGACGGTCTTTAATCATATTGCAAACCGCACGAAAGCAGAAAAGATCATCAGGGGGCTGAGAGGCCTTGAAGGCTTAGACCGCAGGAATAGGGCATTGGTTGATGAGACGATAGGCTTAATTCTCAGAGAGATTGAAGCTAAAGAGGTGATGGAGAGGGCCAACCTGGTTATTTCCCGTCTTATTCTGAAGCAGCAGCGTCCTAACTATAATCCTGATGAACAGTCCCCTGTGGTTCCAGCGACAGCCGCGTTAATGAGGGGCGCTGTGACGTTAGGATTGGCTGTTGTTATTTTGGCCAGCATGACGGCCGGGTGTGCCGCGCTGGCGCAGAACACGCACCATACGGATTACGGCTTGGCGCAAGGTCAGACCTATTGGGAAAATACCGCGACCACGAATGCCCAGCCGGCGCTCCAGACACCGGCCCTCGAGAAGGACAAGGCGCCGAGCCTGTATCCGCTGGCCCCGAAGGCCATGCCTGAGGTCAAGGCGCCTGCGGCCCAGGACGGTGTTGATTTTAATGCGATGTGGAATTGGGTCAGGAAGGTCGAGGCCAATGGCGATCCTTCTGCCGTGAGCTCCAAGGGGGCCAGAGGCGTTGCCCAGATCATGCCTGATGCTTTGTATGATTACAACGCCAATCATCCGAACAACCAGCATTCCTGGGATGATATGTTTGATGTGGCCAAGAACCTGCAGGTCGGCAAGTGGTATCTGACCAAGCAGATCCCCACGATGCTCAAGAACCGCGGCCTGGCTGTTACGGCTGACAATGTCCTGTGGGCCTACAACGCCGGCATCAGCAGAGTGGCCAAAGGCGAGATGCCCGCTGAGACGAAGAATTATGTCGCTGCTTACAAGAACGGCACGCTCCTGAATGGCTCGCCCTACAAACCTCTTTCCGCAGACCAACTGGTTTCTGCCCAGAACGCGACTCTTACGCCGGCGTTGCCTGTGTTGATCGATGGTCGTACGATCATGCTCGGCAAGGATGCTTTCCAGGTCCGCGGCGTGAACATCGGCACGGACTTCCGCGCGCAAGACCTCGACATGCTCGTCCAGCTCAACGTCAACACCGTCAGGACAGACAGGCCGGTCAGCGAACAGGTGCTGGATGCCCTGCAGCAGCGCAATATCAAGGTCATCGTCGGCTTCAGCCTCACCGACATTATCGGCACCAGCCCCGAGACATCGGGTTATTATCTCGCCTACATCCACAGGTTTGCCAACCATCCGGCTGTGCTCGCCTGGTCGCTCGGCAATGAATACAATCTCCATCCTGAACTTTTTGTGACGGTTCCCAGCGCCATCTCTCCCGAGGTCAGGGCTGACTTGATGCAGGAAGCCCAGATGAAGTGGGCCCAGACGCTTGAGAAGGCGGCCAAGTCCATCCATAGCCTCTATCAGCAGCATTCCGGCCTGCGTCAGCTGCCTGTGACGACAGTGCACGGCGAAGTGCCGACAGCTGAGTTCCTGGCGGCAACGCCTTCTGTTGATTTCTGGGGCATCAATGCCTATAGAGGCAGCGACCTGGCGGCGTTCGGCGGCATGACCGGCGCCACAAACATCTTTGATGAATGGCAGGCGTTGTCTACGAAGCCGATGTATCTGGCCGGCGTCGGCGCTGATTCCTTTAATACAACGCAGATGCAGGCCGAGGTAAAGGGCATGCAGACAGCGATCGGTCAGGTCGATGAACAGATGCAGGCGGATGCCAATGTCAAGATCTGGAGACAGGCTGATGCTTATCGCAGTATCTGTTCCGGCGTGACGTTCACGACCTTGAAGGATGACTGGCAGAGAGCGGGCAACCCGCAGGTGCAGGATGCCGGCGGTTTTGTGCGCAGCGGCGTGCCGGCCGATAATTTCGTCAACGAAGAATACAGAGGCCTCTTTAACGCAGACCATACGCCGAAACTTGTTGTTGCCGCCTTGGCCAAGACGTGGGGCGTGCCGACATCGGATGCGGACCGCGCCCAGATCATCAAGCTCGGAACGGAGTTCAAGGCTGCCACAGCCGCCCTGCAGGCCGCGCAGGCCAATATGAATGCGCTTGAGGCCGAACGCACGGCGCTTGAGAACCAATCGCTCGGCGTCGATGCCAAGATGCCTCCGGTCATGAAGGCGATCGAAGAACTTGAGGTCAAGGAAGCTGAAGCGAAATCCGTCCTCGCCCAGGCGCAAGGCGATCACAATGCATCCCTGGCGGCGATCCAGGATTGGCAGACCAAGAGTTTGACCGCGCTCCAGAGCGCTTATCAGCAGCACAATCAGGGTGTTCTGGACGGCACAAGATATTATGAATCAGAGGTCGGCAAAGGGCTCGGTCTCAACAAAGAGACAGCCGGCCTGGGCATTCTTGCCTTGCTTTCTTCATTGCTCATGGCCTTTGGTTGGAGAAATAAGAAGCATACCTTAAAGGTAGTCGGAGTTATCGGTCTGACCCTGGTTATCGGCGCCGGCGCAGTCTTCAACACAGGCTATGGATTGACTGATGCCCACGAAACCGCATCTGTTTTTGCCGCTAAGCATCTTGGTATTGGTGATTATCAGACCATGTCGCTTGGGAACTATCAGATCGAAAAACCTGTTATCGAGGCCTACCAGGCGCAGACACCGGCAGCCAAGAACATCGCGTGGGACGATGTTGCCTTTGATGCCAATCATGCCCGCGCAGCCAGCGACCTGCATTTTGCCAAGGCTGCGCAGCATTGGCAGGGCATCAATAATACTTTAGGTATTTCCGCAGACCATATGTCCGAAGAGCAGGCTGCGGTCCTGATGGCTTCGCTCCATCATGCCGCTCCGCAGGCTCCGGAATCTTCGCTTATCAAGTGGCACCTCGACAATATCAGCCGCGCCAAGGGATTGAATCCGCAGTTACAGACACCGGCGCAGTTGGAGCAGACGCTCTTCGGCCTTGGCCGCGCCTACGGCATGGATGAGGCAAAAGCCAGACAAGCGGCCCAGACAGCGCTTAACGGCGGCAACCTGAATATGGCCGGCTTCTTTGGTTCCGAGATCGGCAAGATGGTTTTCGCCGAGATCGGTGCCTCTCATATTTATCCGACCATTAACGATGTTGTCAGCCGCGATCCGCATAAGTTCCTGAGCGCCTTTAACAGGGGCGCTGCCGTTGCCCAGAGGATGCAGGCGCAGGGTGAGAAGTTCGCCGGCCACCTCTTGCCTGTGACCTTGCAGTCACTTGAAGCCAAAGCCGCTGAGACAAAGGCTCAGCTTGATAAGGCGACACAGGAATTGGCGCAGGTCACGGGTCAGCTTGACGGCGCCCGCAATGAACTGGCAGCGCTCAAGGCCGAGAAGGTCAGGTTGCTGCAGGCCATCGAAGAAAAGACCAAGGCCGTTATCGCAGCCCACCAGAAGTATATCGACGCCCAGCTCCAGAAGAGGTATTTCGAACAGGAGATGAGCCTGACGAACACCCTTGAAGCTGCGGGTGTTCCCGACAGGACGAATTGGGCGGGCGATGAAGCGGCCTTAAAGAATTTGAAGGCCAAGATCGAGCAGTTGAAGGCCGAAGCGGCCAGATTGGCCAAACAAGCTGAAACTTCATCTGTGGCCGCGGAAAGGCTCGATGATACGCAGACACAGATCGCCCAGCTTGAATTGAGAGCACAGGGGTTGCAGGAATCTTATTCCGCGCGCAAGGCGCAGGCTGAATTAGACGAAGCTCTCTCCAGGTTGATCGCGGCCCGCAATAAGCTTAAACAAGAGATCAGCCTTCTGGCCTCGATGCAGGCGACTCCGGAACAGGCGATCGATCCGGCCAAGACCCTGGCGGCGATCAGCAGGCTGCAGCAGGATATCGACAAAGCCCGTCAGGATCTTGCGACATTGAACGATAAGATCCAGCAGGTCCTCAAAGACCCCAAGGTCATGCAGAAGGATGAGTTGTTGAGCGTTTACCTGAGCCTGGAGACCCAGGCGCACAATGCCCTGGCAAACTTCGGGCAGATCGGGCCCATGAACCTGGGCTTGAAGTTCGGCGGCAAGGCTGAGTCGCTCACCACATTCGCCAACATCGGTTATGGCGTGGTCAATGGGACCATCAACGGCGCAGGCGGCTATACGCTCGCCGGCATCGCAGCCATTGATGCCCTTTCTGATATTATCCAGCAGCCCAACACCGAGAAGCTCTTTAACGGCGACGGCGGCGTCATCGTTCCTGATTGGACGGATGAGAATTTCGCAGGCCTGCATCTTCTCTTCTTCAAGATCGGCTTCAAGGACGGCAAGCCCAACCTCAGCTTCCAGGAGCAGGGCCCGAAGGTCGGCTTAGATTTGAAGATCGTGCGCGCAAATGCCGGCCTCAACTTCAAGCATAAATTCCTCGGCCTGCCGCTGCCTGACGCGCATGTCGGCGCGCTTGGCCTGAGGGCGTTGAATACGGAGTTCGGCGAGTTCCAATACTTCCCGCAGATCAACCTGCAGACGAACACTGTTGTGCCCCAGGGCTCCAAGGAATACATGAACCTCACCAACCCCGGCGAGGGCTTAAATGAATTCATCAATTACGCGCTGAAGTTTGTCTTCAAGGGAGAAACGCCTCAGAAGTATTCAGGCGTCGTCATCTTCAGCCTGCGCCAGAAGCAGGCCATGGTCGAGGCCTTGACCAACACGGATCCGAACTTCGAATACTGGGTCGAACGTCAGGGCGTTGTCCAGAGGATCTACCGCAGGAATTTTGTGGCGAGCCTGCCCGAGACAGTCATTCTGCCTGCCGGAACAACGATCGTTAGAGGCGACGCGCAGGAGACGCTCGCCAAGGACAGAAGGGTCACGTTTGATGCGCGCTATGCGGCGAACAGCGGCTACAAGGCCGATAAGGCGGGCGCCATGACGCCGTTCGCCTATATCGAAGGCAATGTCGTCACGACGCTATTGTCTGAAGCGAACATGTATTATTCCAAGGCTGATTTTGAGAATGGCACGAATAAGTTTGAAACACAAACATTCCTGGAGAATACTCCGGGTAGGCCGTGGATGCCGCAAGACGGTTTCCAGAGGATCTCCGGTATGGCCGATATGCGCAGAAGCGTTGCTTACCTGCAGGCCTTGAACGGCTACGGCTGCGAGATCGACTTGCGCACGCGCCAGATCTATCCGTATTCGAGCATCCAGGAATTGCCGACAGGCGTCAATGTTTCCCATCTGCCGAAGACGCAGGACGAGAAAGAGAAATACTCAGATAGATATACCTATAACCAGGGGGCTTTGGCTGAATTGACGCCGGAACAGCTTAAGCAGGTGCTCTTTAATCCTGCCACAGGCCGCATGATCGTGCCCGGCTTGAAGGTGGCCCTCTTCGATCATTTGTTCAGCACGACGCCGGCTGGCGAGCACAGCGCATTTGTCATCAATAACGGCGTTGATCAGCCGATGGTTTTGGGCGCGGACAAAGCGCCGGAAGCTCCCGCAACGACGGACACTACCGCCGCCGACGCCTCCAAGCTCGAATCCCAGAAGCTCCAGCAGACGATCGCCGACCTGACCTCCCAGAGGGGCCAGATCCAGACCAGCATCACAGCCAGCGAGCAGGCCCTTTCAGAGCTCTACAAGAAGCTCGGCATTGCCCAGCCGGTGGTCCAGCAGCCTGTGGCCTCGATCGCCCAGG
>DISM01000006.1 GCA_002421805.1 Candidatus Omnitrophica bacterium UBA6210
TTAGTAGCTATCTGTGACGGGTTTAAATGGAAATTTACTTTGTTATTTTTTCCTTTATTATTTTGGATGTTATTGCGAAGTTCACGAAAAGACATGCATGCTACAGCAAATTGGGTTGCGGGTATCTTTGGGGCAATAGGTGGTGCTCTGCTAATAATTCTATCAAAGCTATTTCTTAAATAGATTCATGGAACAAAAACAGGCCAGACCTGAATTGTCTCGGGAATGCATCTCTATTCTGATCGCTCTAGTGAGTTTAGATTGCTTATTTCTACATTGAAAGATTTGTTAGAAAAAAATTTAAGAGTTTGAAATGATTATTTTGCAAAAATATAAGTTATCGTTAAAGAAAAAACGTATAATTAATTGTGCAAAGATGCAGATCGATAAAGTTTATAACAAAAGCCGAGAAAGAACGATATTGAATTTTTGTATTGATATTTTTACAAAAATAATTGGCGTTATTATTATATTTTTTATTTTTAATTTTTTAATGAAATCTAGTTTTTATTTGATTTTAATTTTTGTCTATCTGGTTTTAGCACACTATTTTATCAAGGATTTGGCGGATAATTTATGGCTTTATATTGGTATGCCAAGGAAACGGCAACGTTTAACGCCGACCTTAGGGAATATTGAAAGATTTATTTATATTTTTTGTTATGTTATGGAGCAATATACTTTTATTGGTATATATTTTGGTATCAAAATTGCTCATAGGTTAATCCTTCCTTCTTCTGCGATGAGCGAGAAGCAGTTGATTGAGAGAGGGGAAAGAACCAATGCCTTTTTGATAGGAAATATCAATTCTTTATTTTTCGGTTTAACAGGTGGCTTCTTGTTAGAAAAATGGTTGCTGATTCATGGCTATTACGAAGGTTTCATTAACTTTTTTTGTGGCAATTTTTGATTTATAAATTTTTTATATAATTATTGTTCATTGAGATTTGATCGAAGCTCGGCTTCGATTAAGATTCAATGGTTTAAGCGGGAGGGGAAATGAAAATTATAGCAAACCAAGAAGAGATAAAAGACGAAGTCAAAAAAGCAATAGAACAGCATATAAATTTAATTGTATCTGAAGTGATGAAGAGGTTAAAAAAATAGAAGATAGAGAAAAAATAGAAAGTGTATAGAAGGGGTTCCTCCTGAAACGAATCAATGGTTAGACAAAGTTTAGTACCGGGTACCAATAACCCCTTGTCATAATTAGATTTCTGATGGAACCGGTCGCATTTTGCGGCCAGTTCGGTTTGAGGCCTAAAAAGAGCCGAGCTCTGGAGAGCTTGACTCTGGATAAGAACACAGAGTTTTATTGAATTTAATGTTAGCAATTCAAAAAGGAGGCTAGGCATGGGTAAGAAAGCCATTGTTTCATTGCTTGTTTTTTTGGTGGCAATTTCTGTTGTTGGATGCGCTACGCGGTTGACAGATTTTACTATTATTTCAACTAAGAATATTGATTTGGCAAGGGGTGCTGATTTTAAAAGAGGGGCCTCAAGAGTAGAAGGAGAAGACAAGTATTCGATAATAATTTTCATTCCTACCGGCACTCCGAATATAAAGGAAGCCATTGATAAAGCCATCGAAAGCGTTCCCGGCGCCATTGCTTTGCTTGACGGCGTTATTACTCAGAAGGCATTTTGGATCCCGTATATTTATGGTGAGGTTTCGTATGTGGTAGAAGGCACTCCTCTTATAGATCCCGCTGTTTGTGCAGCAAAGCTGCCATCGAACTATGTCATCAGCAAGCTGGATAAGAAAGGTAATGTTTTGGAAACAAAATATGTCAGCAAGGAAGAATTTAGCGCACTTAAAAATAAGATTAACGCCTAAAAAGTGTGCCAAACCCAATTTTGAGCCACGCAAGGTCTCATTTTGCGAAGCGAGACCTTAACTATGGCGGGGTTTAAAAATGGAGGGGAGAGATGCCGACAAAAAGAGTTACATTGTTGGAACCTCCTACTATGCGGGCTGCGTATAGCGACAGGATGGCCTGGCTTCTGGCAGAGATGTCCAGTCTTGCATATCTTGAATTTGAGAATTCGGAAAAGATCCGAGAGAAGTTGGAAATGCATCTTGGCGAACTCGGATTTAGGCTCACTCGTCCTTTCAGCGAAAACGAAACTCAAGGATTTTTGGCAAGAAGGGAACAGGATAAGGTCGCCGTATTGGCATTTAGAGGGACCGAGATAAAGAAATGGCAGGATATTTTTACTGATCTGGATTTCAGGTTTTATAGGGCCGGGAAGGGGGCCAAGATCCATAATGGTTTTCAGCGGGCTTTTGCATGCATCCAGAAAAAAGTAGAAGAGGAGGTGTGCAATCTGGAGAGAGAAAATTTCGCCATCTACATTACAGGGCATTCTTTAGGCGGGGCTCTGGCTCTCGTGGCGGCGAAATATCTAAGCTCGGACAACATCGCCGCCTGCTACACCTTCGGAAGTCCACGGGTGGGAAACAGCGAGCTTGGAGACACGATAAAGCCTCCCATTTATCGCATTGTGAATGCCAACGATTTGGTCCCTCGGGTGCCGTTTCCTTTCATCATCGAGTTAATCTACTGGGTCAGTTTTTTTAAATCCTACAATATTTTGGAGCATTTTTTCAGCGAGCGGGGGTTTTACGCTCATCACGGTGATCAGCGCTATCTGACGCCTTGCCGCAATGATTTCAGGGATTTAAGGTTGATCCCTAATCCCGGTTTTATCGACGCCAGATATCGTTATTTTAATTTTTGGAGGATTGGGCTTGGGATACAGCATCACGCTTGTGATTTGTATTGCTGCAAACTGGCTAATTATGCCGTCTCGAGATTAGATAAAGAATAGATGTCAAAAATCTATGGGGGGGGGAGTAATGAAAAAAGACCTTTGGTTGGTGGTCGCAGGAATCCTTTTGGCGACGGCAGGTTGCGCCGGTATTGAGGTCGCGAAGGTGACGGACAAGAACGCCGGGACGGGGGGAGTTTATTTCTACAGGCCGTGGCCGTATCTGTTGGTCGTCAGCAGCGCCGATGGAAAAGTGGACAGCAGGGTCGTCTATCTCCCCAAGATGGATGAAGAATACGTCATCAAGGTCCATTCGGGGCTAGGCACGGTCAATGCTACATTTGATCTTGCCGACGGCTGGCAGTTGACCAAGTTCGGCGACAGCCGGGATTCCAAAATTCCGGAGACGATCAATGCCATGTCAGGGTTGGCGACATCTGTCAGCGGCATCGCGATGAAGGCCCAGGGGGTGTCGCTGCAGGCTGAGCCACTGCCTCCGGGGTTGTATCGTTTTGAGTTCGACAAGAAGACCGGCTTTGTCAAAGGCCTGGTGCCGGTGTCTTTGTCGGAAAAATAACGATGTAGAGCTTTCATACCATGCAATCTAAAACCTATATTTTAGCTTCGGTGATGGTTTTTCTGTTGAGCGCAGGGGTGGCGGCGCAGGAGAAGACCGCTTCGACCTCGGCGCAGGGACAGCCTTCTCAGCCGGCCAATGTCGTGGTCTTCCGCGTGCCAAGCCCGACGTTGGTCTCTCCTGTGGGCGAGACAATGGATATCAGCGGGCAAAAGTCCGTGAAGTTCAGCTGGAAGCCGGCGCATACGCCCTACGATGTTTATTGTTACCTTTTTCGCATTTACAAGGAACAGGACATGTGCCAAAAGGATGCCGTCTATGCAGAAGAGGTTTCCAGTTTGCATACGGAGATCGAGTTGCCAACCGATCTTTTCAGGGACGGCGGGACCTACACCTGGTATGTCAAGCAGGTCAATAACGCGCAAAAGCTTTTGTTCAGCGACGCCGTGTCCCATACTTTTCGCGTGATAAAGAAATAAAATCCTTAAAGCCAACCCTCTGCTATAATTAAAGTTCCGGCAGAAGGCTGGTTTTTCTTTTAACGATTCGGAGAAAAATGAAAAGATTGATCGTGTTCTTGGGCTTGTTGTTGTGGCTGCCTGCTTTGTGCGCGGCAGGGCCGGCGCCGTCGTATGACGAACGCTTTGCTTTTGCCAAAGACTACATCCTGGCCCTCAGCGACCTGAAAGGCATTGAAACAGCGGCCGCCGCGCTGCCGAAGAACGGCGGCAAAGACGTGGTCGGCGACGGTATCCAGAGGATGGCCTTTGCCAAGAAAGCCAAGAGCGATATCCTTTCCGCCAAATGCCTGATGGAGAAGTACATGACCTCGAAAGACGAGATGGTCGCGACGACAGCGGCCCAGATCGTCAGTGTCTATGAGCTTCTGGCCGGGAACATGGACGAGCGGCTCAAGCTGTTCGAAGACCTCTATTCCCCGGAAGTCGTCAAAAATTTCGACGATTATCAGGTCGTCTTCATGAAACGGCAAAGCGACCTGGAGGCCAAGACGGAAGAGATCTATTATATGCTGACGTCCTGTTCCGTGATGGTGACGCATGTCATGATCAAGCCGGAAGCGGACAAGGAAGGCAAGAAGTCTTACCTGGTCTTTAATTCCGTCCAGAGGAGCGAGCTGAAGCTCGACCTCCTGAATATATTCGGCAACAAGATCACCGAGGGCTTTCAGGAAGGGTTCAGCTATCTGGATTCGGCCGCTGCCATCCTGTATCAGGTGCTTTCAGGGCCGCATAAAAGCCTTAACGAGTGAGAAGGGACAAAGACGGGACCCCATGTCGTATAAAAGATTGATCGAAAAAGGCGTCCATGTGTCGCACCAGAATATCTGCGATCAGGACAAGATCTGGTCGCGTTACAGCCATGACAAGGTCGACATAGGAGAGGAGCTCGCCCGCGTCATACGCACCCTGGACAAGGCCATGCCCCTGGAGACAAAGCTGCGCGCGCTCTCGATAGGCTCAAGCGATGAGCCGCAGTTCAGGATCCTGGAGACGGCCTTTCGGGCAGGCCTGTATCTTCTGGATATCAACGACTGCGCTCTCGGCGTTGTCAGGGAGCGGATCAGGCGCCAGCGCACGGACCACGTTGTGACCATCAAGTGCGATTACAACAAGATATTTTCAGACCCGCAAAACTCAAAGGCCTTTTTCAAGGACAAGCTGAGGCAAAAACGGGTCCATCTGGTCACCCTGCACCACTCGCTTTATTATTGCCAGCAATGCTGCTGGCTGGGGCTTTTTGAGAACCTGTACCGTAACTTTCTGGCGCCTTGCGCGGCCATACACGCCGTGCTGATGAGCTCAAAGAGCGCAAGCCCATCCAGCACGACCTGGCTTTATAACCATTTTGCCGGAAAATTCTTCGGCGCGACCAACGACCAGGACCTGCGCCGGTTCAGGAAAGACCTGCAGAAGCGGCCGGCCTTTAAAGATGCGCAGGTATGGCTGCGCACCAACCGCGTCAATTTTTATGTCGACGATTTTGAAAAGTTCATGGCCGGGGTGTGGATGATCCTCCTTTATCCGCAGGTGCACCGCTACGGCCTGCGGCAGAGAGAGGAGATCACGGAATTTATTTACAAAAATTTTTGGAGCAGGAAGAGACCGCTGATACAGGAACAGGACCATTTGGTGGTCTATAAAGGGCTCAGGTTCAAGGGGTTGGTTTAGGACCGTTCTTCTATGCCTGACAAGATCTTTACCATCGGCCACGGGACGCGCTCTCTGGAAGAATTCGGCCAGGCCCTTCAGGCTTTCGGCGTCCGCAAGCTCGTGGATGTCAGGACGGTCCCGCGCTCCAGGCATAATCCGCAGTTCAATAAAGATACATTGCCTGAGGCCTTGAAACCATTTAAGATAAGTTATCTCCACATGCCGACGCTGGGAGGGCTGCGCCATCCCGAAAAGGACTCTATCAACGGCGCGTGGCGAAATGCGTCGTTCAGGGGGTTTGCCGATTATATGCAGACAAAAGGTTTTGGCCGGGCGCTGGAACGATTGATGAGGCTGGCTAAAGGCAGGACCGTTGCCTTCATGTGCGCCGAGAGCGTGCCGTGGCGCTGCCACCGGTCTTTGATCAGCGACGCGCTCGCTGCCCGCGGCCAGGTTGTGGAGCATATCTACTCCTCAACCAATGCCAGGCCGCACAGGATGACCCCCTGGGCCAGGAAAAAAGGCGGCCGTATTTTCTATCCCGAGATAAAAAATGATGAAGCTCAATAAGGACGTGGTCCATTTTTTGCAAAATCAGGGCTTTGTGGTCGTCTCGACGATCGACCCTGCCGGCTACCCGCATAATTCCTGCAAAGGCATCGTCGAGATCGACGAGGAAGGCCGCGTGTTTTTGCTGGACCTCTTCCATGCCAGGACGCGCAAAAATCTGGAAGCTAACCCTTTGGTCAGCGTCACGGCCGTTGACGAGCACAAGTTTGCCGGATACTGCCTGAAAGGCAAGGCCCGGATCGTCGCGCGCGAAGAGATGAACCCACGCCTGGCGCATGCCTGGGAAGAGCGGATCACAAGCCGCCTGACCAAGCGCCTGATCAAAAATATCCACGGAGAAAAAGGGCACGCGTTGCATCCGGAGGCCCTTTTGCCGAAGCCGGAATACCTGATCGAGATGGACGTCGAGGAGATCGTTGACCTTGCGCCGTATCCCTCCGGCGATTGATCGCATATCCAGGGGTTTTCTATGGGCTTGATCGGCTTGATCGTTGCGGCAATGATCGTGTGCTTGCTGGCTTTCGTGGGGTTCCGGGCGTATGTGGCGCCGCCCAAGCCGCAGGTGAGCGATCAGATCACGGAGGCTGCGCCTGCGCAGACGCAGGCCTTCGATACGTCGAACCCTTCAACCGGCCTCGACAGCATCAAGAAACAGCTTGATACCGCGGCCCAGAAAGAGATAGAGCGCGCTCAAGACATGGAAGAGGGGCGGATTTAAATACGGGTTAACGGGTTGGCGAGTTGACGGGTAAGCGGGTTTGCGGGTTTTGTAGTTTTGCAACATAGTGAGAGGATATGGGGCCGATAGAAGTGCCGGCGGACATCCAAAAATATATCCCGGTTGCCATCGGGGTCTTTGTTATTTTGCTTATTGCGCGGTTTTTCGCCCGGTATAAGGGCGGCAACCCCTTGGCGGCCCTGGCAAAAAAGCTTGGTCTTTCGCTCCAGGAAGGCCATGACGACGCCCTTGAGCACGACCTCAGGGTCTTTTCTTTTTCCGGCCTCGGCAAGGTCTTTCCCAGGCTTTATTACGTCATGAGCTGTTCCAAAGACGGCGTGCGGCTGAAGATGTTCGATTATAACGGCAGCCGCTTTGCCTTCGGCATGCCGCGTTTTCTGTTCCAGACCATGGGCTTCGGGGACGCGGCGGGCGCGGCCCTGTCGCAGTTTTTCATTTCGCCCAGGACCCTTTATTGGCGCATCGCGTTGTTGTTTTCAAGAGACATCGTTGTGAAGGACAACATACCGCAGGAATTCCTCAAAAGATATGTTATCATAGTGAAAAAGGACATGCCCGTGCCGAAGTTCCGCCGGGATTTTTTTGACAAATTCCTTTCTTTCAGGAAGCCGTATACCTTGGAGACACGCGGCAACCGCTTCATTTTCTATCGCCGCGGCGCCGTCATTCCTTTGCGGCGCATGGAGATGTTCTACCGGGACCTCCAGGCGGTCACAGACGTTCTTCGCCAGAGTATTGCTTGAGCAGGCGGCCATGAAAACAAACCAGCAGGTCCTTTTTGCGCAGGCCATGGGCAAGCCGTTCTTGGGATGGCGCGAGTCCGTGGCGCTGGTGCGCGCGGACGCGACGGCCCGCAGCCTCGTCCTGTCGAACCTGGGGACGCTGGTCCTGGCCCTGGTTGAGAACTGGCCGCTCAAGACGATCCTCTTCATCTACTGCGGCCAGAACATCATCATCGGGTTTTTTAACGTCATCCGCATCCTGGGGGTCCGCAGGGTCGACACCCCGCGCCAGCCCGATGTCGAGGTCCCGCCGGTGGTCACGTATTTCCTGGCGGGTTTTTTTACCCTTCACTACGGTTTGTTCAATTTCGGCTACTTCCAGTTCATCGGCAGGCCCGCTGTTGCGGAGTGGGGTTGGATCTGGCTGAGCCTGGGGTTGTTTTTCGCGCACCACCTTTTTTCTTTCCAGCAGCACTCCCGCAAGAAAAACCGGGATATGGACCTCGGCCGCCTGATGTTCTTTCCTTATCTGCGGATCGTCCCGATGCATCTGACCATCATCTTCGGCGGATTTTTCATGCTTTTGTTCCGCAATGAGCTCGCCGAAAAAGCCGTCCTTGTTCTCTTTTTATTGCTCAAGACCAACGCCGACCTGAGCATGCACAAGGTCGAGCACGCCGGCGAGGACCGGCCGCCGGCCGGGCCTGTGGATCCGTTGCCGGAGAAGTGACGTTTTATGCATAAGACCACCGGACAAAAAAGGAACAGTTTGAAAATGACAGGGATCGTTTGGACGGCCTGCGCGTGTTTTTCTTTTTTGAGCGCTGCTTACGGCGCGTCGGACGTCGAGGTGACGGGCATCGTCCTTGAGAAGAACGGCGAGTCCGTGGCCATTGTCAACGGCGAGATGGTCAAGGTCGGCGACAAGATCGGGGACATCGAGGTCGTGGCCATTGACAGCGAATCTGTGACCGTCAAAGAGGACGGGAAGACCTGGATCAAGAACCTCGCCGATGCCGTTCCTGATGCCGAAGTCCCGGGGACGGATGTCGCGGCGGTCCATACGCCGGAGAATATCGTGGCGGGCGTCACCGGCGAAAGGGGCGCTATCGGCCCCGACGCCGTCGCGTCGCTGACGATGTCGCTGTTTTATGACAACGGCGCTGTTGCCGGCTATATCGTCTTTCGCGACATCAAAGGCGAGATGCGCGCCGTCAACTTTATCGAGCCCGCTTACGTGGATATCCATAAGTTGTTATCTATCGACCGGGGCCGGGCGCATTATTCCGGGGAAAAAGAGCGTGTCGCCATCGGCAGGATCGACACCTCCGATTTCAAATATTTCAAGACGAGGGACGGCGAAGTCCTCTTGGCGTATATCCTTAAGCCGTTTTATTACCAGCTCGGCACGAGCAAAAGGGCCCTTGTTGTTTTTAACTGGGGCAGGATGCAGGTCCAGTGCGAGATGGGCGACCTGTCCAAGTAGAGAGTTCGATGAGGACGGTATTTTTTGCATGGATATGCGCGCTGCTGTTTTTGCCGCTTTGGGTTGAGGCGGGCAGGGTGAGCGGCGATATGGAATTCGGCATCGGGACAGGCGGCGTCTTCGGGACGGATGATGTGCCGGAGCCGATGCTGTTGTCGCCTGTTGGCGAGACCGTGGATCTGACGGGCGAAGGAACCCTGGAATTCAAGTGGAGCCCGTTTGAGGGCAGGGTGTATAAAAGACAGGGGTATGATTTCCGGCTGTATAAAGGGCGCCGGACATACGCCCAGGACGAGATCTATCAAGAGCAGGTCGGGCCGAATGTCTATCATGTGGTCCTGAAGGCGGACATGTTCGAGGACGGAGAGGTCTACACCTGGACCCTGCGCCAGCTTTATTTTGACAACAAGAGCGATGCGGCATACAATTCATTTAAGGTGGTGAAGGAGGGGGGAAAGGAGTGAATTTTTCGTCAGGAGGGAGAAAACAGGGATGTTAACTTGACTCCTTGCCTAATCGCTTGTCAATTTTACTCGCGTACGCCAGAGGCGCTCGTAAAATTGATCTGCGCAGGCTGCGGAGTTAACCCCACAAAGGGGGTAGGCCTTCGCAATTCCGATAAGCGAAGGGCCCAATCCCGCCAGAGGCGGGGAACAGGGGATAAATGCTGACCCCTCGCTTAATCACTTGGAAATTTTCGCCAGGGCGAACAAATAAGAAAATCAGCGTTACTCCTCGCGTTTGCATCTTGACAATTTATGTCTGCGACCAGCCTTCACAGAGTTCAGGCGGGCAGCTATAAATTCTCAAGATACGCGAGGAGTTAATCCCACCAGAGGTGGGATTAAGGAGGGTCATATGTTAGCCAAGAAGTTCGCGTTGGGGTTTGGGATCGCGGTCATCTTTCCGATGATGATCCACTATGGGGTGGCGACGTTCGTGCCGGAACCCCGGTGGCAGGATTATCATCGCATGGATGAAGCGATGCAGATGAACCGCCAGAATATGACCCAGGCTGAGAAGCAGCAGGCCTCGGCCAAAAGGCAGAAACAGGAAGACGCCTGGAGATACGACCAGAAAAGGTTCCAGAGAGCGCTCTTTTCTATCGCCGCTCCCCTCGGGATCATGGCGATCATCGTCGGTTCGCTGGTAACGATCCAGGCCATAGGCACGGGCCTGATGTTCGGCGGCATCTTCAGCGTCCTGGACGGCTATTGCAACTACTGGTCGGAGTTGCCGGACGGCGCGCGATTCGTATCTCTTTTGCTGGCGTTTATTGTCCTGATCTATATCGGCTGGCGCAAGCTGGCGAAGTGACGCCGCGAGGACGTTTCTGATGAAAAAGATCCTTATCCTCTCCGCCAGTCCTGTGAAGGACGGCAATACAAGTACGCTTGTGAACTGGTTCGTGGAAGGGGCGACGTCAAAAGGCGCGGCTGTGGATATCGTCGCCACCGCTTTCCTCAAATATAAAGCCACGGGATGCACGTCCTGTCGCAGGTGCCAGACGATCAAAGAGTATGCCTGCGTCATCAAGGACGAGGCATCGCCTGTCCTGGCCAAGATGGCTGAGGCCGACGTGATCGTCATGGCATCGCCCTTGTATTTCTATGGGGTGAGCGCCCAGCTCAAACTCGTCATGGACCGCATGTTTTCCCTCTATAAGTGGGACAACGAGGCCGGGACCATGACGACCCCGCTCAAAGGGAAAAAGCTCGTTCTGATCGCCAGCGCCTACGAAGACATAGGCCTGGATGCCATGGAAAAGCCGTTCGTCCTGACGGCGGATTATTCCGGGATGGGCTTTGAATCTCTTCTTGTTCCCAATGCGGGGGAGTCGGGCGACGTCAAAACGCAGGCGGCCGCGCGCGAAAAAGCCGTTGCAATGGGCTGCAGGATCGCGCAGGAATAGAATGTTCGATCGATCAGCACAAAAGCGCCGCATCGAAGACCGGAACGGCGATCTCCGGAAGGCGCGGGCCAACGCCGGGCGCATCCGTCAGGGGCTGCCCCCGCAGGGCCTGAACGTCCTGGTCCACCTCAATATCGGCTGTAATGCGCATTGCGTGATGTGCGCCTTGCGGCAAGACTATGAGCCCGGGGGGCGTTCGTGTTTTCAGGCTTTGCGTAAGACGCTGTCTTTTTTGAGCTGGCCGTCTGTGGCGCGCGTCACCCTGATCGGCGGAGAGCCGTTCCTGGAAGCGGGCGAGCTTTTGAAGACCGTCGAGATGTGCCGCAAAAAGAATTTCGACATCGAAGTTTTCACGAACGGATGTTTTCTGGCGCCGCGGATCTTAAAGAAGCTTGATGCGTTGAAAAAGGTCTGCCTTGTGATCTCGCTCCATGACCTGGGCGGGAACCATGACCGGATCACGGGCGTGCCCGGGCATTTTGAGGCCATCCGGCGCGGACTGACCCTGATGAAAGACAGCTACAGGAATATCCGGCCGTGCATCTCGACCGTCGTTATGAAATCCAATGCCGGCCACATGGTCTCTTTGGGAAAGTTCTTGTCCCGGATGGGGGTCCGGGAGTGGAGGCTCCTGGCGCTGGAACCTGTCCGGCGGAGCCTGAGGGCCCTGGACGCGAGCGATGAAGGTGTTCGCGGCATGATGCGCGCGCTCGGTCGGGCGCGCTTGGGCGGCCTCGATTACCGGTTTGTGCGTTGTTCGGATGTGCTGCGCGACAAAGACGGCCGCTGCCTTTATCTTTTGAACAAGCTCTATATCAACGGGGACGGCAAGGTCTTTCCCTGCAGGAAAAATATCTTGAATCCGCACCGGATCGACAGGCCGCTGGAAGACCTGTACCGGACGCCGGAGTTCCGGCGTTTCATCGTGGAAAACATAAAAAGTTGCCGTTTATGTTTTCGGTCAGTGACGAGATGATAAGAACGATACGTTATTTTTTGTCCGTTTGCTGTGTTGTGGCGCTGTTCTTTGTTTCCCCGGTTCCCTGCGGCGCCGGGCAGGCCGAAGGGCCGGCCCCGGCCGTTATCCGCCATACGGCGAAGCTGCCCGGACAAACTGCCCTCGCGCCGCAGCCGACTTTGCTTGAGCCGACGTTGCCCATCGTCGATATCAGCGGCAAGCAGTTTGTCGAATTCCGCTGGGAACCCAAGACAAGCCCCTATCGGGTATGGTATTATGTGTTCCGTCTCTACAGGGGATACGAGATGACCCCGGTGAGGCAGCTATATGCCAGAGAGGTGTCGGCATTGACGGCTGCGATCGCCATCTCCATCAATTATTTCAAGGACGGGGAGAGCTATACCTGGTCTGTGGTACAGGTGGACGCAGGCCCCCTTTTCAGCGATCCGGCCTGTGGCACGTTCAGGGTCGTCAAGAAATAGGTTTTTACCCTTCGCCTAAACGCTTGCAAATTTGCGCCAGGGTTAGGCCGTCGGTCTGGCGCAGCCGGCCAGGACGGCCATCCGGCGCGAATTTTCTGCGCAGGCGCAGGGTTGATTTTGTGAGGAAAAATTACCCTGTTATGCCCCGCATAGCTTCGCGACGGGGCAAGCAAAATCAAGGAAAAATCAATGAAAAGATCAAAAGGCGTGTTGTTGTTCGCGTGGCTCATGATCGTCGTTAATATTTTTACGCTCCTGTCGGCGCTCGACATCAATTACTTCTTTGTGTATTATGCGTCTTTTCCCGCCGCCGTCATCGCTTTCCTTATCAGTTATTCGTTTTTTTCCTCCGCGGTCGGCATCATCGCCGGCATCGGCCTGTTGAAACTGAAAGAGGCCGCAAGGAGGATGGGCGTCTTCATCAACGCGGCAGACATCCTCGTGGGCCTGCCGGCGTTCATATTATCTTTTAACAGCGTCCACCAGTATGTTCGCGCCATGACGGCCTCCCAGATGCCGCAGGGCGCGCCTGCGCTCGATGTCGAGATGGCCGCGACGGCCGCCTTCGATTTCGTTGTTGCCATGAACCTGGCGGTCTTTGTCTTAAGCGGAATATTCATTTTCTTTTTTACGCGCCGGAAGGTCAAAGAACAGTTCACAGCCGCGCCTTGAACGGCGCCAGGGAGGGGACGGCCATGAGGGTTCTTGTTTTTGTTTTAAGCGTGATGATGCTGTTTTCTGTTATTGCGCCGGCGCAGGCGCTTGATTACGGAGAGATCAAACTGCCGCCGCCGCAGACGGACGGCGGGATGCCCCTGATGCGGGCCTTGAAGCAAAGGCAGAGCCAAAGGGAATTCAGCACCAAGGAGCTTTCCCTGCAGACCCTCTCGGACCTTCTTTGGGCGGCGGCCGGCGTCAACCGTCCCGATACGGGCGGCCGCACGGCGCCTACAGCGATGGACAGGCAGGAGATCGATATTTATGTGGCCGTCAAAGACGGCCTGTTTTTGTATGATGCCAAGGCCCACGCGCTTCTGCCCGTCCTGCCGGTGGATATCAGGGCCGTGACAGGCGACCAGGCCTTTGTCAAGGACGCGCCCGTGAACCTTATCTTTGTCGCCGACCACCGCAAGATGGAAGGCATGACAGGCGAACAAAAAGATTTCTACGCGGCGACGGATACGGGATACATCAGTGAAAATGTGTATCTTTTCTGCGCGTCGGCCGGCCTTTCCACCGTTGTGCGCGGTTGGATCAACAAACTGACGTTGACCAAGGCGATGAAGCTGCGTCCGTCTCAAACGATCATCCTGGCGCAGACCGTGGGTTATCCGCACAACTGATCGTGGATCCAGGAGAGAATGATGGAAGGGTGTTGCAAGAAAGGGAGGTTGTGATGAAACGTTTGTTGTCGAGCATAGGTTTTTCCTGCGTGTATGGAATGGCGCCGGACCCATCCGGGGCTTGCCTTCCGGTTTGGAACTGGCAGAAGCTGGTCGTCGATCCTCTGAGAAAATTCTTGTCGGACGTGATGGCGTTCATCCCCGATGTGCTTCTGGCTGTTTGCATCCTGGTCACAGGATGGGTGGTCGGCAGGGTCCTGCAGCTCATTGTGATGGGGTTTCTCAAGGCCATCGGGTTCGACGCGTTCGCGCAAAAAACGGGCATGACGGGTTTGTGGGGCAGTGGGGAAAAGATCGCGCCGCACCACTGGGTCGGGCTGCTTGTTTTCTGGATCGCCATGTTCTCCAGTTTTGTCCTCAGTCTCGACCAGCTGCGCCTGAGGATCGCGTCATCCGGGCTGAACCAGCTCTTTCACTTCACGCTGATGGTCATCACAGTTTTGGTTATCTTCGGCCTGGGGATGTTTCTGGCCCTGGTTTGTTCAAAGATGATCCGGGTCTTTGCCCAACAGCTCAAGGTGGAGAAGCCCGAGGTGTATGCCGTATGGACCAGGGGAATTATTTTGGCGTTCACCATTCTCGCCTGTTTGATACATATCGGCGTGCCGGAGACCATCATTTTCGGCGTCGTTGGCACCGGCTTTTTGACGCTTTGCCTGGCTTTTATCCTGGCTTTTGGGCTGGGTGGAAGGGCCTGGGCCGGCAAGATGCTGGATAAGTTCATGAGATAAACTTCCAAGATGGTTCTGCTGTGGGTTTGCCTGTCCAACAGGCAAACCCACAGCCGGACATCCCTCGGACGATGACCCCGCTCAAGATCCTTATTGTCCATGGTATCGGGAACTGCAAGGCAGGATATTCTTCGGCATTGCAGAAGGGTCTCAGAAAAGAATTCTCGTCTGAGGTCGCCAGGATCCTCGGTTCATGCCCGGCAGGAGATGGTCCGCTTGTTTTCCAAGAGGTGGTCTGGGAAGAGGTTGTCGCCGCAAACGAAGGCAAGCTCAAGGTTATCTTTGAGGATGAACTTAATCAGAGGCGCCAGAGGGACACCCTGGGCCTCCTCAAGGATGCGGGCCTCATCATTGTCGCTTTTGTCCTTTTCGGGTTTATCTTCGAGAACCCGTTTGTCATCGTTCTGCTTTTGATCGGGATCGTTTCTCTGTTGTCCCAGTTGTTGTATAAGCTTCGCACTGCATTTGCCGCTGAGTCCATCTGCGACATCGTCGCCTACCGCAATAAGGTCAATTACCGCCAGATCCATAATTGTCTGGAACAAGGCATCCGCGACCTCTGCTCCGAGGCGACGCCCGGTGTCATCACGTTTATCTCCCATAGCCTGGGCACGGTCATTGCGTCGGACCTCATCTATGATGCGCAGGAGGGCCTGAACAATCGGTCAAAGGCCTTCCGTTGCTCTAACTTTTTCACCCTCGGTTCTCCCTTGGCGTTATTTTCTCTCCAATGCGGCCCGCAGGGGTTTTCTAAACCGATCACGATCGAAGACGAAAACGGCCGGTGGATCAATATCCTGGACCCGGACGATCCGATCGGCTACAAGTTGAAGGTCTTGAACGACGCCTACGACAAAGCGGTGTTCGCAGACCGTGAGGTCAACACCGGGTTTTTCGGCGTCTCTCATCTCAAATACTGGGATAACCGTACCGTGCAGAGGATCATCGCGCGCAAGCTCGCCATCGACTGGGTGCGCGCCAACGGCCTGATCGAAAAAGAGAAGGCGTCGGCATTATATCGCGCTTATGACGCCGAGGTCGGCCCGGCCTGATCCGCATACAGGCTTCTATCTGCTTGGTTTTAAAAGAGATATAATTTTTGAAACTTTCGGCGGTTTCGCACGTTTAACTGGTTGGAGAAGGGGAAGGGCTTAGCTGGTGTTCACATGCAGAATATGACAGATCAAGACCTTATGCTGTGTTACCAACAGGGCAACGGAGCCGCCATGGACGAGATATTAAGGCGCTATCGAAGACCGGTGTATCAGTATTCTCACCGGCTTTGCCGGAATGCCGCGGAAGCCGAGGATGTGGCGCAGGACGTTTTCTTGCGCGTGCATCTGTGCCGTTCCACGTATGTGCCGAGCGGCAGGTTCTCTACGTGGATCTTCGGCATCGCGCATAACCTGGTGATGGACCGGTTGCGCCGCCGCAGGTGGTGGGCGCCGTGGCCCAAGACAGACAGCGATCCTGGTCAGGATGTAGAGTTCAGGAGCCCTGACCCTTCGCCACAGGACGCTGTCGCAGGCCGGGAGATGTCCGGCCTGGTGCAGGCCTGCATCCAGGAGCTTCCCCTTCTCCAAAGAGAAGCCTTGGTGTTGCGGGAGTACCACGACATGGGATATGAAGACATTGCCAATGTATTGCAGATGTCCCTGGGAGCGGTCAAGACGCTGATCCACCGGGCCAGATGCGCTTTAAAAGAAAAATTGCTTCCCTATATCGAGGAAGGCAAGGGGGCTTGCCATGAATGAGCGCCATATCATCGATCAACTGAACGCCTATCTGGACAACGAACTTTCGGAAAAGGAAAAAGCCGCCGTTGAGGAGCATGTGGGCCGGTGTTCGGACTGCGCTCAAGAGCTCGCCCGGCTCAAGACCCTTTCTGAGACGCTTAGAAATTGGAACGCCCCGGAACCTTCGGCGCATTTTGACCAGGCGGTACGCGACAAGATCCTTTCTCGGGAACTGGAGACAAGGAGGGTCGCCATGAAGATGCCATCACGCAGGATTTTGATCCCGTCGGGTTTGCTGGCGGGTCTGGTGTTGCTTGTGTTCATTAACAGTTATCTGGCGCGCGGCCTGCAGGGCCGCATGCCCATCGGTGTCCTGAGAGAGTCGACGGATGATATCGGCGAACAGTTTGCGCCGGGTTATTCAGGACAGGATGATGCAAAGGAGTCTGCGAAATATGGCCGCACGGAGGCGCAGAAAGTCTCCAGAGATCAATATGAACCGTATTATTACCAGGCGAGCCTTGAGGCGCCGCAGGCCGGCGGGGTTTCTGAAAACGTGCAGACGTATAATGGCGTTGCCCGCGACAGGGCCGTCTTGATGGATGGCGGCAGGGTCGACGCATCGCACGTCATCAGGGACAAGCCTGCGACCCTGGCTTTTATGGTTGCCGGCACGCAAGCTCATGGCGCGGTCCGTTCCTCCGTTGTCTCCGGCAAGAGAGCCGCAAACGCAACGACGGCGTCGAAGACAATCGTCCAGGAACTTCCTGGCGAAGGCCCGGTCATTGTCATCCAGCCGGTCCTGCCTGCCACAGGCGAGGGCGAGAAGATCATCCGCACGGCGCAAGTGCAGTTGGAAGTCGAGGACGGCAAAGAGGCCTACAAAAAACTCAACGAGATCTGCGCGGCGGCCGGCGGATATCTGGCGTCGTCCAATCTCGTCAGGGACAATGACGGCCGCACGTCGGGGCACATCACGATGCGCATCCCCCAGGCCAAATTCACCGAGGTGCTCGATACCCTCAGGGACTTCGGCAAAGTGAAGAACATCGCGACCGACAGCGCCGACGTCAGCCAGGAGTACAAGAACGTCAAGGCGCGTCTGGACGCGGCCATGGTGGTTTACAACAAGATGCTGGAGGCCTTGCAGCAGCGCAAGAACACGATCGATCAGGCGGCGCGCCTGGAATCGGAATTGACGCCTGTCCTGGCGAAGATCGAAGCGCTCAAGAACCAGCTGGAATCCCTGGATAATCAGGTCTCTTATACGACGATCGCGGTTTATTTCTTTGAACCGAGGGTGTCTTTGAAAGTCCTGGAACACACGAAGCAGACCATCCGGGAAAGCGCGATCACTGCCTCGATCAATTTTGTCAAATTCCTGGCCAGGATCCTTCCGGCGACGGTGGCATGGGCTGTGGTGATCCTTGTTTTGGTCATCGGCGGTCTTCTCGTGAAGGGTTGGATCATTCGGATATTTAAAAAATAAATGAGGGGCCATACCGTTTGTGTCCGTCAAGGTCCTGTCGGCGGATAAAGGGTATGGTTTTTCCAAAAAGGCAGACCGGGAGCATATGTTTCTATCATTCCCGGCCTGTCTTTTTTTGCCTGTTTTTCAGATGCCTCCGGGGTGCGTCCGTCTTTGAGAATTGGCTTGGCTTGGCCCGTTCTTTTTGATACAGTGGACAAGAGACGCCAAGACAGACGATGTTTGAGCTTTTAAGGATTGCTCTTCGCCTAAACGCTTGCAGGCTCGGAGTTCATTTTGCTCGCCTGTCTTTGACAGGCAGGCAGAAAGCGGAATACCGCCACAGAAAGTGGCGCACTTGCCAGTCTGATAGGGCAAGGTGTGGCCCATCCGATGGGGCCAGGTAATACCAAATAAGCGAAGGGTCTAATCCCGTCAGAGACGGGATTAAGGAGTCCTCAGATGAAAAGGAATATTCTGGCGTTATGTCTCGTGTTTGTTTTTTTCGCGTATACACGCGCGCAGGGTTATGCGCAAGGGTTCGATCCGCAGGCGAAGCTGGAGGCGTTAAAAACCCGGCTGGAGGCTGTGGTCAGCATCCTTGCCGAAGAGACGGACACGGCATCAGACAGGCTTTCCGAAGGCGATATCCGGGAAGACGAGGCGCGCAGCGTCCTTTCAGACCTTTGCGGCGCCTTGAGTTATAGCGTGGATTGCGCTTATATCAATGAAAAAGGCGTGATGCGATATATCGAGCCTGAGACCTACCGTGTTTATGAAGGCAAGGACATCAGCGACCAGCCTCAGTTCGCCAAGGCCAATGAGTCCGGCCGCGCGGTTTTCAGCAGGGTCTTCCGCGCCGTGGAAGGTTTTGACGCCCTGGATTACGAGAGTCCTGTTGAAGACGAGGCCGGCCGCAAGAAAGGGACCGTGAGCGTCCTGATGAAGCCCGTGGGGTTCATAGAACTGGCCCTGGGGCCGGAGATGGAAGGACTGCCGTATGAAGTGATGGTTCTGCAGACGGACGGCCTGGTCCTTTTTGCAGACAAGGACGAGATCGGCCGCAATGTGTTCACGGACCCGATGTATCGGGATTTCCCGTCGCTTCTGGAGCTTTGCCGCCGCGTCGTCAAGGACGCAAAGGGTACAGGCACGTATACGTTTATCGCCAGACAATCCGGGGGGCCTAAAGAAAAAACGGCCTACTGGACGACGGTTGACATCGGCGAGAATACCTGGCGCTTGCTCTTGATCGTGGAGTAACAAGGGGCTGTGGGGCAGGGGAGAGTGTTTCAGGGAAGGCAAAAGAGGGTGTCCGTGATACCGAAGATTTCCGCAGCAATATTTAGCCTGTTTTTGGCCCTGGCCATTGTCGCAACAGCCGGCGCAGGAGAGGTCCTCGAGAAGCCGGCGATCTACCTTTACCCCGGTGTTGAAACCGACGTGCATGTGGCGCTGGAAGTGAACGGCGCGATATTCCAGTCCGAGCCGACGTATAACAACGGCTGGTTCGTCCATGTCACGAGAAAAGGCACCATCAACAATGAGCGCGACTACCTTTACTATGAAGCGGTGCTGGATGAGCCTGTCGTCTTTGTGCCGGGCAGCTGGGTTGTCAAAAGAGAGGACCTTCAGGCGTGGTTCGACGATCATTTGGTAGACCTGGGCCTGAACGTCCTGGAGATCCAAAGCTTCAAGGAATACTGGCTTAACAGGTTGACGCAAGGCGTCTATTACGAGATCGCCCTGGTCTCGCAGGATTTTCTCGACGAGAATGCCAAGCTGGTGGTCATGCCGGTCCCCGACACCGTCATCCGGTGTATTTTGTATTTCATCCCCCTCAAAGAGACCAGGAAATACGTGCCGCCCGAAGTCCGGACGCCCCGGCGCAAGGGATTCACGGTCGTGGAGTGGGGCGGGGTCCTGGCCGAGGAGAATGCCGAAAGGGTGAGGTAGGGGTAACAATGAATAATGGCCATGAACAATGAAAAATTAAAAAGGACACGAAGAAAGGCCGGGCATCGTTTTCCCGCGGGCCTTTGCTTTTTTTGCCTGCTTGTTGTTCATTTTTCATTGTTAATTGTTTCTTTTCACGTCCAGGGCGAAGAAACGAAGGAGCCGGAGTTCGTGGTGAAGAACGGCTACCATTTCGGCACGTGCGCGGGGTATTGCAATGCCGAGCTTGTCGTCGAGGACCGGAAGGTCACTTTTAAAAAGTTCAGCCAGCCGCCTGATTCCCGTTATCCGCCCGTCGAGGTCACGCGATACCTGAAGCCCTTTGAATACAATATCCTCAAGAATCTCCTTGAAGCGGCGGAATTTGCGTCTGCGCAGGACAAATACGGATGTCCGGATTGCTATGGCCAGGGCACCGAATGGCTGGAGGTCACGACGCCCCAGGTGGAGCGGCGTATCGAGATGGATTTCAACGCCACGCCGGTCCCTGTGGAGAGTCTTCTGAATTTTTTAAGGAGGATGCGCGCCGAGCTTGACGGGAACAACCGTTAGCCGGCAGGCATTGTATCGGCGCCGCGGGGCCGCGGATAAATGTCTTGATTCATCCCCGCGCCGTTGGTAAAGTAAAAAGACAAACGTCTCTCGATGTCCATGAACGTATCTTTACCGTTAATCCTTGTTGCGGGTATTATCATTTTCCTGGGGCTCATCTTCGGTGAGCTGGCGGTACGCCTGCGGCTCCCGAAGATCACCGGCTACATTTTCGCCGGCATTCTCCTTAATCCAGGCCTCACGAATATTGTTCCCCAGAACTTTATCCGCCACGCCCAGGTCGTGACCGATGTGGCGCTGAGTTTTATTACCTTTTCCATCGGCGGCACGCTTTTTTATCCGCGCGTGAAAAGCCTCGGCAAGAGCATCCTTTCCATTACGTTTTTCGAGGCGGAGTGCGCTTTTCTTTTGGTCATTGCGGGCATGGTCGTGGTCGCGCCGTTTTTGATCGGGTCGGCGGCAGGCCGCAGCCATTTCTGGATGTATATTCCGTTTGCGCTGTTGATGGGCGCGCTTGCTTCGCCGACGGACCCATCGGCGACGCTCGCCGTCACCCACGAATACAAGGCCTCGGGCGAGGTGACGTCCACGATCATGGGCGTCGCCGCCCTCGACGACGTGACGGGGATCATGAATTACAGCATCGCGATGGTCGTGGCGCAGGCCATGATCCTGCACGAGCATTTCAGTACCGCCGTGACGATCCTGCGGCCTGTCGGCATCATCTTCGGCGCTATCGGGTTGGGGGCCCTGTTCGGCGCCGTCTTTGTCCTTGTGATGCGTCTGATCTATCGGGAGGGCGAGGGATTTATGATCGTCGCTGTTTTTGGCCTCACCACCCTGTGTTACGGCACGGCGCGCCTTCTGCACGTCGAAGAGCTTCTGTCCACGATGACCATGGGGACGATCGTCGTCAATTTCAGTCCGATCAGGGAAGAGATCTTTTCCGTCCTGGAGCGTTATACCGAGGAACTGGTTTTTGTCATCTTTTTCACCCTGAGCGGCATGTATCTGAATTTTTCCGTTCTGGGTACGAGCCTTGTCCTTGTTCTTTTTTTCATCGTCTTCCGTTTTGCCGGAAAAACAATGGGGGTGTATTTGGGGGCGCGCCTGGCGGATGCGCCGGCCAAGGTGCGTAAATACACTGCGGGAGGCCTCATTCCCCAGGGCGGCATTGTGATCGGCCTGGCGCTTCTCGTCAAAGCGAACGCGGCCTTCAGCCAGTTCTCCGACGTGATCGTCAGCGTCATTATCGGGGCCTGCGTGATCCACGAGCTGGCAGGGCCGATCCTGGCCCGTTTTTCGCTTTCCAGGGCGCAGGAATTACATCAGGACGCCTGAGGCGCGCCGAGCATAGGAGGTTGAGATGATGACAGACACGATGGCTTCTTTTTTCTGGATGGTTTTTCTTGTTTTGGGCGTGGCCCTGGGGATCGCCTGGCTCTTTTTGCCGTGGTTCCTTATGTCCAAGATGGACAGGATGATCGAGCTTTTGGAAAAGATCGCTCGAGAGAAAGCCTGATGCGGCAAGACGTTCATGGGTTTCCCGACGGGAGCTGTTGCGATGAAAACGCTCGTTATTTTCTATTCGTTCGACGGCAATACGCGCTTGATCGCCAATGCCATCGCGGAAGCAACTGGCGCGGATGTGCTGGAGCTGCGCACACAGGACCAGCCTAAAAGCAAAGGGTTCTCCAAATATTTCTGGGGAGGCCGGCAGGTTTTCATGAAGGCCCGCCCGGTCCTTCTGCCGCTGGATAAGGACCCGGCCGCCTACGATCTTTTGTTCATCGGCACGCCGGTCTGGGCTTTCGCGCCGGCTCCGGCGATGAGCTCTTTTTTGGAAAAAGGCGGGATCAAAGGCAAAAAGATCGCCGTCTTCTGTTGTTCCGGTGGCGGGCCCGGCAGGACGCTGGACCGCATGGCAGAAAGTCTCGCGGCGGACAACGCGGTCATCGGCCGCATGCATTTCGTCGAGCCCATGCGTTCCCCGCGGGCAGCGCAGGACAAGGCCCGCCGGTGGGCCCAAGAGGTTTTGACGTTATAGACCGGGAACGGTTTCCGGGACGGCTGTGTAAAAAAGGGCGCTGGTCGGACGAATAAGTCCGACCGTTTAGCGCGGCCGCGAGGTCGCTGTTGCGGCGAATAAGCCGCAACACGTATGGCGACGCCCGCCGAGAGGGTGAGGCGGGCCGAGGTCGAAGCGTTTCCTTTGTTTTTTTATTGAGGTTAAGCGAGACTAGACGTGTTGACCCGGTGGCGCGCGCCTGTCCGGCCTGCCCCGCCTTCGGCAGGGCAAGGTCGTGACAGGCAGGCGCCGCAGCCAAACCTTCGGTGACGATAAAAAAGGAGAAGGTATGCGCAAGGCCCTCGTGTTTTTTTCCTGTCTGTTGTTGTGCGGTTGTCTCCAGTCCAAGGAACATCTTTCGTTCACGAAGGACGGGTCCGGGACCCTCGAGGTCCATCTGATGGTGCCTGAAGGGACGCTGACAATGATCGATTCGACGATGGGGGCCATGGTCAAGGGTATGGCTCAGGCCTTCGGCGCCGGTGGCAAGGACATGCCTCCGTCAGTTGCCGAGGAGATGTTTTCCAGCCAGGACGAGATGTTCAAGAAGGCCAAGAAGGTCGGCCTGAACATCACCTTCAAGTCGTATGCCAAGGAGATCAAGGACAAGAACCTCTATGTGGATTACACGATCGGTTTCGACGACGTCAATAAGCTGCTTCAAAGCGGCCTGCTCATGACGCATCTTGCTCTGGCCAAAAACGACCAGGGACAGATAGTCGCTGTGTTGAAGAAGGACAAGAAGAAGGCCGAAGAATCCAAGGGCCAGGTGGCGGCCGGGGCAGAGGGCGGGGAGGCGCCGCAGCAGGGCCAAAAGCCCGAGACGCCGCAAGAAAAAGAGATGAAGGAAAAATTCATGAAGGCCTTAAGCCAGTTCGAGATTGAATTCCGCCTGACCATGCCGACGCCCGTCGAAAATGT
Organism: Candidatus Omnitrophica bacterium UBA6210; assembly: GCA_002421805.1. Taxonomy (GTDB): domain Bacteria; phylum Omnitrophota; class Gorgyraeia; order Velamenicoccales; family Velamenicoccaceae; genus Velamenicoccus. The sequence goes on from DISM01000006.1 coordinate 23,224, forward strand.
CACAGGGATGTTCGTCAAGGATGGCGCCGATACTGTTTCGTTTTCTCTCAAAGGCGACATCTTCAAAGACAAGACACTGATCGATAAATTCTACGGCGCCGGGGACCAGGAGACGCAGGCGGTGGCTTCAGGCGAAGGGATCGCTTTTGCGTTGCCGACGCTGGCCGAAGCCATGGCCGAGGTTCCGTCGGAAGATATCTCTTCTGCGGGCTCCTCATCTGCCGTTGCCGCGCAAGGAGCGGAAGGCGGCAATCTTTCTCTTGGCCAAGTCCTGGAGAAGACCGAACCGCCCGCCCAGGAGAACAAGGGCCGGATCAAGCAATTTCCTTCGGGGACCCGCGTCAAGGTGACCATGAAAGACGGCGAGATCATTGAAGGAAAGTTGGTGGAGCAGACCAAGGAATACGTGAGGGTGGACAGTGTCGGGCTTCCGATGACTTATTTTACGGAATTGATCTGGAAACTCGATGAGGCGGGGAGCGATGATGCCCAAAAAAGCCAATGACGCTGCAGGCATGCGTCTGGCGATCTCCAAGGCCCAACAGGGGGTTTTGCGCGGGCAGACGCCGTTCGGCGCCTGCATCGTCCGCCGGGGGCGCGTGGTCGCCGTGAGCCATAATCAGGTATGGAAGAACACGGACATCACGGCCCACGCCGAGATCTGCGCTATCAGGGAGGCCTGCCGGGTGTTAAAGACCATCGATCTTTCGGGCTGTACCATCTATTCGACCTGCGAGCCATGCCCTATGTGTTTTGCCGCCTGTCATTGGGCGAATATTTCGAGGATCGTCTATGGCGCGCGTATCGCCGACGCCAAAAGGTTCGGGTTCGACGAATTGACGGTTTCCAACGCCGCGATGAAGGCCATGGGCGGCGCCCGCCTCCGGCTCCGCAAGGATTTCCTGCGTCAGGCCTGTCTTGGACTTTTTTCGCTCTGGGCAGACCAGCCCGGGCACAAAGCTTATTAAAGATGAAAATACTTTGCTTTCGGCGCGTCGTCTTGCTTTTCTGCCTGGCGGCACTGGCCGGGGGCCCTGTTTGGGCCCAAGAGGAAAAAATCGCCGGCAATCACGAGGGTTCCCTTGTTGTGGACGGCAGGACGCGGACATACCTTTTGCATGTGCCGGGCGCCTATGACGGTTCGCGCCCCTGGGCGCTGGTCATCGTCCTTCATGGCGGCGGGGGCAATGCCGAGAACGCTCAGCGCATGACGGGTTTTTCCGACGAGGCGAACAGGAAAGGATTTCTTGTCGTTTATCCCAACGGCACCGGCCGGCTTTCGGACCGTTTCCTCACATGGAACGCGGGTAACTGCTGCGGTTACGCCCTGGAGCACAACGTCGACGATGCGGCTTTCATCCGCGCCCTGATCGGCAAACTCCTCAAGGAATACAATATCGACGCTAAGGCCGTATATGTGACCGGCATCTCCAACGGAGGCATGCTGGCGTATAAGCTGGGTTGCGAGCTTTCCGACTTGGTCGCCGCCATTGCGCCTGTGGCCGGCGCCATGAACATCGATGTGTGCATGCCGATGGAACCTGTGTCCGTCATCGCTTTCCACGGCACGGAAGACAGGCATGTCCTTTACGAAGGCGGCTGGCCGCTTGTTTATTACGACCGGTATGAGCGCAAAGACAATTCTGTGGCTCATGCCATGGAATACTGGGTGGGGAGGGATGCCTGCGATACTCGGCCCCAGGAGATGGAAAGGGGCAGGGTGAAGATCAAGAGCTGGCCTTTCTGCGTGCAGGGGACGGCGGTTTCCCTGTATTCGATCATCGGCGGCGGGCACGCCTGGCCCGGCGGGACGTCGGAACGGATGTGGGGCGACCCTCCGGAGATCGGAGGGATATCCGCGACTGAGATCATCTGGGACTTTTTCGACCGCCACCCGAAAAAAGGAAGACGGTAGAAAGCAAAACGTCACAGTGCCGGGCGAAGAAAACAGTATTACTCATTGCGGTAGTTATCATTGTGGCTTTGCTGCATATCGTGAAGGCATGCCTCGAAGGATAAAGGCATGCCTTGTTTTTGTGGCTTGTCAGGCCCCGGCCAGAAATCCCTTGTCAGCCCGCAGGAGGGGTGGTAAAATTCTTCTTCTGGAAAGTCAAGGGAGGGACCTAAATATCTCCCCTTAGGCCTTTGGGCGATTGTCTGGAGGCTGGCGGGGGCCATATTCATAGGGACAAAACTCCTTGTTCTTGAATGACAAAGGGAGGTCTAACGGGATGAAGAAGATTCTTTATGTTGTGTTAGACGGTTTGGGAGATACGCCGATCAAGGAACTTGGGGATAAGACCCCCCTCGAAGCGGCCCTGACCCCGCATATGGACAAGCTTGCCCAGAAAGGCAAGAGCGGCGTTGTCTATACCGTGGCCAAAGGCGTAGCTCCGGAATCGGATATTGCGGTCATCAGCCTCCTGGGTTATGATGCCCACAAGTTCTACACGGGAAGGGGGCCCCTGGAGTCTTTTGCCGAAGGCCTGAAGGTGGATGACGGTAATGTCGCTTTCCGCGTCAATTTTGCGACCGTGGAGGACGACGGCCGCACCATCAAGGACCGCAGGGTCGGACGGAATCTCACGACAGAGGAAGCCACGGTCCTGGCCAGGGAGATCAATACCAAGGTCACGCTGACCAACGCCACGTTTGAATTCAAGAACACCATCGGCCACCGCGGTATCCTCGTCATCCGCTCGATGCACTCCCAGCTTTCCGCCTGGATCACCAACACAGACCCCGCCTATGACCGCGAGGGCGTTTTCGGCCTCGCCAAGGAAAAATTTGAGCCTTATGTGGCGCAGTCCAGCCCCATGCCCGGATATGAAAAATCGCCGCAGGCGATCGAGGCCGCCGCGCTGTTGAACGAATTCACGAGGGAATCGCACAAGGTCCTTCAGGAAGCAGCCATCAATAAGAAGCGCATCGCCGACGGCAAGGTGCCGGCCAACGTCATCCTTTCGCGCGACGCCGGCGACCACTTGCCGAAATTTCCCCAGATGGCCGATTACTATCATTTGAGATTCGGGTCGTTTGTGGAGATGCCCGTGGAAAAAGGCATCGCGCTCCTGACGGGTTTGAGCATCGTGGACGTTCCTTCCCGCACCGGACACGTCGATGTGGACTATTCCGTCTGGGCAAAGATCGCCCTCCAGAAGATCGCGGATTTCGACGGCCTGTATATCCATATCAAGGGCCCGGACGAACCCGGCCACGACGGAGATTTCAAGGCCAAGAAGGCCTCTATCGAAGCGATCGACAAGCATTTCTTCGGCAACCTTCTGCCTCACCTGAACATGAAGGAAACCATTGTCGTCGTCACCGCAGACCACTCGACCCCCTGCAAGCTCAAAGCGCACTCTCCTGACCCCGTCCCGCTCATCGTGACGGGCGGCGGTATCAAATCCGACGGGACAGTGAGCTTTTCGGAAAAAGCGGCTGCCCATGGGTCGCTCGGCGAGCTCCTCGGCAAAGACCTGATGGGATTGTTCATCAAACTGGCGAAGGAATAAGATCTTCATATTCTGTTGGGCAAGTCCGTTGACGAGTGAACGAGTTGGCGGGTAGACGAGTGAAAACCAGAATTTTCCAGGTTATTGTGATTTTACTCGTTGACCCGCTTACCCGTTGACTCGTTTACTTTTTTAGGCATGGGTGTTTGTATGAGACAATATGATTGTATTGTCGTCGGCGCAGGCCACGCGGGGGCCGAGGCGGCGTATGCCGCGGCCCGTATGGGATGCCGCGTCCTGCTTGTGACGATGAACTTGGACAGTATCGGCGCCATGTCGTGCAACCCGGCGATCGGCGGCATCGGCAAGTCGCAGTTGGTCAGGGAGGTCGATGCCCTGGGCGGCCTGATGGGGAGGGCCGCCGATGCCTGCGGCATGCAGTTTCGCATGCTCAACGCCTCCAAGGGGCCGGCGGTGCGTTCGCTGCGGGCCCAGGAGGACATGTTCCGTTACAAGGCTTATGTCAAGGCGGAGCTCGAGAGGCAGGAGGGCCTTGATGTGCGGCAAGCCGAGGTCACAGGCTTCATGACGGACGGCCCTGTTGTCGTCGGGGTCAAGACATCTTCAGGGGAATCATTTGGGGCCAAGACCGTCGTCGTGACGCCGGGAACGTTTTTGAACGGCTTGATCCATATCGGGTTGACCCATTTTCCCGGCGGCCGGCTGGGTGAAGCGCCGTCGAACGGCCTGTCGGGCGATCTGGTGCGTCTCGGTTTTCAGATGGGCCGTTTCAAGACCGGCACCTGCCCGCGCCTGGATGGGCGCAGTATTGATCGCGATGCGCTCGCGCGCCAGGACGGCGACGAACCTCCGTCGCCTTTCTCTTTCAGGACGCCGTCGCTCGAGGTGACCCAGAGGCCGTGCTATGTGACCTTTACGAATCCCCGGACACACGAGATCATCCGCCGCGGCCTGGACCGTTCGCCGCTCTATACGGGAAAGATCACATCCACAGGCGTGCGTTATTGCCCGTCCATCGAAGACAAGGTCGTGCGGTTCGCCGACCGCGACAGGCACCAGATATTCCTGGAACCCGAGGGGTTTGACACCGTCGAGGTCTATCCGAACGGCATCTCGACCAGCCTGCCCCTGGACGTCCAGATGGAGATGATCCATTCGATCAAGGGGCTCGAGCAGGCGCGCCTCATGAGGCCCGGCTACGGCATTGAATATGATTATGTTGACCCCACGCAATTGTCCCTGACGCTTGAGACAAAGCCTTGCCGCAATCTCTTTCTGGCCGGGCAGATCAACGGCACGACAGGATATGAAGAGGCCGCGGCCCAGGGGCTCGTCGCCGGCATCAACGCCGCCTTGCGGGCCAAAGGGCAAGGACCTTTCGTCCTTTCGAGAGACGAGGCCTATATCGGCGTTCTTATCGACGATTTGACGACCAAGGGCACCCAGGAACCCTACCGGATGTTCACGTCGCGTGTGGAATATCGTCTTATCCTGCGCCAGGACAATGCCGATCTGCGCCTGTCGGCGCGCGGCCGCCGGATCGGCCTGTTGGATGAAGCGGCCTATCGGGCCGTCGAGGACAAGAAACAGGGGATCCGGGACGCCATCGCCTATCTGCGCGCCACAAAGCTCAAGCCGGCCGAAGCCAATCCTTGTCTTGAAATGCTGGGGACGTCGCCTTTGGACAGCGCGTCGAGCCTGGAAGAATTGCTGCGGCGGCCGCAGGTCACTTTTGCGCATGTCAGGCAGATGAACCATATTGAGGACAACCTTCCGTTTCTGACGCCGCAGCTGGATGCGCAGGTGGAGACGGAGATCAAATACGAAGGCTTCATCCGGCGCCAGGCCGACGAGGTGGAGCGTTTCAAAAAAACCGAGAACATACGCATCCCGCAGGACATGGATTACGCCGCGGTGAGGGGGCTCTCTGCGGAGATCGTCGAGAAGCTGAAGAAATTCCGACCGGCCTCCCTCGGGCAGGCCTCCCGCATTTCCGGCGTGACGCCGGCGGCCGTTGCGTTGCTTTTGGTCGTGATCGCCAAAATACAAAAAGAAAAGGACGCCCATGCAGAAGATCCGTTTTAAAAAGTTACGGCTGTGGATGGTCTATCCCGTGTTCATTGTGTATCCGTTTCTGGCGCGCATCACCGACGCGTCCCTCTGGGTGGGTATCGCCGTCGAACTCCTGGGGCTGGGCATGCGGTTCTGGGCGAGCGGTTATATCTCCAAATCGAGGGTCCTGACGACGGGCGGTCCTTATGCCTATGTGCGCAACCCGCTTTATCTGGGTAATTTTATCGTAGGGTTGGGCGTTGTGATCGTTGCCAATAATATGTGGCTGCTTTTATATTATTTTTTGAGCTTTTTAATCCTTTATGCGGGGACCATCCGGGAAGAACAGCATGTGTTGGAAGAGAAGTTTGGCGCACCCTACCGTGAGTATTTAAGGAGCGTGCCGATGCTGTTTCCTTCTCTGCGCAGGTTCAGCAAGGCCGACGCGCAGCCTTTCAGCATGAGGCAGTCTTTTAAGAACGGCGAGTTCATCCGCGTCTGCGGATTTTTGCTCTTGGCGGTTTTTCTCTTTTTGTGGTATTCTTTATTTATTAAAAAAGAAGGGGTTACGACTGCAACCCTTTGGGGGATAATTCTTTTTGTGGTTTTTTCCGGTCTCTTGTGTTTTAATATTATCATTAGGCGCAACAGCGAAAGGCGGGTACACACAACATGATAAGAGCTTTGGGGGTCCGGCGCATTAAAGGTTTTACGCTCGTCGAGATCATGGTTGTCATCGCGGTGATCATCGTCATTGCTTCCATCGGTGTTCCCGGTATCATGCGTCAACGCGTGAACGCCAACGAGGCGGCGGCGGTCGCCGCGCTCAAGACGTTGTCTGCGGCGTCGGTGACATATCGTGCCACACACAGTTCTTACCCGGCGAGCCTTGTGGACCTTTACGACCCCGAGGGGGCCCAGTATATCGACAGTACGCTTGCGTCGGGCACAAGACAGGGATATAATTTTACGCTTTCGGGCGACGAGGACGGTTTTAATGCCACAGCGATACCTGCCAAGCCGAATATCACGGGCACCAGGTATTTCATGATCGATTTTTACGGCGTGATCCGGTCTTCGGCCTCCGGCCCCGCCGACGAAAACAGCCCGGCCATATAAAGATATTAACGTGTTTTCTGAAATTTGGAATTACCGCACCTTAAAAAAGTTCTGTCGCCTGCAGGGGGCGGATCTTTTTGGAGTGGCGGATGTCTCAAACATCAAAGACGAGTTTGAGCTCGTTGAGGATGTCAAGAAGGGACTAAACAGGGCCGTTTGTCTCGGGGCCGCGTTATCGGGCTCCATCCTCTCAGAAATCGAAGCGCAGCCAACCAAGCTGTATTTCCACCACTACCGGACAGCCAACATGTTTTTGGACCAGATGGCTTTTTCGGTATGCCGGTGGCTCCAGAACAAAGGGGCGGCGGCGCTTCCCATCCCGGCATCGCAGATTCTCGACTGGCAAAAACAGAGCGCGCATCTTTCGCACAAGAAGATCGGCCGGCTGGCGGGCTTAGGATGGATCGGACGGAATAATCTTCTTGTTTCACAACGATACGGCGCGCAGGTCAGGATCGTGACGATCCTGACGGATCTTCGGCTAAAAGTCGACCGTCCGCTGCAACGCCGATGCGGGTCCTGCCGGGCCTGCATCGCGGTCTGTCCGGTCGGGGCCATCCGGGAGCAAAGCGAAGATTTCGGTCACCTGAAATGTTTTGAGAAACTCAAGGGTTTCCAGCGCGAGAACGTCGTCGGCCAGTATGTCTGCGGCATCTGTGTAAAAGTCTGTGGAGGAAAGCATGGCAAAAAAAACGTTGCACTTAACGGCCTTGTCAAAGATCAGCAAGGCCATAACATCTGACCTTTATCTTGAAGACATCCTGAAATTGATCGTTTCTGTTACGGCCCAGAGCATGGGGTCCAAGCTCTGCTCGCTCATGTTGTTGAACGACAAAGGCGAGCTTGTGATCCGCGCCACCCAGACGGTCTCGGAAGGCTATACCAAGAAACCGCCCGTGAAGTTAGGCGAAGGCATCAGCGGCCGCGTGGCCAAGGAGAACAAAGCGGTTGCCATCTATGATGTTCAGGCAGAGCCCCAGTACAAATACAAGGAGATCGCCAGGCAGGAGAATATCTGTTCCTATCTCTGCGTCCCCATGAACGTCAAGGGCAAGGTCATCGGCGTCCTGAACCTTTATACGTCCGAGCCCCATAAGTTCACCAAGAGCGAGATCGAACTCCTTTCGTCGATCGCCGCCCAGGCGGCGCTGGTCATCGAGAATACCGAGCTGATAGTCAAGACCAAGGTCATCCAGGAAGAACTCGAGTCCCGCAAGGTCATTGAGAAAGCCAAGGGGATCCTGATGAAGGAGCGGTCGATGGGGGAGGCCGATGCTTACCGCCTGCTTCAAAAGTACAGTATGGATAACCGCAAGTCCATGCGCCAGGTCTCCGAGGCGATCGTTTTGAGCCATGACATGAAGAACAAGATATAGTATTTGCGGCCCGTTGGGGATCTTCCCATGCAGAAAAAAACGCAGAAAATCCGGATAGCGCTGGCGCAGGTCAATCCTGTTGTCGGCGATCTCGCGGGCAACGCCGCCAAAGTTACCGCCTGGACCAAAAAGGCCCTCGGGGCCGGGGCGGACCTTGTGTCGTTCCCGGAGCTCTGCATTACCGGCTATCCGCCTGAAGACCTTCTTTTCAAATCCAGGTTTATCGACGACAATTTGGCGGCCCTCAAAGCCGTCGCCCGCTCCACGGGAGACATCACGGCGGTCGTCGGATTTGTCGACCGCAGGAAGGACAAGATTTACAACGCGGCAGCCGTTCTTTCCCGCGGGCGAATCGTAGATATCTACCGCAAGGCCTTTTTGCCCAACTATGGGGTTTTTGATGAGATGCGTTATTTTGCCGCCGGGGACGTTTTTCCCGTCTTTGGGCTGGGCAAGACGTCTTTCGGGGTCAATGTCTGCGAGGACATCTGGCACATGGACGGTCCGGCGGGGGTCCAGGCCTATCGCGGGGCGCGGCTGATCGTCAATATCAATGCCTCGCCGTATCATATGGGCAAAGGCGAGATGCGCCGCCAGATCCTTAAGAAGCAGGCCAGGCGCAACGGCGTTTTTATTTCCTATACCAATCTGGTCGGCGGCCAGGATGAGCTTGTTTTTGACGGCCAGAGCCTGATTGTCGATGACAAGGGGCGTCTGATCGCGCAAGGCCGGGCATTCGAAGAAGAGCTTCTCGTCTGCGACGTGGATGTGCCTGTCGCATCCAAGCGGCCTTCCGTGACGATCTCGGGGGCTGGGGATGACAAGCGGCCGCTGGGGCCGTATGCGGCACGGCAACCCATGATCCTTGAAGAAGAGGTCTATGGAGCCCTTGTCTTAGGCCTGAAAGATTATGTCGTCAAAAACGGTTTTAAGAAGGTCGTTCTGGGGCTGAGCGGCGGCGTCGATTCGTCGCTCGTGGCGGCGATCGCCGGCGACGCCATCGGCAGCGAGAATGTCCTGGGTGTTTTGATGCCGTCGGTCTACACATCACAGGAGTCCGGCGAGGACGCGCGGCTCCTGGCGCAGAACTTGGGCATCAAGACCGCCGAGATCCCCATTCAAAAGATCCTCGAGGCCTATCTTGGGGAACTCGGCGGCGTTTTTGCGGGCCGGGCACCGGATATCACGGAAGAGAACCTTCAGGCGCGCATCCGCGGCAACATCATCATGGCCATATCCAATAAATTCGGCTATCTTGCCGTCAATACGGGGAATAAATCAGAGGTTTCCTGCGGCTACTGCACGCTCTACGGCGACATGGCCGGCGGGTTCGGCGCCATCAAAGATGTGCCCAAGACACTTGTGTATCGGCTGGCGGAATACAAGAATAGGGCGGCCGGCCGGAGGGTGATCCCCGAACGCGTTTTGACAAAAGCGCCGACGGCCGAACTCAGGCCCAACCAAAAAGATGCGGATACCCTGCCTCCTTATGAGGTTCTCGATCCGGTCTTGAGGCTTTACGTCGAGGAAGATCAAGGGATCCAGGAGATCGTCGCGGCGGGGATCGATGAGAAGCTGGCGGCGGGCGTCGTGCGGATGGTGGATTTCAACGAGTATAAGCGCAGGCAGTCGGCGCCCGGCATCAAGATCAGCCCCAAGGCGTTCGGCAGAGACCGGCGGATGCCGATCACGAATAAATACCGTTGATTCGAAATTTCCAATAACTAGTTTCCAATGTCCAATAAAAAATGGTATTGGTCATTGGTAATTAGAAATTAGAAATTCCCAAAGGGTAAAGATGCCCTCTTGTTGTTTAAAGCGCAGCTGCTTTAAGTGATGAGAGGGTTTTTCACTAAGGCCATGACTTATGAAACGATGGAACAGCCATGAAGAAAATCCTGATCATCAAACATGTCGATAAGGAGGGGCCGGGGACGCTGGGGGAGTATTTCCATGAAAACAGCCCCGGATACCTTATTGCGGACGTCTGGCAGGATAACGCTGTTAGTTTGAACCATTTGAATATTGTCTCGTTGGCAGGCGTCGTTATCCTCGGCGGGCCCATGAACGTTTACGAGGAAGAGAAGTATCCGTTTCTGTCTTTGGAAAAGTATCTGATCCGGGAACTTGTGATGCAGAAGATCCCTGTTTTCGGCATATGCCTGGGAGCGCAGATGATCGCAGCCAGCCTGGGGGCCCGCGTCAAGAGGTCTCCGGTCAAAGAAATCGGCTGGTTTGATATCGAACTCACACAGGAGGCCAAGGGCGATCCATTAATGAAGGAGTTCGATGTCAAAACAAAAGTCTTTCAGTGGCACGAGGATACATTTGAATTGCCTGCGGGCGCCATCCTTCTGGCCCGGGGGAATGGTATCCACCAGGCATTCTCATTTCGGAACCTGGCATGGGGGTTCCAGTTCCATGTGGAGGTGGATCAGCCAATGATCTCTTCATGGCTCCGGGATTATCTGCCGGAAGGCCGGGAAGAGATGCTGGCGACGCATGAGCGCCAGAAGGCCGCATTTAATGCCCAGGCAAAGAATGTTTTCCGTGGTTTCCTTCGTCGGACGCAAGAAAGGATTCACGGGTCGTCCGTCCACCCGCAGACGCCTTAAAGCTAAGGCATGATGCCTCCTATCCTTTGGCCTCCAAAAATCGCTTGTAAGGCTTAAAGGCAGGTGTTAAAATTTGTGAGCCCCGTCAGAGAACAAGCCTTCTGACGGGCGCGGCCGCATGAAGGGCGAAGGGATGCTGTTTGAGCCCGAAAAGGGATTTTTGCATTTTGAGCCGGTCCATGAACCGAAGGACCCATGTTCGAAGGCCGTGAGTGAATAGTCCTCGGTTCAGGATTCCGCCCCCAGGGGGCGGAGGTTAAGTTATCACAGCCCAAAAGCCCGCGGGGGCTCCATTTTTCAATCAAGGGGGATCGCATGGATGTAATCCTTGAATTGCTGCAGAAAGACGCCAGGATCACGCCTCAGGAAATATCAAAACTGGCCAAGATCAAGGTTGACGAGGTCAGAAGGCGCATCAAGAAATACGAGAAGGAAGGCATCCTTCTGGGATATCGCGCCGTCGTCAACAAAGAGCTGGTCAAGGACAAGGAGAGCGAGGTCCGTGCGCTGATCGAGGTCAAGGTGGCGCCCCAGAAAGACTTGGGATTCGATAAGGTCGCCGAGCGTATCTACAGCTTCCCGGAGGTCAAAAGCTGTTATTTGTTGTCGGGCAGTTACGATCTTCTTTTGGTCGTGGAAGGCAGGGATTTGAAGACGGTGTCCCGGTTCGTCTCCGAAAAACTTTCGCCCATGGAGAACGTCCGCGGCACAGTGACGCACTTCCTGCTTAAGAAATATAAAGAGGACGGGATCATCCTGAAATGCGCAGAAGAAGACAGGCGCCTGGCAATCTCGTATTAAGCACCAAGATCCAAGATGCCTGCCTTGCCCCTGGCCTTGCCCGAAGGGCAGGCCGAGGCCAAGACAGAGGGTTATTGGCAATTTGATGGATTTCAAATTTATTAACACCGCATGAAAAAAACAACGATTTCTCACAAAGTTCAGATCATGCCTCCGTCGGGGATCCGGGTCTTCTTTGACCTGGTCCTGGGGATGAAGGATGTTATTTCCCTCGGGGTGGGCGAGCCGGATTTTGTCACACCCTGGCATATCCGCGAGAGCGCCATTTATTCCATTGAAGAAGGATACACCTCTTATACATCCAACAAAGGGCTGGTCAAGCTCAGGACATATGTCTCCCAGGATTTGAAGAAGCGGTTCGGCCTTCATTACGGCGTGGAAGACGAGATTTTGATCACGGTCGGCGTCAGCGAGGCCGTTGACCTGGCCCTGCGCGCGCTGGTCAACCCGGGCGATAAGGTCATTGTTTGTTCGCCGAGTTATGTGTCTTATGCTCCGGTCGCAGAGCTGGCGGGGGCAGAGGTGACAAAGATCATCCTGAGGTCCGGCAATGGCTTTAAGCTGACGCCTGACGACCTGAAGAAGGCGATCGAGCCGGACACAAAAGCGATCATGTTCAATTACCCGTGTAATCCGACGGGTGTCTCTTATACGAAGACAGAGTTGTCTGCCATCAATCGCGTTTTAGAAAGGCACGGGATCCTGGTTATCTCCGATGAGGTTTATGATGAGCTGACCTATGATTTTGCCCATACGCCTTTTGCCACATTGCCGGGCGCAAAGGAGCGCACGCTGTACCTGAACGGTTTTTCCAAGGCCTACGCCATGACCGGCTGGCGCGTAGGCTACGCCTGCGGCCCCAAAGACATCATCGCCGCCATGACCAAGATCCACCAGTACACGATCATGTGCGTGCCGATCATGTCTCAGATGGCCGCATGCGAAGCGGTTGCAGGTACACGCAAGCCTGTTGAAGACATGAAGCAGGAGTACCAGAGACGGCGCGAGTTCGTCGTGGGCCGCCTCAACGAGATGGGGCTTTCCTGTCATAAGCCCCAGGGGACTTTTTATGTATTTCCCTCGGTCAAAAAGTCAAAAATGAACGGCATGGATTTCGCATCAAAGCTCCTGAAAGAGAAAAAGGTCGCTGTTGTCCCGGGTACGGCCTTCGGTCCTGAATACGACGGCCATATCCGCATTTCTTTCGCAACGGGCTTTGATAAGTTAAGAGAAGCCATGGACCGCATGGAAGAGTTTATGAAGGAATTGTAAAGTCCATCCCGCACTTTCGTGTGGGGAAGGAATGCTGCAGGCGGCAGTCTGCAGAGGAAAATTAGAGGAGAATTGTTATGAATATCAGACAAGAGATACTCAAGTCGATCGAGACGAAGTCTTTTCCCGAGGTCAAAAAGTTCAAGAAGGTCTCGAGTTACTTCGGCGAAAACACCTTCAGCGTCCCGACGATGAAGAAGCATATTTCCAAAAAGACCTTCGAGGCCTTTGAGATGTGGATGGAAGAAGGCAAACAGATATCGCTCGCTCAGGCCAACGAGATCGCCGATGCCATGAAAAGATGGGCGGTCGAGCGCGGGGCCACCTATTATACGCATTGGTTTCAGCCCATGACGGGCATGACGGCGGAGAAACACGACAGTTTTATCTCTTTTGCCGGCCCGGGCAAGGTGATCGAGACGTTTTCCGGAAACAAGCTTATCAAGGGCGAGCCCGATGCCTCCAGCTTTCCTTCGGGCGGCATCCGCACGACTTTCGAGGCGCGCGGTTATACCGCCTGGGATCCGACGAGCCCGGCATTCATCATCGAAAGCAAGCTGGGCAAGACCTTGTGTATCCCGACGATCTTTGTTGCTTACCACGGATACGCGCTGGACAAGAAACTGCCTCACCTGCGTTCCATCGAGGCCCTGAGCGCATCCGCCGTCCGTTTCCTCAGGCTTTTCGGCAGCAAGAATATCAGGAAGGTCTTCTCCACGTGCGGGCCGGAGCAGGAATATTTCCTGATCGATAAGAATTTCTACAGGCTGCGCCAGGACCTGTTGTTGACCGGCCGGACCCTTGTCGGCGCCCCCTCGCCCAAAGATCAGCAGATGGAAGACCAGTACTTCGGCTCGATCAAGGAGAGGGTCGTCAATTTTATGTACGAGGTTGGCGAAGAAGCCTACAGGCTGGGCATCCCGGTCATGACGCGTCATAACGAGGTCGCGCCTCACCAGTATGAGTTTGCGCCGATCTTTGAGGAGTCGAACCTGGCCGCGGACCACAATCAGCTCTTGATGGAGATCATGAAAAAAGTGGCATTGCGCCATGACATGGTCTGTCTGCTTCATGAGAAACCTTTTGCCGGCATCAACGGCTCTGGGAAGCATCTCAATTGGTCCATGTCCGACGACAAGGGCAATAACCTGTTGAATCCCGGCAAGACACCCGAGGACAGCCTGCAGTTCCTGGCGATCCTGGTCGCCGTCCTGCGCGCCGTCGATACGCACGCGGACCTCCTGCGCGCCAGTGTGGCCTCCGCAGGCAACGAGCACCGCCTGGGCGCCAATGAAGCGCCGCCGGCGATCATCTCCGTCTTTCTGGGTGACCAGTTGACGCAGATCCTGGATACCATCGAGAAAGGCAAGAAGACCCAGATCAGCCGCCAGGACATCATGGACCTGGGTGTCGCCCGCCTGCCTCTGGTCAATAAGGATATGACCGACAGGAACCGCACGTCGCCTTTTGCCTTTACCGGCAATAAATTCGAGTTCCGCGCCGTGGGTTCGTCGCAGAATATCTCGACGGCCATTACCGTCATCAACACGATCGTTGCGGATTCCATGGATTATGTGCGCGCCAAGATCGAAGCGGCGCAGAAATCCAAGGATTTCAATACCGCGACGCTGGCCGTCCTGGCCGAGGTCATTCGCGAGACCAAAAAGATCCGCTTTGAGGGGAATAATTATTCCGAGGAGTGGAAGAAAGAGGCGGCCAAGAGAGGGCTGCCGAACGAGCCGTCGACCTCCGAGGCCCTGAAGGCCTTGGTGAAAGAGGAGAATATCGCCCTTTTTGAGCGGTATAAGGTCTTTAGCCGCGAGGAACTGAAGGCGCGTTACAAGATATGGCTGGAGATGTATATCAAACTCTTGGAGATCGAGGCCAAGACATTGAATGAAATGGTCAATTCCTGCATCGCGCCGAATGCTTTTGATTATCAGGGTTTGCTTTCGCAGAACCTGGAGCATATCGTTCACTTGGAGAGCGCCGCCGGGCTGAAATTCCTTGAGGAGTCCGTGGCGGACATGAAGGTCCACCTGTCCGAAGTGACGGAGATGATCTATTACGTGCGCAGGAACGCCAAGGTCATGATGCAGTTCCTGGAGGAGACCAAGGACCTTGAAGAAGACGAGAAGGCCCACAGGTATTTTACGGACTTAAGGGCCATCATGGAGCATATCCGTAAACATGCCGATCTTCTGGAATGCGTTATATCCGATGAGCATTGGGATCTGCCAAAGTACAGGGACATGCTTTTCGTGAAGTAGGGCCCGCCTGCCCGCCCTTTCCCGGGCGGGCAGGCATTAATATGTTGAGCGGGAAAATATCCGCAAAGAGACAAAAGCAATGAACGACATCAAGTTCGATTTTAACAACATGATGAGCTTCAACGTCGGTCAACGCGACGGCGTCACGGAACATGAGCTGAGGCGTTTGCTGCCGCGCGTGAACCGGTGCCACAAGCACTTCCGCGGTCTTTCGGAAAATCCGGCCAGCCGCGTGCGTTTGAGCCTTGAATGGTTGACGTTGCCGTTCCAGGATAAAAAGACGGTCGAGGAGATCCAGAGGCTTGGAGACGAGATCGGCCGTCAGTATGAGAATGTCCTGTCGCTGGGGATCGGCGGTTCCTATCTGGGTCTGAAGTCGGCGCAGGAAGCGTTGTGCCCCCCGTATTATAACGAGTTTCCTCAGTTGCGCCAGAAGCGCAGCCGCATCTATTTTGAAGGCAATAACCTGGACCCGACGCCGCTGGCTGTCCTTTTGCGCCAGCTCGACCCAAAAAAGACGTTCGTGACGGTGATCTCCAAATCGGGCGAAACGACGGAGACCAAGGCGGTCTTCGATGTCGTCGAGGAGTGGCTGAAGGCCGGGGTCGGCGCGCACTATGGCCGGCAGATCATCGCGATCACGGATCCCAAGTCGGGCACGTTGCGCAAGAAGGTCCTGGAGGAACAGGCCAAGGACCCGGCCAGTTTTCGCGATCTGCCTTTGCTGCCGGGCGTGGGAGGGCGGTTTTCCGAATTCAATATGGGGCTCCTGCATCTGGCGATCGTGGGCGTCGATATCGGCGAGGTCTTCAGCGGCGCGCAGGCCATGGCCCGGAGGTGCTCTTCGGAAGATATGTACAAGAACCCGGCTTACATGTATGCGGGCCTTCATTACCTGGCGCATCTCAGGAAGGGCAAATCGATCGCTATCATGATGCCTTTTTCAGAAGGCCTGAAGTCCACCGCCGACTGGTATTGCCAGCTTTTGGCGGAGAGCATCGGGAAGAAATACCCCCGCCGGATCAAAGTGCTCCAAGACGCAAGCGAGACCTGGGAGGCGGACACGCGCCGGCCGGTGAATGCCGGCCGCACCCCCGTGCCCACGCGGGGAACGACAGACCTTCATTCCATCCAGCAGAACAATGTGGAAGGCCCGAACGACAAGACGGTCACGATGATCCGCATCGGTTCTTTCGCCGACGACATGGCCGTTCCGGCGGGAAAGGGTTTCATTTCGCAGAAGAAATTCTCGGAGCTCCTGGGCCTGGCCCAGGAGGCGACGGCGTGGGCCTTGACGTCAGCCAACCGGCCGAATTGCACCATCACGCTTTCGCAATTGTCCGCCTGGACATGGGGCGGGCTTCTTTATTTTTTTGAGATGGCGACCGCCTTTGAAGGCGAGCTTTTGAACGTCAATGCCTTCGACCAGCCCGGCGTGGAAAGCTACAAAAATTACATGTATTATAAACTTCGAAAACCCGGCATCTCGGAAAAGATCGCTCAGGAGATAGAAAAGAATCCTGTGAAGAGCGACGTCAGGTTCATTTTATAATTCATCGAGCCGCAGAATGCGGCGAAGATACCCTAATGCCGGCACGGAGGGCCTATGGTCAATGATGTCCTGTGCGTCATACTCGGCGGAGGCAGGGGCACGCGCCTCTATCCTTTGACCAAAGACAGGGCCAAGCCCGCCGTTCCTCTCTTCGGCAAATACCGCCTCATTGATATTCCCATCAGCAACTGCCTTAATTCCGGCCTCAATAAGATCAAGATCCTGACGCAGTTCAATTCTGAATCGTTGAACAAGCATATCTCGCGTGCCTACAAATTCGAGGCTTTTTCCCACGGTTTTATCGAGGTGATCGCCGCCGACCAGACCATGGACCAGACGGACTGGTTTGAGGGGCCTGCGGACGCCGTGCGCAAGACCTTGAAACATTTCAACAATCCCAAGATCAAACATGTCTGTATTCTTTCCGGCGACCAGCTCTATAAGATGGACCTGCGCGCCTTCTATGATTTTCACGTCCAAAAGAAGGCGCAGGTGTCCGTGGCCTGCAATCTGGTCAGCCCGGAGGATATCTCCGCCTACGGGATCATGGGCGCAGACGAGACGTCCAGGGTCAAGGAGTTCGTGGAAAAGCCTTCCCAAGAGGATCTTGTCAGGCATCTGCGGGTGATGCGCGGCGGCCGCCCCAAATACCTCTGTTCGATGGGGATCTATTTTTTTAACAAGGAGACGTTACACGAGATATTGGCGCGCAGCCATAAGGCCGATTTCGGCAAGGAGATCATCCCCGAGGCGATCGCCGACAAGGCCGTCTATGCCTATGAGTTCGACGGGTATTGGAGGGATATCGGGACGATCACGTCTTTTTATACGGAGAACCTTCTGCTGACCAAGGAGGATGCGCCGCTGGATTTGTTCGATGAGGAGTGGCAGCTCTATACGCGCTCACGGTCCCTGCCGCCGGCCAAATACGCGTCCGCGCAGATCGAAAGCAGCATCGTCGCCGACGGTTCGATCGTAGGCGAGGCGACGGTCAGGAATTCCATCATCGGCCTGCGTTCCAAGATCGGCAAGAACGCCATGATTGAAGATTCCATCATCATGGGCGCAGACTACTATGAGACAGAGGAAGAGATCCGCCACCAGAAGAGGGGAGCGGTCGCCATCGGCATCGGCGAAGGCAGCATCGTGCGCCATGCGATCCTGGACAAGAACGCCCGCGTCGGACGCAATGTCAGTATCGCGAATGAAGCCGGTCTCCAGGACCACACAACCCAGAGTTATATGATCCGTGACGGCATCGTCATCGTGTATAAGAACGCGACGATCCCTGACGGGACGGTGATATGAGGAGAGTAAATATTAGTTTCGCATTCCGCCAGAGGCGGAAGGATTTTTAAAAGAAAGACCCCTTGCCAAAACGCTTGTCCATTTCACTCACAAACGCCTCGGCCTCGCCGGAGGCGGGCCAGGGCGTTCATGAAATGGACTGGCGCAGGCTGCGGGGTTAATCCGCCAGAGGCGGATTAAGGAGGTTATCTATGGTTGTGATATTGATCGTGTTGCTGGCCCTGGTTGTTCTGTTGCTTGGATGGTTTTTCTTCGCCTATAATTCGCTTGTCCGCCTCAAGATCCGCGTGGACAACGCCTGGTCGCAGATCGATGTCCAGCTCAAGCGCCGGCACGACCTGATCCCTAACCTTGTCGAGTCGGTGAAGGGGTATATGGCGTATGAAAAGGATACCCTGGAGCGCGTCATCAAGGCCAGGACGCAGGCGATCGATGCCTCCGGCATTAAGGACAAGGCCCAGGCTGAGAACTTCCTGAGCCAGACCCTGCGTTCTTTGTTCGCCGTTGTCGAGCGCTATCCGGATTTAAAGGCCAACCAGAACGTTCTTTCCCTGCAGGAAGAATTGACATCAACGGAGAACAAGATCTCTTTTGCCCGGCAATATTATAACGACGAGGTCGGCCGGTATAACACCCTGATCGAAGTTGTCCCTACGAATATCGTAGCGGGGGCCGCAGGGTTTGCCAAACGCGACTTCTTCGAGATTGAAGATAAGACCCAGAGAGAAGCGCCGAAGGTTCAGCTCTGATCTGCCACGTTGTCGTCATCGGCTGCCGGTGGGCGTTCATGGACCCGGCGGCTGATGACGCCTGACCCGATATGCCTTTTTCATTCATCGATATTGAAGAAAAAAAGACACGCCTGCTCGGCTGTCTTTTCTTTTTTGTCATCTTTTTCTATTTCCTCACCGCGTATCTTGTGCTTCTGATCCTGCGCAATGCCTTTGGGCCGAGAGATGGCTTTTTCTGGCCGAGCGGAATGTCGGTCCTGGCGGCATTCGGGATCGCCCTGTTTGTGGCGCTCCTGCATTGGGCCACGTCCACGTCGCACTTGATCGAGAAGCTGTCTTTGTCCATCGGGGCCATGGAGCTGGATGCAAAGGATTTTTATCACAAGGGCCTTCAGAATATTATCGACGAGGTTGGCGTGGCTGTCGGCGGACGGCGCATCACGGGTATGGTCATTCCGTCGGTGAGCCTGAACGCTTTTGCCCTTGAGGATTTCCAGGGACGCGCGGTGATCGGCGTGACGGAAGGGCTCCTGACGCGGCTTAACAGGTCGCAGCTGGAAGCCGTCGTCGGCCACGAGGCTGGCCATATCGTCAGCGGCGACTGCGTGACGACGACTGTGACGTGCGCCCTGGCCGAATTATATGACGAGCTCTTCTCACGCCTGAAAGCTGGCATGCAGAGGTCGCGTGGCCGCGGCAGCGTCTTGATCCTTGCGTTATTCCTTATCATTTTTTTTATGCGTTTTTTGAGCACGTTGTTGCGCTACTTTATCTCCCGCCAGAAAGAGTACCGGGCCGACGCCGTGAGCGTTCGCCTGACGCGCAACCCCTTGAGCCTGGCGGAAGCCCTTTCCTTGATATCGACGAACTGGCGGGGAGGGGGCGCTTCAGGCGAACGGCTGGAATCCATTTTTATCGTCAACCCTAACTTCAGCCGTCTCGATGAAAAACAGGGGGTTTTCTCGGACGTTTTTTCTACGCACCCACCTATTGCCGAACGCATCCGGATATTGACGGACATGGCCCATGTGGATACCAAGACACTGGAGGAACACTTAAAAAATGATACATGGGTCTCTCCGGTAGCCCAGGCGGAATTTACGCAAGCAGACGGCGGGCCGTCCGCCTGGAGGGTTTTTGCTGATCAGGAGTGGAAGGGGCCGTTCGGCTTAGAGGAGCTCCAGGCATCCGGTTTGTTGACGCCTGAAACGTGGGTGAAGCCGGAAGGCTCCGAGAAGGTCGCGCACGCCTATGAGGACGAGACGCTTCTGTCTGTGCTTTCTCCGCAGGCGACGGAGAAAAAAACAAAAGAGGAATTTGCGTGCCCTCACTGCCGGACGGCGCTTGGCGAGTTGTATTACGAAGGGGTCCCCCTGCAAAAATGTTCCCATTGCGATGGGGTGTTTGCGCCCAGCCACAAGATATCCCGCATCCTTATCCGCAAGGATAAGACGTTTGACCCCGAAATTGTCCGGATGGCGGAGGCGACCATCCGGGAAAGGGACAGGCGCGTCGATGGTTTCTACAAACAGAAGCCTGTCAATGCCTGGGTCCTGGATTGTCCGCAATGCGGCCGCAAGATGCGGCGGCAATTTTTTGTCTATTCCTATCCCGTCGAAATCGACCGATGCGTTTATTGTGAAGGCATCTGGTTTGACAGGCAGGAACTTGAAATCCTGCAATACATCTACGAAAATAAGGAGCATTTCTTCGACGACTCCTCGTTTTAATCCTTCGCAGGAATCCCCGGCTCCGGCCTCGGCCCGGGGATGAATGCAGTTGTGAAGTTTTGCTCAGGAGGGAGCCCTGGTCTTTTGACCGGGGAGGCTTCACTCAAGACGCAGAAATCTCCGCCTTTATATTGACACGGCCGGTTGCTTGTGGTATATTTTTAATTAGCCTGAGAAGGCAAGACCCTCGTCGTTGAGGGCAAAAAAAGCACGCTGATCTGCAGGCCCGTAAAGGGATAAAAAAGAGTCCTGCAGGAGCGTTGTCTCAAAAAAGAGAACCTAGGGATAAAGACGTCCAGTAGTGTGATGGACGTCTTTTTGTTTTATATAAGCCCAACAGGCCAGTAAATGCGATTTGATAAGAACCTAACCTGCTGTGGCACAAGGACAAATGAGAAAACCTGGTTATCCGGACAAACAGGGCCTTTATGACCCGGCTTTCGAGCACGATAGCTGCGGGGTAGGTTTTGTCGTCCATATCAAGGGCGAGAGGTCCCACGATATCGTCGCGCAAGGCCTGACGGTCCTTGACCACCTCAGCCATCGGGGCGCTCAAGGGGCTGACCCGAAAACCGGGGACGGCGCCGGCATCCTCATCCAGACGCCTCATGCCTTTTTTGAGGCGGTGCTGGGACAGGAGCAGGTGGTGTTGCCGGCAAGCGATTCTTATGCCGTGGCCATGTTTTTTATTCCACGCAGGGAAGAATCCCGCCTTTTCTGCATATCTGTCTTTGAGAAGGTCGCCAGAGAGTGCGGCCTGCCGGTCCTGGCGTGGCGGGATGTGCCCGTGAACGACGCGCATATCGGCGATGCGGCCAGGGATGTTGAGCCGTTGGTGAAGCAGGCGTTTGTCGGGCGCCCGGCGGGGATCTCCGATCATTTTGTTTTCGAGAGGAAACTTTACGTCGCACGCCGCCTGATGGAAAAGGCGGTCGCGGATTCAGACCTGCCCGACAAGAAATCGTTCTATTTCCTGAGTTTTTCGTCCCGCACCGTCGTTTATAAGGGATTGCTCATGCCCGGGCAATTGAGGGATTTTTATCCCGACCTGAATGACAGCAGGCTCATCTCAGGGCTTGCGCTCGTCCACTCCCGTTATTCGACGAATACATTCCCGACGTGGGACTTGAGCCAGCCGTTCAGGTATCTGGCTCATAACGGCGAGATCAACACCCTGCGCGGCAACATCAACTGGATGACGGCCCGGCGGGCGTCGCTGGCATCGGAGTTGTTCGGCCAGGACATGAAAAAAGTCTTTCCCGTCATCGTTCCCGGCGGTTCGGATTCCGCGACCCTGGATAACGTCGTTGAATTTTTGCTCCTGAGCGGCCGCAGCCTTGAACATGTCATGATGATGCTGATTCCCGAGGCATGGGAAAACAACAAGCTCCTGGAAGACGACAAGAGAAAATTCTATGAGTATCACGCGGCGCTGATGGAACCGTGGGATGGCCCGGCGGCCGTCGCCTTTACCGACGGGACAGCTATCGGCGCCATCTTGGACAGGAACGGTTTGCGTCCGGCGCGTTATTGGGTGACGGCCGGCGACCTGGTCATTATGGCATCGGAAGTCGGCGTCCTGGACATTCCCCAGAACGAGATCGTTTCCAAGGGCCGCCTGCAGCCCGGCAAGATGTTTTTGGTCGATACCGCCCTTGGCCGTATCCTGGATGACGACGAGATCAAGCGGAAAGTCTGTTCGGCCCGGCCTTACGGTGCATGGGTCGAAAAGAACCTCGTGCATCTTTCGGATCTGCCCGATGCGCCGGCCCACAGGGCGATGTCTGCCGACGAGCTTCTTTGCCAGGAGCTGGCGTTCGGCTATACCAAAGAAGACGTGAAGGTCCTCCTGGTGCCCATGGCGGAGACCGGCCAGGAACCGACGGGGTCCATGGGTTCGGATATGCCACTGGCGGTCCTCTCCAACCGGCCGCAGCCCCTTTATACCTATTTCAAACAGCTCTTTGCCCAGGTGACCAATCCCCCCATTGACTCTATCAGGGAAAAGGTCGTCATGAGCCTGGAGGGTTTTCTCGGTCGTCAGCGCAATCTGTTGGCCGAAACCCCGCAACATTGCGGCCTTATCAAGTACCGGCAGCCCGTGTTGCGCAACGAAGAGCTTGAGAAGCTGCGTCATATCAAAAAAGACGGATTCCGCGCCAAAACATTGCCCATGCTTTTCGATGTCTCCTCGGGTTCCCTCTCTATGGCGCTGGAGCGCCTCTGCCGGGAGGCCTCCGCGTGCATCGAAGACGGTGTGAACCTGATCATCCTGAGCGACAGGGGGACGAATGAGCGCATGGCGGCCATCCCGTCGCTTCTGGCCGTCGCGGCAGTCCATCATCACCTGGTGCGCCAGACGACGCGTATGCAGGCAAGCCTGATCGTCGAGACAGGGGACGCGCGGGAGATCATGCATATGGCGCTCCTTTTGGGTTACGGCGCCAACGCCGTCAATCCGTATCTGGCGTATGAGGTCCTCTTGGACTGCAAGCGCCAGGGAGAGGCGGCGCTGGTCGGCTTAGGAGACGAAGAGGTCCTCACGCATTACATCAAGGCGATCAACAAGGGGCTTTTGAAGATCTTTTCCAAGATGGGCATTTCGACCTTGCAGAGTTATTGCGGCGCGCAGATCTTTGAGGCCCTAGGCCTGTCGCGCCCGGTCATCGATGAATTTTTCACCGGTACGGTGTCGCGCATCGGCGGCGTCGACTTGGAGACCCTGCAAAAAGAAACGCTTCTTGTGCATCAAAGGGCGTATCCCGTGCGCGAGGTCCAGCCGCTCGCCCTGCCTGCCGGCGGATGGTACCAGTACCGCAAAGACGGGGAATACCATCTCTGGAACCCCGATACGATCTCGGCGCTCCAGCAGGCTGTGCGCCAGCAGGATTATAAACGGTTCAGGGAATTTACGGGAATGATCAACGACCAGGCGGGCCACCTGACGACCTTGCGGAGCCTGTTAAGGTTCAAGCAGGGCCGGACGCCTGTTCCTCTGGACGAGGTTGAGCCGGTCAGCGTCATCGTCAAGCGTTTTGCGACGGGCGCCATGTCTTTCGGTTCCATTTCCAAAGAGGCGCACGAGTCCATGGCGATCGCCATGAACAGGCTGGGTGCGATGTCCAATTCCGGAGAAGGCGGAGAGGACCCGGAGCGTTATGCCCCCCTGCCGAACGGAGACTCCAGGCGCAGCAGGGTCAAACAGGTTGCTTCCGGTCGTTTCGGCGTCACGAACCATTATCTCCTGAATGCCGATGAACTTCAGATCAAGATGGCGCAGGGGGCCAAACCCGGCGAAGGGGGCCAGCTGCCCGGCCACAAGGTGGATGTGATCGTCGCCAAGATCCGCCATTCGACGCCCGGTGTGACGCTCATCTCGCCGCCGCCGCACCATGATATCTATTCGATCGAGGATCTGGCGCAGCTTATTTTCGATTTGAAAAACGCCAATCCGCGCGCGCGCATCAGCGTCAAGCTTGTTTCCGAGGTCGGCGTCGGCACGATCGCCGCCGGCGTGGCCAAAGGGCACGCAGAGATGATCTTGATCTCTGGCTATGACGGCGGCACAGGCGCGGCGCCGCTGTCGTCCATCAAACACGCCGGCCTGCCCTGGGAACTGGGCTTGTCGGAAGCGCACCAGGTCTTGGTCATGAACAACCTGCGCGGCCGCGTGCGCCTGCAGACCGACGGCCAGATGCGCACGGGGAAAGATGTCGTCGTGGCTGCGATGCTGGGCGCCGAAGAATTCGGTTTTGCGACATGCGCCTTGATCGTTCTGGGCTGTGTCATGCTCAGGCACTGCCATATGAATACCTGTTCCGTCGGCGTGGCCACACAGGACCCGGCCCTGCGCTGCCGTTTTCGCGGGACACCGGAGCATCTCGTCACGTATTTTACATTTCTGGCCCAGGAGGTGCGCGAGATCCTTGCCGAACTCGGCTTCAGGAGGATGGACGAGCTGATCGGCCGGGTGGACCTGCTTGAGGCCAACGACGCGATCCGTCACTGGAAATCCCAGGGTGTTGATTTTGCCAATATCCTTTTTAAGCCGCCGGTGGACGATGGCAGGGCTGTGCGCTGCATGCAGCCGCAGGATTACGGTTTGGACAAGGTGATGGATTTGAAGTTGATCGATCTCGCCAAGCCGGCGCTTGAAGAGAAGAAGCATGTCCGTATCGAGACACAGATCCGTAACACCAACCGCACTGTAGGCGCGATGTTGTCGGGTGAGATCTCCAGGCGCTACGGCGAAAAAGGCCTGCCTGCTGACACAATCCAGATTTTTTTCAAGGGTTCGGCGGGGCAAAGCTTCGGCGCGTTCGGCGCCCCCGGTGTAAGTTTTTACCTCGAAGGCGACGCCAACGATTATCTCGGCAAGGGGCTGTCGGGGGCCAGGATCGTCGTCGTGCCGCCGCGCAACGCTACCTTCAGGCCCCAGGAAAATATCATCGCCGGCAATACGCTTCTTTACGGAGCGACCGGAGGTGAAGTTTTTATCCGCGGCGTCGCGGGTGAACGTTTCTGTGTGCGCAATTCCGGAGCGCACGCCGTTGTCGAGGGCGTCGGCGACCACGGCTGCGAATACATGACAGGCGGCCGCGTGGTCGTGATCGGCCGTACGGGCCGGAATTTTGCCGCCGGCATGAGCGGCGGCATCGCTTATGTGTACGACAAGGATGGCGATTTCAGGAGGTACTGCAACCTCGGCATGGTGGACTTAGAGCCGATCGTCCGCCAGGAGGATGTGGCGACCATTCGGGGGCTTCTTGAAAAACACGTGCAATTCACGGAGAGCACCGTCGCCATGGAGATCCTCGATAATTGGGCGCAGGAACTCAAGAAATTCGTCAGGGTCATGCCTTTGGAATATAAGCTGGCCATGGAGATGCCTGAGGCGGAGCGTCCCAGGGTAGAGGAGACAGAAGTTTCGGACGGATGAAGATGCGAATGGCCGCAAATCCTGTTATTCAAGACAAGGATACAAACGCGGACTTTCGCGAATATATCCGAAAAGATCAATCAAGAAAGACCCCTCGCTTCAGCAAACACAAGAGGGAAGCTCGGGGTGAAATTTTAAGATAGTGCGTAGAGGGAAAATTTCATGGGCGATGCAAAAGGATTTTTGAAGACGAAGCGCGGGACAGCCGGTTATAGGCCTGTGCAGGAACGCCTCAGGGATTTCAAGGAAGTCGAGTTGAGGCTGTCTGAAGAAGCGGTCCAGGAACAGGGGGCGCGCTGTATGGATTGCGGCGTGCCGTTCTGCCACTACGCCTGCCCGATGGGCAATGTCATCCCGGATTGGAACGACATGATTTTCCGCGGCCGCTGGAAGGAAGCCCTGGCGGTCCTGCATTCTACGAACAACTTTCCCGAATTTACGGGCCGTGTCTGTCCGGCGTTATGCGAATATGCCTGTACGCTGGGCATTAATGATGATCCTGTGACTGTGCGGCAGAATGAGATCTCTCTGGTCGAATGGGGATTCCGCACGGGCACGATCAAGCCTTTTGTATCCAAGCATAAGACCGGCAAGCGGGTGGCTGTGGTGGGGTCGGGTCCCGCTGGCATGGCCTGCGCTCAACAGTTGACGCGTGCAGGCCATGAGGTGACGCTTTTTGAGGCTGATGAAAAATGCGGGGGCATTTTGCGTTACGGTATCCCTGATTTTAAACTGGAAAAAACGGTCATCGACCGCAGGCTTAGCCAGATGGCAGCCGAAGGATTAAGGATCATGACCGGCGTCTGTGTGGGAAGGGATTTTCCCGTCGAACGGTTGTCGAAAGATTTCGATGCTGTATGTCTGGCCATGGGGTCGCGGCAGGCCAGGGAATTGGCCGTGGAGGGGCGGGATTTATCAGGGATCCATCAAGCCATGGATTACCTGTCACAGATGAACAAGGTCAATGCCGGCGTCAAGGTCCCGGGGAATACAAGGATCACCGCCCAGGATAAGGACGTTATCGTGATCGGCGGCGGCGATACGGGCGCGGATTGCGTGGGAACGGCCAACAGGCAGGGTGCTTTGTCCGTCACACAGATCGAGCTTTTGCCTCAACCGCCGGAATGCCGCACCAAGGATATGCCGTGGCCAACCTATCCGAAGATCCTCAAGACTTCCACGTCGCACGAAGAAGGCTGCCGGAGGCTTTGGAGTGTCGCGACAAAGAAGTTCATCGGGGAGGCCGGCCGGGTCAGGAAGCTTTTGTGCGTGAAGGTCGATGAAGCGCTCAGGGAGATCCCGGGTTCTGAATTCGAGCTTAAAGGCGATCTTGTGGTCCTGGCCATGGGCTTTGTGCATCCCGTGCACCAGGGTTTGGTCAAAGAGTTGAATCTCCAGCTTTCTCCAAGAGGCAATATTTCCGTCGACAGAAATTATGCGGCGTCTCTTCCGGGTATCTTCGCTGCCGGCGACGCCAGCCGCGGCGCCTCGCTGGTCGTCTGGGCGATCTATGAAGGACGCGCTGCGGCCCGGGAGATCGACCGTTTCCTCATGGGCGAGACAAACCTTCCTTGATGGCCTGGCTGTTGATCAGGACGAGCTGTAGCATGGGAGCTTGTTTTCCTGGATAAACGAGGAGATGTCGGGCCTCAGGATACTACCGGTCTCTACGAATTCCAATCCTACCTTGCATTTTTCCGAATAAGGTTCCTGTGCTGACCATTGGACGCGCGCGATCCCGTAGAACCCCTGGGGTCTGTTTCTGAGTTTCGCGTGGAAGTAGATGTGGCTGCCGATGTCGACAGGGCCGTCTACGAGGAAGCTGACGCCTCCTTCGCCGATATCGCAGGTGACGCTTTGGCTGTAACGGCTGCCGTTAAAGAACCGGTATTCGACAGGGCAGTTGACCTTGAGCCTGCGGAACCTGCGCCGTTCCTGCCAAGTCTCTTCCATGTTTGCCACTCTGTTAAATAAATCAGCCACGTTAACCTCCTTTTTTGCGTCCTGCATGTATCAGAGGCCCGTGGCTACCAAAAATCTAACACATAAAGAAAGCGTTTTCAAGGGGAGGGGTTTCATGTATAATAAGGATGCGCATGGAGCTTAAGTTATTTGTTTGCAAGATGTAAGGATGATGCAGATGGGCATTGTTACAAAAAAAGGCGACAAGGGGAAAACATCCCTGTATTTCGGCGGCAGGGTCCCTAAAGACCACCCTCGCGTTGAGCTTTGCGGAGCCCTCGATGAGCTCTCTTCGTTTCTGGGTGTGGCCAAAAGTCTGCTAAAAGACAAGGAGAGCCGCGCATGGATCGAAGACGCGCAGAAAGACCTTGTCATGATAGCCGCAGAGGCGGCGACAGCCCCCAGGTTTCTCGGCAGGCTCAAAAAGCGAACGCAGAAAAAAGATGCCGAGCGGCTTGAACATCAGATCGCAAGCCTGGAGGCGCGCTCCCATAAGAAAATTTTCTGTTTTTCAATTCCCGGCCAATGCCTGGTCTCCAGTTGTCTGGATGTGTCGCGTACGATCGCGCGCCGCGCGGAACGCCGGGCCGTCAGTCTTTTGAAAAAGAAACAGTTTAAGAACAGGGATATCCTGGTTTACCTCAACAGGCTTTCGGACCTTCTGTATCTCTTGGCAAGAAAGAGCGAGGGATGCTAAAACTTAAAAAAGCGCTTTTGATTGCGGACCCTCAGATCGACTTTTGCCCCGGCGGGGCCCTGGGGATCAAGGACGGGGACAAGATCATCTCCGTCGTCAACGCCTATATCAGGAAATTCGCGGCGCAAGAGTTGCCTATATTCATTACCCGCGACTGGCATCCGCAAAAAACAAAACATTTCAAGGTTTACGGCGGCGTCTGGCCCCGGCACTGCGTCCATGATACAAAAGGCGCGGCCTTTCATCCCGGGCTGAAGTTCCCGAAGGAAACGATCATCCTTTCAAAAGGGATGGACCCCGCAAAAGACAGCTATTCCGCATTCCACGCGTACGACCATAACCATAAGGAACTGCATCATCTCCTGCAGATATTCGGCGTAACAGAACTTTATGTCGGCGGCTTGGCGACGGATTATTGCGTCAAACATTCCGCGCTGGATGCCTTGAAATACGGTTATAAGGTCCATGTCCTTTTGGATGCGACAAAAGGCGTGAACCTGAAGCCGTGGGATTCAGAGGATGCGGTCCGCGAGATGGTGGCTGCCGGCGCCAAAACGATGACCCTCGCCGATATGACACCGGCTCGCAAGAGACCGCCAAGGCAGGCAAAGAACAAACGCCCCGGGCATTAAGCCGTCCGGAACCCTCGCAGGAAAAACGCGCCTCAGTCACACCACCCTATGAAAACGATCAAGGTTAAAACGGTCATTTTTGATATGGACGGCGTTATTACGGATACCATGCCTTATCACTTCCGCGCCTGGCGCAGGATCTATGCGGCCGAAGGGTTCCGGGTGAGCCGGGAAGATATATACCGCAGAGAAGGACAACCGGGATACAGGACGATCCGGGAGATCCTCGGGGAACGCGGGATCCCTTTTGATGAGGCCAAGGCCCGGCGGATCCTCTCAGAAAAAGAAAAACTCTTCAAGAGGATCGTCCATAAACGTTTTATCCGTGGCGTAAAAAGCTTCCTTCGCCATCTACACCACAAGGGCGTCGCGGCAGCCTTGGTGACGGGGACGGCGCGCCACGAAGTCGAAGAGATCCTCCCAAAGCATTTTTTGAGAAGATTCGCCGTTTCCGTGACAGGGGATGAGGTCAGGCATGGCAAGCCTCACCCCGAGCCCTATCTTCGGGCCCTGAGAAAATTGGGCATCCGGCCTCAAGACGCGATCGTCATCGAGAATGCACCGTTCGGTATCCGTTCCGCAAAAAAAGCCCGCCTGGCGTGCATTGCACTCGAGACTTCCCTTTCCCGCGCCTATCTCAAAGACGCGGATTTCATCTTTTCGTCCTACCGCGATTTACGCAGGCGCCTCGATTTTGAAGCCGACAGAGAGGATTGACGCCTCTTTGTTTTATTGATAAGATTAAGTTCTGGAAGCGACGGATGGAAACGACGGATAACTGCTTGCCATATGAAAAGATATGAGTTTTTAAAGCACACGGCAGATGTCGCCGTGCGCGTCTTCGGCAGGTCTTTGAAAGACCTTTTTGGATCGGCGGCCTTGGCGATGTTTGCGGTTCTTTTGGAGAAGACCAAGAACAGGCCGGGGGCGGCATTGACGGAAAAAGAGATCTCTGTTTGCGGGGAGACGTCTGAGGACCTGCTGAAGGCCTGGCTGGACGAACTCCTTTTCTGCTATAGCGTCGAACACCTGGTCCTGGTCCGTATCAAATCCATTGAGGTTGCCGCCCAGGAGATGAGGGCTTTTGTTTTGTTCGACGCTTTCAACAGGGAGTATTACGCCGTCAGGGACGAGGTCAAGGCCGTCACCTATCATGAGCTGGAAGTCAAGAAGGTGAGGAACCGCTGGCAGGCCCACATGATCTTTGACGTGTAACGGAGCCCTTGTTTATGTCTCAAGTCTGGGACGGCCCTTTAGAGAAGATCGACGATTATCGCTGGCGCATCCCCAGGAGCTATAAAGCCGGCATGCGCGTCGACGGCATCATTTATGCGGATGAGAAGCTCCTGAAAGATATCCGTCACGACAAAGCCGCCGACCAGGTGGCGAACGTCGCTTTTTTGCCCGGGATCGTCAAGGCGTCATTCGGGATGCCGGACATCCATTGGGGTTACGGGTTTGCTATCGGCGGCGTTGCGGCCATGGATATCGAAAAGGGGGGCGTGATATCCCCGGGCGGCGTCGGTTATGATATCAATTGCGGCGTGCGCCTGGTGAGGACCGATCTTTTTGAGAAAGACGTCAGGCCGCGGCTCAAGGAATTGGTCACCGGTTTATTCCACGCGGTGCCTTCGGGCGTCGGTTCCGAGGGGGACATCCGCGTGACCGCGCGGGAAGAAAAAGAGATACTTGTCAAGGGCGCAGGATGGGCGGTCGCCAAAGGCTATGGCACTGAAGACGACCTGGAGGCCACGGAAGAGCGCGGAGCGATGGCGGGCGCGGATCCCGAGAAGGTCTCTGACCGGGCGTATGCGCGCGGCAAACAGCAGTCAGGCACCCTGGGGTCGGGCAACCATTTTTTGGAAGTGCAGGCCATCGATCAGCTCTACGACAGGGATGCGACGGATGCCCTGGGCTTGGCTGAAGGCCAGGTCATGGTGATGATCCATTCCGGTTCCCGGGGGCTGGGATATCAGGTCTGCGATGATTTTTTGAAAACGATGAACGCCTGCCTGGATAAGTACCATATTCATGTGCCCGACAGGCAGCTGGCATGTGCGCCCGTGGAGTCGCCCGAAGGCAGGGATTATCTGGCGGCGATGCGCGCCGCGGCGAATTACGCCTGGAACAACCGCCAGTGCATGATGCACCTGACACGCCAGGTTTTTGAAAAGATATTTGCCTCTTCATGGCAGAAACTCGGGATGCGCCTGGTCTATGACGTGGCGCACAATATCGCCAAGATCGAGACGCATCGCGTCAAGGGCGAGGAACGCAGATTATGTGTGCACCGTAAAGGAGCGACCCGTGCTTTCGGGCCCGGACATCCGGCCGTCCCTGAGAAATACAGGCAGATCGGCCAGCCGGTGATCATCCCCGGTGATATGGGCCGCAATTCTTATTTGCTCGTCGGGACTCAACAGGCGATGGACGAGACGTTCGGCTCGACCTGTCATGGCGCCGGGCGGCTCAGGTCCCGCCATGAGGCCAAGAGGCTGGTGGATTTCCACGCGTTGATGAAGGAGCTCGAGGCCAAGGGCATCGTGGTCATGGCGTCCGGGCACGGGACGGTGGTGGAAGAGGCCCCCAGCGCGTATAAAGATGTCAATGATGTCGTCGGTGTCGTGCACAACGCCGGCATCGCCAGGCGCGTCTGCCGGATGCGACCATTGGGAGTTGTTAAAGGTTAGGGGAGTCCTGAGCGTAGCGAAGGGCGGCCTCCGGGGGGCGTTAAGGGGTAAGGAGGAAACATGGCTTTTATGTTACAGGAAGGCGAGCAGGTTTTGTGGGAAGGAAGGCCCGAGAAAAAGATATATGTGATGTGGCTTTTCACAAGGGTCCTTGTTATGTCTGCGTTGACAAGCGGGATCATCGCCTACCTTGCCGTCGTCGCCTGCGTCATTTATGCCGCCGCGCACCACATGAAAGAGCCGGTTTTCTATCTGGTCGGTTCCACGTTGATCTTTGTCGTCCCCGTCGTCCTGGCCTGTGCTTTGTTTTATTACCGCCATCTTCTTGAGACGTTCCATTACACGGTGACGAATCAGCGGTGTGTCTTTGAGGGCGGGATCTTTGTGCGCCGCCGCCGCAACGTTCCGTTCCACAAGATCACGGATGTCGAGGTCAACCAGAATATCATCGAACACATGCTCGGGATCTTGAGCCTGAAGGTCTTTACGCCGGGCACGGGGAGCGTAGGCGTCCCCGGCTTCGAGAAGGCTGAGATCGTCTTCTGCGGCCTCCTCGATGCCGACAAACCGGCCTCCATCATTCAAAACACCTTAAAGAAGTTCAAAGCCACAGGAGAATAAATGCTAGATATCCGTTTTATCCGGGATAACGTCGATCTTGTCAGGGCATCGCTGGAAAAGCGCGGCTCGAAATTGAACTTAGATGAACTCCTGAAACTGGACGAAGATCGCCGGCGCATCCTGACAGAGCTCGATGATCTGCGCCGTCAGAAGAATGAAGCCAATGACGCCATCACCAGGCTTCTCAAGGAAAGAAAAGACCCCAAGCCGACGATCGCCGCGATGAAAGATGTCGCCGGCCGTATCGATGCCTGCGAGGCAGGCCTGCGTCAGAAAGAAGAAGCCCTGGATCAGCTGCTTCTCATCATCCCCAATATCGTGCATGCATCGATCCCCGCAGGCGATCCTTCGCACAACCAGGTCGTCCGGCAGTGGGGGCAACCCAAGGTATTCGATTTCAAGCCGCGTTCCCACATGGAGCTCTGCGAGTATCTGGATATCGTGGATTTTGCCAGAGGGGCGAAGCTCTCCGGTTCCAACTTTGTCCTTTTTAAGGGGCTTGGGGCGAGGCTGGAGAGGGCGCTGATCAATTTTATGCTCGACCTGCATACGTCGAAGCACGGCTACAGGGAGATGTGGCCGCCGGCCCTCGTCAACCGCGACAGCATGACGGGGACAGGGCAGTTGCCGAAGCTTGAAGAGGATATGTATCGCCTGAAAGACGACGATCTCTTTCTCATTCCGACGGCCGAAGTCCCTGTGACCAATATCCACCGCGATGAGATCCTCGAAGAAGCCGCCTTGCCCGTTTATTACGCGGCGTATACGCCGTGTTTCCGCAGGGAGGCAGGTTCCTACGGCAAGGATACAAAAGGCCTCGTGCGCGTGCACCAGTTCGACAAGGTGGAGATGGTGAAATTCGTCAAGCCGCAGGATTCTTTCGACGAGCTGGAAAAACTGGTCGCCAATGCCGAAACCGTCCTGCAAGCCCTGGGGTTGCCTTACCGCGTGGTGATGCTGGCATCCGGCGACCTGAGCTTTGCCGCGACCAAATGCTACGACTTGGAGGCTTACGCCCCGGGGCTGGACAAGTGGCTGGAAGTTTCCAGCTGTTCGAATTTCTGCGATTTTCAGGCCAGGCGCGCCAATATCCGTTTCAGGAACAAAGAGACAAGGAAACTTGAATATGTCCATACGCTCAACGGTTCCGGCGTGGCCATGGCCAGGACCGTCGTCGCGATCATTGAAAACCACCAGCAAAAGGACGGCAGCATCCTCGTTCCGGATGTCCTGCGTCCGTATATGGGAGGCCTGGAAAAAATTGAAAGATAAGATCCTTGCCGTTCTGAAGCTTTTGTTGGCGATTTTATTGGTGCCTTTTGTGATCGGCATTACGGCCGCTCTCTGGAACGCCTTGAGCCTGACGGCCGCGCCTGTCCCGTCGGCGTTTGGATGGGGCGTGGTCATGTACCTGGTCCTGCATATCCTTCTCTACCAGCCGTCCCAGGTCTTTGACACCGGAAAGAAGATCACGGAGACGGCCATAGGGTTTTTGGCACCCTTTTTCAAGGTGGCGGGTTTCTGTATCCCGATCTTTACCATCCTGACCTTTGTCGTTTATGTCGCGGCGTTGAAGATCTGGCCGCAGGTCGAAGAGTATTTCGGATGTTTCGTCTTCGTCGCGGCCTTTGCGCTCACGATGCACCTGGTCATGACGGCCAATGCCCTGAAAGGCAAACAGGCCGGCTGGCTCAAAGAGAATTATTTCTTTGCGATCTTCGCCGTTTACATCATCAATATCATGATCGTCGGCGCCGCCTTCAATCTGTTGACGGCTGATTTTTACTTTACGGATTTCATGAAGTCTGCGGGCCGCAAGGCCGGGGCCATTTACACGGCGTCATTTAAGCAGTTATTCGAGGTGCGGGACGTCCGGTAGCAAAGGTTCTTTACTGAGGATTTGAGGCGGACAGAGCAGTTGTTGAGAATTTAGGAGAGGTGGCAGAGCGGTTGAATGCACCGGTCTTGAAAACCGGCAGGGGCCTTCGGTCCCTCGTGAGTCCGAATCTCACCCTCTCCGCCAAATTTTTCGGATAACGAAAAATTTGGCGGACACTTGAGCGAGCGACCGTGGCGCGGCAAAGCGCCACAGCGAGAACAAGTGCCCGCACCACAGCGTAGATTTTTTTGCCGCCTCTGGCGGCAAAGGGCTCGCCTGCCTTGGGTCAAGACAGGCCGTGCCGGAGCCTCTGGCTTCGGCGCCGTACCACAGTGCATGGTTGCCGTCCTGGCAAACAGGGTCCCGGTACGCCGGACCGACACAAAATGTTTTTTAAGAAGATCTAGCATTACCAACGAAAGGTGAGGTTTATGGAAAAACGCAAGGTCGATATTGAAGCAAGGATATTGGAAAAGATCCTCGGCCGCATCAATCTTTTGCAGAATGATTCGGAAAAGAAAAATATCGTCAGCGACGTCATCTCCGAGCTTTACGGCGCGACCAAGGAGGATACTTTCCTGCAGAGCCAGGCGTTGAGCGAGCTCTCCAACGAGGCGGAACGGGAGACTTTCATCGATAAGTTTTTCAGTTACGGGATCATTGAGGACCTGCTCAGGGACCCCGACGTGGAAGACATCATCATCAATTCCCTGAAGCCTATCTATGTCCATCATACCTACAAGGGGCTGACGGAAACGGACAAGCGTTTTACGACGCCGAAGGAGCTGGATGTTTTTATCAAGAAACTTGTCGTTTTTTCCGGCAGGGAATCGTTAAAAAAACTCAATAATCTGGAGTTGTCCAATATCCAGGGCCGGGTGAATATCGCGATGTCTCCGTTCGGGCCGCAGATCACGATCACCAAGATCAAAGAAAATCCCTTGAGTATTATCGATTTGATCCGCAAGGGCGCGATGAATTATGATATCGCGGCGCTCTTCTGGCTTTATATGGAAGGGATGTCGATCCGGCCGGCGAATATCCTTATTTTGGGCGCGCCGGGATCGGGCAAGACGACGCTGTTGAACGCGTTGTTGAGCTTTGTGCCGAGCAAAGAGCGCCTGGTCATCATTGAAGATACGCTTGAGTTGAATACCCTGCGCGAAGACAGCTGGTCGCGGATGGAAAGCGACGATGAGGTGACGCTGGCGGACCTCGTCAAGAATTCCCTGCGTATGCGGCCGGAGCGCATCGTGGTCGGCGAGGTGAGGGGTGAAGAAGCCCAGGACCTGATGACGGCCATGAACATCGGAAAGTATTGCATGGGGACCATCCATGCGAGCGCCGCACGCGAAGCCATCATCCGCCTGGAAAACGAACCGATGAATATCCCGGAAACGCTGGTGAATCTTGTCGATGTTTTCATCACGCTGGTGAAGTTCCACGTCAAGGACCAGGTTTTTCGCGTGGTCGCCGAGATCGCCGAGACGGCCGGGATGGAACAGAAGAAGGTGCTCTTGTCCGCGGTCTGGAGATATGATTACGAGTCGCATGCTTTTATCGAAGATTCTCCGACATCCGTCTTTCGCGATAAAGTGGCGCGCGCCAGCGGCATGAACGCCCTGGATGTGATCCGGGAGCTGAAAATGCGCAGCGAGATCCTCAAGATTCTTGATAACAAGGATGTTTCGGACATGGAAGACGTCTGCCGTTTCTTCCGGCTTTACAACAAGGATGCCGACGAGGCCTTGAAATCCATTGATCTCACAAAAGCCGAGCTCATGAAGAATGTCCATGTTTAGGTTTTGAACAGGCAGAATTTTATTGAGGCGATGTTCCACTTGTTTTAGCGTCCTCGAAATTCCTTTATCAGAAAATTTCTCGGAGAGTTGCCCCGACGCGTGTCGGGACGCCCCGGGATAAGATATTTTGGAGAGTTGCCAGAGCGGTTGAATGGGGCGGTCTCGAAAACCGTTGTGGGCGCAAGCCTACCGAAGGTTCGAATCCTTCACTCTCCGCCATCTTTTTTCTTATCGAAAAAAGATGGCGGATGCTGCAACGAGCGTGGCCGAACGACAAGCGAGGCAGCGAGTGCAGCGCCACACCAAAGTGTAGGCGGATGTCCCGACCTTGCCGTAGTCAAGCGTCAGGACGCCGCCATCCTATTTAAATCCGTTTTTCTAATTTTTATGCGATCTCTTCTCGAGAAATTCTTCCGTCTCCAGGAATCGAACACGACCGTCCGCACAGAGGTCATCGGAGGCCTGACGACCTTCATGACCATGGCCTATATCATTTTCGTCAATCCCGCCATGATCTCCCAGACGGGGATAGACTTCGGCTCAGCCATGATGGCGACCTGCATCGCGGCGGCGGTTGCGACGCTGGTGATGGGGCTTTATGCCAATTATCCGATCGCCCAGGCGCCGGGGATGGGCGAGAACGCCTTTTTCACATATACCGTCTGTCTGACGATGGGGATCTCATGGCAGGTCGCTTTAGGCTGTGTCTTCATCGAGGGGCTCATCTTTATGGTGCTGACCGTGACGCGCCTGCGTCAGAGGCTTATTGATGCTATTCCTGCTTCTTTGAGATACGGCACGGCCTGCGGCATCGGTCTATTGATCGCCTTCATCGGCCTGATCGACGCCGGCATCGTTGTTGCGCATCCTGGGACTATCGTTTCATTGGGCGACATCGTGAATCCGGCGACGGCCCTTGCAGCTTTCGGCCTGATCGTGACCGGTGTCCTGCTCGTCAAGAACATCCGCGGGGCGATGCTTTGGGGGATCCTGATCACGACGGCGATCGGAGCCGTGATGGGGATCGTCAAATATCAAGGCCTGATCTCTTTGCCGCCGTCCCTGGCGCCTACGTTCATGAAAATGGATATTGCGGGCGCCTTGCAGCTCGGCCTGTTCTCCGTTGTTTTTATTTTTTTGTTCATGGACATCTTTGATACGGTCGGCACATTGGCAGGCGTCAGCGAGATCGGCGGATTCATGAGGGGAGGCAAGCTCCCGCGCGCGGGCCGCGCCATGATGAGTGATGCTGTAGGGACGTGTGTGGGCGCCATGTGCGGGACACCCACCGTGACGAGCTATATCGAAAGCGCGTCCGGGATCGCTTCGGGCGCGCGCACAGGGTTGGCCAGCGTGGTGACGGCCGGCGCCTTTCTCGCGGCCCTGTTCTTTTTTCCCCTGATCAAGATGATCGGCGGCGGGTATGCGGCAACCGACGGCGTTGTCCTGCATCCCGTAACAGCCCCGGCCCTGGTCATCGTCGGCAGTATGATGCTGCATTCCATATCGCGGATCGGATGGAAGGATTATACCGAAAGCATCCCCGCTTTTCTGGTCATCGTGATCATGCCTTTTACGTTCAGTATCGCGACAGGCATCGCTTTCGGTTTCATCGCCTACGCGGCGCTGAAACTTTTTACGGGCCGCGGCAAAGAGGTCTCCTGGCTGGTGTATTCTCTGGCTATGCTGTTTGTTTTAAGGTTTATCTATCTGAAAGCCATATAGTTTTTCGGTCAAGGGCGTTATCGGCGTATGGACGTGTCCAAAAGCGTTTTTATCGAAGCATCAAGCAAGTGCCAGCTTCGTTGTCCTTTATGCGACACACCGGGTCGAAAAGACAGGCCGGGGACGATCGGTTGGGGATTATTGAGATTTGAAGATTTTAGGGGATTCCTTGATCGCCACCCGCAGATCAGGAGCATCGGTCTTTCCACTCACGGCGAGTTGTTCCTGAACCCGGAGCTGCGCAAGATCATGTCGTATGCTTCGGACAAAGGGGTGGAACTAAGCGGGATCTCCAACCTGAATACGCTCGAGTCCTCGACGGCGGAGTGCCTGGTGCGTTCGGGCTTTGCCAGGCTGATGGTTTCCATCGATGGCACAGACCAGCGGGTCTACGAGATGTATCGCCGGGGAGGGAGACTTCTGCGCGTCCTCAAGAATATCCGCCTGATCAACCATTACAAGGACAAATACGGGTCGTTGTCCCCGGCCCTGACATGGACGTTTGTTGTTTTTGACCATAACGGACATCAGATCGCGCAGGCCAGGGCGATGGCGGTGGGCTTGCGTATGGGTTTTTTGACGCGTTTTTCCTGGGAACGCGGCGCCAAAGTCAGGGATCGTCAGGCCGTTGTCAGGGAGTGCGAGCTCGGCGTCGTCTCCAGGCAGGAATTCACCCAAAAATACAAAAAACCGTATTTTGCGCCCTGTCTTCAGGCGTGGAGGTCTCCGCAGATCAACTGGGACGGAAAACTTTTGGGATGCTGCATGAATCAGCGGATGGCTTTTGGGAATGTTTTTCGTTCGGGGTTATACGCTTGCCTGGAAAGTCCGTCTTATCGGGCATGGCAGGATGTTATTGCAGGCAAGCGGCGCGTGACGCCGGACTCGCCGTGCTTCGGCTGTGAGGCTTACGGCAGCCTGGCCGGAAGGATCCATCAGAGGAGGAAGGGTGTTTCCTCGGGTCTGTGAAAAATTTACGCGGCTTTTGGCGGTCTGGGTGGTGTTGGCGGGTGTCGCCGCTTATTTCTTTCCGCGCGCCTTCATCGTTTGCCGTTCCGGGATGGAATGGTTCTTTGCGTTGACGATGCTGGGCATCGGCATGATCCTGGACGCCAGGGATTTCAAGCCCATTTTTACGCAGCCGCATCTTGTGCTTTTGGGAACGCTGGCGCAATTTGCCATCATGCCTGCGGCCGGGTTCGCGGTAGCGCGTCTCTTGCAGCTGCCTCCGGCGCTCGCGCTGGGCGTCATCTTGACCGGGGCTGTTCCCGGGGCCATGGCCTCCAACGTCATATCGTATCTGGCGCGCGCGGATGTGGCGTATTCCATCGCCCTGACGACGACGTCTACTTTTCTGGCCCCGGTCCTTACGCCGCTATTGACGTATCTTTTTGCCGGGACATATTTTCATGTCCCGTTCTGGCCGATGTTCTTGAGCATTGTCAAGATGGTCATTGTGCCGTTGCTCGCGGGGATGGGGTTGAAGCATATCCTGCGCAATAAAATCGGCAGCTTTATTGCGGTGTTCCCGGCGGTCTCGACCTTGTTTATCGCGTTCATCTGCGGCCTGGTCGTTGCCCTGAATAAGGATTACCTGGCTGGCGTCAGCATGATTGTCTTTGCCGCTGTTTTTCTGCATAACGCCCTGGGATTGTCGTTGGGATACGGGGCGGCCGTCCTTTACCGGTTTGACACCAAAAGGCGCCGCACCCTGGCTTTTGAGGTCGGCATGCAGAATGCCGGGCTGGGAGCGGTCCTGGCCCTTAAACATTTTTCCGACCAGGCCGCTTTGCCTAATGCCTTGTTTGCGACGTGGTGCATCATTACGGCTTCAATCCTTGCCGAGATTTGGAGCCGCAGGAGTGTGGAATAGATGGACAGGAGGCTTTTAATGCGTTTATTAGTTCTGGTTTCGTTTTTTTCTTTTTTTGCGGTGTGCGGGCCGTGCTCCGCAGAGACGATCATTTTCAAGAGCGGCAAGGTGCTTGAGGCGCGTATCGACGCCAAGACGAATGAAATGGTCTCTGTCGATCTCGACGGCCGGCCACTTTATTATGAGACCCGCCTGATCGAGACCATCGACGGCAAGCCCCCGGCGGAATTTCAGCTTCAGGCTGTTTCGATCAGCAAAGATGAGGTGAGCGGCGATTTTGAAGAAGGGCTTTTTCTGGCGTCCCAGGGGAAGTTCCAGGATGCCGTCCGGACTTTTCAGGCGAACCTTGAAAAGAACCCCGGCGATGCCAATACGGTGGAATCCCTCCATATCCTCGAAGACCTTCGGCAGGAAAAGATCAGCCCGGAGTTCGCCCAGGCGCTGTTTGAGGGGACGCTTTTATTCCTGAAGATGCGCTATGAAGCCGCTACAAAGGCTTTCCAGCGTGCGCTCGATATCAAGCCCGATGCGCTCGAGTTGTATTACAACCTGGGCAACCTTTATAATGCCAGGAAGCTCTATCGGGAGGCGATTCCTTTCTTTGAAAAACTGCTTAAAGCCAATCCCATGGACACGGAGGTTCTTTTCAGCCTCGGGTATTCTTATTTTTCCGCCCAGGAGTTTCAGAAGGCCGCCGACCTTTTCGAGCGATATTTAATTCTCGATCCCCACGACCCCGACGCCCACGGCTTTCTGGGCGCTTGTTATTATGCCCTCGGCCGCGAAAATGACGGTGTCGAGGAGTTCCAGAAGGCCCAACTCTATGCTGACGAAGCGGCGGTGGCTTCCGGCGAAAGAAGACCGGCAGGCGAATCATCTTTCATGGACGAGGGGATCCGGCAGATTATCAATAAATTTTAGCCGAGGAATAATGGAAATGAACAAGAGGATAGGGCGCGGCATTGTGCCGCTGGCGGTTTTCTGTATTTTTTTTCTGGGCTCTATGGCCCGGGGCGAAGCGCAATCCGAAGCCTCGCTCCATCTCGTCAGAGGGATGGAACGGGCTTCTGTGGGGGCGTTCGATGAGGCGCGCAAGGAATTTGAGGCAAGTCTTAAAGAAGACCCCTCAAATGCGACGCTGTTGAGTTCCCTCAAGGTCCTTGACGATCTCGACCGCAGGAGGATCGGTTCGACCTATGCAACGCTTCTCTTTAAAGGGCTAAATTATCTGCGCCAGGGAATGCTGGAGCATGCAATAGAAGAGTTCCGCAAGGCCATTATCATGGAGCCGTCTTATCCCCGGACATACAATCTGCTGGGTATCGTTCATTCCCTGGCCGGCGATGCGCTTCAGGCCAGGGCTGATTTTCAGAAGGCGCTCGATCTCGACCCGAACCTGAGCGAGGCCAGTTATAACCTCGCGTCCCTTTATTACGGGGCGGGGGATTACCAGAACGCAGCGGCGTATTTTGAAATGGCTGTCAAAAATGGCGCTCCCGGTGCCGATACCTACATGAACCTGGGGGCCTCGTATTCGTTTTTAAAAAAATACCCGGAGTCCATCAATGCCTATCTGAAGGCGACAAAACTTGCGCCGCAGGACCCGAAGGTGTTCTATAGTTTGGGCATGGTTTACTACATGACTGAAGAATATTCCAAGTCCCGTTCTTGCCTTGTCGAGGCCAGGGACCTTTTCGAAAAGCGTGGGGACAATAAGACCGTCGAGGAGATCAACGTTTTCCTGGACAAGCTCAGCGATACGCAAAAGAACCTGAAGGCTTCCGAGATGCAGGATCAATGAAAATCCTCAACAAGACCTCCACCTGGACGGCCAAGCTCACCCGCTGGTATCAAAAAAATCACCGTAAACTCCCTTGGCGCCGGACTTGTGATCCCTATAAGATATGGGTCTCTGAGATCATGCTTCAGCAGACGACTGTCGGCGCCGTCATTCCGTATTATGAGCGGTGGGTCCGTCGTTTTCCTTCTATCCGTCACGTGGCCCGCGCTTCGCTGGAAGATGTATTAACATCATGGCAGGGGCTTGGATACTACAGCCGCGCAAGGAATCTGCATCAGGCGGCCGGGATCATTGTCCGGGAATACGACGGTTCCATCCCGGACAACAGGGAAGTCTTGAAGAAGCTTCCCGGTTTTGGGCCTTATACGACGGGCGCCGTGTTGAGCATCGCCTTCGGCCAGCGTCAGCCCATTGTCGACGCCAATGTGCGACGGGTGATTTGCCGGCTGCGGATGCTGAAAGGGAAGTCTACTCTTCTTGACAAGAACATCTATTCATTTCTTCAGGATGCCATGCCGGCCCTGCATCCCGGAATTTTCAATCAGGCCTTGATGGAGCTGGGCGCCCTGGTCTGCAAGCCGGAGGACCCCGCCTGCCCAGCCTGTCCCGTGAAAAGCGATTGCCGGGCTTACGCGCAAGGTGTCCAGGAGGCGTTTCCTCCGAGGGCGAGGAAAGCCGTCAAAAGGATCGAGACTGTCGTCGGGATTATCCGCCGCAAAGATTCTATATTTATGCAGAAACGTCCGCCGACAGGCTTGCTTGCGGGTTTCTGGGAACTGCCCGGTGGGAAAGTGGAGAGAGGGGAAACGCCGCGGCAGGCCTTGGCGCGGGAGCTTAAAGAAGAATTAGGCGTTCGTGTCCTGACCGCCCGCCATGCGGCAACAATCCGGCATGCCTATACGCAGTTTCAAGTCAGGCTCTTTGCCTGGGAGTGTGAGGTGACGCCTGCACCGAAAGAAAATGCGACCCATAGGTGGGTATCGCGCAGGGAACTTGCGAAATACCCCATGCCCGCCGGAACCGTCAAGGTCCTTGCAGCCGTTCAAGCTAGACCAGGAAAAATTTCTTAAAAAAACTTGACATTTTTTTATTGTCATGTAAACTCTACTATGTTGATAGAGATTATAAGATTATCAAGGATTGGTTATGAAAGTAACTTATCGGGGAGATTACGCGCTTAAGGCTGTTCTGGATCTGGCTCTGCATTACGGAGAAGAGCTGGTGACGATCCACCAGATGGCCAAACGCATCGATGCCCCTGTCAAATTTTTAGAGCAGGTCTTGATGGACCTGAAAAAAGGCGGTTTCGTGGAAAGCCGGCGAGGCAAGGTGGGAGGGTTTTTATTGGCGAAGGCCCCGGACAGGATCACGGTCGGGGATGTCGTCCGATTCATTGAAGGCCCCATAGAACCCATTGCCTGCGTCCGGCATGAATACACAGCGTGCCGGGATATGTATCAATGCGTGTTCAGGAAGATATGGCAGGATGTGGGGCAGGCCACGTCCGATATTGTCGATCATGTGACATTCGAAGATTTAGCGGCAAGAGTTGATGTTCGCTGCCGCGCGCTTGAGTATGCGATTTAGGAGGGATGAAATGGCCAAGTATCCGCAGGATATGATGCGCAGGATGATGTGTTGCCTCCGGGGTAGAGGGGGCCCGTTCGTGTAACCTATTGTTACAATCCGGTGCGTAGGACGGGACAGCCCACTACCAAAAGAGACAAGACGGATGAGTGGGCTTTTATTTTATATATATAGGTATCAAGGAGGAAAATGATGGGCTTGAAACAGCAACCCAACATAGTCAATGATGCGATTATTAAAGAAATCCATGACGCGGTACGGTCTTTGACATACGGCACGGTGACGATCAAGGTCCATGACGCCAAGATCATCCAGATCGAAGTGACAGAGAGAACGCGCTTCGATGATGCCTGGAAAATCGAGGAAGGAGGCGGGATTTAAGATATCTTTTCATGAATTTATCCTTACCGGATTGCCGGAGGAGTGTTTTAGAATAAAACAAACGTGCCATGCAACCAGTCATCTGGAGTCCATGCACACAAGCCTGACAAGGAGGCTTCCAGATGAAAAAGTTGATATTGTTTGCTGTATTTTTTGCGCTGACGGTCGTATTTTCCGCCCAAGACGTATCGGCAGGTCCGCCTTTTGTTAATCTGGAAGGTGCAGGCGGTGTTGCTTTTAATCCGTTGGCTTATGTGGCCGATCCAGGCGATGACGGCGTCCATTATAAGGTCGGACGTGTAGATGTCAGCGCTCCGAGATTCGGCGGGTGGTATGTGGATCTGGGGGATGCCAAGATCGACTGGATTGCATTCGGCGTTGCGACGACGGTGGCCAGGAGGCTGGAGATATCCTATGGATATGAAACGGTCGCCTGGGAGGACCACCCGACATTCCACAAGAACAACGTCGGGGCCAAGTTTTTGATACTTCCAGAGAATTCCTTTGATTCGAAGTTCGTTCCTGCTGTTTCCGTGGGAACGATATACAAGACCACGAGCGACAAGAGTGTCCATGAGTTGGGGTTTCCCTTAAGGACGAGCGGTCAGGATTGGTATCTTGTCGCGACAAAGACGATTGCCGGGGTTTTTCCGGTACCCGTTATTTTGTCCGGCGGCCTTCTTTCTTCACAGGAGTTTGTGACAGGAGTGCTCGGTTTTCATGACGGCAGAAAACTGACGGGGTTTGCCAACATCGACCTTGTTCTTCCTCATGGTTTTGTGCTGGGGTATGAATTCAAGCAGGGAGAACAGTTTTCCAGCTATAAAAACGCCAATTACTGGAACGTGCACGCGGCATGGATGCCCAATAAGAATCTTACGCTTATTGCGGCCTATGTGAATACAGCCAGCTATACCAAGTCCGGCAATACAAGACAAGGATTAGGGGACGGTTTTGTGTTAAGCGCCCAGTATGCATTCTGAGCTTAAAAGGGGGGGGTTGCCAAATGAAAATATATATTGTGGGGAATGTTTGTTTTAGGGATAATAAGAAAATTAGCAGAACGCGGGAGGTCTGTGATGGCAAAACATGAGGAAAGATTGAAAATTGAGACCTTAGCGCTCCATGGCGGGCAGGAATCCGACCCGACCACGGGCTCGAGGGCTGTCCCGATCTACCAGACGACGTC
This sequence comes from Candidatus Omnitrophica bacterium UBA6210, assembly GCA_002421805.1. Taxonomy (GTDB): domain Bacteria; phylum Omnitrophota; class Gorgyraeia; order Velamenicoccales; family Velamenicoccaceae; genus Velamenicoccus. The sequence goes on from DISM01000006.1 coordinate 67,304, forward strand.
CTATCAGTTCAAGAGCACGGAGCACGCTGCCAATCTCTTCGCCTTAAAAGAGTTCGGCAATATCTACACGCGCCTCATGAATCCGACGACCGATGTCTTTGAGAAACGCATTGCGCTTTTAGACGGAGGGGTAGGGGCACTGGCGTCGGCTAGCGGGCAGTCGGCCATCACGCTGGCACTCTTGAATATCGCCCAGGCAGGGGATGAGATCGTTTCAGCCGATAATCTTTACGGCGGGACCTACACACTTTTTCATTACACTTTCAAACGTCTCGGTATTACGGTCAAATTCGTCAAATCCAACGACCTGAAGGCGTTCGAAAAGGCGATCACGCCCAAGACCAAGGCCATCTATGCGGAATCCGTCGGCAACCCGAAGCTGGATGTTACCGATCTTGAAGGTATCGCGGCCATCGCACACAAAAATGGGGTGCCTTTTGTCCTGGACAATACGGCGACGCCGTATCTTCTGCGTCCGATCGATTTCGGCGTAGATATCGTCGTTTATTCCGCGACAAAGTTCATCGGCGGGCACGGGACGTCCCTCGGCGGCCTCATCGTCGATTCCGGAAAATTCGATTGGACCAAGGGCGGTAAATTCCCGCTGATCGCGGGCCCGGACCCGAGTTATCACGGGATCGATTTTGTGGAAGCGCTCAAGCCTTTGGGGAATATTGCGTATATTACCAAGGCGCGCGTGACCTTGCTGCGGGACCTGGGGCCGGCGATTTCGCCGTTCAACTCGTTCTTGCACCTTCAGGGCCTGGAGACCCTGCCTTTGCGGATGATCCGGCATTCGGAGAACGCATTGGCCGCGGCGAAATTCTTGGAAAAACATCCCAAGGTTTCGTGGGTGAACTATCCGGGCCTTGATTCGAGCCTCGAGAAGGCGCGTGTCAAAAAGTATCTGCCCAGGGGCGCCGGCGCGATCATCGGTTTCGGCATCAAAGGGGGGCTCGAGGCCGGCAAGAAATTCATCAATAGCCTGGAGCTCATTTCGCACCTGGCCAATATCGGGGACGCCAAAACCCTGGCCATTCATCCGGCGACAACGACGCACCAGCAATTAAGCTCCGAGGAACAACTGGCCACGGGTGTGACGCCGGATTTCATCCGGCTCTCCATCGGTATCGAGCACATCGATGACATCCTGGCGGATATCGAACAGGCATTGTCTAAAACAAGTAGATAGCACATAGTAGATACCAGACAGTAAATAGAAGATAGGGCATATTTTTGTTGGATTTTGATCTTTATTTTACTGACTGCTATTTACTATCTACTGGCTACTTTTAAGCAGGGGGTATTTATGTCCAGAATATATGGAGATATCACCAAGACCATCGGCAACACGCCGTTGGTCCGTATCAATAAACTCAGCGCCGGCCTTGAGTCGGTGATCTTGGCGAAGCTGGAGTCTTTTAATCCGCTCTCCAGCGTCAAGGACAGGATCGGTTGCGCCATGATCGAGGCCGCGGAAAAGGCAGGCAGGCTCAAAAAAGGCTCTGTCATCGTCGAGCCGACAAGCGGCAATACGGGGATCGCGCTGGCTTTTGCGGCGGCGGCCAAAGGCTACAGGCTGATCCTGACCATGCCGGACACGATGAGCGTCGAGCGGCGGCAGATGCTCAAGATCCTTGGCGCAGAGCTCATCCTGACCGACGGCACGAAAGGCATGAAGGGCGCCGTGGAGAAGGCCGAGGAGCTGACCAAGACGATCGCCAACAGTTTTATGCCCCAGCAGTTCAATAATCCGGCGAATCCCGAGATCCACCGGCGTACGACGGCCGAAGAGATATGGAATGATACGGACGGAAAAGTGGATGTGTTCATTGCAGGCATCGGCACGGGAGGCACGATCACGGGTGTCGGCGAAGCCTTGAAAAAGAAGAAGCCTTCTGTTAGAGTCATAGGATTGGAACCCAAGGACTCGCCCATTCTTTCCGGCGGAAAACCGGGGGCGCACAAGATCCAGGGGATTGGGGCCGGGTTCGTCCCTCAGGTGCTGGACAAGCAGATCATTGACGAGATCATGACGGTATCTCACGAAGATGCGGGCGTTGTGGCCCGCCGCCTGGCAAGAGAAGAGGGGATCTTTGTCGGGATATCCAGCGGTGCCGCCATGTGGGCGGCGTTGGAGGTCGCCAAGAGGAAAGAATCCGGGGGCAAGACGATCGTCGTTATCCTGCCGGATACGGGCGAGAGATATTTGTCGACGTGGTTGTTCCAGGAGTAAAAACAGAAAGACAAAGGATGGACAAGAAGAAGAGCTTGGGGAATGTGGAAACTCAATATGTGACTTTTGCCGCGCCGCCGCAGGAGCTTTTGCTCGACGGCGGCCAGAAGCTTGGGCCTATCACGCTGGCCTATGAGACCTACGGCAGGCTCGATGCCGACAAGGGTAATGCTGTCCTGATCTGCCATGCCTTGTCGGGCGACGCCCATGCGGCCGGGTTCCATCCGGGAGACGAAGACCCGGGGTGGTGGGATGCGATGATCGGGCCTGGCAAGGCCTTTGACACGGATAAATACTTTGTGATCTGTTCCAACGTCATGGGCGGATGCAAAGGGTCCACAGGGCCATCTTCAGAAAATCCGGCCACAGGCAAGCCTTACGGCCTTGATTTTCCCATCATTACCATTAGCGACATGGTGGATGCCCAAAGGTATCTTGTCGATCATTTGGGTATCGGGAAACTTCTTTGCGTCTGCGGCGGTTCCATGGGGGGCATGCAGGCGCTCCAGTGGGTCGCATCATATCCTGAGCGTGTGCGTTGCGCTATCCCGATCGCGACGGCCCTGAAACATTCGCCGCAACAGATCGCCTTCGACGAAGTCGGGCGCCAGGCCGTTATGGCGGATCCCGAGTGGCGCGAGGGCGCGTATTATGGGCAGGGGCAGCCGGAGAGAGGGTTGGCTGTTGCGCGCATGATCGGCCACATCACATATATGAGCGATAAGTCTATGGAGGAAAAGTTTTCCCGCCGTCTGAAGGAAAAGGAATTCAGCTTCCAGTTCAAGACGGATTTTGAGGTGGAAGGGTATCTGCGGTATCGCGGGGATAACTTCGTCAAACGTTTTGACGCCAATTCGTATCTGTATATCACGAAGGCCATGGATTATTTCGATGTCTCTGCGGGCAAGCTGATCCCGGCGGAGCGCCGGATCGATACGCGGTTCCTTGTCATCGCCTTTCGGTCGGACTGGCTTTATCCTTTATACCAGTCGCAGGAGATCGTCCGCCAGCTGAAAAGAAGGCATGCGGACGCCACGTATTGCGAGATCAATTCCACCTATGGCCACGATGCGTTCTTGCTGGAGATCGATGAAGAGACACATCTGATCAAACATTTCCTGGATAAGACCTACCGGGGTTATGACGTCAAGAGATGATGCGCTCATTAAAGGGGATATGACATTCAATACCGTTCGTCTGGATCATAAGATCATCTATCAGATTGTCGAGCCCGGCTCCAGGGTCCTGGACCTTGGCTGCGGCGAAGGGGACCTTATTTATTTCCTGGCCAAGGAAAAAGGCGCCCGCGTCCAGGGCATAGAGCTTTCGGAAGAGGCGATCTACAGGTGCGTTGAGAAGGGCTTAAGTGTCTTTCACAGCGACATCGATTCAGGGCTGATCGAATACCCGGACAAGTCTTTCGATTACGTGATCTTGAACCAGAGCATGCAGGAGACCAAGAAGGTCGATTTCGTCCTTAAGGAGGCCCTCCGGGTAGGCAAAAAGGTCATTGTCGGTTTTCCCAATTTCGCGTATGTCAGCGCGCGGCTGCGGCTTTTCTTTTCGGGGGAGACCCCCGTGACGCCGTCTTTGCCTTATCGCTGGTATAATACGCCGAACCTGCATTTTTTGAGCATCAGCGATTTCAGGAACTTCTGCGAGGAAAAGAATGTCCGCATCCTGAACACCTACTACCTGGGCCGCCGTCACCTGGTCCGCATCTGGCCGAACCTTTTTGCTCTGAGCGCTATTTTTGTTATCCAGTCTTCGTCGTAAAAACAAGCCGATACCATAGGGGGTTCGGCCCTTGCCCCATCGCAGCGTTTAAAAAGCAAGCAGGAACGCATAGCGTTGTTTTGTTCCTGCGAACAAAGTGAGGATGCATGCCGTATATCAATCTTAAAGTCGTCGGAAAGCTGTCCCGCGAACAGAAAGAGAAGATTGCTAAGGAATTTTCAGACACGCTTTTGCGCGTCGCCAACAAACCCAAGGAAGCCACGTATCTTGTCATTGATGAGGTGGATGGTGCCAACTGGGCGCAAGGGGAAAAGTTCTTCGGTTAAGATGGATTTGACGATCAAGATTGCCGGCGAAGCGGGTCAGGGACTTCAGTCCGTCGGCGGCCTTTTGTCACGCCTTTTCGCGCGCAAAGGATATCATGTCTTTGCCAACCAGGTCGTCCAGTCCCGTGTCAGGGGCGGCCACAACTGGTTTGCGATCCGTATCTCGGACCGCCCCGTCCACAGCCCCTCCTTTCAAACCGATATTCTCGTCGCTCTGGATAAAGAGAGTTCCTGCCATTTAAAAGAACTCAAGAAAGATTCTGTCGTCATTTTCGATTCCCGGCTGGCTGCGTTTTCTTTCAGGCAGGGCCGTATGCTGGATGTGCCTATGGCCGATCTGGCATCAAAGGCCGGCGGTAACAAGCTCATGATTAACACCGTTGCCGCATCTCTTGTCCTGGGGCTCCTGAATTTCAGGCCTGAAGATCTTTTTGCGTTCTTGCGGCAGAGCTTCGGCAAAAAAGACGAGGCGACGGGGGAGACGAACGTTCGGGTCGCCCGGGAGGGATATGATTTTGCGCATAAGTTTGATCTCGGCGGCAGGATAGCGGATTTCAGCCGGCCAGCCGGAAAACCGAAGATGCTCGTCGGCGGCAGCGAGGCTGTTGCCCTCGGCGCCCTGGCGGCGGGGTGCCAGTTTATCTCCGCTTATCCTATGAGTCCGTCGACGGGGATCATGACGTATCTGGCGTCCAAGGCGGACTCCTGTCATATCGTTGTGGAGCAGTCCGAGGACGAGATCGCATCAATCAATATGGCCCTCGGGGCCTCTTTTGCCGGCGTGCGCGCCATGACTGCTTCCAGCGGCGGCGGCTTTGCCCTGATGGTCGAAGGTTTGAGCCTTGCGGGCATGATCGAGACGCCTATCGTCATCGTGCTCGCCCAGCGGCCGGCGCCTGCGACGGGATTGCCGACGAGGACCGCGCAGGAAGACCTGCTCTTTGCCGTCCATGCGGGCCACGGGGAATTTCCGCGTGTGGTGATAGCGCCGAAAGACATTGAAGGATGCTTTTACGCAACGGCCCGCGCTTTCAACCTTGCGGATAAATACCGTATTCCCGTCATCGTCCTTACAGACCAGTTGTTGGCAGATTCCTTCGCGACGATCGATGTTTTGCATCCTGAAGAGGCCGTCGTCCGGCGTTATCTCATGACCGAAGATGAGCTGAAACAGGCCCGGGACTACAAGAGCTTTCTTTTGACGAGATCCGGCGTTTCCCCGCGTGCGTTGCCCGGGAATCCTTATTGTTTCGTCACGGCCGACAGCGATGAACACGACGAATACGGCCGGATCACGGAAGACTTGGACCGGATGCGGCCCCGTATGGTCGAGAAACGCAACCGCAGGATAAGCGGGCTTCTGAAAGAACTCAAGCCGCCCTCCTGGCATGGCTCCAGGAACGCAAAAGAAATCCTGGTGGGTTGGGGCTCGACATATGGCGCGTTGAAGGAGGCCGTTGATACGCTTTGTGCGGACGGCGTCAGCATCGCCCTGGTACATTTTGAGGACCTCTGGCCTCTGGATTGCAAGCATTTCGGTTTTTTGAACAAGAAACGTCCGGCTGTTGTCGTTGAGAACAATTTCACCGGCCAGTTCGCAAACCTCATCACGCGCACGACCGGCATCGTCATGGATCGGCGCATCTCCAAGTACGACGGGCTGCCGTTTACCGCCAGAGAGATCGTCCGCGCCTACAGGGACCTTCATAAGAAAGGGGGCCGCCGATGACACGTCTCGAAGACCTCGGGAATTTTGAAACGGCCTGGTGCCCGGGGTGCGGGAATTTCGGTATCCTTGATGCCTTAAAAGACGCCCTGGTCAAGCTGGACCTGGATATGCACAAGACGGTCCTGGTGTCCGGCATCGGCCAGGCCGCCAAAGAGCCGCAATATCTGAATTGCAATTTTTTCAACGGTCTGCACGGTCGCGCCATCCCGGCCGCCACAGGGATCAAGCTGGCGAATAAAGACCTGCATGTCATTGTGACTTCCGGCGACGGAGATATTTACGGCGAGGGCGGGAATCACTTTATCCATGCTATCAGGCGCAATATCGACATCACGGTGATTGTCCACGATAACCAGATCTATGGCCTGACAAAAGGCCAGGCATCGCCGACCAGCGACCCCGGTTTTGTCACAAAGGTCCAGCCGCGCGGCGTGATCAATGAACCCGTGCATCCTCTGGCCATGGCGATCGCGCTTGGCGCAGGTTTTGTGGCGCGCAGTTTCTCGGGGGACAAGGGGCACCTGTCTTCCATGATCCAGCAAGCCGTTGCCTTTAAAGGTTTTTCGCTCGTAGATGTGCTCCAACCGTGCTTAACTTTCAATAAAAAGAACAACTTTGCCTGGTATAAGCAGAGGATTCGGCCGTTGCCCCAGGATTATGATTCCCACAACAAGGTCTGGGCGTTCGAAAAAGCCCTCCAGTGGGGGGACACGATCCCGGTCGGTATCATTTACCGGGACGGCCGCTCGACTTACGAAGACGCCTGCGGTTTGATGAACGAAAAATCCATCCTTTCCCAGACGCCGGACCCCGCCAAACTCGTTGAGATTTTTGAGGAATTCTTCTAATCTTTCCCGCGTGTATTTTTAAAAAAAACTACAAAAAAACACATCCGAGCAGTAAAATAGGGTAGCTTTTTAGACCTGTTCGTTTTGCCCTTAAGAATGCCCGACAGCAACACGCGACATTCCGGCGAGGACGCCGTCCCGCAGACAAGCTCTCAACCATGGAACAGAAGAACGGAAAGCTGAAAAAACTCTATCGGATCGGACAGAGCCCGTGGTATGACAACATCGACCGCCGCCTGATCGATCATGGCGAGCTCAAAGGCCTGATCGACAGGGGTATCATGGGCGTGACGTCAAACCCTACGATCTTTGAAAAGGCCGTCGCGTCGTCCGACGTGTATGATGACAAGATCTATCGTCTCAAAAACGCCGGAAAAGACCTCCAGGCTATCTACGACGATTTGACGACGGATGATGTCCGCGATGCCGCCGGCCTTCTGATGGGCGTCTATGAAGCGACGCGCGGCGTGGACGGCTATGTCAGTATCGAAGTCCTGCCGGAATACGCGCACGATACCTACAAAACCATCGAATATGCCAGGCATATTTTTAAAAAGATCGGGCGCAAGAATATCATGATCAAGGTCCCCGGCACGGCGTCGAGCCCCGACGCGATCCGTACGCTTATTGCCGAGGGTATCAATGTCAACGCGACACTGCTTTTTTCTCAGGAGCAATATGAGCTTATCGCCCAGGCCTACCAGGATGGCCTGCGCGACAGGATGCGGATGGGTGAGGATATTTCGCGCGTCGCATCCGTCGCCAGCGTTTTCGTGAGCCGGATCGATTCGAAGGTGGACGCCCTCCTTGATGTGATCATGGCCAGGGAAATGGACCTCGACAGGAAGGACGCCATCGGCGGCCTTAAAGGCAAGCTCGCGATCGCGAACTGCAAATTGATCTACCAGAGGTTCAAGCAGCTTTTTTCCGAAGACAGGTTTGGAGACATCAAGGCCAAAGGGGGCCGGGTCCAGAGGCCTTTGTGGGCGTCCACAAGCACGAAGAATCCGGTCTATAGTGATTGCCTCTATGTGGATAACCTGATCGGTCCTCAGACGGTCAATACGATGCCGCATCAGACAGTCCTGGCTTATGAAGACCACGGCGGTCTGGACCTTTCTCTGGAAGCTGATATGGAAGGGGCGGTCGTCCGGCTGGCCATGGTGGCGCAATACGGCGTGAATCTTGACGCGGTTTGCCATGACACGCAACAGGAAGGCCTCAAGGCCTTTGAGAATTCATTTTTGTCGCTTTTGGATACGTTAAAGAAGAAGATGGGTTGAGCGTTTGCGCCGTTGAGCGCTCTTTGTGGTTTTGATATAATAAAAAGACACTATCGCTCGCTACGACCCTTGTCGGGTCGTGGCGCTTATGCGCCGCGCTCGCTTTAGTGTCCTCGAAATTTTCTTTGTCAGAAAATTTCTCGGAGAGGTGGCTGAGTGGTTGAAAGCAGCTGCCTGCTAAGCAGTTGGCCTGGGCAACTGGGCCCTCGGGTTCGAATCCCGACCTCTCCGCCATTCTACTTCGCCGTGCTACTTGCGTGCACGGCTACGTAGCAATAAGCGGTAGAAGAAATGCAGATCGTATATATTTTGAAAAGTGATAAATATCCACGTAAAGCTTATGTTGGAATTACCCGAGATCTGGAGAACCGCCTGAAGGAACACAACGATGGTAAGTCTGGCTATTCGAAAAGATATGCCCCGTGGCATATAGAAACTTATATTGCTTTTGTAAATGACAGTTTAGCTGAGAGTTTTGAGAAATATTTGAAAGTTGGCTCAGGGCAAGCATTTTTGATAAAACATTTAATTTGATAATTATGGTGAAGTAGAATGGCCGCAGGGGAGAGGTTCTGCGAAGCTCAAACGCGTAAGCATTTTGAGCGAAGCAGACCCGACCTCTCCGCCATTGCAACCAATTCGAACTCTCGGGGGCGTTTATTTGGCCCCCAGGGTTCTGTTGCAAATGGGTCCGCCAGTTTTTTGCGACAAAGCAAAAAATAGGGATGTCCCGACCTTGCCGTAGGCAAGCGTCGGGACGCCGTCACCAAAGCGCAAGAGACAGCACGCAAACAACTTAATTATAGACAGGCATGGCTATCATGATTTTTAAGGTCCTTTTGATCGTTTTCTCGGCGGCGGCGACGACGCTGAGCGTGATCTTTATGCTGTCCCCGGCACTCTTCCGGGCCATAGAGGAATTCCTGGGCCTCGAATTCGGCGCGGGGTCCTATGTGACGATCCTGGAAGGCAAGATCAATTTTCTCAATGACTGGATCGGCAGAAACCGCGTATTCTTCGGCCCTTTGTTCGCGATCCTGGCGGCCCTCAATACGCGCAACGCCTTTTTCTTTTAAAACATCGAAGTTCGTCTCTTCATGGGAAGCTTAACGGGTCCCGCTTGGCCGTTGCGCTGATTCTCAAGACATGCCATTCTTTCTTATCAAGACGATCGTATTCATCTCCGGCAGTGTCCTCATGAGCCTGGAGATTGCCGGAAGCAGGGTCCTGGCTCCGTATTACGGCAGCACGATCTTTGTATGGTCCAGCCTGATCACGGTTTTGCTGACGGCCTTGGCCGTCGGCTATTATGCGGGGGGCCGCTTGGCGGACAAGCGGCCTTCTTTTTTGCTCTGGGGCACCCTGTTGGCTGTCGCCGGTTTGCTGACGATCGCCGTTCCTTTTATCGCAGGCCCTGTGAACAGGATGCTTTTGTTTTGTTTCGACGACCGCCTCGGGTCTTTGGTATCTTGTTGTTTGGTCTTCTTTTTGCCGAGTTTCGTCCTTGGCATCATCTCTCCCTTTGCCGTTAAGTTCAGCGTCAAGAATATCTCCAGGGTCGGTAATGTGACGGGCGAGCTTTATGCGTGGTCGGCTGTGGGCAATGTCCTGGGGACCCTGTTGACGGCTTTTTTCCTGATCGGCCGCATGGGCGTATTCTCCATTTTTTTGACGTTGGGCGCAGTCCTTCTGGCGGCTTCCGGCATCGTTTTTCTGGCAACCGCAAGCGGCTCCAGGCGCTTGGCATCTCTTCCTGTTTTTATTCTGCCCGGCATGTTTTTTCTGCTGCCGCTTCCGCCGCTGATAGAGTTTTCTCCCGAAGAAAAGATTGTTTTTCAGAAGGATTCATTCTATAACCATCTAGTTGTTACGGACGAGCCGGCTGCGGGTGTACGAAAATTGCGGTTCGACAAACAGATAGAGCAGGCGGGCATTGTCCTGTCCGGCAATTACGGTTCGATCTACAGCACGACAAGCATGCTGCATCTTCCTGTGGCGTTTTCTCCGGCCATGAAGAGAGTTTTGTTCATCGGATGCGGCGGCGGGATCGTGCCGAGGAATTATTTTTGCGATTATGCAGGCGTTGAAGTCGATGTCGTGGAGATCGATCCCATGGTCATCAAGGCCAGCCGGGATTATTTTTTCTTTTTTCCTGCGCCCCAGATCAAGGTCTATGCCGATGACGGCAGGCGGTTTGTCCAGAAAGCACAGGAAAAATATGATGTCGTCGTGATGGATGTTTTTAGCTCTGTCGGCCAAATTCCCTTTCACCTTTTGACAAGGGAGTTTTTCCTTGAAGTAAATGGAATCCTTGAAGAGGAGGGGGTCGTGGCCCTGAATTTGATCAGTCCGCTGGAAGGAAAAGGGGCTGCGTTGTTCCGCTCTGTTTACAAAACCATGTCTTCGGTTTTTCCCCAGACGTATGTTTTTCCCGCTGTATTCTCCGATGCGCCGCAAGACAAGATCGAGCCCCAGAACATCATCATAGTGGCCACCCGTCAACAGAAGAGATTGGGATCCGAAGAATTATTCAATCTTATCGATGGCCAAGTGCGCTCAGGGCGCATCAGGGTCTCCAATCTGGCCGAGAGCGTGTGGTTTTCTCATCGGGTTTCTGACGAGGAGATGAAAGATGCCATGCTGTTGACGGATGATTTTGCGCCTGTAGAGCTGTTGTATGGGAAATTTCTTCGTTGATCCGTTTTCGCGGCGCAAAAATCTAGCGGGAGGAAGCTTGCTTGTCCACCTCTTCATAGACGAGGCGGGATATTTGCTGGATGATTTTTCTGAGGCTTTCCATGTCGCCTCCTCTTGTCATGACGCAGAGAAGGTAGGGGTGGCGCGGGTGGTAAATGATGCCGCAATCATGCAGTTGCAAGACCAGGTTTTCGTGACGTTCGCCGAACTTGTGGGCAATTTTTGTTCCTGCCGGTATCGCCGACGCCAAACCGAACGGGAATTGAGTCTCGCTTAAAAGCTCCAAGGCCTTTTCCGACATCTCGGGATTGAGATAAGAGGCGTTATAGAGCACCCTGAAGAGCGCAGCGTACGACCTGTCCGACATTTCCCCTTGCAGTTGATCGTATTCCCAGTATTCGATGCCCAGGTCTTTCTGCACCGAATTAAAAGTCGATCTGTCATTTTCAACCAGCAGGCCTGACGCCTCGTTGTCCGAATAGACGATCATCCTGCGGATCAGCTCTTCGACCGTATACGATTGTCCCGGCTGCAATTTTTCAGTGGGCGCAAAGTATTGGGTATAGTCCGTCGTCCCCCCATTATAGGTAATCATCTTTTCCAGGATGAGGGGATCGGATTGCGCTTTCTTGAGATAGGCCATCATGATGGGGACTTTCAACAGGCTGGCGGGAATGAATTTCGTCTTCTCATTGACGGAAAACCAGGGGCCGTTGTTCATATCGCGAAAATACACGCTGATGTCAATGGCGTCCTTGTTTTCCAGCGTCTTGCGCACAAACTCAGCTACTTTATCCCTGAAATCGACAAGCTCCGGGATGACCTCCTGGTTTTCACAGTCGATCAGCGGATTGATGTAGGTATACCCCCCTTTGCGGATTTCCAGGGTGGCGGACCGTTTTTTCTGAAGGTATTTGTTGAAAAGATTCTGGCCGGAGATCCCGAAAAGGATCCCCAGAAGAAAAGAAAGGCCTAATGCGAGATATCTGCGTCTTCTGCCGCGGCTGAGATTTCGAAGTTGCTGTTCCATATGTAAAAATGTACCGTATTTCTGCGCTAAATGCAAGAATAATAATTGCTTAAATTACGCTTGTCAGAACACCTTGCGAATATTAAAATAGTAACCCTGCGCCCATAGCTTCCGCCACCAAGGCATCGGCGGACCAACTGCTTTGCAGTTCAACCTTTAAGGAAACTATGGGCTTTGACGGAAAAAATTTGACAAGATTTTTTGATTTGCACCCGGCGCTTATAAGGAATTGCGCCGGTGCAAAACTGCTGTTTTGCGCCCATAGCTCAACTGGATAGAGCACTAGCCTACGGAGCTAGGTGTTAGAGGTTCAAATCCTCTTGGGCGCACTATTTTTTCTTCTGAGAGGCTTTGAACCGGAGGCCGCTGGCCGGACGAGTAAGTCCGACCGTTTAAGCGAAGGGTCAAATCACAGGTTAAGGCTGGCCGATCCAGGCCTTAACTTTCTTTTCTATGTTTTCCGACGAATATTTCATGAGGTATGCCCTGAGGGAAGCGGCCAAGGCGGCCGATTCAGAGGATGTCCCTGTCGGGGCGGTCATTGTGCACAAAAACCATATCATTGGCCGGGGCTGGAACCAGGTGGAATTGTTGAAAGACCCGACAGCCCACGCAGAGATGATCGCGGTGACGCAGGCCGCCAATCATCTGGGTGCCAAATGGTTGAGCGATTGCGCGCTTTATGTGACAATAGAACCATGCAGCATGTGCGCCGGGGCCCTTGTTCTTTCGCGGATCGACCGCGTGGTTTACGGCGCGCCGGATCCCAAGACCGGCGCCGGCGGGTCTGTTCTTAATATCCTCCATCATGCGAAACTGAACCATCGTATCAAGGTAAAGGGAGGGGTCCTGGAGCAGGAATGCGCAAGTTTGCTGCAGGATTTTTTTAGGAAGAAGAGAGTAAAAAATAATTGATACTTTTTTAATATAGGGATGAATATTAAAAGTAAGTTTAGCAAGAAAGAATTAGCTATTATCGGAGCCATATTATATTCTTGTGAAGGTACGCAATTACGCAGGGACAAGAGAAGAAATAACGTTTATTATTGGGTTATAGAATTTACAAACAGTAATTTTAAAATTATTAAACTTTTTGTTGTTTTTCTAAAAGAGGTCATCCATATTGATAGATCTCGCTTGAAGGGGCAGTTGTTTATCTACGATGATGTCCATAGAAAGGAATTAGAAAAGAGATGGTCGAAAATAAGCGGTATCCCTTTGGTGAATTTCAATAAAACAATCGTGTTCCAGGCGAAGAATAGTGAATATAGGCCTAATCCCAATGGCACTTTTAAAATGCGTTATCATAGTAAAGAGGCCTTTCAAAAGCTCGACACTTTAATTAGAAATATTTTAGAGTGATCGAGTGAAATGGTTTTATTGATAAATAGGATGGAGAGGTCGCGTAGCCCGGTTTAGCGCGCGCGCCTGGAGAGCGCGTAACCCAAAAGGTTCGAGGGTTCGAATCCCTCCCTCTCCGCCAATTTTTTGCGACAGAGCAAAAAATTGGCGGATGCCGTGAAGGCCGTTGCGAGCCGAGTGTGTAGCGAAGCGGAGCCTCCTCGAAGAGGATAAGGCGAGCAGGCCGCAACGGCGCCGCCACCAAAGCGTAAGCGACAGAGCAAAAAATAGGGATGTCCCGACCTTGCCGTAGGCAAGCGTCGGGACGCCGCCACCAGCACGCTGGAAATCCGTTGTGACCCTGCCCCTGCAGCCCGTTCAAGAAGGTTCTTATGAAAAATAAAAAGAGAAACAAAAGAAAGCTCACCAAAGAAATAGGCTCCTTGCGAAAACAGATACTGGGGCTCGAAAAATTGAAAGTCAATCTCCAGTATTGCGAGGAAGAGCTGAAGAAATACCCTGATGATTTCGAAGAACAATTAGAGAACCGCACCGCTGCAGAGAAAATCATCAACAAGCAATTGCGCCATGAAATTCTCCAGCGTAAACTTTTAGATGAGGCACTTCAGGTCACCGCCACGCGTTACAGGCGGCTTTTTGAAACGACGAAAGAGGGGATATTGATCGTTGACGGGGAGACAGGACAGATCATTGACGTAAACCCCTTTCTGGTCGAGATGCTTGGTTATTCTCACGAAGCTTTTCTGGAAAAGAAGTTTTGGGACATAGGTGTCTTTAAGGATGTCGAAGCCAGCAAGACCGTCCTTGCGGATTTGAAGACCAAGAAGCATGTCAGGTATGAAGACCTGCCGCTGGTAACAAAAAACGGACAGATTTTAGAAGTAGAATTTATCAGCAATATCTATCAGGTCAATAGCAAGAAACTGATCCAGTGCAATATACGGGATATCTCCGAAAGAAAGCGCCTGGAAGGGCTCAAGGAGGGGATCGTAAGAACAGTTGCCCATGAGCTGAGGAACCCCCTTGGGATCGTCAAGGAAGGCATGAGCGTCGTTTTGGAGGGGCTCGTAGGAGATCTGAACAAAAAACAAAAAGAGATATTGACCCTTGTCAATAACACCATAGACAGGTTGGTTCGGGTGACAAACGGTCTGCTTGATATCTCTAAATTAGAAGCGGGAAAGATCGAACTCAAGAAAGAATCTTTCGAGATCGCGGATTTGATCAATGAGGTCATTTTTTTATTTAAATTAAAGGCGGGAAAAAAAGGACTGGAGATAGAAGTAAGGTTGCCCGAAAAAGAAGTAAAGATCTACGCCGACAGAGATAAGCTATTGCAGGTTTTTACTAATCTGATTGGTAATGCCATAAAATTTACGGAAAAGGGATCCATAGAGGTTTTAGTCGCCGAGAAAGAAAAAGACATAGAAGTTTCCGTAACGGACACAGGCAGGGGCATCAACAAAGAAGATCTTAAAAACCTGTTTACCACGTTCGGACAGTTCGGCGTTGTTTTGAAGGGTTTGGAGAGAGGCTCAGGGCTTGGTCTTTGTATCTCTAAAGATATTATCGAGTTGCACAAGGGTGAGATTCGGGCGGAAAGTGAAATTGGGAAAGGAAGCAAGTTTATCTTTACCTTACCCAGAGCTTTGCGCCAAGATACCCGTGTTGCCTAGATAAATTTTGCGCCCAAAGTGCGCCTATCATTTGAAGGGAATAAGCGAAGGAATTGTGCCAGAAAACCTTTTTTGTTTTAGATTGTCGCATCAGAACAAAGGGGAGGAAAATTTATGAAAGGATTCAAAACGAACATTGAAAAAGGCACTTTAGAGAACAGGAATTTTCGCCAAGTGTTATATACCGGGGAACATAGCCAGCTGGTGCTGATGAGCCTTCGCCCTAAAGAAGAGATCGGCATGGAAATACATGCGGAGAACGATCAATTCTTCCGTTTCGAGGCTGGCCAGGGCAAGGTGATCATTGACGGCAACGCATATGAGGTTGGCGACGGCGTAGCGATCGTTGTGCCGGCCGGAGCGAAGCACAATATTATCAATGTCTCGGATTCAAAAGACCTGAAACTGTATACCATTTATTCTCCGGCGCATCATAAAGACGGCATAGTTCGCGAAACCAAGAAAGAAGCCGAGGCCAACGAAGAAGAGTTTGACGGTAAAACCACAGAATAGCGGATCCTTGGGATCGCGGTTGTTGTCGCAGCGACCTCTGTGTGTGAAGATCACAAGAAAGCCTGCAGGGCATGTTTGCCGTGGGTAGAGTTGTTCTCAAAACCGGAAAGAAGATAAGACCTTGAGCCTGTTTTTGATCGGTTTCACGATCCTGATGAGCATCGGCGTGGGTTGGTCTATCGGCGCCAACGACGCCGCGAATTCATTAGGCACGGCCGTCGGCTCGCGCGTCATCACCCTTCGCCAGGGCATTGTGCTTATCGCTGTTTTCGGTTTTCTTGGGGCATGGCTCCAAGGCTCTTATGTCGCGCATACGATCGGCAAGGGGATCATTCCCATGGACAGGCTTGGACCACCCATGGCCATGTATGTGGCGCTGGTCTCCTGTTTTGCCGCGACGGCCTGGGTGGTCCTCGCGACATACTGGAAGATGCCGATCTCGACGAGCCATTCCATTGTCGGCGCCGTTGCGGGCGCAGGCGTGGCTATTGGCGCCCCGGTCAAATGGAAAATGCTCGGCGATATTTTTATTTGCTGGATCTTTACTCCTGTGGGTGCCGCGGTCCTGGGGTATGTGTTTTTCAGGATCCTCAGGAATACGCTGCCGAGGATCGTGCCGCGCAGATTTTACAGATTTGTCATCGGGGCCCTCATCACCTTGAGCGGGTGTTATGTCGCTTATTCGTGGGGCGCCAATGACGTGGCGAATTCCATCGGCGTCATCTCCGGATCAGGGATCATGTCCAGCCGGGATGCGGTGATGCTTGGAGGGCTGGCCATTGTTTTAGGGATCCTCACATGGGGATATAAGGTCATCGAGACCATAGGTTCGGAGATCGCCCACATGTTGCCCATCATGGCCTTTGCCGCGCAGCTTGCCAGCGGGATCAATGTCCATCTTTATTCCGTGTTCGGGATCCCGGTTTCTACCAGTCATTCCATTGTCGGCGCGATCTTCGGCGTAGGGCTGGTCAAAGGTCTCAAGGTCGTGAATTTAAGGATCATGCGCGAGATCATTTTTTGCTGGATAGCCACACCCTTTGTTTCCGGACTTATCAGTTTCATAGCTTTATGGGGACTTAAACATTGGATGAAAATATAACTCTGGAGGAAGACCATGAAAGAGATCAGGAATATTCTAGGTTGGCTGGGGATGGCAGAGGAGCGGTCCATTATCGCCGATGCCCAAAAGCACGTCGACGAAACCTATAAGACGGTCGCTTTCTTTTCTGAAGCGGTCAACGCTTATATCAAGGGCGACTTGAACGCCAAGACCAAGGCGATCGAAGCCGTGCGCGAAGGCGAACATCAGGCGGATCTCCTGCGCTCAAAGATGGTGGCGGCCCTCTCGGAGAGCCTTTTGCTTCCCCCGGACCGGGAAGATCTTATGCACTTTGTCAATACGCTCGACAAGATCGCGGATTGGACCAATGGCGCCGCCAGACTCCTGGGTTTTATCGAACATCGGCTGCCTGAGAACATCTTGCGCGAGATCTCGACGGCGACGGAGCTGATCATCAGCGCCATCACCAAGCTCAGGGAAGGGATCGCCGCGCTCATCAAGAACGACCTCAAAAGGGCGCTTGAAGATTGCGACGAAGTCGACCGTAAAGAGCATGAGGCGGACGACCAGAAAAAGACCCTGATCGAAGCCATCATCCATGCGAAGCTTGAACCCACCAGCCTGTTATTGAGCTATCAGCTGGCAGAATACCTTGAAGGGGTCACGGACAAGATCGAAGATGCCGCAGATTTCATCAAGGTCATGGCTATCAAAGCGAAATAGCGGATAGTCGCCTTTGTCAAAATCGGCAGCGCTCCGGCGTTCCTGCGGCTGCAGGAACGCCGGGACACCTTAAGCTGAGACTTATGATAGGACCAAATGACATGGGCATATCGGGTGTGGTCTGATGGGCCGGATTTTAACGTCCGGTTTTTTTATCGATACGGGATTTAAAAGAGAGAGGCCGGCATGATCCTGACGTTGTTCCAACTGATCTTTACGCTATTGCTTTACGGGGTGGGCGCCTTGGTTATCGGATTATCCATGCTGCCGGGCTTATACCTTCTTTACGGGATTTGGCTGCATACGGCAAGCCTTTCTTTGCATATGCGTTTATTGATGGCGGCGCTCGGTTTGGGCGTTTCTTTTTTCATTTTCGGCATAACCTTGATGGTCCTGGTTTCCCTGATCCGTATTGTTTTCAGGTTGAACCTGAGAGAGGGCGAGTATCATATTTTGTCGTGGGGGTGCGTGCGTTGGGCCCTGGCCAATGCCCTTCAGTTGGTCGTGTCGGCCGTCTTCATGGATTTTATTCTTTTGACTCCTTTTGCCAACTTGTTCTTCCGCATGATGGGCGCCAGGGTCGGCAGGAATGCCCAGATTAACTCCAAGTTTTGCGCGGACCTTTCCCTGCTTGAGTTAGGCGACGATGCCGTGATCGGCGGCCATGCGACGGTCATCTGCCATTCCTTTGAACGCCACCGCCTGATCTTGAAGAAAGTAAGGATCGCCAGGAAAGCGATCATCGGCCTTAACGCGGTCGTCCTGCCGGGATGCGACATCGGGGAGGGCGCCCTGATCGCCGCCGGGGCGGTGCTGGGCAAAGGGACGGTCGTGCCTCCGCACAGCGTTTACAGCGGCGTTCCGGCTGAATCCGCCAAAGAACGCCACCAGAAGGAAGCCTGATGTCCGTTACAACCATCCATCGCATGGCCGAGGGGATCCTGGAGAGCCTGACGATCCAGGATGTCCTGGAGGCGATCAATAAAAACTTCGGCGAAACGACGGCGTTGCAGATAAAACAGAAAGACGGCAGATTTTTTAAGCTGTCTTATGTGGGCCTGGGCAGGAAGGCCGTGGATGTTTCCTCGGCCCTCATCAAGTTCGGCCTCAAAAAGGGAGACAGGATAGCGGTTTTGTCCGAGAGCCGTCCGGAATGGGCGGCTGTTTTTTTCGCCGCGGTCTCCTGCGGGGGGATCCTTGTTCCTTTAGACGTCAAGCTGAGCCGCAAGGAGCTTGAGTTTATCCTTCAGGACAGCGGGGCGAGGTTCTTTTTTGTCAGCGCAGAGTATTCCGGCGCGATCGAAGACGTGGTCCGTTCGTGCCCCGGGATCGAAAAGATCGTCTCTTTTGATGTTACCCAGGACAGCCGCGTTGTTTTCATGAAAGATTTCGCGCTGACCGAAGGCGAACAGAAATACAATCCCATCCATCCCGACGATGCCGCCCTGATCGTCTATACTTCCGGAACGACCGGCGTGGCCAAGGGGGTTGTTTTAAGCTATCGGAATCTCTTGTTTGAAGTGATCCAGCTCAACAAGTTTATCCGCTTCAGCCGCAACGACCGGTTTTTGTCCATCTTGCCGCTGAACCATATGCTGGAGATCACCGGCGGCCTGATCGCGCCCTTGTATGCCGGAGCGACCATTACCTACGGCGACAGCATCAAGCCGGCGAATATCCTTAAATTGATGAAGGAAACCGGCACGACAGCCATGCTGTGCGTGCCCCTGATCCTGAAGATGTTCCATGAGGGGATCATGAAAAAGGTCCGCAAGGGGCCGGTCCTGGAACAAAAGATTTTTTTCGGGCTCCTCAGGTTTTCAAGGTTTCTTTTGCGTTTCAATATCAGGGTCGGCAAAAAGCTCTTCGGCAGGGTCCATCAGGAATTCGGGGGCAAGATCAGATGTTTTGTGTCGGGAGGCGCCCCGTTGGATCCGCGTGTCGAAGAGGACATGACGGCCATGGGATTCAATGTCCTGCAGGGGTACGGCCTGACGGAAACAGCCCCGGTCATCACCGTTAATACGTTCCGGGAGCGCAAGTTCGGCTCTGTCGGGATCCCTTTGGAAAGCGTCGAGATCAAGATCGTTCCGGGCAGCGATACGAATCCGCACGAAGGCGAGATCATTGCGCGGGGCCCGAACATCATGCTGGGTTATTATCACCAGCCGGAAAAAACAGCCGAAGTATTGAAAGAGGGGTGGTTCCATACGGGAGACATCGGCCGGATGGACCGGGACGGGTTTTTGTATATCACGGGGCGCATGAAGACGATGATCGTCCTGGGGGCGGGCAAGAAGGTCTTTCCCGAGGAGATAGAGGCCGTCCTGTCCAAAAGCGCCTTGATCAGAGAGATCTGCGTTCTCGGCCGCCAGACCGTATCCGGCCTTAAGGCGGGTACAGAAGAGGTGTGCGCCGTCGTTGTCCCCAACCTGGACCAATTCCCGGAGGAAGAGAAAAAAGACCGCGCGAAGATCAAAGAGAGGATCGGCCGCGAGATCAGCCGCCTCAGCGAAGACCTGGCTGAATACAAGCGGATCTCGGACTTTCAGTTGTATTTCGACGAGTTACCCAAGACTTCCACACGCAAGCTGAAAAGGAACCTTATCAAAGACATCGTGAGCGACGTCTTGCCGCAGAAAGAATAACCCCGTGGATATTGCCAGGATCATCGTGATCGTTGCGCTCGTCGTTACTTTTCTTGTCGTCATGAAATACGTCGTGCGCGTGGGTTGTTTTGTTTTCCTGGCCGCCCTGGTCGCGCTCATCGTGTATTTATGGGCGACGGGGACCCTGGGGCGCGTGGACGATTTTTTCAGGAAAAAAGACGGACGCAAGGCTACGGCATGCTTTTCCGGGGCATTGGGGGAGATCAATGGGGGATGACGTTGTGATCGTTGATGCCGAGGGCGTCCTGGACAAGTTTTAAAAGCGCCATCGCGTCAAACGGTTTGTTCACGTAGTAATCGGCGCCGATCACCCGTCCGATGATCCGGTCCACCTCCGTGCATTTCGCCGTTACCATGATGACGGGAATGTCTTTGAATTTTTCGTTTCTTTTGATGACTTTGCAGACCATTTCGCCGGGAATCTCGGGAAGCCAGAGGTCGAGGATGATCAGGTCGGGTTTTTTCTCGTCGATCTTTTGCAGGGCCTCTCTGCCGTCCATGGCAACGCACGTCCGGCATCCGTGCCGTTCCAGGATGGCCTTGAGCGCCCGGACGATGGACGGGTCGTCATCGACGATAAGGACCGTTTTTCCGCCGGTAAACATGTCGCCTCCTGTTAATAAAATAACCTATTCTTCACCGTAGAATAGGTTATGATGAAAAACTATCTGACGCTCTTTTTTGCGACCCATTCTTACGAATGGCCAGCGACGTTCCGTTTTTCCCTATGTAAAAGTTTACCTTATAAATGTAACTGTTTCAAGGCGATGGTTTTATGTTTACGAAGAGGCGTCTGACCTTTTTTCCCCGCAAATTTCTCACACGGATAGCCTGGCGGACAGAAGCGTTCCTTGAAAAATATCCGGAATCCTGTATAATGAATTTCAGAAATACCTTTGACGCGAATCCCATCTTCATTTTAGGGTGTACATAAAGATGTCCTATCTCGTTTTTGCCAGGAAGTGGCGGCCGAAAAATTTCGACGAAGTCATCGGCCAGGACCATATCACCAAGACCCTCAAGAGCGCTATCCAATCCAACAAACTGGCGCACGCGTATCTCTTTTCGGGGCCGCAAGGCGTCGGCAAGACGTCGTGCGCGCGCATCCTGGCCAAGGCCCTGAACTGCCAGCAGGGGCCGACGCAGCATCCTTGCGGGGCCTGCCCGGCCTGCCTGGAGATCGCCGAAGGCCGCAGTCTGGATGTCATCGAGATCGACGGCGCGTCCAACCGCGGCATCGACGAGATCCGGTCCTTGCGCGAAAACGTCAAGTTCGCGCCCTTGAACGGCAAATTCAAGGTCTATATCATCGATGAAGTCCACATGCTCACCCCGGAGGCCTTCAACGCGCTCCTGAAAACGCTCGAAGAGCCGCCGCCTTGCGTCACATTCATCTTTGCCACGACCCAGCCCCAGAAAGTATTGCCGACGATCCTGTCGCGCTGCCAGCGGTTCGATTTTGTCCGCATCCCGAACCTCAAGGTCATCGAGAAACTCAGGGAGATCGCCGCCGACGAGAAGCTTGTTATCGGCGAAGATGTTTTTCTGGCCATCGCCAAGGCGGCCAACGGCTGTATGCGCGACGCCGAGTCCATCCTGGACCAGCTGATCGCTTTTTCCCAGAAGGACATCAAGCTCGGGGATGTTATCTCGATCCTGGGCATCATCGAAGAGGACGTCTTTTTGAAATTTGTGGATGCCTGCCGGGCCGGCGACGCCCCGACAGCCCTGCGCCTGATCGCGGAGATCAGCGCCAAAGGCAAAGACATGAATTATTTCCTCGAAGGCCTCCTGGAACATTACAGGAACCTGATGGTCCTCAGGATCATGAAAGAAGGCCGCGAGGACCTTGTGGATCTGCCTAAGGAATTGATCGCGCAGATCTCTGCCCAGGCGCAACACATGGAGTTGGCGGACATCATGGTGGCCATCAACCAGATCTTTGCGGCGCAGGAGATGTCCAGAAAACTCGGCACCACGCGCATACCGCTGGAGATCCTGGCTGTCAAGCTGTCCGGCGGCAGCGCCAGAAAAGAACAGCCTCTCCCGGAGCCGCATAATGAAAATCCTGGGCCGTCTGTCGTCAAGGCGGCTGCCCCTATCGTTAAAAAACCTCTTTCCGTCCTGAGGGAGGAGAGGGGTTCGGCGGATAACCGCCTGAGTTCGTTTGGCGCTGCGGCGGCCGACAAAAGCCCCCAGGAAGCGCCTTCGGCGCAGGCCGCATGCAGCCTGCAGGACGTGCAGAACAGCTGGGACAGACTCATCCGGCATCTGGCGGGAGTCAGAATGTCGATTTCGACATATCTGCGCGAAGCCTCGCCCGTGCGGTGCGAGGACGGCTTGTTGACGATAGGCTTTCCCGGGAGCGCCGTATTTTTCAAGGAGACCCTGGAGCATAAAGATAATCTGAAGGTCCTCGAAGAAGCGATCGCGAGCGTCTGCGGGGCCCGGTTGCGCCTGAAGCTGGAGATCGTGCAGGGATTGGCGTCCGCCGTTCCCGAAGAGGCGCATTTCGAGGAGACGCCGTTTTTCAAATCGGCGATGGACCTTTTTAAAGGGAAGGTGGTCGGAAAATAGCCATGGCCGGATACAGTCTTGCGACGATAGAGAAACTGATCGAAGAATTGATGAAGCTGCCGGGCATCGGCCGCCGCAGCGCCCAGAGGATCGTCTACCACATGCTGGACGCTTCGAAGGAGGATGTGGCGCTCCTGACGGAGGCGATCACGAAGGTCAAAGAGAACGTGCGGTTTTGCAGCGTCTGCAACAATTTCAGCGAAACGGAGGTCTGCAGTATCTGCGGCGACCTGAGGCGCGACAGGGCTATCATCTGCGTCGTGGAAAGTCCCAAGGACGTCGAGAATATCGAGCGCAGCGCGAATTTCCACGGTACATATCATGTGCTCTTAGGCGCGATATCACCTTTGGAAGGGCGCGGCCCGCATGACCTGAAGGTCGACGGCCTGATCGCTCGCGTCAAAAAAGGAGAGGTCCGAGAGGTCGTTATTGCCACGGATTCTGACACGGAAGGCGAGGCCACCGCGATCTTTCTGACGAAACTCCTGCGGCCCCTGGGCGTCAAGGTGATGCGTATCGGCATCGGCCTGCCCGTGGGTTCCAATCTTGAATACGCGGACCCGGCGACCCTGGCGCGGGCCATGGAAGGGCGCCGGGAGATATAATCCCCAGTTTTAACCTGACTTCGAAAAAAAGGCCCACTGAATTTCAGTGGGCCTTTTTATTTGGCTCCCCCGCTCGGGTCGTCGCTCGGTTGCCGTTTTTCATTTCTAAAAGCATCCTTTTTTCCCTGTTGCCCTCGAGTAAAATGCAGGGATTGCAACAGGGAGTCCCGCTCGGCCTCGGCTACTACGTTCGCAGAGCTCGCTGCGTAGCCTCTCCTCACTCACTGACGGCCAGAGGCCTTTTCCTCGCTTATCGCTCGGCGTTCGCTCGCTTCGAGTCCTCGCGGGACGCAACAAAAAAGGGTGCCTAAATTGGCACCCTTTTTTGTTGAAAGCTCCCCCGCGAGGACTCGAACCTCGGACCTGGTGGTTACACTTAACCCGAAATTACTTTCGGAAGTGGACTATATCATTGCCTTGGGGTTTTTACGCCGTTAGGCAGCAGGTGCATAGTCTCTGAACCTTCCCTCATCAAAGCCTTACGGCCTCTTTGGGGCTCGGCTGCTGATTACCCACGTCTCGACGTTTGGGCTTCCAGCAATTCTCCTGCTTTTTCATCTCCGGTTTCCCGAAGAAGCTGCGTTTTGGCATGTACTTCTCGGTGACAATTGGCGCATAACAGAATACACTTATCCAATTCTTCACGAACCTTGCTCCAGCTTCGTGTATACCCTTTCTCTGAAATACTGAAGTCTTTCTCTGAAGAATCGGAATGGTGAAATTCTAGGGCATCAACACAAAAATCATAGCCACATTTCTGACATCGGCCACCTTTGTATTCAATTGCCATCTGCCGCACTTTTTTACGTCTCTTGCGGACAGCCGCAATCAAATATGATCGCCGTTGCGCATATGGCCTTGTGTCTTGCCTTGCCAATGTCACCTCCTTCTCCATGCCATGCCTCAACCGATTTCTTGGTCGGCCTTCGGCCTCCCACAGCCACTCGCTCTACCGACTGAGCTACGGGGGAATAATATCGGCACACGTTAAAGAACGGACAAAACGCCTGAAAACCTGTTTTTCAATTATAGGGAAAATCCCCTCTATCGTCAAGACAAAAGGGTCGACCTTATAAGCGAGGGTGAGAATCTATTTTTGAGGTATCTGGGGTCGTAGTAGCCGAGTCCTCGCGGATTCTAACCCCTCATTGACAAAGGATGCATTCAGAGTTATACAGAAGGGGACACACCTGTTAGAACTTCATGTGTCTCAAGGGGATATTGGTACCCGGTACCAAATTTCGTAATGTAGCATATTGTCAAGAAAAATAATCGAAAAACGACCAAAGGAATTACGAAAAAAAGCTGGTTGGTCTCAACAGAAGTTAGCTGAAAAAGCTGGCTTGTCTTATAACGTGATAACAAAGATAGAGCAAGGAAGTAGCGAAGGGTCCTAGTATTAAAACAATTATAAAGCTAGCTGATGCACTACAAATTAGCATTGATGAGCTGGTTGGCAGATGATTAATATTAATCCTGTTGAATTAAATCTTAATTTTCCCAATGATTCCCTTAATATGGTTTTTATGCAGCCATATTTAATGGTAGACCTTGGGGGCGTGCCATATCGTTGGATCAATACAGCAGCTCCAGAACAGTTAATTAGAATAACTAGAACCCTAGAAATTGCAAAAACGGTAAATCATGAGAAAGCGCATTTCACAGTATTCCCTGAGTATTCTATTCCTGGGATTGCAGGAATTCGTATGATACAAGAAGTATTATCTCATCAGTCTTGGCAAGCAGGAACTGTTGTAATAGCGGGAGTAGATGGACTCAGTAGAGATGAGTATGAAATATTGTGTAGTGAAGCCAATACAGAAGTATCCCCCGCCAATCAAGCCGTTAACATCCACGCGGGGAGTTGGTTTAATTGTTCCATTACGTGGGTTAAGGATAACGATGGGAATTTAAGGAGATGGCTTCAGCTTAAGCTAAATCCGGCTTGGCCAGAGAGAAGAGCTACTGATAGAGATATGTGTCGTGGCTCATCGGTAAATTTATTTAAGGCGAGATTTACCGATCGGTCGGAATGTAATTTTTTATCTCTTATTTGCTTTGATTGGATTGGACGGGTAGGAGATAATTATGGTATTTGGTCTGTTTTATCGAAAATTTCAAACATTTGGGGTCAAAATAGAAAAAGAATCGATTTTGCGTTTGTTCCTCAGTATAATCCTGAGCCTAACCATAATTCTTTTTTAGAAAATGCGAGAGACTATTTTCAACAAAGGACACAGTATAGGTTTATTGAGCGGGATTCTGGGTGTGCTATTATTTTTGTTAATACGGCTGGAGGTTTAAGACCAGGTAAATATAATCAGTATGGGTATTCTTCTCTTATTTTCTCAGAATTAAGTCCTTATGACATGAAGAGTTGCCCTCCAACATATTCTTTGAATCCTAAGAAATTACGAGGAACAAATACCCTGGATAGATGCAAAGATGTCCTCCTTAGAGAAATGGGAGCTTGTATTCATTCTTTCAGATTTAATTTACCACAATATATTAATTTAGGTGTTCCAGATCGAAGCCGGCCTTTGAGTGAAGCCAAGGTTCATCAAATTGATACAAATATTATTGATCCGAGGATACCTGGTGACTCGGTTCCGGCTTCAGTCAAATGGGTTAATGACCAATTAGATACAATTAACTCATATTTATTTCAAGAAGATATTCATCCCTTGAAGGAGCATTTTGATACCCTTCATCAACAAATATGTCAAGAAATTAGAGCTTGTGCAGATAAGTTTTTGAGAGAAGGCATGGTGAAGGTGGCATGTAGTTATGGCAAATGGCTTGATAACGAAAAGACTCAACAAAACGTTGATGATTGGGATCAAGAAGAAAGACAGTGCTTGGAAACTTGGGTGCATTCTTTGGCTTTTATTGGAAGCGTTGTGAAAATTACCTTAAAAGACTCCGTTTGGCATGCTTTAATGATAGTTGAAGAGAAGGGTGCCAAAAGAGTGGTTGATATAATCATACTTAATGGTAATACTCATCAAAAAAATCTTGAATATTTGAAGAAGGTTAATTTTCAATCCACAGAAGAGCGCAAAACTATTATTATCAGTCGTACTAGCCCTGAGAAGCCAATGACGGATAAAGATAAAGAGATTTATGATACTGATACAAATATCTATCGTTGTGGTTTCCATGATTTGATTAGTTCTCTATCTGCCTCGAATCGAGCAGAGTTGATTGCAAAGATTAGAGGTGCTATCGGAGATATTAGTGGGTAACTATTATTTGGAAATAAGCAGGGTCCTCAAAGAGGTTCTACGCGACAGACGATTTAGCATTGAACCCTCTCCACAAGGCAACGAACCCTTGTTTCTGCTTTTAACTTTACATACTAATTTAATCGGATTTGCGTTTTTAAATAATGCTTCAGAGCATGATGCTTCAATGGCTTTGGAGAAAATAAGAGATCTATACGCTATTAATGCCAAGAATTGGGCCGGATACGATATGGGATTGGTTCTTTGCATTAAACAAGCTGGGGACGACTGGGATGAATTATGTAACAGAATTGAGATGGATCCATATTTTTGTCGAAAGTTTGTCGTTGATTTAACTAAAGATTTAAAATCTGAATTAGGGCAACTTCCTTTTATTCCTATTAAGCCAGAAAGTTTGGTTGGGCTGAAAAGACCTATTAGTGCTCAAACTTTCTTGCAAAAACATGATGTAACTTCTAATTTGGCAGAATATCTTCGGGTTCCGTATGCAAGAGGAATAGAGGGGATTGTTGAGGAGTGTATCAAAGGAATTCTAGGACGACCAGAGTGGAGAGAGGAGAAAATTGAAGAATTTCACTCGCCGGGATATGAAATTTCTCGACAAATCCGATTAAAAACTCTTGAAATTGCTAATTTTCGTGCATATCGTGGGAAGCACAGTTTTGATTTAGATGCCGATTTAATTGTTTTATATGGGCAAAATGGTTTAGGAAAGACCTCATTCTTTGATGCGATTGATTTTCTTTGCACTGGGGGTATATCAAGATTCGAAGACCGTTTCGCAAAAAAAACAGAAAAATTAGTAAATGTGATGAAGCATTTGGACTCAACTGCAGAGGAGTCTTTTATTAGAGGTACCCTTTCGGTAAATGACGGTTTCTTTTCTTTAAAGAGAGAAGTGGCAGATAGAACTCATACTCTTATTGGGAATGTGTTTATGGATAGAACTCAAGCGTTAATGAAAATAGTGGGAATGCTTGAAGAACCGATGGATTTACGTATAGATAATCTAGTAAGGTTATTTCATGCAACGCACATTTTTGGACAAGAATTTCAAGCATTAACTGCAGATTTTAGAAATGGTTCTAGGTTGCCAGCGAATACAGTTTCTCGTATGTTGGCTTTTCAAGATTATGTTGAGGCAGGGAGTAAATCGAGAAAGGTTTCTGAAGAGTTCAAAAGAAAAATTGATGAAAAAGTATCATCAATCACGTCTCTTAAGAACTTATTGAGTTCAAAAGAAATTGAAATTAAACAACTCAAGATTTCAGCAAAAGAGATTAAGCAGCCAGAGTCTATTTTGGAAAAGGCTAAAGAGCTAGCTGAGAAGATCAGGCTAAAGTTAAATCTGTCTATTTCGATTCCGAAGGAATTAAAACAAGATGTAGTTAATGAGTGGCGAGGAATATTGCTTGCTAAGAAAGAGAACCTCGGTACAAATCTAGAAATGATTAATCAATTGGAGAAGAAATTCTCAAAGTTCTTGAATCTTCAGAAGAGTTCGCGTGAAGCATTGTTGGAATTAGCGAAAAATAGAAAACAGCTTGTAGAGCTTGACGGCGGTCGTGAGGAAATTTTGAATAAAATAAAAAACGCCGATGTAGAAATACAAAAAATACTAGTTAGTAATAGAAATTACGAATATGGCAAAGAGAATCTTAAGTGGCTACTCCAGTCAAAAGTAGAGTACGATAAACTCAGGCAAGAATTTGAGCGCGGAGAAAATAATGCCAATAGCCTAAGAAAGAATCTGCAAGACAAGTTATTAAAAATTGATTTGTTAAGATCTCAGAATGAAGCATCAAGGCAGATTATGAGTAAGATTGAAGCTCAGGTTTTAGAGTCCAATCGTAATCTAGGATATCTCGGTGAACTAGAAAACAAACAAGAATTTTTGTTATATTCTCTTTCTTCCAATAAGAAAATAAAAGAATTTTTGGCACAGATTAATGCTAAGATTCAGAATGAGCGTAATCAATTGATAATTAAGAAAGAAGAATTAAGGAATTTAGCTGCAACAGAAGATAGCTCTCGGAGTAAACTTGTTGCTTTTCAAAATCTACAATCTGATTATGTGAATTTATTGGATAATTTGGAAAGTCACATTGTTGATGGAACTTGCCCTGCTTGTGGGACTGTTCATAAATCTAAAGAGGAGTTAATAGGTAAGTTGCGAGTTAGAAAGGGGCTACAGGCTCACGAAATTAAGAAAATACTAGATGAGATAGATGGTGTGTCGCTAACCATCAATAAATTGAAACAGTGTATCGCCAATTGCGAACTTGAGATAGGGAAGCTAACTAAAGAGGAAGCTCAAGCGAAAATAGAATTCGATGATTCGGACAAAAGCATAAAAGCCTTTTGGCTGTTAGCCAATAAATTATCTCTTTCCGAAGATTATAATAATCTATCTGCTAATATTATCTTCCAGAAGAAGGCATTGATCACTGAAGTAAACACTAAAACAAAAGAACTAATCAACCAAAAATCCATGTTTGAATCAAGGCAAAAAGAGGTAATAGCGCTTCAAAATGAATGTAGTTCTCTTGCGCAGTCATTAAGTCCTATTGAGCTTAGGCAGAAGCAACTTCAGGCCGGAAGGGACACAATACAAAATCAAGCTCAAACACGAAAGGTGTTGTTAGATACAAGAGAAGAGGTTATTAGAGAACAGTTGAATGAGTTAGAAGTAGGCATAGATAAATCGCATGCGCAGCTTAAGATATTCCAAGAACAAAAACAAGCTTTTCAGAAAGAGTTAGAAGATTTGGAAGGAAAAAAACGAGTTTTAGCGGAAACCATTCAAATTTCAGAAAGAGAAAGGTTAGATTCGGATAAGTATATTGAGGATGTAGAAGCGATACTAAATAGATTACAACTAAGTCCAGAAGTAAGTTTACCTGAAATATCTAATATTAAGAGCGAGTTCACTGCTCAGTTGCTTTCAATTGAACCTTTACTTTCAGAGACTATAAACTTTGGAATTCTTCTGGATACAACACAAGTCTCTATTTTGCTCGCAAAGGTTCAGCAAGAAACGGAGCAGATAAGAGAGCAAATTCGTAATGTGGAAGAAGATCAAGATAAAATGAATAGTTGGTTTTCTTATTTTAACGTTATTTCTAGAGAGCTTGAGAGTGTAAAAAAGCAAGCTCTCATTGAATATACTAATAAATATGGACCTTTAACTTCTAATATTCAAAGGCGGCTAAGAAGAGTTTACGGATTTGAGAATATTTGGTTACATCCAGAGAAGGAAGAGATTGAAATTAGAGTAGGGAGAAAAGGGGAAAAGCAGATTCTCCCAAGTGATTATTTTAGTGAATCGCAACTGCAAATAGTCATGTTGAGCCTTTTTTTGAGTGCTACACTAACTCAAAATTGGTCGTCTTTTGCAACTGTGCTTTTAGATGATCCAGTAACGCATTTTGATGATTTAAACGTTTATTCTTTGATAGATCTTATAAAAGGTATTATTAGCGATTCAGATAAGAAAAATCAGTTCATTATTTCTACCTGTGAAGATAGATTCTACAGATTAATGAAACAAAAGCTTGGGAAGCTTGAAGAAAAAGTTATTTTTTATAAATTCGAATCGATGGGCGAAAATGGTCCAAGAGTAACGCGAGAGTAGGAATTCAACAACACTTAGTAATCCTCAAGAATTAAAGTAAGCAAAAGGGCAAATTTTTGGCGGGGGAAAAATTTGCCCTTTTGCCTGTGTTTTTCTCAAGTGTTTATCGGGAGAGGCTTTGCGGCTCGCCGTTCAAAGTAGTATTTAGCGGCTCGCAGGCGAGCCAAGCGGACGTCAATAGTTTTTTAGATACGCTATAAGGACGCTACGGCTTGCGGCTGGGTGGGGGCAGCCGCAAGCCGTAGCAAAGCCGCACACGCATTGCATTAGCAAGAAGCCAGCCGACCCAGGCTGGCGCCGAATGAGCCCCGTTTCCAGGCGGGGCGAATGGGGCACGGGAGATGCGGGAGCGCCGACAGGCGCGGTGGATTAAACCAACACCTGATCCTTAAAGAAGCTTCTAATCTCGTCGCAAAGGCGGAGCCAAATAAAAAGGCCCACTGAAATTCGTGGGCTTTTTTGTTGGCAAAAGCTGCCGCCGCGCATAAAACACTCGCGCAGGGTTTTGTTTTGGAGTAAGATAATCTTAACAAAGGAGGGTAAGATGAAGCTGAATGTGAAAGCATTTGGACTGGCAGGCGGGATCCTGTGGAGCGCTAGCCTCTTTGTGCTCACTTGGCTTGGGGTTCTTGGTTATGGCAGCCAGAATGCCGCAGAGATCGCCAAGTCATACTATATCGGTTATTCGGTAAGCCCCATTGGCAGCGTGATCGGTGCCGTATACGGTTTTTTTGATGCCGGCATCGGCTGTGTTTTGTTTGCCTTGCTCTATAACAAGCTTACAAAGAAATAGATGTTTCTTTCCGTTCACAGAGTTTTTCAGGACCGTTTCTAGATAACGCATGATGTTGTAAGCAGTTTTGATGGAAATGTCCTTGATGTATTGTTCTTGGAGAGGTTGAATAAAACTGTTTAGAATTTGTTGAAGACAAGGTGCTTTTGCGAGAAGGCCCGCCTATTTTGGCGGGCCTTTTTGTTGAGCTAAGGCGAAGCCGCCCCTAAAGAGTAAAATCTCCTACAAGATCCGTGAAATACGCCGGGACGGCTGTCTTTAATATCATTCTTCTGCCGTTCCAGGGATGCAGAAAAGAGATCGAATAAGCATGGAGCGCCATGCGTCTGTGTATGGCGTCTCTCCGGCCGTATTTTTGGTCGCCCACGATAGGGTGGCCTTTTTCCGCGAAATGGACGCGTATCTGGTTTTTTCTCCCCGTTGCCAGATCGACATCCAGAAGACTGAGCCCTTTTGCCTCTTTGACGGTCCTGTAGATCGTCGTGGAAAGTTTTCCGATAGACCGGTCGTGGGTGGAATAAACAACGTGCGCGGCATTTTCGGCCAGATAGGACGTAATCGTTCCGGACCTTTGCGGGAAGCTGCCGTAAATGACGGCAAGATATTTTTTTTCGGTCTGGTCCCATTGATGCTGAAGGGAGTTTTTCGCCCTTTCGTTTTTCGCGAAGATGACGATCCCCGATGTGTCCCGGTCAAGGCGATGGACGATGAAGATACGATTGCGTGATGTGGGGCAACCTTTGCGCACATAATCGGTCAGGATGTGATAAGCGGTTTTTTCTTTTTCCGTGTTTGATGCCATCGTCAGGAGATGGGGCGGTTTATCGACAACGAGGATATCGCGGTCTTCATAGACGATCTTCATTCCTTTCAGATGGTCTTTTCGCACGGGATTTTCTTTGCGCCGGGGTGATCGCGGAAATATTCCCGAAGCCGGCGCCCCTCCAGGATCTGACTATAGCATAAAGAGGCGATCGGGGATATATTGAAAACAGCCTGTTGCGGCCCGGCAAAAAACGGACTTTAGTCCGCGAGGCCCCATCTTTGTGATACAATATTTCAGAGGTTTTTAAGAATAGTCGTCATTTACGAAGAAGCCGGGAAAGGCTGATGCGAAAAATTTTAGCTGTAACTTTTTTGTTGATGGCAGGGTGTTCGACTGTCCCTGTTAAGGATGATCCTGCCGATTGGCAGGAAAAACTTTACCATCGACTTCCCTACGAGATGCAGGGCGATTGCAGGATCATCGAGTTGTTTTATGCGACGGACCGTCAGGCTGTGCAGGAGGGCGATGAATTGCGTTTTACGTCAAAGATGGAAGACCGCCTGACAACCGGGACACTGAAGGCGAGCATCCGGCCAGGATTGGAAATAAGCAGGGTCATTCCCAAGAGGCTCAAGAAACGCGGCGATGTCGGCGTCGAGCAAGTCGTGAAATTCGGCGAAGATGATTTTATGGAACGCCTGGCTTCCGCTGTCGAGAATTCTCCCCACCAGTCGCTGCTTGTGCTGGTATTCGGCTATCAGGACAGTTTTGAGTTGACAGCCATCAAGGCCGCTTATTTTGCGTATTTTCTCGATGTGAATACGCCGATTTTGCTTTTTGACTGGCCCGGTGATTACCGGGGCGCCTTGAGGGGTTATGAAAAGGCCTGGGGGTCTGCCACCGCTTCAGGACCGTATCTGGGGGAACTTTTGGCCAAGATCATCCGGGAGGTCAAGCCGAAGAGGCTGTGGCTTGAATCTTCAAGCCTTGGCTGCCAGGTCGTCTCTAAAGCTTTCGAGAGAATGGTTCAATCCGGCGATCTTGCGGATGCCGAGGCAGAGATCGCCCACGTCGTTATGGCAGCGCCGGATGTGTCGAAAAATGAGTTCAATGAAAAGCTCAAGGAAGAGATCGCCTCTCTGGCCAAGCAGCTCACGGTCTATGTGGCTTCCAATGACAAGGCTTTATTGATGGCGCAGATCATTGACCGGGAAAAAAAGCTCGGCCGCCAGAGAGTGCAGACAGAGTCGTACGATCAATTTGAAGAGGCCAAGGACCTGCTTTATCTCAAGTTTTTGGACCCCGACAGGATCTCGATCGTCGATGTGACGCTGGTCAATAAGGCCGGAGGCGGCCATACCTATTACATCGAGACCCCGGAATTTTACGATGATTTTTACATGCGTCTCTTTGGGGATCCCGTGTCCCGCAACAGGCGCCTTTATCTGGTGAATGTCAAAGAGGGCGTTGATTACTGGGTGATACGCCCCGACAGGAAGTAGACAAGGCATTCGATTCCGCCATGCCTGACGACATTATTCTGGCTACATTCACGGAATGGACGGCGCACCTGGGCCCGAAAGAGGCGAGGATAGCCGTCTATAATAAGATCCGCGATATCCCCTATGCTATTATCCCCGAATTGAGGGACCCTGTTATGGGCCCGGCCGGCATGCTGGAGCTCGGCAAGGGTTCGTGCATCCCCAAACATTTTCTTTTGGGCATACTTTTTCAAAAGCTCGATATCCCGGTCAAGTACTGCACGTATCTTTATTCTTGGGCCGACCCCCGCATTAAATACCCGCCAGAGCTGCGCAGCATCGTCAAAGAGTTGCCGATGGGGACGCATTTGGCCTGCCGGGCCCATATTGAAGGCCAATGGGTCCTGATAGACGCGACGTGGGACAGCGCGCTTAAAAAAGCGGGCTTCCCGGTCAATGAGGCGTGGGATGGCGTCCATCCTGCGAAGAATGCCGTTAGACCCACCCAGGAGATCATTCACGAGACGGTTGAGGGCCGGGTCAAGTATACGACTGAGGCTAAAAAGTCATGGACAGATGTCGAGACCCGGGCCCATGAAGAGTTCCCGGTTGTTTTTAACGCGTGGCTTGAGGCCTGCAGGAGGATGGGTTAGGGCGATGAGCATCGTAGACAAAGCTTTAGAGTTCCTGAAAGCAAGAGAGTTTGTCGCCGTGGCGACGGCCGATAAGGCAGGAAAACCCAACGCTGCCCCCAAGTTATTATTGAAGATAGACGGGCGAACGGTTTATTTCATCGATTACAGCATCGGCAGGACTTTTGAAAACCTGAAAGTCCATCCCGAGGTCTCTTTGACGTTAATGGATGTCAGGTCTCTTGTCGGATACATCTTGAACGGCAAAGCTGAGATCATCGAGAAGGGCGGGATTTACGATGAGTGCGTCGAGGAATTGCGTGAAAGGGAAATCGAGCTTTCCGTGGAGCGCGTTGTGACCGGGGTGCATATCGGTAAGCCCCATAAGGAATTTGAAGTAGATATCCCCGAGCGTTTTCTGGTGTATAAGATCAGGATCGGGGAATGTTTTGAGATAAGCCCCCGGGGCGTCATCAAGCAGGAAGGCATCTGAGGTCGTGCGCAGCATATGCGGTGTTCTATCAGGGCGGAAGCGCCTTGTTCCTATAATGAGGAGACCTATCGAAACAGGAGGACGGACATGTTAAAAAAATTTTTGTTCGTTGCTGTAGTCCCGGTCCTTTATTTGTTGTCCGGTTGCGCCTCGGTGGACATTATGCAAACTCCTTTGAAGTACGGGCAGCAAATATCCGACAGCTCGGCTGAATTCAGCGGTTACGATATGCCGACGCTTTCGGAGGCCATATTAAAACTCAACAAACGGGAAGGAAAAATGGGCGCTTACGAAATCGAGCGTATTTCCGACAACTCGTTTTCGGTAAAAATAACCGATTGGGCAAGTATCAGTGAGATGGGCATCGGTTCACATCTTAAAGGGACATTACTACAGAGCAGGACCTGGCATTATGACTTTAAAGCCAGCTTATCGCAAAAAGAAAATAATGTATTCCTGCAGGCCGAAAAAGGAAAGTACGTTCTTACGGTAAAAGGGTCGCCTTTGCAGCCGGGGGAGACGTATATGTGCGACGATCGGACAAGCCTGTTGCCTTATATGGTCACCACCTCGGGCGATTCCGAACAGTTTAACCGCGGGCTTTCTGCGCCTTTTGAAAGAGACCTGGATGAAGACGAATTCAAGTATTGTTTTAAAGATTTCGTCCTGCTGATTGAGAAATATCTGCCCGACGCAAAATAACATGACGGAGATTCCATGTTCAACAAACAAAGATCAGCCTCTTTATTGGCAGCAGTCGTTTTATTAAGTGGATGTTCAACAGGAAGCATGCGCCTTGCGCCTAAAAGCGTCTCCGGCCTGCCGTCGGCCATAGCCCGTTTTGAACAGACCAGAGGGCTTGCCTGTTCCGAGCTTCCGGTGCTTTACGATATTTCTCGGCTCAAGGCAGGCAGTTCCGTAAAAATGAAATTGGCTTATGATCAGTCAGGACGGCCTTCCGACGTCACCATGACCCTGCGCGAGACCAAAGGGGCCGGCGCGGAGAAAAAATATATCATGGACGTTATCAGCGGAAGGACCCGCTATGCCATTGAGGGGAGTTCGTCCGCTTTCGACCGGATCATCTGCTCGGATGATTCAAAAATCGAGAGCTATTATTTAAAAAGAGACAACAGCACGTGGGTCCTGGTCCAGAGCGCAGCCGGAGGCGTGTTAGGTATCGCGATAGAACTTATCGAGCGCGCGTGCGAACCACAGGAGGGCAGGGAGCTGTCGTCCATGAAGGATACGAAAGTCGAGACCAAGATCATCGATTTTAAGCTTGTGTCCGAGGAGACGCTGACCGTTTCCGGCCGTCTCATCCCGTGCAGGGTCTATGCGGTCCGGAGCATCAGCCGGGAGTCTGTTAAGCCATTGGAGCATGCCGCCAGCTCTACGGCCATCATCGAAGAGACAAAAAAGGTCTGGATCTCCGATGAAGTTCCTTTTGGGCTTGTTAAAAGCGAGGGCGAAAAGACCCTTAATATGGAGGTCCCGGGGATGGGGTTGTTAAGCATGGGGCAGGGCATGCGCGAAAGTTGCGAAGTCGAGGAGTTCCATTATTAGGATGTGATATAGGATCTTGGGGGGGGTGCAAGAAGGCCCGCCTATTGTGGCGGGCTTTTTTGTCGGACGATACTTCATTACCAGGGGATGCGGCGTCTGTGTTGGAAGAATTGTCCCGTTGGGCCGTTATCCGGCTGTGTGGCGAGCCAGACGATGTCTTTTGAGGCTTCTTCGGGAGATTGCGGGGCCTGCGGTCCGCCGAGGTCTGTGCGGGTCCAGCCGGGGCAGATGGAATTGACAGCCACATTTTTGCCGCGGCAGGCGTCGGCGGTCATCTTTGTGACGGCGTTCAGGGCGGTTTTGGAGAGTTGGTAGGCCGGGACTTTTTCTTCGTCTGTCATGTCCTTCAATTGGCCCAGCGTCGAAGAGATATTGACCACCCTTCCATAGCGGGCTTTGATCATGAGGGGAACAAAGGTCTGGCACATCTTCAGGGCGCCCAGGGTATTGACCTCCAGGGTCGCGCGCATGACGCCCATGTCAGTTTCAAGAATGCCCGGCCCTTCGCCGTAATCCATTTTTCTGGGGGTTTTCTTGAGCTTGCGGCGAACGAGGCCTTCCATTTTGCTCATTCCGGCGTCTAAGGAGATGCCGGCATTGTTGACAAGCACATCCACGCGGCCGAACTTTTTCATCACAAAAGAGCGCAGAGCGGCCGGATGCCTGTCGTTGAGAAGGTCCAGCACATGATAGGCGACTGCCAGTCCGGCGTTTTTGAGCTTTTCGGCCGCAGCCTGGCCTCTGGCAGGGTCAGGCGAGGTGAGCACGACCTGAAATCCGAGCTCGCCGAGCCGCCGACAAACCTGGAACCCGATCCCCCGGTCCCCGCCGGTCACAATCGCAACTTTTTTGTGTTCAGTATCGTTGTTCATACGTCAATTGTAGCTCGCGACACCTTCATTGACAAACGGAATATGCCGAAAGATACGCAAGAGGGTCGTGCTCAAAATTTTATTGCTAAAAATTTTCGATTTTTGTAAAATTAGAAATAGGATATCAAAGAAAGACTCCTCGTGTAAACATCTTGATAATTTATGTCTGCGACCAGCCTTCACAGAGTTCAGGCGGGCAGCCATAAATTCTCAAGATACGCCGCCGCAGAAAGCGGCGCACCGGCCCATCCGATGGGGCCGGGTGGAGGAGTTAACCCAGAAAGGGTAGGCCTCCGCATTCCACATAGCGGAGGGCCTAATCCCACCAGGGGTGGGATTAAGGAGGTTCGCATGAAAGACAGGATCGTTTTGGGAGCTGTGATCGCCCTGGCGGCGGCTTTTCTCCTTGAAAACGCTTATTTGATGGGCAGACACAGCGGAGAGAAAGCCCAGCAAAAGAACGTCGTTGTGCAATATCAACCCTTTCCCATGCCGAGGTCTCTTGAGAATAATCCCGCTTTCATGATGGATGCGCGGGCCCGGGAACCATTTGATGAAATGAACAGGATGCAAGAGATGATGCAGGAGCGGATGCGGCGCGTGCAGGACAACGGCATTGCTTCCGGGCCGGAACAGAAAGGCTTTCTGAACCTTCCTGCCCCTGCTGCTTCAGGCCAGAGCTTTCGCGATGAGGATACAGCTTATGTCATTAAAATCAGCATGCCCGGCTTTGAGAAGAAAGACATCCATGTCCGCACAGAAGGCAGGCAGTTGGTGGTGTCCGGCGAAACAAAGAAAGGCGGGACACAGCAGGATAATAATTTCCGCGCGCAAGAATCGAGTTACGGCAATTTCATGAGCACATTCCTGCTGCCGCAGGACGCCAGGATCAATCAGATGACGTCGGAGTATAAAAACGGCGTGCTGACGATCACGATCCCGAAGAACAAAGCCCCAAACACACGCAGATAAAAGACAGGCGGGATTTTTATGCCTGGCCCTCTGCAGCATGAATCCTGCAGAGGGTTTTTTATCCCGGCCCTTCGGTAGAGAAGGTGGTATAATAACATCCACGCAAGAAAAGGAGGGCGTATGCATATTGTCAGTGGGATCAACGCATTTCTCTGTGGCGTCATCTGGGTCGCCGGCCTTATCGTTTATCGCAAAAGTAAAATCAAAGCGTCTTTTTATATCGGCATGGCTTTTGGGCTTTTTGGCATCTCGCATCTCTTGGCCGCCGGAATGTTCCCGGGAACCCTGACCGTCATTTTAGCCGTCAGATTTTTGGCTTATGCTATGGTCGGATTCTCTCTTTATAAGCTCGCATGCAGATGATAAAGGGTATATTTTGAGGTTGATCCCATGAAGAAAATAATAATAACGACAAACGCCCGCAAGGACCTGTTCGTCCTTATTCTTGTTACCCTGTTAGTTTTTGTCCTCTCGTATTTTTTTGATATTTTTGTTTTCATCGTAAGATTCCTGGAAAAATATCCCAGGGATATCATTTACGTGGACGAAGTCATCACAGTCCTGCTGTCTCTGAGCATCGGTTTTGCGGTGTACTCCTGGCGCAGATGGGTGGAATTAAGGAAGGAAACGAGCGAGAGGATCAGATTGCAGGAAGAGCTTCTCAGGGTGGCCGAGACGAGGGCAGAAGCTGAGCGCATTATCTGCAAACAGCTTCATGTTGAGATCGAACAGCGTAAGCAGGGCGAAAGAAGCGCCTCGTCGCAGGGCCACAAAAGCAAGGGGCCGTTCAGACGCCCTTCTTGATCGGCGAAGATTTTCCCCGGCCCGGCGCCGACAGGCGTTAAGGCAAGGGCCTCTTATGACAAAAAAGTTTTTATCGGCTGTACTCTGCGCGTTGCTTCTTTGTCCTTGTCCTGCAAACGGCAAGGATGCGTTCCAGCGTTGTCTTTTTGTCACGCTCGTGCAGGATCCGCCTGTCCTTTCCAGCCGTCAGGAGATCACCCGCCTCATCGATTTTGCGAAACAGGCGCGCATCGATATCCTCTTTGTGCAGATCTACCGTTCCAATCAGTCGTGGTTCCCTTCGGCGATAGCGGACCCGTCGCCTTATCATGAGGCCCTGAACCGTCTTTCTGAAGACCCTTTCAGACTTCTTATGGGACAGGCCCGTGCAGCGGGGATCCGCGTGTATGCGTGGCTCAATATGTTGAGCCTGGGCGACAACAAAGACGCGAGGCTTTTAAAAAAGTATGGACCCGGCATCCTTACGAGGAACCGCAGCGCAAAAAAGAGGCTTCAGGATTACAGGATCGACAGCCAGTATTTTCTGGAGCCTGGAGATCTGCGGGTCCGTAAGGAGCTTTTGGGGATAGTCGAGGAGATCCTGACCGCCTATCCCGAGTTGGACGGCATTCTTTTTGATTATGTGCGTTATCCGGATCCCAGCCCTGATTACGGATACACGCAGATGAATATGGAGCGGTTCCGGCAAGCGACCGGCCGCGAGATCGTTGAAAAAACCGACCTGGCCTGGCAGGATTGGAAACGGGCCCAGGTGACGGAGACGTTGTGTGAGTTCGTCAAAAAAACCCGCGCGATGCGGCCCGGCATCGGGGTGGCTGCGACAGGCTGCGCTCCCTATATCCGGGCGTATGCCGAGGCCTTTCAGGATTGGCCGTCGTGGTTGAGCTCGGGGCTCGTAGATTTTATGACATTCATGAGTTATTCTCCCGATGCAGAGGAGTTCGAAAGATCTGTCCGGGACGCCGAAAGCAAAGTCTCTGATTTTACGAAGGTCATGGTCGGGGTGCCGGCATATAAGCTGGCGGCCTCTCCCTGGGTATTTGCCCGTCAGCTCCGGTTTTGCAGAGAGTCGGGCAGCGGCGGTTTTTGTGTTTTCCACTACGGCAGTCTGTCGGGCCATCCCGCCCTTGCCCGCGCCGTTATCGGTACTAATCATCCTTAGGTCTGGAGCCGGTTGTGAGCCTTATCCGTTTATCCGAAGAACAAAAGATCGTCTTTGTGACGACGGCCGTTGTTTTGTTCGTTTACGGTCTCATGGAGTTCCACGATCTTTACAGCATGACCGGCATCGCCTCCTGGTACGGGAGGCGTTTTATGGGCAAGAAGACGGCCAGCGGCGAAGTTTTCGATCCGGAGAAAATGACAGCGGCGCACAGGCGCCTGGCCATGGGCACCCTTGTCAGGGTCACGAACCTTAAAAACGGCCGCCAGGTCATGGTCAGGATCAATGACCGTGGGCCTTATATTCCGGGCCGCATCATAGACCTGTCGCGGGCCGCAGCGCGCACAATGGATATGATCGAGAGGGGGTTGGCCCCGGTCAGGATGGAGATCGTCGGAAAAGAGTAGCGCCGCTGTTTTGGGCCGGAATATCCGCAAGCGTCCAAAGGCCCCGCCGGAGAATAATATCTCTGGCGGGGTAAACTTTTTTATGGGCATGACGTCTAATGGGACGAGGGGGAATTATGAGATATGCCATTGTCGTCATGCTTTTTGTCTGTTTTGTGCCGTTGGTTTTGCCGGAGCCCGGTTATTGCCTCCAGGGCCGGGAGTCGAGGTCTTGGAAACTGCGCGAGGACATCCAGATCATTAATCTTTTGAATAGCCTGGAGCT
Source organism: Candidatus Omnitrophica bacterium UBA6210 (assembly GCA_002421805.1). Taxonomy (GTDB): domain Bacteria; phylum Omnitrophota; class Gorgyraeia; order Velamenicoccales; family Velamenicoccaceae; genus Velamenicoccus. Next base: position 107,470 of record DISM01000006.1, read on the forward strand.
GTCCCGGGGGCAAGCAGAGTTTATTATTTCAAAGGCCAGAGAAGTCCAGCGGCTTCGCGACAGCGCGCAGCAGAAGATGACATCGGCTGAAGCGGAGATGACCGATGCCTGTACCGCGATCAAGGACCAGGTCCAGACGGGCCGCGTCGTCATAGAGAAGGAAGATGCCCGGCGTTTTCACAAGATCAAGACGGATGTGGATGGCGCGCTAAATCAGGCGCGCGCCAGGGTTGAGGAGATCGCGGCAGAGGTGGAGGGGCGCATGGAGCCGTATCAGCTCGCGGCCCTCGACGCCTATCGGCCTTGCGTGATCCCCGTTGTTACGGAAGGCCGGATCGGCCAGGCGGATTCTTCGGACGGCGTCTGTCGTTTGCTGGAGCGCGCGCAACGCATGGGCGCCGAGATTTTTCAATACAGAAAAGACGAGTTGGCTGGCCGCGTCGTCGAGCGGTTGAAGACAAAAAGGCCCGTGACCAGCGAAGAAGAAGCATCTTTACAGCGCAAAGTTTTAGAGGCGTTTGAAGAGGCCCGGCGGATGGACCCCGCGGATTTCGCCCTCCAGAAAGACGCCCTTGCCGATAAGCTTTCCGGCGAGCTTGTGCCTGAAAAGCGCAGTCTTTCCCGCGGCGAGAAGATCAAGGCGTTTTTGCTTTCCGAGAACGTCATTCCCCTCCTTGAGGACAGATTGAGCCGTCAGATGTGAACGTTTTTCATTTTTGCCGTTTCATTCCCTTGGCGTGAGCTCCCAATGTCATGAGTTGACAGGCGTCCAATTCTCGAGTTAAATAGAAAGAAGGGCACGGTCTGCTTTGATTGTTATCACGTTCTTCGGCTGATAGCGGGGAACCATAACCGGGAGACACAGAGACATGTTGATGCCGGCTTTGCAGGCAAGAGTGAAGAGGGCTCAGGCCAACGAGATGACGGAATATGTCATTTACAGTAAGCTCGCTTCGTCAACGCCGGTCCAGGACCATCGGACGGTCTTAGAAAAAATCGCGGCCGAAGAGCTGAAGCACCATGATTTTTTTAAAAGCTTTACCTGCGAAGACGTCAGGCCTAACCGGGCCAAGATCTTCTTTTTTGTTTTTCTGGCGCGCACCCTGGGCCTGAATTTTGCCTTAAGGCTATTGGAGTCCGGCGAAGATATCGCCCAGGACCGTTATGGGGAGCTGAAGGCCGTTTCTCCCGAGATCGACGGGATCATCCGGGAGGAGAAAGACCACGAAGAGCGGCTCCTGGGCATGATCGATGAAGAGCGCCTGCAGTATGTCAGCTCGATGGTCCTGGGGCTCAACGATGCCATGGTGGAGTTGACGGGCGCCCTTGTGGGTTTTACGCTGGCCCTGCAGAAGACCCGGCTTGTCGCCATTGTCGGCCTGATCACGGGCATCGCGGCTTCCATGTCGATGGCTTCGGCAGAGTATCTTTCCACCAAGCATGAAGATACGGCGAAGGACCCCTTAAAGTCCAGCATCTACACGGGCCTGACCTACGTATCGACGGTCGTGGTTCTTGTTTTGCCTTATTTTATTTTCTCCAATATTTATGTCTGTCTCAGTTGGGTTGTCCTGGGCTCCCTGCTGATCGTTTTTATGTTCACGTTCTATATTTCCGTCGCCAAAAACCTTAATTTCAGAAGGCGTTTCCTGGAAATGGCGGGTTTAAGCCTGACCATTGCCGCGGTCAATTTCGGCATCGGTCTGATCATCAGAAAAGTCTTCGGCATCGATGTTTAGGCATTTTCAAATCACGGGAGGTTTCTTGTGAATATTCCTTTGGTATTGACCCACAGGCGGACCATTATCGTTTTGAACGGCATCCTGTTTTTGATTACCCTGGGCGTGGTCTACGATGCGTTTGTTCTTTTTTTCCGCGCCGGCAATGATGCGCTGCCTATCGAGAACCTTCTGGATGGGATCGCGACGATCTTTGTGGCTTACGGCGTGGCGCTGGAAGAGAGGGACACGCTTATGAAGTTTTTCAGGCTCTACCCCCAATACCTGGACGAAGGGCAGAAAGAGACCGATGCCGTCTGCCATTTTTACGGGTTAAACTACCTGCTGGTTGGGCTTTTCATGGAAGTGGCCATCGAAACGATCAAGCTGCCGCACAAGGTGTTTAATACCCTTATGGCAGAGGAGGTCGTTTTTGGTATCGGGCTCGTCTTTTGCCTGACGGGATGCGTCCTTCTCTTGAAGAATATGTATCTTTTGTCGAAGGCCCCCAAGGCGTCTTGATGCCGTCGATAGAGTGAAGGATTTACGCAAAAAAAAATCCGGGTGGTTGCGCCCGGATTTTTTGTTGTGGATACCGGTACTATTCTTCGGGTTCTTCTTTGGATCCTTCCTGGGTTTGTTCCATGGGGCCTTTGCTCATCATTCCGGCACCCTTGGGGGGCGCGCCGCCCATCTTCATCATGCCCATGGTCTTCATCATTCCGCCCATCATGCAGGGAGGCTGCATCTTTTTTAATTTATCCTGCTGATCTTTCGTCAGGATGCCGCGCAAGTCGAGGCATCCCTGGATGATCTCTTTTGTCCTTTGTTTTTTCAGCTCGTATTTTTTGTCCACGAGGCTGTCGATTTTTTTCGTATCCACCTGGTCTGCTGCGAGGGCATCTGAGATATCAAGCGCCAAGGTCTCGATCTGGGCGTCTTCCATGATCAGGCTTTTTTTGACCTTCAGCTTGAGAGCCCTGATTTTTTCTGCCTGGTCGTCAGTGAGGCCGATCTCATCGGCATTGGACAGAAGGAGGAAGGCCTTTTGGTAGAATTTCTCCTCCGGCCCCATCTTGTCCATTTTGTGCATCATTTTGCATCCGCTCATCATGCTGTCGTCCGCAAACGCGCGGGGCGATGCAAGAAAGCAGGCGCAGAACAACAGGATCGTCCAAATCTGTTTTTTCATACCCTCCTCCTTTGTTGGCTGCCTTTCGGAGGTATCATAACCCATGAACGCAGTTTGTGCCAGGGGGATTTTCCGTTTCTTTTTGACCGTTTTTCTCCCGGTAGAGGTGTATGGAAAACTCGGGGCAGACCCAGCGGATGCAATCGCGCATGCGCCGAAAGATTGACACGTATCTAAAGATGGATCCGTAACGCATCTTTTCGCGCGGGAGATGATGCTGCATATCCCGCGCGCATTTCCTTCCTTTATGTCCCTGATATCGCTTGACGACCGTTCCTTTTGAGATTAGACTAAAAAAGAATTATAACCCCGTGAGAGGTTGATATGTTCGAAGTCTTTGCTTATCATCCGGATAAAGGGCTGCAGACCGACCTGACGCTTCAGGGAGTGGCTGAGGCTATCAAGGACAGCCGGACGCTCTTGTGGCTGGATTTGACGGACCTTGATGATGCGGATGTGGATCTTTTGACCGCCGTTTTCAATCTGCATCCTTTGACCGTCGAAGACCTGATCATGCCGAATGCCCGGACCAAGGTTGAGAAATTTGCAGACTATATGTTTCTCGTCATGTTCGCTCTCGAATCTCACGAGACGGGTCTGCACGGCAAGGCCAGGACCCTGGAGCTGGATTGTTGCCTCGGCAAGAATTACCTCATCACCTGTCACACGCAGCCTGTCCCGCCTTTGTCCGTTTGCAAGGACCGTATCAAAAAGCAATCCCCCATCATCCTTCAGGGCGCGGACATGCTGTTGTATTCGATCCTTGATTCCTGCGTGGACAGTTATTTTCCCGTGATCAATGATTTCGACAACCTCGTGGATGAGATGAGCGACGAACTCTTCCGAGATCCGACCCAGGAGACGCTCAAGAAGATATACCATCTCAAGAACGACGTCATGTCCCTTCGCCGCACGATCGGCCCGCAGGCCGATGTCATCAGCCTGATCCAGCGGGGCGATTTTGAATTGATAGCTCCGTCCAACTCCATCTACTTCCGCAATATCTACGACAACCTTATCCGGCTCAACGATATCGTGGGCACGTCGCGCGAGATCATCACGGGCGCGATGGAAGCTTACGTATCGGTTGTCTCTAACCGTCTCAATGAGATCATGAAAACGCTTACCGTTATTACCACGATCATGATGCCCTTGACCTTGATCGCCAGCATCTACGGCATGAATTTCAAGCATATGCCTGAGTTGGAACACCCTTTGGGATATTTCAGTGTTTTGGGACTCATGGGCAGTATTGCAGGATTGATGATCGTGTATTTCAAGCGCAAGAAGTGGTTTTGACCTGCTTGGCAGGGAGGAAGAAAGGAGTGTTTTATGTTCAAGAGGATATGGAACATGTTGATCGTGGGTGTGGTTTCGGCTCATTTGGCGGGATGTGTGGCCGTTGTTGCCGGGGCCGCGGGAGGGGCCGGGACAGCTACGTGGCTCGGCGGCAAGCTCACTCAGCAGGTTAACGGTTCGTTTGCGAAAGCTCAGAAGGCGACCAAGTCCGCCTTGGCCGCGCTGAAACTTACCATCACCAAAGAGACCGTCAAAGAGGATATCGTCCAGTTCGTGGGAGATTATACGGACGGCCGGTCCTTCTGGATCGATATTCGTCCTGTGTCGACCACGGAGTCGCGCCTGGATATCCGCGTCGGCGTGCCCGGTGACGTAGAGGCTTCGCGCAAGGTGCTCGATAAGATTTTGACATATTTGTAGGGAAAAGCCCTGGCAGAAGCTCTGTAGGGCTTCGCTGCGGGCAGGTAGGATGAAGGAATAAGCGTTACTCCTTGCGTAAGCAAGATACGCTGCGGAGTTAACCCAGAAAGGGTAGGCCTCCGCATGCCGCAGAAAGCGGCATACTGGTTCATCCGATTGAGCCAGGTAATCCACATAGCGGAGGGCCTAATTCCGCCAGAGGCGGAAAGATTAAGGAATTAACGTGACTCCTCGCGTAAGCATCTTGACAATTTATGTCTCGGCCTGCCAGGGCAGGCCAGTCCAGTCTTCACAGAGTTCAGGCGGGCAGCCATAAATTCTCAAGATACGCTGCCGCAGAAAGCGGCACACCGGCTCATCCGATGGGGCCGGGTGGTGGAGTTAATTCCGCCAGAGGCGGAATTAAGGAGAGGGCCATGGATAGGATCAAGAAGCAGGCTCATTGGTTCTTGCGGTTGGCCATTGCCGCTGTTTTTTTGTTCCACGGTTTGACTAAATTTCCGAACATCTCCGCTTTCGCTTCCATGTTGAAGCTGCCATGGTTGGTCGCGCTAGCTGTCCCTGTATGCGAAACGTTGGGAGCGGTTTTGATCCTTGTTGGGGGCTGCGTCAACGACCGGGGATGGACGACCCGCCTGGGGAGCGTTCTCATCATCCCCATCATGATGGTTGCGATCTACATGATCCATTGGGGGCAATGGAGCTTTATGCCTTCATCATCCCACCCCATGGGCGGCATTGAATTTCAGGTAGTGCTTTTGGCTGTATTGTTCTATCTTCTAATCAAAGGAAAAGATGCGTAAGTTTTTCGCATAAACCGGAAGGCCGTCCTTTCCAAGGGCGGCCTTTTCTGTTTTGAAGATTTAGCGTCCAGAAGGTCCTTTTTTGGGTTAATCCTGTCAGAGACGGGTAAATACAGTTTTTCTTACCCCTTATGCATCAAGAGGATATCACGGAAAAAAAAGAGAAATGATTTGATATCGGGGCTGCGTCGCAAGGACGAATGGCATTGTAACTCGTCCGGAAAAATTATATAATTTATATATGGATAGGAAGAAGTCTTTTTGCGGATTATGGCCTTTCCGGGCGTCTCTGCGGGCCTCCGGCAGAGGGGGGCATATTTTCAAAATTGCATCCTTGTCCGTCGAGACAAAGCCGAAAAAGGGCTTTACGCTCATCGAGGTGGCCCTGGCATTGGCGATCCTTGCCGTGACGCTGTCGGGGTTATTGTTGACGTATGTCAGCATGTTTGTCCTGACGGACATGCAGCGGGACCACGCCCTGGCAAGTAACGCGCTTCTGGCCAGGCTTGAAGAGATCAGGGCGATGGGCTTTGATGATATTTCGACGGCCGCAGGCTCTTTCAATTTGACCGATTACGGCTTTCCTGCCAATCAGTCCTCCCGGGGGCGCGTCGATGTGGTCACCAGTTTTTCCGGGTATCCGACAACGCTGACAAAAGTGCGCCTTGTCGCGTGTTATGCGACGCGACTGAACAGGACTGTCGGGGAAGACAGAAATTTTAACGGCGTCCTGGATAGCGGCGAAGACGTCAATAATAACAGCCGTATTGATTCGGCTGCGGAGGTGGTGAGTCTCATTGCAAAATAAAATCCTTTCGCCCATTTTGCGGTATCGCCGCGGCCATACCCTGGTCGAATTGGTCGTGGTTTTTTGTATTTTCCTTATTTTATTCTCCATGTTTACGCTCATCTTGAGGAGCGCCGACAGGGGTTGGGAGATCGGCAGGGGCAAGATCATCGAGAGCCGGGAGGCCAGGCGCGCGGGAGACAAGTTGTCGGGGCTGATCCGGGAGGCGAATCCCGACTGGGTCCTCAACGGCACGCATTATCCCGTGTCAATCTCCAGCAACAACACGCGCATTGATTTTTACCGGCCGATCTTTAATACCTCCGGTATCGTGACGTCTTTGCAGAAGGTCACTTTCAAGCTCGACCCTACCAATGCGTCGACCCTGTTGATGAAGGAAGGAACGGCTGCCGAAACCGTGGCGGCGACATCCGTAGAAAGGTTTTTTGTCGATTGCGGATGCGCGGGATGCACAGGGGTTAGCGACACCTGCCCGCGCGTCGTGATGGATATACAAACGATGCGGGAAGCCGGCTTTGACTGGGAATCCCAGATAACGCTGCGCAATGTGGCTATGACGGTTTCAGCCACGGCAACGGTTGAAGAGCCGGCAGAGGGTGAATTTTAGGATCGGTGGGCGCACGGGGCCGCGCCAGGATGCACAGGAGATCAGTGAAGGAGAATGCCATGTCAAACAAGAGCGAAAAAGGGGTTGCGCTGGCCGCTGTCCTGATGGGGGTGGCTGTGCTTTTGGTCCTGGCGAGCATATTTTTCTCAAGCGTGCTTTCCCAGAAGACATCCGTGGATATCCAGAAATATGCGATGCAATCCCTGGCCTTGGCCGAGGGAGGGGCTGCGCAGGCCCGGGCAGAACTCAAAAAGCGCGTCCGCGTGGACCTGAAGGGAAGGGTTGAAGACGATACGCAGCATTGGACGTCCTCGACCTTCTCGACATATGTGACGGGGAACAATTCTCTGGGGTTCTTGAGGGATTTTGCCTATGCGCTGGGACAGCCGCAATTTTCCGTATCCGGCGACAACGCGACGGTGACGTTGACCGCGCCCGACCTCAACACGGCGATCAGCGGCAACTACACGGCGACGCTGACCGTCTCTCCCAACGGCGCTCCCACAAGCCCTGAAACGGATATCTATATTTTCCCTTACCTTTATACCATCAATGCCCAAGGGTCTGTTTCGGCCGTGAATCCTCCCGTCAGAAAGAGTATCCGCTTGTGGCAGGGGCAGTTTACCCTGACAGTCCTGCGCGCCAACTTTGCCAAGTTCGCATTATTTACCAGCCATCATACCACGCCATCGGGCACGACCGTCTGGTTCACGGAAAACACCAATTTCACGGGGCCTGTTTCGACGAACGAACGTTTCAGTTTTGCCAATAATCCTTCGGGGCATTTTACGGAGGAAGTGACCCAGCATGAGAATAAGGCCAGGTTCTATAATGAAGGGTCATCCGTCCTGATCGATGCCGATGCCAACGGGACAAAGGACGTTCCGATTTTCGATGTGGGGTTCACGCGCGGCTACAGCCTGATCAATCTTCCTTCGTCCGTGACGCAGAATGACTTGAAGACCCAGGCCCTGGGGACGATGTCCAATCCTGGCTCCGACGGGATCTATGTTCCCCAGAGCAGCGGGACGCTGACAGGGGGGATCTTGATCAAAGGGGATGCAAGCGTGACCATGAGCGTTGATGCAAGCGATAATGCCGTCTATACCATTAAGCAGGGAACGACGACAAAGAATATTACGGTCAACCGTACGGCCAACCAGACCACCGTAGAGACCGTCGGCGACAGCACGTCGACGTATACGGGGATTCCGGACGGCGTCAGCAATGAAGGTACGCTGATCTATTCCTTAGACGACATCACGGCGTTCTCCGGGACCGTGCAGGAAGATACGTCCCTTACGGTGTCGGCTGAGCGGGATATCGTTATCTCCAACAATGTGCGCTATGAAACATATACGGCCAGCCCGTTGAGCGGGACCGACCCCGACACGGGCACGGCTGCCGATAATATGCTGGGTATTATTGCCTGGGCCGGCGATGTGCGCATCGGCACGAGCGCCCCGAATAATGTCGAGATCCACGGCATCATCATGGCGCCGCACGGCGAGTTCAAAGTAGATAGCTATGACTCGGGATCGCCGCGCGGCACGGCCACGCTCCTGGGAGGTGTCATCACGGACTTTTACGGCGCTTTCGGCCAATTTTCCGGGACGACGCCTATCCACGGCTACGGCCGTAACTTTGTTTACGACCCGCGCGTCCTGAACGGCAAGACGCCGCCGTACTTTCCTTATCTGTCGGGTTTTACGGCCCAGGACGATCAGCATATAGACGACAAGTTGATCTGGGAAGGAGAGGGAGTGTAATATGAAAAAATCGTCGCTCTTTGTTTTGGTGGTCGTCGGATGCATTCTTGCTGCGGTCGTTTTGGCCCTGGCTGTTGTTGCCTTCTGGATGGAGAAGAAGACGGGATATTCGCCGGCCGCGCCGCCTGCCGCCGCACCCGTAAGCGTTCCGGCGCAAAAGGCGACCAGCGCTGCGGTCGAAGCCCCCGTCGCGGCCGTCGACCAGGAAGTTTCTGAGCCTGCGCAAAGTCCTCCGCAAGAAGAAGGGCAGAGGGATGTCGAATATGACGGGGTTGTCCGTGGTCCTATGACGATGTGAAGAGGGATGTTTTTCGAGCGGGTTGATTCTGCGCCCCGCCGGACAGACAGGATGTCCGGCGGGGTTTTTTGTTCTAGAGTTTTTTGAGGAGTTCCTCGGCGGCTTTCTTGCCCGATAAAAGCATTCCTCCAAAAATGGGGCCCATGCGGGGACCTCCAAAGGTGGCGTTGGCGCACATACCGCAGACGTAGAGGCCGGGAGCCACTTCCTTGGTATTTTTAACAGTCGTCGTCTCTGCGATCTCGGCCCACATGGAGCCTTCCCCAACAGCCTTGCCGGTTTTTGTCTTCAGGCGTATTCCGGATTTTCTTTCGACGATATGGACGATCTGGGCGTCGTGGCCTGTGCCGTCAACGACATAGGAGGCGCGCATGGTGATAGGATCCACATGGAGCCGCGCCATCTCGACAGCCGTCCAGTTCAGCACGAGGCCGCAGACGCGGTTTTTTCTGATCATGACGTCTTCGGCGCTCATGCAATTGAAGACGGCCGCGCCGGCCTTGAGGGCCTGCGCGCACAGGGTCGACGTAGCTTCAATGGAATCGGCCAGATAGTAGCCGTTCTCGTAGAGGCGGCTGCGGATGCCGAATTCATCAAGGATCTTTTTGGCTTGCGTCTGGACGACGATCTCGTTGAACATGATGCCGCCGCCCCACATCCCGCCGCCGACAGAAAGCTTGCGTTCGAAGATGGCGACTTTTTTTCCTTTTTTAGCCAGGTAATATGCGCAGGCCATGCCGGAAGGCCCGGCCCCGGCGATCGCCACGTCTACGGAAAGGTGGTCGATGAGTTTTTTGCTGTAGGCATCAATGATGGCCTTGGAGATTTTTATTTCGTCGATCATGTTGCGGTCCTTTCGTTGAATTTTTTGCCTCGGTTTTTCAAGTTAACCGGCGTTATGTGTCAAGGGAGTCCTGCAGGGCGATTTCTTTGGCGTTGGTCATTTTAGCAAATCGGCGGCGAATGTAAAGCGCGAGGCTGAAAAATTTGATTGTGCGATATGACAGCTTTTGGTAAAGTATCTTCGATGTATTTTGAGCAAATCGGTGTGGAGGATTGTGTATGAGGCGCATCATCAGGATATCGGTCATTTTAATTTTACTGGCTGTCCTTGTGACGGCGGTGTTCGTCATTTTCTTTGACCAGGCCGTCCTTGTGCGCAAGGGGACGATCTATCATGAACCGGTCAAAGAAAAAGTCGTGGCCTTGACGTTTGACGACGGGCCGTCTCCCGTGTGGACCCCCCGGATCCTCGATGTGCTTAAAGGCGCCGATGTTAAGGCGACGTTTTTCATGCTGGGCGAACACGTCAAGATGTATCCGGATGTCGCCAGGCGCGTGGCCCGCGAGGGGCACACGATCGGCAATCATACCTATGATCATCACGTCCTTCTGTATTACCACTCCAAAGAACTGGAAAGCGAGATCCGACGTACGGAAGACATCATCAAGGAGGTAACGGGCGTGCGGACGCTGTATTTCCGTCCCCCGAAGGCATGGATGACGTCGGCCGAAAAACGCCTTGTCAAATCCATGGGTTATGAGGTTGTCCTCTGGTCTTTGAATTCCAAGGACTGGGTGACGTTCGACGACAAGTATATGATCAAGTACTTGTTGCGCCACGTGCGGCCAGGGGACATCATCCTGTTCCATGACAGCGGCGGGGCCTTTAGCACCGAGGGAGGGGACAGGGACGAAACGGTCCTGGCGGTCATGAGGTTGATCGAACGCCTCAAAGAAAAAGGGTGGCGGTTTGTTACAGTCGATGAGCTGGTCAACATGAGGAAAAACGATGCCCAAGATCCCGGCAAACATTAAGTTTATTCTGATCCTTCTTTTGTTAGGGTTTGTTTTTTTGATGGCGGGTAACGGGCTTTTGAGCCTGACCAATCCCGATGAAGTATTTTACTCCCAGACCGCCAGGGAGATGCAGCAACAACACAGCTGGATGACGCCGTATCTTTTCGGCGCGCCCCAGTTTGAAAAGCCCGTCATGACTTTCTGGCTCCTGCGGTTGAGTTTTGATGTGGCGGGGGCGACTCCTTTTGCCGCAAGGTTTTTCCCCGCGCTCTTCGGCATTGTTGGCGTTATCGCGCTCTATTATCTGGGTTGGCTGGGCTTCCGCGACGGGCGCAAGGCTTTTCTATCGGCTGTTGTTCTTATGTCCTGCGGCCTTTATGTCGGGCTTTCCAGGACGGTCTTCACGGACCTGATCTTTACGGTCTTCATCCTTCTGTCTCTTTTGGCATTCTGGTGGGGATACGCGGTTGAACAAAGACGACAGGCGGGGTGGGTCCTGTTTTTTGTATTTTCCGCTTTGGCGGTCCTCACAAAAGGCCCTTTGGGGCTCATCATTCCTTTGTCGGTTGTTTTGCTGTTCCTCGTTTTGCGCAGGGAAGCCCGCCTGGTCGCCGGCGGCGGATTCCCCCTGGGATTAGCGCTCTTCTGCCTGGTGGCGCTGCCGTGGTATATTTTTATGTTTAAGACCTATGGTCATGTTTTTGTCCACGAATTTTTTTACAATGACCACTGGAGGCGCCTGGTGGAAGCCGAGCATCCGGCGGCTGACACTTGGTATTATTATCCGCTCTCGACCGTCGGCAGCATGTTCCCCTGGAGCCTCTTTTTTATCGCGGCGTTTGGCGGATTTGTGAAAACGTTGCGGCGGCAGGCGCCGCCGTTCTTCTGGTTTCTTTCAAGCTGGGTCGTTGTGGTCTTTATCGTCTTCCAGGTCGCGCACTCCAAGTTGACGAGTTATGTCTTTCCTTATTTCCCGGCCCTGGCCCTGATGACGGGATATTTCCTTGAGGAAGCAGGCGCGACGTGTTTCCTCAAGGAGATGCGTCCGGGCGCGCGCGGCCCGAGGGCCCTGTACCTTTTAACCGGCGTTTTCTGTCTTGCGTTTCCCCTCGGCTTGATCGTGGCGTCGTCCAGGTTCCCGCAATATGTCGCCGATCGCACGCCCGTTGTCGTATTTGCCGGTATCCTTGTTGTTTATCTGGCCGTATATATGGCCGCAAGCGCGCGCCGGCGTTTTTCGTGGAGTTTCTGGATGACGGCGGCATTCTTGCCTCTTTTGCTGGTGTTTGCCCTGTCCATGAGCCCGCATTTTGAGTCTTACGTTTCTTCGAGAGATGCAGGCCGTTATCTGACCGAGAAGGCCGATCCGGATGCGCCTGTCCTTTGCTCGAAGTTCTTTGCGCGGGGCATACGTTTCTATACGGACAGGCAGATCGCTGTCATCGACATCAACGGAGACGGATATTTCAGCCCCCATCCGGTGGAATATCTCAACACCATCGAGAAATTGAGGGATTATCTCAAGAGAAGGCTCGAGACTTATGCGGTCTTGCGCAAGGATTATGTGAAGGGTCTTGGTCGCCTCATTGGCGACGATTACCGTTATGACGTTCTCTATGTGGCCGGAGACGAACATATTGTGCGGATCTATCCGAAAGGCCAGGGGTTGGGAAAGATATGATCTTTTTGCGCAAGGCCTTTTTTGTTGTTGCCGTTCTTTTGTGGGTGTGTTTTTTGTCGGCGCCTGCGGCCGGCGGCGCCTCCCCTGGAGAAGAAGTCCTTCCTCCGTTTTTGCCCACAGACAGGGTCCTGATCCTGGCGCCTCACCCGGACGACGAGGCGATCGCGACGAGCGGCGTCATCCAGCGCTGCATCCAGAATAACATTCCCCTCAAGATCGTTTATTTTACCAACGGCGACAACAACGAGTTGTCTTTCGTTGTTTACGAGAAGCGCCTGGTGTTCCGCAAGAAGGCGTTCGTATATATGGGCGAGGTGCGGCGTAAAGAGGCCGTCCGGGCCATGGAATATCTCGGCCTCAGTGAAGAAAACCTGACATTTTTGGGATATCCCGATTTCGGGACAATGGAGATCTTTTCGCGGTACTGGAATCCTGCGAGGCCGATGCGCAGCATGATGACGCGCGTGACGGCGGTGCCGTATAAAGACAGCCTGTCTTTCGGCGCCCCTTATGCGGGCCCCAGCGTGGTCAAAGACCTCAAAAAGGTCATCACGGATTTCCGGCCGACGAAGATATTCGTCTCCCACCCCGCCGATACGAACAGGGACCATCGGGCCCTGAACCTGTTTTTGCGCGTGGTCCTGTGGGACCTGGAGGGCGCGATCGAGCCGCCGCAGGTGTATACCTATCTGGTGCACGTCGTGCGCTGGCCGATGCCGAGGGGGTTCCGTCCGTCCCTGGGCTTGTCGCCTCCGAAGAACCTCGCGGATGTCGGCATCAAGTGGCAGGACCTGGTGTTGACCGATAAAGAGGTCTGGAACAAGAGGGGGGCCATTTCTTTTTACAGGAGCCAGCTCGCCTACGCCCCGTCTTATCTCTATACGTTCGCCAGGAAAGACGAGCTTTTCGATGATTTCCCGGATGTCCATCTGTCCCGCAAGAACACGTCGTCGCTTCAATGGCAGGATATACGTATCTATCCGGAAATGGATGAAGCGACCGAGAAGGAAAAAGAGATATCGGATTTGAGCTATGCCGTGCAAGGACAGGACCTTATGGTCCGCCTGGCGCTCCGGCACAGGTTTAACAAGAACTTCGGCATTTTTTTGTATCTTTTCGGATATCGCAAGGACGTGGATTTCGCCGAGATGCCGAAGATCCGGATCAGCGTCGGTATGCGCGGGGCCCATGTTTGGGACAAGCTCAGGAGGCTGCGCACCAAAGATGTGACGCTGGCTTACGAAGGCAAGGCATTGATCGTCAAGGTCCCCCTGACCCTCCTGGGCGGCCCTGACCGCATCCTGGCTTGCGCCAAGACAAGCTCCAAGGACCTGCCGTTGGACAATACGGCCTGGCGGATCGTCTTTCTGGATGACGGCGCCTGATCGCGCGGTCCGAAAATACGGACCACGAGAACGTGTATCCGCGCGCAGGGTGCGCACGACAAGAATTTCTTGACAGAGGGAAAGTTCCGTCGTAATATTTTTTTGTTTAGTAGTATTAGTAGTAAATAAAGGAGTGGAAGGTGCGTGACCACAGTTTTGCAGTACCGTGTTCCCTGCCGTTATTTACTATCTACGGGCAGCGAGGAGCTAGGAAAAAAATTTGCAAGAAAGGAGGGTAGTACATAATGGCAAAAGGAAAAGTGAAATGGTTCAGTAACCAGAAGGGCTACGGATTCATCACTCCTGAATCTGGTAAGGATGTCTTCGTGCATTACAGCGCTATTCAGGGCGAAGGATATAAGACTCTTGAAGAAGGCCAGGAGGTTGAGTTCGAGATAGAGCAAGGTCCCAAGGGCGAACAGGCCACGAACGTTCACAAGGTTTAGTTTTGGTTCGATAAATCCAGAGGCCCGGTAGAAATACCGGGCCTTTTTTTTGGTGGATTTCATCCACCATGATTTTCCGGATTTTTTCCGATCGAGGCGTGCCGCTGGGTTTTTCAGCGGTCCGCTTGAACCTGCGCCAAAACCGATTACACAGTTTTTTTACGTCCTTGCATGTTTCCGGCTGCCTTTTGATATCTGCAGGCTTGCAGGTTGGCTTGTAAGTGTCTATAATTGAAAGCAAATGCCCATCCAGAATTCCCCGAAAGACAGGTTTCCAGAAGTCCGGATCGTCGAAGCTTCCGCAGGTTCCGGCAAGACGTATGCGCTGGCCGCCAGATACGTCGAACTTCTTTTTTTGGCCGGCAGCCGGCAAGAGGCATTGCCCCTCAAGCACATCCTGGCGGTCACCTTCAGCAATAAAGCCGCCATCGAGATGAAGGAGAGGATCCTTCTTCTGTTGAAAAAGATCGCCCTCGGCCGGTTTGACAGCGAAGACGAGAAGAAGATGCTCCTGTCCGGCCTGGGCGTCGCCGAAGACGAAGCCCGCGCGCGCGCCTTTTGCGTCATGGACCAGATCATCAAAAATTATAATTTTTTCCAGGTCCAGACCATCGATAGTTTCATCAACGCTATTCTTTGCGGATGCGCTTTCAGGCTGGGGTTGTCGGCGCGTTTCAAGATCAAGACGGAATTCGAGGATTATCTGGCTTATGGCGTCGACGCGCTCGTGGACCGCGCGCCCAACGACAAAAAAGTGGAGAAGGCCTTTCTCGATTTTCTCCACCAGTATCTCTATTTGGAGAACCGCAGCGGGTGGTTTCCCAAAAAGGATATTCTCGATGTTGCCGGCGACCTTTATTCCAGGACCAATCGCACCGGCGGCGTCTTCGCGCCCGTGAAGGGGACCCTGGCGGATGTCGCCAGGCTTAAAGAGGAGATCCTCGCGGATATGCGCAAGCTGCATCGTGTCCTGCCGGAAGGCGTCCATGCGCTGTTTGCCAGAAAGTTCGAGGAATTCCTGTCACGTCCCCGTACGGGTTTTGCCCTCCAGGAGCTGTCTGATTTTTTTGCGCGTGAGGATTTCCCGGCGAAGAAGGAGAGCCGCGTCCCTGTGCCGGTAAAAAAATTATGGCAGAAGATACGGCAGGATATCCGGCGGGCGGCAGAGGCGGAGGCGATCCTTGTCTTCGGGCCCTATATTTCTATTTTTCGCATGGTTGCAGAGGACGTCCGTGTCCTGGCCGCTAAAGAAGACATCCTGTTCCTGGAAGAGCTTAACCGGCAGGCCCACGTGCTTCTCGACGAAAAGAAGATCGACGTCCCGGAACTCTACTACCGGCTGGCGACGCGCATGAAACATTACCTTGTTGATGAATTCCAGGATACGAGCCCGTTGCAATGGGGGAACCTTCGCGGGATGGTCCGCGAGTCTTTGTCCGTCGGGGGGTCGCTTTTTTATGTCGGAGACAAGAAGCAGGCGATCTATCGTTTCCGCGGCGGTGATGTGTCGCTTTTCGACGCCGTGGCCCGCGAGCTGGATGCCTTTGGCCCCTGCAAGGAGTTTTTGCGGTACAATTTCCGCAGCCGGCGCCAGATCGTTCTTTTCGCCAACAGGATCTTTTCGGCGCAGAACCTTAGGCGTTTTCTGCAGGACCTGAGAAACGACAGGACAAAGTTTCCCATGGCCGAGGAGGACGAGGAGGCGGTGTACCGGGTGTTTGAAGAGGTCGAGCAGTCAAGCGTCCCTTCCAGGGAAGGCGGATATGTGCGCGTATGGCATCTCGAGGCGTCTTCCCAGGACGAAAAGAACGAACGCACGGCTGAGAAGCTCAAGGCGCTCCTCGGGGAACTTGACAAGCGTTACGCCCGGGCGGATATCGCGATTTTGGTGCGCGAAAACGACGATGTCGAGACGATCTCCGAGTGGCTGATTGCCGCGGATATCCCGGTCGAGTCGGAAAAGACACTTGATATCCGCAATAACGCCCTGATCAAGGAACTCGTTTCGTTCCTGAAATTTCTCCAATCCCCCATCGACAATCTTTCTTTTGCGTCTTTTATCCTTGGCCGGATATTCCGGGCGGCAAGCGGCATGGAAGAGACGCCCCTTCATGATTTTTTCTTCTGTCTCCGGGAGGCCCGGGAGAAGAAGACAGGGCTCTATTTTTACAGAGAATTCCGGCGCCGCTTCCCGAAAGAGTGGGAGGATTTCATCGAGGAGTTTTTCCGTAACGTCGGTTACGTGCCTTTGTATGAACTTGTTATCAGCATCCTGCGCAGGTTCCGTTGCCTGGAGGCTTTCGGCGACGAGCAGGCGTTTTTCATGAGGTTTCTGGAACTGATCAAGGAGACGGAGGAGGACCACGGCCAGCTGGCGTCCTTCCTGGAGTTTTTTGAAGCAGGGCAGACAGAGGTTTTTTACGTGCGCCCGCCGAAGACAGATGCCGTTAAGGTGTTGACCATCCATAAGGCCAAGGGGCTGGGGTTCCGGGTATGTATTTTGCCTTTCTTGGAGATGGCGGTCAAAGTGCCCGGCATCCTGGCGTCCGCCGCCGATGACAGGATGAGCCTGATCCGCCTCACGGAGAAGTCGCGGATGTTCTCGCCTCTCCTGGAAGAGGCGTTCTGCCGGGAATACAGCCGCTGTTTTATCGACGAGTTAGACAGTATTTATGTGGCATTAACGCGGGCGAAGGACGAGCTTTATATTTTTGTCCCTAAAGTCGGCCGCCGTCCCAATTTTGCGGCGGGTCTTCTGGGGAACGCGGATGTCGAGGCTGGAGAGCCTTTGGCGGAGACAAAGTCCGCGGCCGTGCCGAGGCCCGGGCTCCCCGAAGACATACCGCCGACGCCCTACCAGGATTGGATCCGTTTTTTGAAAGACGAATTTGTGGACAGCGCCCTGATCCGGCGCCGTCGCGTCTTGCTGAAAGGCGAAGTCATTCACAAGATCCTTTCCTATGTCGGGGACCTGGGCGGCAGGGACCCGAAGGAGGTTCTGGACCTGGCCGTGCGCAAGACGCGCCTGGAGTTTCCCGATTTCGACGAGATGGAGGCGTGCGGTTCGCTTGCGGCCCGTCTGGTCAAGGCCCCGGCCTGCCGGCCTGTTTTTTACCCGCAGGGCCGCGAGGTCCTGGTCGAAAAAGAGGTGATCGACCGTCTCGGACGCACCAGGCGCATCGACCGCCTCCTGGTCGGGCCGGACGTCTGCTGGGTCGTCGATTATAAGATGTCGGGCGAAGAGATAGAAAAAGGCCGCCAGCAGGTCGCCGAGTATATGGGGCTTGTTGCGGAAGTTTTCGGCGGCCGGCGCGTCAAGGGGTTCTTGGTTTTTTGCGATACCGCCAGGATGGAAGAAGTACTGTAAATGAAAAATGTGATCACCTATGATTTGAGCGACCGTTTCATCGACAAGCTGGCCGATGAGATCGTTGCCGCCTATGCGCCGGCCGCATGGCCCCGCCTGGCTTTTGTTTTCGGCGGGCGCCGTCCGCAGCTTTTCTTTCAGAAGGCGCTGGCCGAGCGCGTCGGGCGGGCGAGCTTTTCGCCGCGGTTCTTTACGATCGATGAATTCATGGAATATCTGGCATCCCGCCAGGGTGAAGGATTCAGCCGCCTCAACGACCTGGAGGCATGTTTTGAGATCTACCGGACCGCTCAAAAGAAATCGCCCTCCATCCTGGAGGGGCGCAGCGAGTTCTGGCGTTTTCTGCCGTGGGCCGAGGAGGTCCTCGGTTTCTTCGAACAGCTCGACCTGGAGGACATTCAGAACCCGTCCCTGAAGGATGTGGCCGCCCATGCCGGTATCGGCTATGACGTCCCTGAGAGCATCAACACGCTTTTAGGACAACTCTATCTTTTGCGGGAGGATTTCCACCGGAAGATGGAAGAGGCCCATGCTTACAGCCGCGGGTTCATTTATCTTTTGGCGGCGCGCAAGGCGGCGGAGGCCCGGCTGGATGATTTTGAGCGGATCTTTTTCTGTAATTTCTTTTATCTCCACCGGACGGAAGAAACGGTGATGCGCACTCTCCATGCGCAGGGGCGCTCGACGATGGTCTTCCAGGGCCGGGCCGGCGAATGGAGCGTTTTGGAAAGGCTTTCGTCGGTCTTCGGCGTTCCCATCGAACCTCCCGCCGCCCCGGTCCGCAAGCCTGAGGTCAGGATCAGTTGCGGTTTTGACCTGCATTCGCAGATCGGCATGGCGCGCCAGGCGTTGAAAGAGTGCGGCGATTACCGCAATGCCCTCGTCGTTCTCCCAGAGCCGGCGACCCTCGTGCCGCTGCTTTCCGAGATCGCTTCTTTCGTGGGCGACTTCAATGTGTCCATGGGGTATCCGGTCTCACGCAGTTCCCTTTATTTCCTTTTTGACCTTCTCTTCCGGGCACAGGAGACCCGCAAGGCCGACAGCTATTACGTCAAGGATTACCTCGGTGTTTTAAGCCATCCCTTGGTCAAGAACCTTCAATGGGGCATCGAGGCGTCCGCCATGCGCGTTTTGGTCCATAAAGTCGAAGAGATACTGGCAGGAACGATCCAAACGCCCTTGGGCGGAAGCCTGTTTATCGACCCCAAAGACCTTCTTAAGGAAGATGAGCTTTATGCGAGCGCAGCGGCGATGCTCGAGAGGATGGAAACCGGCACGAAAAAGGCCGACCTCAAGAAGGCCTTCGGCGGCCTGCACAGGCTTCTCTTTGAGAGATGGCAGCAAGTCGCCACGTTTGCGGATTTCGCGGCTGTCCTTGAGGATTTTCTCGATGCCCTCCTGGAAAAAAGCCCCCTGGAAAAATATCCCCTGAATCTTAAGATCGTCGAGCAGCTGCATGTCATGTGCCGCCAGATGGCCGGGGCGACGTTCTGTCGCGAACGCTTCCCCCAGGAAGAGATCCTTCGTATTTTTAAAACGCGACTGCAGGAACAGATGGTTTCTTTTTCCGGATCTCCCTTGAAAGGCCTGCAGATCCTGGGGCTTTTTGAAACGCGCTCCCTGGGTTTTGACGATGTTTTTATCCTGGACGCCAATGAATCCGTCCTGCCCAAACTCAAGGTGTATGAGCCTTTGATCCCCAGGGATGTCATGACCCAGTTGGGACTCAACCGCCTGGAGAAGGAAGAAGAAATTCAGCGTTACCAGTTCATGCGCCTGGTGGCCTCAGCCCGGCGGGCCCATATTTTTTATCAGGAGCGGGACACCTGTGAAAAAAGCCGTTTTGTAGAGGCCCTGGTCTGGGAAAAAGAGAAAGAACAGCAGGACATCGGCGCCCTGCGTCCTTCGGCAGGGGCGTTCCGTATCGGGGTGACGCCGCTTGAGGCGGGCGCCAGGAAACAGAAAGCCCACATCGATTTTCTTAAGGAGACCTGTTTTTCCGCCTCAAGCGTCAACACTTATATGAATTGTCCTTTGCGGTTTTACTACCAGTATGTGCTGGGGTTGCAGGAGACAGAAGGGGTCTCCGACGAGCTTGAGGCCTCCGAGATCGGTATCTTCCTGCATTCTTTCCTGGAGAGGGTCTTCAAGCCTTTTGTCGGCCGCAAACCCGTTGTGAACAGCGCTTTCCGCAAGATTTTTTTTGAAGAGTTGGATAAAAGTTTTGAGGTCGAATTGCGCAAGAGGATGCGCTCCGACGCTTTTCTCGTCCGGGAGGTCTTGCATTTTCGCATGGAACAATTCATCGAGAATGAAGCCCAAAGGGGGGTCCGGGAGATCGTTGCCCTGGAAAAGGAAGTTGTCGACGACGTCCGGATGGGCGGCAGGGATTTTCGTTTCAAAGCCAGGATCGACCGCGTGGACCGTCTTGATGACTCAAGTCTTCTTGTCGTCGATTATAAGACAGGTTCCGTAGACCAGATGCCGGCCGATCCCGGAAAGCTTGAGGGCCTTGTTTTCGAGCGCAAGGTCCTGCGCAAGTCCGTCAAATCGTTCCAGCTGCCGATCTATTTTTATCTCGTCCAAAAGACAACCGGCGCCGAGTTGTTGAACGCCGGCCTCTACCATCTGAGGGATGCGCTGAAGGATGGCGGGATCAAGACGCTTTTTGATGAGGCAGAGGTTATGTCCGACCGGGTGCGCGGGGTATCTTTCTACATGAAGGCCTTGGAGGTTCTTATGCAGGAGCTGTTTGACCCCGCCGTAGATTTTGAAGCCGATCCGTCCGATGCCCCTTATTGCCGGCTGTGTCCATTCTCTTATTTGTGCCGCTGATGGAAAAAATGAAGAAAAAACCTTTTATGATTTTGGGTGTTACCTTGCTTGTCCTTGTAGGGATAGCGATCTTGTCGCTCTGGTGGCTGTTGTTGACACGCTGGGGCGCTTCTTTCGTTGTCCGGCGCGTCGTGAAGGATGTCATCGGCGCCGCCGACTATAAGATCACCGGGATGGATGGTTCCATCGGCGGGCATCTGGTCATCAGAGACCTGGAGGTCAGCCGTTTCAAGGGGCGCCTGCCTCAGGATCTTGTCGTGAGGGTTTCCAAGATCGACGTGTTTTTCAGCTCTCCATTTCCGAAAGGGCTCAATATTGAGGTCCATAACGGCCGCTTGATCCTTCCGGATTCCGGGAATATCGTGTTCGACGGTCTGCTGCAGGACGGGGTTTTTGAGGCAGACATTTTCGGCCGGGACATTCATCTGGGAGATGGGCGTCGTTTTACGCCCGTCGCCAAGGAATGGGCCGATCTGCGCGGGTGGGTGAGCCGCCTGGAATGTCATCTGAAGGTTTCGGCACAACGGTTTGCCGTCGAAGGGAAGGTCCACGTGGCCGAGATACAGGGGAGTCGTTTTGTCCTCCAGAATTGTCCTCTGGGATTCATATGGGAATATGCGAGGTCGAACGGGACCTGGGCCTCTGTCAGCGTTTATGGCGGGCAACTCGGATTGCCTCATGCCACAGTCGTTTTGAAGCCCGGCCGTGTGACCCTGGCCGACGGCCCGCGGGATGTGCGGTTGGACCTTAAAGGTTTTTCGCAAGTGGAGGATGTCCCTATCGCGATCCACCTCCAGGGGACCCTCAAAGAACCGAAACTCAGGCTTGATTCAGATTCTTCCCTGTCCCAGGAGCGTCTCCTTGTGATGCTCCTGACGGGTAAGAGCTGGCGCAGCGCCGAGGAGTCTGTGTCGCAGGGCGGGATGTCCGCCGATCTGATCAAAGACACGCTGGATTTTTTGTTTTTCGGCGGCAAGGTGACCGATCTGGCCCGTGTTCTGGGAGTGAGCGATATCCATCTGGAGATCGACCAGAACAAGAAAGGGGTCGGCCTGGGGGCCCAGATAACGACGCGAGCCCGGCTGAATTATACCGTTTCGCAGGAAGACAATAGCGCAGACAATACCTCCGTGACCCAAAAAGCGGCGTTGGTCTACAAGGTGGCGGACCATCTGTCTGTGGAAGGCGAGAAGGAGATGCGTTCCCAACAGAGCATCACGAATACGACGCAGCTGCCGGAGACGAACGACGCGGTCTTTTTGAAATATAAGCAGAATTTTTGACGCTAGGCACAAAGGGCCCGGAGGCGCGCGACCACTTCTTGCGTCGTTGCGTCCGGCGTCGATGCCCCGGTCGTGATCCCTATGGACGAGACGCCTTTGAGCCAGCGGGGACGGATGTCTTTGGCAGAACGGACCCAATGGGTGCGCGGATTGAGTTTTCGGGCGATTTCGAAGAGGCGTCGCGTGTTGGCGCTCGCGCTGGAACCGATGACGATCGCGACGTCGTTCTCCAAAGGAATGGCTTTGACTTCCGCCTGTTTGATCCGGGTCGGCGCGCAGATGGTGTTGAAAAATTTCAGGTCCCGCACTTTTGAGGAAATTTTTTGCAGGATCCTGCGCGCGTTTTCTTCGTCTTGTGTGGATTGAATGACCACGCCGGCTTTTTTGATCCTTGCGAAGGGGAGATGCGCCGCGGCTCCTACGGACGGGACGACGAACGCCTTTGTCTTGAGCTGTCCTTTGATGCCGCGGACCTCATCATGTTTTTTGTCTCCGATGATGATG
The DNA here is from genome assembly GCA_002421805.1 of Candidatus Omnitrophica bacterium UBA6210. Lineage (GTDB taxonomy): Bacteria > Omnitrophota > Gorgyraeia > Velamenicoccales > Velamenicoccaceae > Velamenicoccus. The sequence goes on from DISM01000006.1 coordinate 129,685, forward strand.
ATCCTGCGTTTTTCCTGTTCCATCCTGCGTGCGAGCTTGTGGATTTCTTTGACCATGGGGCACGTCGCATCCACGATCGTGTAGCCAAGTTTTTCGGCGCGCCGAAATACAGACTCCGGTAAACCATGGGCGCGGATCACGAGCGTCTGCCCGCGGTTCTTGCGTAACGTCCTGATCTTTTTCACTCCGGTCTTTTCCATCATGGCGATCACGTCTTCATTGTGGACGATATCGCCGAGCATGCGCACGTCTTTGTGTTTTGCCGTCGTTTTGAGAGTGATGGTGATCGCCCGGCGAACGCCGAAACAGAAACCGGCTGATTTTGCGAGGTTGATCTTGATGGCCACGGGTATCTCCTTGGGCATATCGGCTTTTCGCTTATCATATCATCTTGTGGCCCGGGAAACAATCCCTCGACATGCCTCGGGAGGGAACCCCCGGGATTCCACTATGTGGCCGCAGGAGGGCGTTCCTTTTGATGCGCTGAAGCGTGTTGCGTTTTTATTGTCGATCACCCGATATCTGTTACAATGAGCTTGTGCTTGTTTAAAAAGAGGGGATAGGGATGGCGAAATGCACCGTATCGTTTGTGTCTGCGGCTATTTTTTTATCGCTGTGCGGACTGGCCGGCGCGATGGATTGGAAGGATATCCATGAAAAGGCCGGCAAGACCTCTTTGGCCGAGGCCGAGACATACCAAAAGAAGAACCCTCGATCTCAGGAAGCCCTGTATCTTTTAGGCATTGTCCTTTTGGATGAGTATAAGATCGATGAGGCCGAGGGTGTTTTTAAACGGATGCTCCAGGCCGACCCCGGGAGTGTTGAGGCCAGATGGGGCCAGGCCGAGGTCTTGAGGTATCGCCATAAGCTGGATGAAACACAGAAAATCCTGGAGGACCTGGTCCGGACAGCTCCGGATTACGCGCCCGCCTATATTTCTCTCGGCTACATGCTGTTCGACAAGAGAGGTTATCAGCGCTCCATCGAGCTGGCCGTGCGTGTCCTGCGCATGGGGGCCCGGAAGGTGGACGTGACGAACAGGACGCGCGCCTATTTGATCATCGGCGGGGCCAAAAGCATGCTCGCCGATGAGGGAGGGGTGTTCTCCAAGCTTTTCCAGGGCACGCAGATATTGGGATATTTCAAGAAGGCCCAGCAACTGCAGCCCCATGCCGCCGGCGTCCTGTTCGGATTGGGGAGTTTTTACGCGTTGGCGCCCGGCATTGCCGGCGGAGATGTCCAGAAAGGGCTTGCGTTCCTCAAAGAAGCGATCGAGGTCGATCCAAAATTTGCGGACGCCTATGCGCGGCTGGCGCAGATCTATTTCCGCCGCAACGAGGACGACCTGGCCAAAAAATATCTGGCGGATGCCATCCGGCTTGATCCTTTGAATCCATTGACCCAGCGCGTGGAGCGCGAACATAAGTGAGGAGGTTGTTTAGCGGCGGGTTCCTTGACAAAGGCATCGACCTTTGGTAAGGTAAAGCCATAATTCGGACGAGGGAGGTCGTAAAGCGGCCTGAGAGTTCCGCGCGTCGTTAAGGATAAACCTTGACAGCGGGAGCGGATGACCTCATGAACCTGATCTGGGTAATGCCAGCGGAGGGAGGTGTCTATGAGATATGGTGTGTTTTGACCCCATGGCATACAAGGCTGTGGGGTTTTGTTTTGCCCGGCCGGAGGCCGGGCAAAACAACCCGCCAAAGCTTTGTGGCGGGTGGATCAGAGGCCGGAGGCCGGGCAAAACAACCCGCCAACGGAAAAAGTATGTTTAATCTTGTTATATTCATGGAGGCTTATCATGTCATTTTATCCTATCGGTGAGGCAAAGATAACACGCGCCATCTCGTCGGAATTCTTTCAGGAATTCAGCGGGCACATTGAAAGCGATGTGGTGATCGTCGGGGCCGGTCCCAGCGGCCTTGTGGCTGCGCGGGACCTAGCAAAAAGCGGCCTGAAGACCCTGGTCGTTGAGAGCAACAATTACCTGGGCGGCGGGTTCTGGATCGGCGGTTACTTCATGAATACGCTGACGTTCCGCAGCCCGGGGCAGGACGTGCTTGATGAGCTGGGTATCAGATACAAAAAGATCGAGGAGGGCTTGTATGCGGCCCGCGGCCCGGAGGCCTGTTCCAAATTGATCGCCGCGGCGTGCGACGCGGGGGCTAAGTTTCTTCAAATGACGAAGTGCGATGATGTGGTCTGCCGCCAGGGAAGGGTGGAAGGCGTGGTCGTCAATTGGGCGGCCGTATCGGCCCTGCCGCGGGCCATCACCTGCGTCGACCCTGTGGCCCTGGAGGCAAAGGCTGTTATTGATGCCACGGGACATGACGCGCGCGTCTGCCAGGCATTGCAGAAGAGGGGGATTTTGTCGTTCGGAGAATGCGGGGCCATGGATGTCGTTGGCTCCGAAGATGCCCTCGTGGAAAAAACAGGAGAGGTTTACCCGGGGCTCTATGCCTGTGGCATGAGCGTGGCAACGGTTTTTGCCATCCCGCGCATGGGACCGACGTTCTCTGGGATGCTGTATTCAGGGAGGAAAGTCGCTGGACTGATTAAGGATAAGATTGCGGCCGGCGCGGCAGATGTTTGCGCCGTTAAGGTCTGAGCCGCAGGTCTATGCCGTTTATCAATCCCTTGGCAGGAAATGCGGTGCTGCCTCAGGAGGGAACCCCCGGGAAGGCGCTGTTAGGATTATCCGGGGGATTCTACTGGAAACCAGGCGCCAGTGCCGGCGCCTGGTTTTCTTATTGGTTGACAAAGCGGAGTTCTTGGACTAATCTTAAGAAAGAAAATCTACTGTAACCTGCGGTAATCATGGATATTATGAAGACTTGGCTTTACACGCTCGTGAGTGTTTTTTTGGTCAGCCTCATCTCCCTGGTGGGCATTGTGACTTTGGCCATGGATGAGAATCGTCTGAAGAGGGCTTTGCTTTTTTTAGTCAGCTTTGCCGTTGGGGGGTTGTTCGGCGACGTCTTTATCCATATTCTTCCGGAAGCTTTTGAAAAGGCGGCTTCGCCTCTGCGCGTCTCCTTCGGCGTCATGGCCGGTATCCTTGTGTTCTTCGTCCTTGAAAAATTCATCTATTGGCGGCATTGCCATTCCGGCGTCTGCGACATGCACAATAAGCCCGTTGTCTGGCTCAACCTTATCGGCGATGCCTTCCATAATTTTATCGACGGCATCATTATCGGCGCCAGCTATTCAGTCAGCTTCGCGATCGGCCTCACAACGACGCTGGCGGTCGTCCTGCATGAGATCCCCCAGGAGATCGGGGATTACGGGATCCTCGTGAACGGGGGCTTGAGCAGGTTCCGGGCGCTGGTCATGAATTTTTTGTGCGCGCTTGTGGCGGTCCTGGGGGCGGTCGCGGCGCTTCTTCTGGGGCCGCATATCAAGGATTTCGCAGATTATGCCCTTCCGCTAACCGCAGGCGGGTTTATCTATCTGGCCGGCTCAGACCTTATTCCCGAGCTGCATCGCGAAGTGCGTTTTTCGCGTTCCGTGTTCCAGTTGTTGTCCATTATCCTGGGCGTCGCGGTCATGGCGCTCCTTCTTTTGGTAGGATAATCCATGCACACGCATCCACATCATGATCATGCCCTTCATGCCTTAACAGGAGACAAGGGCTATGTGCGGGCCGTCAGAAAGATCCTGGTCCTGATCCTGGGGCTGAATTGGCTGGTGGCGATCCTGAAATTGGTCTTCGGTTACCTCATCAACAGCACCAGCATGGTGGCTGACGGGTATCACTCTTTTGCAGACGGCGCGTCCAATATCGTCGGTCTTTTGGGCATGAGGATCGCCGGGCAGCCTATGGACGAAGACCATCCTTACGGGCACAAAAAATATGAAACACTCGCTTCGCTCATCATCGCCTTCCTGTTGTTTCTGGTTTGCCTGAATCTTATTCATAGCGGCTGGGAGAGGCTGCGGACCAAGAGCGCCCCTGAAGTCAATGTCTGGGGTTTTCTTGTTCTTGGCGTCACGATGCTGGTGAACACGGGTGTCATGCTTTACGAGAGCCGCCGCGGCCGCGCCCTGGGCAGCGATATCCTGGTTGCGGATGCCATGCATACGCGCGCGGACCTTTTGACCTCTTTTTCCGTCGCCATTGCTTTTATCGGCGTCAAGCTCGGGTTTCCCATCCTGGACCCTCTTGTGGCCATGGTCATCGCCGTTTTTATCGCTTTTTCCGGTTTTGAGATCCTCAAAGGGTCTTCGGCGGTCCTTTGCGATACGGCGGCCATCGACCGCCGCGCCATTGAGCGCCTTGTGATGGCGATACCGGAAGTCAGAAAATGCCACAGGATCAGGACCCGGGGCCGCCATGATGATATCTTCATTGATCTGCATGTCCTTCTGGACGATACCATGCAGCTGGTCCAGGCCCACGACCTGACTGTCAAGATCGAAGACATGATCAAAAAGGAATTTTGCGGGGTGAGCGATGTCGTCGTCCATGTGGAGCCCTTGAGCAGCGAAACGCATCACGACGATTGATCGCAGTGCATAATCGTGGATAAAGTTTCTCTCGCTATAGCGTTCGTCGCCGGTTTATTGTCTTTTTTGAATCCCTGCGTTTTACCTCTTATCCCCGGTTTCCTGGGGTATCTTTCCGGCGTTTCTTTGACGCAATCCTTTGAGGGGCAGCGCAGGATCTTTTTGTGTTCTTGTTTTTTTGTCTTGGGGTTTGCTTCGGTTTTTGCCCTTCTGGGTGTTTTACTCAACACGGCCCTGCAACAGGTCTCCTTTGAGGCCAGGGAATGGTTGGGGCGCATCGGCGGCACGATCATTATGGTTTTCGGCCTGAATCTTCTGGGGCTCTTGGAGATCCCGTGGCTCCAAAGTGAGCACAAGGTCCGGCTTAAAAGCGGTGTCCGGCTGTCCTCCTATGTCCTTTCCTTCGTGTTCGGCACGGTCTTTGCGGTCAGCTGGACACCGTGTGTCGGCGCCATCCTGGGCAGTGTCCTGGCCTTGGCGGCAAGCCGTCCGACAGAGAGTTTTTGGCTTTTACTCGGCTATGCCCTCGGCTTGGGCGTTCCGTTCCTTCTGGTTGGATTTTTCACGTCTTTCGCCGGGAAATGGATCGGCCGGCTGACACGCACCCTCGGGATCATCAATCGATTGACGGGTATTTTTTTGATCCTTTTGGGCATTCTTGTTTTTACGGATAATCTGGCGGCTCTCGTGAACGGCACATTCCTGAACCAAGAACTGTTGAGGCGGATATGACCAAAAAACCTCTTTTATTGTTCGTTGCGGTCGCGGCGATCGTCGCGGCTATCTATGTCTTGGAAACCCGCAAGCAAAAAGAAGCGGCGGACGTCCCTGTCGCCTACAGCCTGGAGATCGCACCGCAGGGGGTGGACGCAAAGCGGATCGCGGAGAAAAAAATGAAATATGAACGCGCCAAAGAATTCATCTCGCCCGAAGGTTATGTCAATACGGAACCATTCCGCCTTTCCGATGTGATCGGCAAGAAGGTCATCTTGATCGATTTCTGGACCTACAGTTGTATCAATTGCCAGAGGACGCTGCCTTATTTGACTGCGTGGGACGCCAAGTATGGACCCGAAGGGCTCCTGATCATCGGCGTGCATGCTCCGGAATTCGGTTTTGAGAAGGTCTATGATAACGTCGCCGCCGCCGTCAAGAAAGCCGGGATCCGCTATCCTGTGATCCTGGATAATGCCCACGCCAACATGCGTCTTTACGATACCCTTTACTGGCCTACGAAGTACCTGATCGATATCGACGGTTTTATCGTTGACAAGCATGTAGGCGAGGGCGGTTATGGACAGACTGAACAGGTGATCCGCCGCCTCTTGGAAGAGCGACGTCGCGTCCTGCATATCCAGGAGGCGACGCCCTCTGGTTCCCTCGTCAAGCCTCACGGGGCCGAGGATGTTGATTTCGGTTCGATCGGCACGCCCGAGATTTATCTTGGGGCCGAAACGACGCGCGGCAACTTTGGTAGCCCTGAAGGGTTGGAGCAGGGCAGGGCGGTCCGCTATGTCTTGCCGGAGGCGTTTACGCCCAACCAGGTCTATCTGGGGGGAGAATGGTTTAACGATGCCGATCATCTTCGTCTGCAGTCGGCCACGGGGAAGCTCGTCCTTATCTATAACGCCAAGTCCGTTAATCTTGTCGCCGGAGCCCCCGGCGCGGGTGCGCGGCTCCTGGTCAAGATAGATGGCAGATACATCGGCCAGTCATACAGCTGCGAAGATGTAGGGGAGGGCGGCATGATCAAGGTTTCCGGCCAGGATATCTATCATATCGTCTGCGGCCAGGGATATGGACGGCATAAGCTCGAGATAGAGGTGGATGGGCCGGGCCTATCGGTTTACGCCTTTACTTTCGGATAGCCCCCGGAAGGGCCTTTGGGCGCCACATTCACCTTGCCATTTGCCGTAAAGCACGTTATGATAGAAATGTTTCTTATTCCGTCAGAGAACTTCATTTTTGGTGGGGCTAACTGACCGTCCTTATGTCTGAGAAATCAGCATTATATACAGAAGTATTCAAATTATTCTTCCTCGCCTTCAAAAGGCTTTCGCTGTATGTCACCCAGCACTCCTTGTCTCGTGAAATCCTGCACAACCTTTTTTCCATCTTCGACTTGATCCTCAAGGAAAAAACAGAGATAACCCTAACCGCAGGCTCCAACGGCCAGCTGTTTCTGAACGATGAATCGATGGGCGCAGACGTCATGGGGGCTCGGGAGATCTACGACCGGTTCGTAAGGTTTGGGCTCGAAGGTATTGTTTTCTCGCGGGGCGTGGAACCCCGGGAATTGACGGATCTTATCAAGGCATTGGCGTCTCCCCGGGACACGGAAACCGGAGAGGCCCGCTTGACGCCCGAGATCCTGCTCAACGGCTCCAGGCATATCCAGGTCCGCAAGATGTCTTCCGAGAAGCTGCTGCAGGCAGGCGCCATGATCCTCGACGGGCGGCCCGGCGGCCAGACGGAGTCTGAAAAAATGGCCGGTCATATCCGGGATTTCCTGAGCGGCAGAAGCGGCGATCTGTCGCAGTCCCCTGAAGGCGTTTTTGAGAAGCTTGACAGGGACCCGGGGCCTATCGCAGAGGCGATCATCCAGAGCGCCAAAGAGACCGGGGATTTCGAGAGCACCATCAGGAAGTTCATCGCCTGGATGGTCGAACACGTCGTGCCTATCGTCCTGAAACGCAAGACAGACCCCTCGGGTTTTATCGAGCGCATCTTCGACTCATTCCGCAAGAAAAACACCGTCCTTATCTTTCTGACTGCCGAAGATGCGATCCGTTCCTGCGCAGACGATATCAAGATGGCAATGGCGTTTCATGTGTTCTCTTCTTTTGAAACCGCGTCCGGAGAATCTGTCGGCCTGGGCGTGCGTGTCTTCAACGAAGAGAGGGATAAAGACAGGCTTGTGCCCAGGCTCCAGGACTATCTTATCAAGCGGGGAGCGGCCCGTGACAAGGCCGCCCTGTTCGTCGAGAAGCTTAAGGCGGGGCTCGCCCAGGATGAGGAAGTAACCGTCTCCAAAAAGAAGCTTGAGAGGCTGACAAGGATATCCGAAAGGTTTGATGAGGAGCTCGAGGAAGAGGTGCGTCTGGAGACGGAGGAGTTGACCGCCCTTAATAAGAGGCTGGCTGACGAGAAGGAGAGGACGGATGCCATCATGCGCCATGTGGCCGAGGGCGTTGTCGTCGTCGACCGGGAGGGCCGCATCGTGATGATGAACCCGGCGGCAGAAAAGCTCCTCGACAGCAGGGCCAAGGAGTCCCTGGGCGGATACCTTGTCCAGAGCCTGAAGAATGAGCATCTCTTGGCCGTTGCCAAAGACTTCGACAGCAAGCCGGGGAACCAGCTGACAAAAGAGATCGAGCTCGACAGCAAAGACGAAACGACCAAGAAGGTCCTCCGGGCCTCCACGGCGATCGTCGAGAACGAGGATGGCGATACCGTCGGGATGGTCTCGGTCTTAAGCGATATCACGCACGAGAAACAGATCGAGGAGATCAAGTCGCAATTCGTCTCTCTGGTGACGCACGAATTGCGCACGCCCGTCGTGGCGATCCAGAAGTCCCTGGAACTCATCGACAGCGGCGTCACCGGCGCCATCAATGACGACCAGAAGCGGTTTTTGGCCATCTCCAAGCTCAACCTGGCGCGCCTTAACAGCCTCATCAACGACCTCTTGGATATGTCGAAACTCGAGGCCGGCAAATTTGTGCTCATTCCGTCTTCTTTCGATATCCGGGGAGTCATCCAGGAAGTCAAGATGTCTCTCTCGAGCTGGATCAGCGATAAAGAGATCACGCTGAAGGCCGATCTGCCGGAGACGCCTGTTACGGTCAACGCGGACAGGGACCGCATGATCCAGGTCATGGTGAATCTTGTCGGCAATGCCTTGAAATTCACGCCGAAAAAAGGAGAGGTCCATATCACGCTCAAGCCCCTGGACCTTAAGGAAAAGGTCTGCCAGGAGCCGTGCGTCGAGATCATGGTCCATGATTCAGGCATCGGCATCGACCCGAAAGATTTTAAAAGGATCTTCAATAAGTTCGAGCAGGTCAGCCTTGTTTCGCCTGTCGGCACGGGCGGGACGGGATTAGGCCTGTCCATTGCCAAAGAGATCATCAATCTTCACGGGGGAGACATCTGGGTGGAGAGCCAGATAGGCCACGGCAGCACATTCACCTTTGTGATCCCCAAGGCGTTTCGCGGAGGGAAAATAGATGCCCAATAAGCCGATGAACCAACCCCAGGATCCCAACAGCGATTTTTACATCATGATCGTCGACGACGAGAAGGATTTCCTCGATTCGATCAGGTACTGGTTTACTTCTCAGGGGTACCGTGTCGAGGTCTTCATGTCCGGCGCAGAGGCTATTGAAATGATCAAGACCAAGAAACCGGGCATTGTCTTTCTTAACCTCCAGATGCCACAGCAGGAGGGTATCGCGACGCTGAAGGCGATCAAAGAGGTGGATGACCGGCTTCCTGTGGTCATGCTTTCGGCGTTCGGCGAGGAGGACATGAGCGTGGACGCCTATAAGCTCGGCGTCAACGGGTTCTTTGACAAATCGAGCAATTTTTATAAGGCAGAGCACCTGATCAATACCCTTGTGCGGGTGATCGCCCGCCGGCATGGGACTTCGCCCCACGCGCCCGGCATCCAGACGCCGGCGTCGAAACCTTCCAGACGCCGCCTCCTGTGGGTGCTGATAGGTTTTCTTGTTGTATGCAGCCTTGTGCTGTTTGTGGCCCAAAGGGTGGACCGGCGGCAGGTGTGTTTTGGGCGCGATGTTTGCCTGCGCGTGGAAGTGGCCGATACCGATGCCCAGAGACAAAAAGGGCTGATGTACCGCCGTTCTCTGCCGAAGGGCCATGGAATGCTTTTTATTTTTCCTCAGGAAGGCGTCTGGGGATTCTGGATGAAGAACACGAGGATCCCTCTGGATATCATCTGGATGGATTCTTCGGGCAGGGTCGTCGGTATCGCTCGCAATGCCCAACCTTCCGATCTCGATCAGCCGCCTGTCCTCAAGAACGACCGGCCCGCTAAATATGTCCTTGAAGCCAATGCCGGGTTTGTTGACCGCCATGAGATCGCGGTCGGGGCTTCTGCGGAGATCCGCTGAAAGAGTTACCGAGTTAACGAGTCCTGGCAGGAGCCGGGCTCTGGTTGGGGGTTCCTCGCTCACTCGTTAACTGTCTTATCCTTCCCGTAATTGTTTTTCTGCGTCTACTTCGTCGCGGTTGATCAGGCGGATGGCCTGTTCGATCTTTTCTTTCATCTCTTCCGGAAGATTTTTGATCTCGCGCATCTCGTTGAGGATCTGCAGGCCCATGCGGAAATACCTCACGATCTCTCCCTCGTCCGTATCCGTCAGCGTTGTGACCCGCCTGAAGTCTTCACCTTCCATCCAGGCCTGCGCGGCCGCCGAAAGGTGCCACCAGAGCCTTTTGGAAACAGGATAGATCCTGTATTTTTGTTCCTTTGCGCGCAAGGCCTCGTAGAGCTTGTCGCTTGACTGTTTGATGAGGCGGCATCCCTGGGGCAGGCGGGGAGGGGGTTGTTGGTTTTTCCTGGGCTCAAAGACAGCCGCGGCCGCAAAGACGCCCAGGGTCGTGACGTCCAGAGACTGCAGGATGCGTTTATCATAGAGTTCGGAGATGATCAATTCGTAGCCGTAGATCGCCTTGGCAAAATTCCCTTTTTCCGTCAAGGCGTTATCTTTGATGAAGCCAAGCTCTTTGAGCAGCTTCATTTTTGCATCCAGGAGCCGCGCCGCTTCCTTCTGCTCATTTTTGCGTGAGCCGAAGAAGTGGAAAGAAAGCGGGTAGATGTCCAGGAGCCTGTCTCCGAGTTGTCCGAAAAGGTTCAGGAGCGTGGCATAAGAGGTATTGAACTGGCTTTTGACCTCTTCCGGCCGTCCGAAGACGATGCGTCTGACTTCTTCGGGCCTGATCTTGGCGGGGTGGATGCGGCAGTATACGAACCCTTCCTTGTCCATACCGCGTCTGCCGGCGCGGCCGGCCATCTGATAGAAATCCCTGGTCTTGAGGTTGCGCGCGTAGCGGCCGTAGATCTTTCTTAAGTCGTCGAAGATCACCGAGCGGCTCGGCATATTGATGCCGAGGGCAAATGTCTCGGTGGTAAAGATGAGTTTTAACAGATGGCTGGTGAAGAGTTGTTCGACGACTTCTTTAAGCGTCGGCAGCATCCCGGCGTGATGGAACGCGATGCCCCGCCGGACCAGAGGAAGGATGTTCTTGGCGGATTCGTTATCCTGGAGGTCGTATTTCCGGCAGAGGGAGGAAAAGAGTTCCGTGATCTGTGCTTCTTCCTGGGGCGTGAGGAAGTGGCGACCGCGTAATTCGTACGCCAGGTCTTCGGTTTTCCTCCTGCTGAAGGCAAAATAGATCGCCGGCAGCCCTCCCTGGGATTCCAGCCGGTCGATCAGGGTGTCGAGCCGGTTGGGTCTCACGGAATGATATGCGGCCGGCGTATCGAATTTGTCCGTGATGCGGTCGTGGCACTGAAAGAAGATATGAAGGGGGACGGGCCGGTCGTTCTCAATGACGGTCTTGATCTCCTTGTGATGGATCGTCTGCAGCCATGAGGCAAAGGCGTTGATATTGGGGATCGTCGCGGAGAGGCCGAGAAAATTCATGTGTTCCGGCAGGAGGATCAGGGATTCTTCCCAGACGGTGCCGCGTTCAGGGTTGTCGATATAATGGATCTCGTCGTAGATCACCCAGGAGTATTTTTTGAGCGATCCGGGGTCATCGAGGATCCTGTTGCGGAATATCTCCGTCGTCATGATGAGGACAGGGGCGTGAGGATTGATGGAGATGTCGCCGGTCACGATGCCGATGGCGTCCCCATAGAGCCGCCTGAAATCCCTGAATTTCTGGTTGGAGAGGGCCTTGATGGGCGCCGTGTAGATGACGCCCGTGCGCCTGGCGACGGAGGCGGTGATGACGTGTTCGGCAATGGCGGTTTTTCCCGCGCCCGTCGGCGCTGAAACGACGACCGAGCATCCCCTATTGATGCCATCGATGGCTTCTTCTTGGAAGCGGTCATAAATCATAGGGCCATTATAAACAATATTGCAATAAAATCAAAGGCCTGTGCGGTTGTCCTGTTTTGAGCTTTCCGGAATGAAAAAGATTTTAAAGTAGATTTTTTCATCAGATTAGATATAATAAGGGCATATTTATGGTGTTGCGGACTTATAATGGGACGATATGAATACGCGTCGGATATGGCTGAAGGGCAGAACACAAGGGCTTTGGGCCCTTGCTTTTTTTTGCTTAAGCGGTGCCGTTTTATGCGGCGGGTGCGCCCATGTCAAAGAGCTTGGAAAAGAAGTGTGGGGAACGTCTATGCAGCATCTGGAACGGGCGCGTCCGGATGCCAGGATCGTCATTGTCAGGAAGGCCAAGCACGATACTTGTGTGGGCGCCGCCGAGATCCTCAAAGCAAAAGGCGCGAATGTTTATCTGACGGGCGAGAACGACGCCTATCTGGCTGCGATGAATTTTGCAGGAAGCGTGAATACCACGCAAGTGGGTTTGTTTTTTACCTCGGTTGACGAAAAAACCACGAAGATCGAGGTGGCGTCTTTGAGCCCACGGCTTGCCAGCGCCGTCGCGGGAATGTTGTCGGAAGGTTTTCAGGAGAAGCCGAAAGAGACCGTGACCCCCTAGGGGGTTGTCCGCGTTTTAGCGGTGCATATAGATCTTTATTAGACACGCCCCATTAAAAAAGGAGCAGGGCATGAAAAAATCAACACATGGCGTCGTGGCGCTTGGTCTGACCGTTCTTTTGGCCTTATCCTGTCTTGTGGCTCCGGCTTTTGCCGAGAGACCGCAGGAGGGTATCGGCAAGTGGCTGCAGGAGATCGGTTTCTTCACCGGCTATATCCAGGCGGATTTGAAGAACCAGGACGACGAACAGGCCATTCCTCTGGGTGTGCGCTTCGGTTTTGACCTCAAGCCGTTCACCAAAAAATTCGGTTTCGAACCCAAGGGGATGCTGGAGTTGATCTATGAGATCTTTGCAGGCAATATCTTTCAGCCCGAGAACAACGCGGAAATGGGCGCGGGCTTCTATTTGCGCTATTCCTATCCTTTGACAAAGAAGCTTTATCCTTATATAGAGGTAGGGTCCGGGCTGTATTACATGACCCTGCATACGTATGAACAGTCGACGCAATTCAATTTCGCATCTGCCGGCGGCGCGGGCCTGACATATTTCTTAAAGGACAATCTCGCGGTCAATGTCGGATACAGGATGCGCCATGTTTCCAACGCGTCCATTAAAGAACCGAACGGCGGTATCGACGCCAATATGTATCTTGTCGGCATGTCGTGGTATTTTTGAAAAAGTAAATAGTACATAGTAGTCAGTAAAAGAATAAAGATGGAAGAAAAGAAAAAAGTTTAAGTATGCGGAGATTTCTCGCGGCAGGAAGTTTTGTCATCGGTTTTTGATTTTACTGTCTGCTATTTACTATCTACTGACTACTTACAATGAGGTAAACAATGACATTGGAAGATAAGATCATGGCCGATTTTAAGGAGGCCATGAAAATCAAAGATTCCATGCGCACGCAGACGATCAGTTTTCTGCGTTCGGAGATGAAATACTGCGCTATCGAGAAGAGGACTGAGAAGCTCGATGACGCCGATGTCATAGGTGTCATCAAAAAGCTTGTCAAGCAGCGCCAGGAGTCCATCGCTCAGTTTGAAAAGGGCGGCCGCCAGGACCTGGTCGACAAGGAGAAGAAAGAGCTGGAGATCCTCAAGGGCTACCTGCCTCAAGAGATGTCCGCGCAGGAGCTGGAGAAGATCGTTCGCGCTGTGATGGCCGAGACCCAGGCCTCATCGCTCAAGGACATGGGCCGCGTGATGAAAGAGGTCCTGGCCAGGACCGGCGGACGCTGCGACAACAAGGCGGTCAGCGACCTGGTCAAGAGCAGTCTGGCGGGGCCGGCGGCCAAACCTTAACGCGCCGATCGGTTCTATTCAGGATTTTCCGATTTTCGTTTTGCCTCTCGTATATTGCACGTTCCTGTCTCATCGCTTGTAGGCCATCTTGAGCGCCTGCCGGGCCAAAAAATCAGGGAATTTCAAAGAATTCCCTTGATTCGCAAAATAAATTCATATAAGATAACAGCAACATGGTTGAACCCCGTTGGAAAAATATTTTTCCAACGGGGTTCAGGTTTTCTCGACGTGAGACAAAGGAGCCTGCGCCCAAAGAGATGGAAAATGGAAGAGGATGGTCTCGTGTTTTGAGGGGCTTGACCGCGCGAGCGACGGTTCGCTTGAAATTTTGCCGTTCCCGGGTCAGGCTTATTTTTTTCTTCGCTTTTTAAAATGATTTTAAATACGCCATATTATCTGATCGATGAACGAAGGCTGCTGGCAAACCTTAACGTGATCAAGCACGTTAGGGAGGCTGCGGGCGTTAAGGTCGTCTTGGCACTCAAGTGTTTTGCGGCGTGGAGCGTTTTCGGATTGATGAGGCGCTTTATGGACGGGACAACGTCGAGCTCGGTCTATGAGGCGCGCCTGGGGCATGAAAAATTCGGCAAGGAAGTCCACGCCTATTGCGTCGGTTTCTGCAAAGAGGATGTCCGTGAGGTCGGCGCTTTTTCGGACAAGATCATTTTTAACTCTTTGTCCCAGCTTGAGGCGCTCGGCGGTTTGGCCGGGGGCTGTCAGCTCGGCGTAAGAGTGAATCCCGGCATCAGCTTTTCCCATTTTGATCTCGCGGACCCGGCGAGGAAGTATTCGCGCCTGGGCGTGACGGACAAGGCGGCGCTGAAAAGAGCGCTGCCGCGCCTGAGTGGAGTAATGTTCCATTACAATTGCGAGAACGACGATTTCGGTCATTTTGCGCGGCACCTGGATTGTATCGGCCGCGTTTACGGGGACGTGTTGGGTCGTCTGGAGTGGGTCAGCCTCGGCGGAGGGCTTTATTTCACCAAAAAAGGATATCCGGTCGGGAAGTTTTGCAAAAAATTGAAGGCCTTCAGCCGCGCGTTCGGTATCCAGGTTTATCTGGAGCCGGGTGAGGCCGCCATCACGCAGGCGGCGCAGCTGGTGACGCGGGTGCTTGATATCGTCCGTAACAAGATCGATATTGCGATCGTGGACGCCTCCACTGAGGCCCACATGCTTGACCTGCTTATTTACCGTCAGAAGGCCAAGCTGCAGGAAAACCGGGGAGGGCGGTTCACATACATGGTCGCCGGCCGGTCGTGCCTCGCAGGAGATGTCTTCGGCACATACCGCCTGGACCGGCGGCTCAAGGTGGGCAGTGAGATCCGGTTTTTGGATGCCGCCGGTTATACGATGGTCAAGAAAAACTGGTTCAACGGCCTCCAGATGCCGTCTATCGTCGTCAAGAGGCTCAGCGGGTCGCTGGATGTCGTGCGCCGGTTCTCCTATAGGGATTTTGTGAACAGCTTGTCATAGGATTATGCTTTAGAGAGGATAAGGAGGGTCGCTCGTATGAAGAAAAATATTTTGATCGTCGGGGCTGGAGGCGTGGCTCATGTGGCGGCGCATAAGTGCGCGCAGCACAATGACGTTCTGGGCGACATCTGCATCGCGTCGAGGACCCTGGGCAAGTGCGACGCCATCATCGCAAGCGTCAACAGGAAGGGCCATCTCAAGGACAAGACGAAGAAGCTTTATTCCCGCAGGATCGACGCCCTGGATATCCCTTCGACCGTCAAGCTGATCAAGGAGACAAATTCCCAGATCGTCATGAACCTGGCCCAGGCCTATGTGAACATGTCGCTTCTTGAAGCCTGCATCCAGGCCGGGGTCGCCTACATGGATACGGCGATCCATGAAGACCCCAAAAAGGTCTGTGAGGATCCGCCGTGGTATGCGAATTACGAATGGAAACGCAAAGACCGTTGCAGGGAACACGGGATCACGGCCATTCTCGGCGTGGGTTTCGACCCCGGCGTGGTCAATGCCTACTGTGCCTTGGCCGTAAAGCATTATTTCGACAAGATCGATACGATCGATATCTTGGATGTGAATGCCGGCAGCCACGGCAGGTATTTTGCGACAAACTTCGATCCGGAGATCAATTTCAGGGAATTCAAGAAGGTCTGGACGTGGATCGACCGCAAGTGGGTGTGCGAAAAGGTCCATGCCGTCAAGATGGTTTATGATTTTCCCGTGGTCGGCAAACTGCCGGTGTATCTCAACGGCCACGATGAGCTGCATTCCCTGTCAAAGAATATTGACGCCGATTCCATCCGCTTCTGGATGGGCTTCGGCGATCACTATATCAATGTCTTTACGGTGTTGACCAACCTGGGGTTGACGTCCGAGAAGCCTATCAAGACCGCTGAAGGCGTTGAGATCGTGCCGTTGAAGGTCCTCAAGGCCATTTTGCCGGATCCTTCGTCTCTGGCCCCTACCTATACAGGGAAGACCTGCATTGGCAATTATGTCAAGGGGGCCAAAGACGGCAAGCGCAGGGACATATTCATCTATAATATCTGCGACCACGCCGCTTGCTACAAAGAAGTGGAGTCCCAGGCGATTTCTTACACGGCGGGCGTGCCTCCGGTGGCCGCCGCGATGCTGATCGCCGGCGGTACCTGGGATCCGAAGACGATGGTAAACGTTGAAGAGCTGGACCCGGATCCTTTTATCGAATTATTGGGTCCGATGGGGCTGCCGACCGTTGTCGAGGAACATCCTGCGCCGCTTCCGTCGAGCGAAAGGGTGAAATAGGGCAAAAATTTTTTTAAAGATATCTTGTGTTGACAGACGCGTGTAGTATAATATCACCCAAGAGCGATGTCCCTGGGTTGTGTCGTTGTCAAAAAAAACAATTCCGGGGACAAAATATTTAACCCAAAGAAATCTGCCGCGTGGCCATGCGCTTAAAGCCGCTTTTCGCGGGAGATTTCGCCGTTGATGGAGGTAAGTAAGGGGATGCCTAAGAACGTCACGATGCCTGCGGGTAGTTTTGGTCTGGAAGTTGTTCTGGATCTTTACGGCTGCGATCCTCAGACGATCCGTTCGGCCAAGAAGCTCTCAGAATTCACCACCAAGCTCTGCAAGCTGTTGAAGATGAAGAAATACGGCAAGACGCTCCTGCCGCATTTCGGTTACGATAAGGCGCATACCGCGGGTTATTCGATGCTGCAGTTCATTGAGACCAGCTCGATCACGGGGCATTTTTCCGAGCTCTGGAATTCCGCTTACATTAACATTTTTTCCTGCAGGGAATTTGACGCGCACAAGGCTGCGGATTTCACGGTCAAATTCTTTGGGGCCAAGAAGGCCACCAGGAGGGTTCTTTTGAGGAAGTGAACCAGCACAAGCTCTTCTGAGAGGCCCCTGGCCAAGGCAAGGCCGGGGGCCTTTTTTTCACCGGGCCATCCAAAAATAATGGATAGATTGGAGGCCAGCCGTTGCGAAGAGAAAAGCACGGCGTTGCAGTTGTTCCAGGGAAATGTTATGCATGGATTTCTCTCCGTTCGGTGAGAGGGAGGGCCTCCCTTGCCATATCTATTTACTAAGGGCTGGACAATTTTTGGCTGCGACTGCGTCACTCGTCCTTGGCGTCGTGCTGCGACTACGCCGGCGCCCTCGTTCTGGTTCGACTTCGCTCACCATCCTGAGCAAGGTCGAAGGATTTGTCTCGCTCAAAGATTGTCTCAGCCAATCTACCCCTTATTTTTGGATGGCCCGGTGTCTTTTTGAGCAGATTCAAGGTTTGAATAGGCGTTGACAGCTTTTTTTGCGTCGGTTATAATAAACACAGATTTTTCTTAAGTTATTTGTTTTTTAGGAGTTAAAAAATTCCAGGAGAACCTATGGAACTCAATGAAATCATACAACAGCGTATCGACAAGCTTTCTGCTTTTAAGGAAGCGGGCATGCAGCCTTACGGCCAGAAATTCGATAAGACGTGCGCTATCAAGGACTTGCTGTCTTCATTCGAAGACGGCAAGAACATTGTTATCGCCGGCCGCCTGATGGCCAAAAGAAAACACGGCAAGGTTTGTTTTGCCGATCTGCGGGATGAGGGCGCAAGGATCCAGCTTTACATCCGCAAGGACGATCCTCTGGCTGAAAAAGAATTCGAACTTTTCAATAAGCTGGATATCGGCGATATCGTCGGGGTCGAAGGGGAGACCTTCAAGACCCATACGGGCGAGCCGACCGTCAAGGTCAAGGCCTTCCGGCTTCTGGCGAAGTCGCTGCGCCCCTTGCCGGAGAAGTGGCATGGCCTCAAGGATGTTGGGATCCGTTACCGGCAGCGCTATGTCGATCTGATCGCCAGCCCTGAGGTCCGGGACATCTTTGCCCTCCGGTCAAAGATCATGAGCTCTATGAGGTCTTTTTTGAACTCCAGGGGGTTCCTGGAGGTTGAGACGCCCATGATGCACCTGATCCCCGGCGGCGCGGCAGGGCGGCCCTTTGCGACGCATCATAACGAGTACGATATGGACCTTTTTCTTCGCATCGCGCCCGAGCTTTACCTTAAGCGCCTCATCGTCGGCGGTTTTGAGAAGATCTATGAGATCAACAGGTCTTTTCGCAACGAAGGGGTCTCGACGCGCCACAACCCAGAATTCACGATGCTGGAACTTTATGCGGCCTACTGTAACTACGAGGACATGATGAGGATCACCGAGGAGATCTTTGCGCATGTCGCCACAGAGGTCTTGGGGCAGCTGGAGATCGAATACCAGGGCCAAAAGATCAACCTGACCCCGCCGTGGCCGCGGCGTTCTTTTGCCCAGGCGGTCAAAGAACATTTTGATATCAATCCCGAGGATGAGACGTCGGTCATGGTGCAGAAGCTCCGGGCCAAAGGCCGGCCCGTCGAGGACCGGTTGTCCAGGTCCCAGGTCGTGCGCCTGGTGGAGGAGATCCTGACGGCCGATGCGCCGACACAGCCCGTTTTCTTTACCGACTATTTCAGTATCCTTTGTCCTTTGGCAAAAAACAAACCGGGGAACCCTTTGATCTCGGAGCGTTTTGAGCTGTATATGGCCGGCATGGAAGTCGCGAACGCCTATTCGGAGCTTAACGATCCTATCGAGCAGAAACAGCGCCTCCAGGAAGAGCTTAAGGAAGATGCCGGATCGGCCCAACGTTGCCTCGATGAAGATTTTGTCGAAGCCCTGGAATACGGCATGCCGCCGACAGGGGGCCTGGGGATCGGCATCGACCGGCTGTGCATGCTTTTTTTGAACCAGCCTTCGATCCGCGACGTCATCCTTTTTCCTCTCTTGCGTCCAGAAAAAGGGGCAGAACCCCCGGAAGGTTAAACGATGAACCTTGCTTTTTTTATCAGCCGGCGTTATTTCCTGACTCTGCAGAAAGAGCGGTTCATCTCCGTCATCAGCCTGATCTCGTGCCTGGGGATCGCCATCGGCGTGATGGCCTTGATCATCGTCATCGCCGTCATGACAGGTTTTGATAACGATCTCAAGGACAAGATCATCGGCGCCAATCCCCACATCATCATCCAGAGCGAGGACGGGATCGCCGATTTCCAAAAGGTCAAGTCCCTGATCGAAGGCCTTGAGGGTGTCCGGGATGTCGCGCCCTATGTCAGCGGCCAGGCCTTTCTTTATTATAAAGACAAGGTGCTCAGCCTGAACCTTAAGGGCGTGGATCAGGCGACCGAAAGCCGCGTCACGCGCATCCTCGATTATATGGAGGGCGGCCGGCTGAACCTGCCTGCGGGCGGCATCGTCCTCGGCAAAGAGCTGGCGGCCGTGCTGGGGATTTCCATCGGCGACGAAGTGGTCTTGTCGTCGCCCGTCGTAGGTTTGAACACGCCGTTCAGGGTGACAGGGATCTTCCATACAGGCATGTATGATTACGACCTCAACCTGGCTTTTTTGAACATCAAGGACGCCCAGAAGTTCTTCGGGGTGGGGACCTTGGTCACCCAGGTAGGCATCCGTTTGGATGATCCTTACCATGCGGCGCAGGTCAAGAAAGAATTGAACCGCGTTTTGCCGGCGGGCCTTCACAGCCGCACCTGGATGGATATCAATAAGAATTTTTTTGCGGCTTTGGCCCTGGAGAAGCTGGCGATGTTCGTGATCCTGACCTTGATCGTGCTCGTGGCCTGTTTTAATATCATCAGTACTTTGATCGTCATGGTCGTTGAAAAGACCAAGGACATAGGCATTTTGAAGGCGGTGGGCGTCCCGCAGGGGCAGGTGAGGAAAATTTTCACCTGGGGCGGTTTAATTATTGGCACAGGGGGCATCCTTTTTGGTATAATAGGTGGGATTGTTTTGTGCCTTTTGCTTAAAAAGTATCAGTTCATCCAGCTCCCCCAGGATATTTATTATATCGACCGTTTGCCTGTGGCGCTGCGCGGGTTTGATGTGGCCGTCATCGCAGGCTCTGCTCTTTTAATTTGTTTCCTGGCAACGATTTACCCGGCATCCAAGGCGGCGCGTCTCGTCCCTGCGGATGCCCTGAGGTACGAATAGTGCTTAAGGCCCTTCATCTTGAAAAAACGTATCGTCAGGGTCCGAAAGCGCTGACCGTGCTCAAAGACGTGAGCCTGGAGGTCAAGCGGTCTGAAATGTTAAGCATTGTGGGCCCTTCGGGGGCGGGGAAATCGACCCTGCTGCATATCCTCGGAGGATTGGATACGCCGACCCGGGGCGAGGTTTTTGTCGACGGCGCGTGCCTGACGACCATGGATGAACGGCGCCAAGCCGCGATCCGCAACAAGATGTTCGGTTTTGTTTTTCAGTTTTACCATCTTTTAAGAGAGTTCACGGCCCTGGAGAATGTAATGCTGCCGGCGTGTGTCGAGAGGGGGCCGCAACGCGTATCTGATATCAGGGAGAAGGCTGAAGGGCTTCTGGATTTTCTGGGTTTGTCGCAGAGGCTGAAACACAGGCCTTCGGAGTTGTCCGGCGGCGAACAACAGCGCGTGGCCGTGGCGCGGGCGCTCATCAACGATCCCCAGGTCCTTTTTTGTGATGAGCCGACGGGAAACCTGGATTTTGAGTCCGGCAAACATATCCAGGATCTGTTGATGCGCCTCAACAGGGAAAAGGGGGCTACGGTCGTCTTGGTAACGCACAGCCCCGAGTTGGCCCGTGGCAGCCACAGGATCTTGAAGATTTTCGATGGCAGGATCGTTTAAGAACTAACGCAACGATAAAGATAACTTGGAGGCAGGATGCTGATTTATTTCAACGGGAAGCTTATCAAGAAAGAAGACGCCAAGGTGTCGGTGTTCGATCACGGCCTGCTTTACGGCGACGGCGTGTTCGAAGGGATCCGTTCCTATAATTGCCTTGTTTTTAAACTGCGCGAGCACATCGACCGGCTCTACGCTTCGGCACAGGGTATTTCTCTGAAGGTCCCTATGGAGAAGAAACAGATGGAGAAGGCGATCATCGATACCCTGAAGGCCAATAAGCTCAAAGACGCCTATATCCGCGCAGTGGTGACGAGAGGTGAAGGTGATCTCGGCCTGGACCCGCGCAATTGCCGCCGTCCCACTGTCTTTATCATTACGGACAAGATCGCTCTTTATCCGGCAGAATTGTATCATAAGGGCTTGAAGATCGTGACCGTTCCGACCCGGCGCAATATCCCTGAGGCCTTGAATCCTCAGATCAAATCCCTGAATTATCTCAATAACATCCTGGGAAAGATCGAGGCGATCAACGCCGGCGCGCCGGAAGCTGTGATGCTGGACCAGAACGGCTACGTGACGGAGTGCACGGGCGATAATATCTTCATGGTCAAGGATAAGGTGCTGGTGACGCCGCCTGTTTCCGTGGGCGTCTTGAACGGCATCACGCGCGGGGCCGTCTTGGAGGTGGCTGCGAAGGCCGGCCTGAAGGCGTGCGAGCGCATGGTGACGCGTTTTGAGTTGTATATCGCCGATGAGTTGTTCCTGACGGGGACGGCCGCGGAACTCATCCCCGTCGTCATGATCGACGGCCGCCAGATCGGGACGGGCGCCGTCGGCAAGCACACATCGGCCTTGATCAATGAATTCAGGAAGGTCACCAAAAAGGACGGCGTCCGCTATGCTCTGTAACATCTGCAATAAAAATCAGGCGACCGTGCATCTGACTGAGATCGTCGATAACCAGATGACCGAGCTCCATCTCTGCGATGACTGCGCCAAAAAAAAGAGCATCCAGATGGAGCAGCAGTTCGGCCTTTCGGACCTCTTGGCGGGGCTGGTGGATTATTCGAAACAACTGGGCGGTTCCGAGAAGATGGCCGCCGGGACCCAGTGTCCTTTTTGCGGCCTGACCTATGAGGACTTCCGCAAGATCGGCCGCCTGGGTTGTAGCGAATGTTACACGGCCTTCGGGCGCTATCTGGGGCCTCTCTTGAAGCGCATCCACGGCGCCAGCCAGCATGTGGGTAAAACGCCGTTGTCCCTGCCTCAGGAAGGGTTGAAATCTTCCGCCAGGTCCGTCCGAGGCTCTTCGGTGACGGAGCTCAAGACAAGGTTGCAGGAAGCCGTCGATCACGAAGAGTTTGAGGAGGCCGCGCGCCTGCGCGACGCCATTAAAGAAGCTGAAAAGAAGAAGAAAGAGACGAAAAAAGAAAATGAATCTGAATGATCTGATCAATCAGGTATCCAGTTGGCTGAAGGGTACGGGTCCCCATTCCGATATCGTGATCTCGTCAAGGATCCGGTTGGCAAGGAACCTGGAGAAGACGCCTTTCCCTCATTGGGCCAAGAAAAATGACGCCGAACAGGTCCTGGTTTCGACCAAGGCTGCGTTCGAGCGGACGGCCGAGTTGAAGAGCGCAGTCTTCCTGCACCTGGAGGAGCTCGACAATATCGACAAGCAGTTCCTGGTGGAGCGCCATCTGATGTCCAATGAACATGCGGTCCGCAGCAACCAGAAGGCATTGTGTGTGACGTCGCGGGAAGATGTCGCCGTCATGGTCAACGAAGAAGACCATTTGCGCATCCAGGTCATGGAATCCGGGTTCGACCTGGACAAGACATGGGACGTTATCAATTCCATCGACGATCAGCTTTCCGGGTTCCTGCCTTATGCCTTCAGCCGGGAGTGGGGATACTTGACGGCCTGCCCTACGAACACAGGGACGGGCATGCGGGGTTCCGTTATGCTCCACCTGCCGGCGCTCGTGATGTCGCGCCAGATCAATAAGGTGCTGGAGGCTATCGCCAAATTAAGTTTTACCACGCGCGGCCTCTACGGCGAGGGCACGCAGGCATCGGGGAATTTTTTCCAGATCTCCAACCAGGTCTCTCTGGGGTTGAGGGAAGAGGAGATCCTCGGCAATATTAAGGGCGTCATCGGCCAGATCATCGAACAGGAACAGAAGGCGAGGGAAGTCCTTCTGGCCGAGCATCGCGAGATGCTTGAAGACAGGATCTGGCGTTCTTACGGCACCCTCAAGAATGCCCACATCATTTCGAGCAGTGAGACCGTCGAGCTTTTGTCCATGCTGCGGCTGGGCAACGACCTGGGGCTCATCGAGAACATGGAGCGCGGCCTGATCAACGAGCTTTTCATCCTGACGCAGCCGGCACACCTGCAGAAGCTTGAGGGCAAGAAATTATCCGCCAATGAACGCGATGTCAAGCGGGCGCAGATCATTCGCGAACGCCTGAAAGTATAAATCCATAGACAAGTCGGAGGTGAATGTGTTCAATCGTTTTACGGAAAGAGCCAGAAAAGTCATTGTCCTGGCCAAGGAAGAGGCCAGGCGTTTTAATCACGATTATATCGGCACCGAGCACCTGCTTTTGGGGTTGATCCGCGAAGGCGAAGGTGTCGCGGCCGCCGTTTTGCAAAAATTGGGCCTGAGCCTCGAGAGCATCCGTCTGGAGGTTGAGAAACTCGTCCAGCCCGGTCCGACGACCCAGATCCAGGGGGACGTGCCGTTTACGCCGCGCTCCAAGAAGGCCCTGGAACTGGCGGCCGAGGAGGCGCGCGCCCTGGGGCATAATTATATCGGCACCGAGCACTTGCTTTTGGGGTTGATCCGCGAAGGCGAAGGTGTCGCTTCGCAGGTTCTTTTGAATCTCGGCCTTGACCTGAATCGGGTGCGCAGCGAGATCATGGAACTTCTGGGGTCTGCGACGCCCGGATTCGGCGCGCAGCCCCAGAGCAAATCCAAGACGCCGGCCCTGGATGCTTTTGGCCGCGATCTGACGGCTTTGGCGCGCGAAGGAAAGCTCGACCCCGTCATCGGCAGGAAGAATGAGATCGAACGCGTCATCCAGATTTTGGCCAGACGCACGAAAAACAATCCCGTGCTTTTAGGCGAGGCGGGCGTCGGCAAGACCGCCATCGTCGAAGGTCTGGCTCAGCAGATTGTCATGTCGAACGTCCCCGAGGTTTTGATCGGCAAACGCATCGTAGCGCTGGACCTGGCGCTCATGATCGCCGGGACAAAATACCGCGGCCAGTTTGAAGAGAGGATCAAGGCCGTCATGGATGAGATCAAGCGTTCGCGTGACGTCATGATCTTTATCGACGAGCTCCATATGCTCGTGGGGGCCGGGGCCGCGGAAGGTGCGATCGACGCCTCCAACATCCTGAAGCCCGCGTTGTCGCGCGGAGAGATCCAGTGCATCGGCGCCACGACGCCGGACGAATACCGCAAATATATCGAGAAAGACGCCGCGCTGGAACGCCGGTTCCAGACGATCATGGTGGATCCGCCTTCCGTCGAGGAGACAGTGGAGATCCTCAAAGGGTTGCGCGACAAATACGAGCGCCACCACAACGTCGAATACCTCGATGAGGCCATTGTAGCGGCCGCGAAATTCTCCGATCGTTACATCAGCGGCCGGTTTCTTCCTGACAAAGCGATCGATCTTTTGGACGAGTCCGGCTCCCGCGCCCGCCTCGCCACGCTCATCGTTCCTCCCAACATCAAGCAATTGGAGGTGAACGTCGAGGAGCTCAAGAAAGAGAAAGAGATCTTCATCAAGAACCAGGATTTTGAGAAGGCGGCTTCCCTGCGGGACCAGGAACGCCAGGCCCGGCAAAAGCTTGACGAAGAAAAGAAGAAATGGCAGGAGGAGCGCGCCAAGTCCCGGCCCAAGATCACGGAAGAGGATATCGCGACCATCGTTTCCAAGATCACGGGCATCCCGATCGTCAGGCTCGAGCAGAAAGAGAGCGAGAAGCTTCTGAAGATCGAAGAAGAGCTGCGCCAGAGGGTCGTCGGCCAGGATGAGGCTTTGGCGGTGATCGGCCGTTCGGTCAGGCGGTCCCGCGCGGGGATCAAAGACCCGCGTCGGCCCATCGGTTCGTTTATCTTCCTGGGGCCCACCGGCGTCGGAAAGACGTTATTGGCCCGGGCGCTGGCGGAGTTTATGTTCGGGGATGAGAATGCCCTCTTGCAGCTGGATATGTCGGAATATATGGAGAAATTCAATGTCTCGCGCCTCGTGGGCGCGCCTCCGGGATATGTGGGTTACGAAGAGGGCGGCCAATTGACGGAGAAGATCCGGCGCCGTCCGTATGCGGTCATCCTTCTGGATGAGATCGAAAAAGCGCATCCCGACGTTTTCAATATTCTCCTGCAGGTTTTGGAGGACGGGCGTCTCACCGACAGTTTCGGTCGCAAGGTCGATTTCCGCAATTGCATCATCATCATGACCTCCAATGTCGGGGCGGAGCTTCTGCGCAAGCAGGGCGCTCTGGGATTTAAGGCGCAAAGCGGGGATATGTCCTATCAGCAGATGAAGGAACGGCTCTTGGAGGAGGTCAAGAAGACCTTCAAGCCGGAATTCCTGAACAGGATCGATGACGTTATCGTCTTCCGTCCTTTGGAGAAGAGCGATCTCTTCAGGATCATCGATATTGAGATCGCAGAAGTGCAGGCGCGTTTGAGCGACCAAAAAGTGATCCTGAGCCTCAACCAGGAAGCAAAGGAATTTCTGACCGAGAAAGGTTTCGACCCCGTGTTCGGCGCCAGGCCGTTGAAGCGGACGATCCAGCGCTATATTGAAGACCCGCTGGCCGAAGAGATCATCGGCAGCAGGATCAAAGAGGGCAGCACGGTCCGGATCGGCAAAAAAAAGGACAGGGAAGAATTGTCTTTTGATCAGAGCTAAGTTGTGTTGTTTTGCCGTGGAGTGCGTATGTTTCTTTTAAGAAAGACGTTTTATATGGCGCTTGGCGCCAAAGTCCTGTCCCTGGTCCATTTTATCGGCGGCATCGTGAGCTTGGGCCTTCAGGCGGTCGTTCTTATCCCTGCCAGGCCTCTGGGGGGAGGCCGTATTTTTGAACAGGCCAAAAAGGTGGGGGTCGACAGCCTGCCGATCGTGGCCCTTGTTTCATTCTTTATCGGCGTGATCCTGGCGCTGCAGACCGCCTATATCATGCAGAAGATGTCGAGCGAGATCTACATTGCCAGCATCGTCGCCGTCTCTTTGACGCGCGAACTCGGGCCTGTGATCACGGCCCTGATCGTCGCCGGCCGCAGCGGCGCCGGCATCACGGCGGAACTCGGGACGATGGCCGTGACCGAACAGGTCGATGCCCTGGTGACGCTCGGCTCCAACCCCATCAAGTATCTCGTTGTACCGAGGTTCTTGAGCATGACGTTTATGCTGCCGATCCTGACACTTTTCGCCAACGCCATCGGTATTTTCGGCGGCTACCTGATCGGGGTCTACCATTTGAGCATTCGTTCCAGCCTGTACATGAACATGACGTTCGGGACCCTTGTCTACAAGGATCTTTTCACGGGTCTGGTCAAGACCATCGTCTTCGGCATGATCATTGCTCTCGTCGCCTGTTACGAAGGTTTGAATGTGCGCGGCGGGGCGGAAGGCGTCGGCAAGGCAACGACCATGTCGGTCGTCAACACATTTATCATGATTATTGCGGCAGACTGTTTCTTTACGGCATTGTTTTACTTCTTTGTGAAATAGGGTGTTGCGATGGCGATGATCGAACTGATAAACGTTTCGAAAAACCTCGGCGGAAAACAGGTCCTGGACCACATGGGCCTGACCGTCGAAGAAGGCGAGACCAAGGTCATCATCGGCCGTTCGGGCGTTGGCAAGAGCGTGACGCTCAAGCACATCGTCCGCCTCCTGGAGCCAGACGAGGGGAACGTGCGTGTGGAAGGCAGGGATGTCCTGGCCTTGCACGGCCGGGAGCTTAATGAGCTCCATATGGAGATCGGCCTGGTTTTTCAGGGCGGTGCCCTTTTCGATTCGCTGACGGTGGGGGAAAATGTCGGGTTTATCCTGCGCGAGCACATGAACATGGCGCAATCCGAGATCGACAAACGCGTCAAGGAGTCTTTGGCGCTTGTTGGGCTGTATGACGTTGAGCTTTATATGCCTGCCGATCTGAGCGGCGGCATGAAGAAACGCGTGGCGCTGGCGCGCGCGATCTGTACGCGCCCCAAGATCATCCTGTATGACGAACCGACGACAGGTGTGGACCCTATCACGGCGGACGCGATCAACCAGTTGATCGACGAACTGCACGATAAGCTTAAAGTCACTTCCATCGTCGTGACGCACGACATGAGGAGCGCCTATAAGGTGGCGGACCGGATCGCCATGCTTTATGAAGGAAAGATCATAGCGGAGGGTACGCCGGACGAGATCCGCTATTCCCACAATCCTTATGTTCATCAGTTCATTACGGGTGCGGCCCACGGGCCGATCACGGACGGCCAGAATTCTGTCTCGACGAATGCTGGGTGACCATGTTATGGCGTTGCGGGTTATGGAATTTTGAATCATAAAAGCTATTCATCGTACCATCATTTTATGGGAGGTTCCATGGCGCAAAACACGAAGTCCCTGGAGTTTAAAGTCGGTATTTTTGTTTTTGTCGGCCTTGTGATCCTGTGTTGGTTTATTTTCAGGATTGGCGATGTCAAGCTGACGGCCAGCGGTTATCATCTTCGCGTCAAATTCGGTTTCGCCAACGGCATCAAGATCGGCGCGCCCGTGCGCGTGGCTGGCGTCGACAAAGGCGAAGTCAAGGAGATCAAGCTGACGCATAGTACCGACGGAAAACCGGCGGTTTTTATCCGCATTTGGGTGGACGGCGACACGCAGATCCCGTTCAATTCCCGGGCATGGGTCAATACGCTGGGGCTCCTGGGCGAAAAATATCTCGAGATCATTCCGGGTGAGGATTATAACAAGCTTCTCGTGGCCGACAGCCTTCTGGTGGGTGAAGACCCGACGAGCGTCCAGGAGGTGACAGACCTGGCCAAAGATATCGCCTTGCAGGCGAAGGGCACCCTCAATGCCCTGGACAGCGTCTTGACCGATATGCATGAAGGCCGCGGAACGATCGGCAAGCTCTTTACGGACGACAGGCTCTACACGGATATCGAAGAAATGTTCGCTGACCTGAAGAAGCACCCATGGAAGCTCCTCTATCGGCCGAAAGAGGCGCAATGACAAGGGTTCAAAAGACAAAGGCGGCTTTCGTCTGCCAGAATTGCGGTTTCAGTTCGCCTAAATGGCTCGGCCGTTGTCCGGACTGCTCCAGCTGGAATTCATTCGTTGAGGAAGAAACGGTCGTCCGTTCCGCTTCCCGCGGCGCCTCCTACCGTGAACCCGTCCTTTTGCATACGGTTGATTCGTTGGAACAGGAACGCATGAAGGTCGGCATACACGAGCTCGACCGCGTCCTGGGCGGGGGCGTGGTGCGCGGATCTGTGGTTTTGGTGGGTGGGGACCCTGGCATCGGCAAATCGACGATCTCGCTCCAGCTGTGCCAGCAGCTGGCGCATACAGGCAAAAAGATCCTCTATGTCAGCGGCGAAGAGTCCATTCAGCAGACCAAGATGCGCGCCGACCGCCTGGGGGCCGGCCCTCAGGATTCTTTTTTTATCGTCAATGTGACGGATCTGGATGCCGTCATAGACGCCGTTAAAAAATTTCTTCCGGACCTTGTCGTTATCGATTCGATCCAGGTGGTTTATTCTCCCGGCTTGTCGTCGAGCGCCGGAAGCGTCAGCCAGGTCCGTGAGTGCGCCGGGATCCTGACACAGCTGGCCAAGCAGACGGGGATCTCGATCGTTTTGATCGGGCATGTCACCAAAGAAGGGATGATCGCCGGGCCGCGGGTTTTGGAGCACATCGTGGATACGGTCCTGTATTTCGAGGGAGAGCGTTTTTCGAGCTATCGCATCCTGAGGGCCATCAAGAACAGGTTCGGTTCCACGAATGAGATCGGCGTTTTCGAAATGGGCCCGAAGGGCCTAGAGGAGGTCAGGAATCCGTCGGAGATATTTCTGGCGGAGAGGCCCAAAGAGGTTTCGGGCAGCGCCGTTGTGCCCGTCCTGGAAGGGACGCGGCCGATCCTGATCGAAGTCCAGGCCCTGGTCTCAAAGGCGAATTTCGGTGTGACGCGGCGCAAGGCCCAGGGGATCGATTATAACCGGCTGAGCCTGCTGGCCGCGGTCCTGGAAAAACGGCTGTCGCTTAAATTGTTCGATAAGGATATTTTTGTGAATGTCGTCGGCGGCATGAAGATCGATGACCCGGCGATCGACCTGGCCGTTTGCCTGGCTGTCGCTTCGAGCATTGAGGATAAGATCATAGCGTTCGATACGGTCCTCCTCGGCGAAGTGGGCCTGGGTTCGGAGGTCCGCAGCGTAGCTAATATCAGCCTGAGGGTCAACGAGGCGCAGAAACTTGGATTTAAGAAGTGCATCCTTCCCCGGAGCAATGCGCAGGCCTTGCGGGAGTGGAAGGAAACGGGGCTGAAGCTTATCCCTGTGTCCGACCTTTCAGAGGCCATAAGGGCCCTCTGGGGCAAGGCGTGATCCGTATACATTTTTTATCATACACGGCGCCGATCGGCGTCCATAAAGAGGAGAGTATTTTATGAATATGACGATGTTGTTCATCAGGATCCTGTTCTTGATCTGTTCGACGATCGTCGGCTATCAGATCGGCGATGCCAACGGTTTTAATATCTATTGGACATCCTTGAGCGGTTTTGGTTTCGGCCTTCTCATCATCATGCTGGAGGCCGGTATGCGTGGTATTTCGGTCAGGGGTTTGTCGAGCGCCGTCTTCGGGCTGATCCTGGGTTTGATCATCTCACGCCTGATGACCTCCGCGCTTTTTGCACTTTTTCCTCTGGATAAATCCATGAAAGACATCTCTGCTTACGTCCTGACGTTGTCTTTTGCCTATCTGGGCATGGCCATCGCCCTGAGAGGCAGGGATGAGTTCAACCTGATCATTCCCTATGTCAAGTTCCGGCGCCAGGATGAGAAGGCCGATACGATCATCCTGGATACGAGCGCCATCATCGATGGCCGCGTCGTCGATATCCTCAAGACCTCTTTTGTCGAAGCGCGCCTCGTCGTGCCGCGTTTTGTCTTAAAAGAACTTCAGACGATCGCCGATTCGGCAGACGCCGTCAAGCGTCAGCGGGGGCGCAGAGGCCTGGAGATCCTGCACATGGTCCGCAGCGATACGCGTTTCAATCTCGTTGTCCATGAGGAGGATTTTCCAGATACGCGCGACGTCGACGGCAAACTGGTCAAACTGGCCAAGCTGCTTGAGGCCAAGATCTTTACGGTGGATTTCAATCTCAACCGTATTTCGGAACTCCAGGGGGTCAAAGTCCTGAATATCAATGAGCTGGCCA
Source organism: Candidatus Omnitrophica bacterium UBA6210 (assembly GCA_002421805.1). GTDB lineage: Bacteria > Omnitrophota > Gorgyraeia > Velamenicoccales > Velamenicoccaceae > Velamenicoccus. Next base: position 159,837 of record DISM01000006.1, read on the forward strand.
ACGCCTTGAAGAGCGTCGTTTTGCCGGGAGAGGCTCTGGAAGTGAAGCCTATCAAGGAAGGAAAAGAGCATAATCAGGCGATCGCCTATCTCGATGATGGGACGATGGTCGTCGTGGAAGACGCCCGCCGGTTTATCGGCCAGTCTGTCCGCGTCTCCATTACGTCGGTCCTGCAGACACAGGCCGGACGCATGGTCTTCGCCAAGCCTGAAGGCTCGCCTCGCCAGACATCATGACGTCTGGCGGGACCTGTCTCTGGCAGGATAATATTTAAGCCATGCCTGAAGGATGCAAGATCACAGCCCTGATTCCCGCCGCCGGACTCGGTTCCAGGATGCACCTCAACCTGGCCAAGCCGCTGATTGAGATCAAGGACAAGCCGATCATCGTTTATACGCTGGAAGTTTTTCAGGCCCATCCCTTGATCGATGAGATCGTTTTGATCTTTAATCCCGATGGCCTGGAGGAGGCGCGTTCTTTCGTCAGGAAATTCAAGCTGACCAAGGTCGCTCGTGTGATCGCGGGCGGCGCCTCGCGCAAGGAGTCGGTCAGGAACGGCCTGGAGGTCGTGGATATGAAGACAAAATTCGTCCTGATCCACGACGGCGTGAGGCCTTTTGTGGATGAAGGAAGCATCACGCGCGTGATCGAGGAAGCCAGGACATGCGGGGCGGCCGTGCTGGGGGTCCCCGTCAAGCCGACCGTCAAGAGGTTGAACCACCGTATGGAAGTCGATGAAACGCTGAAGCGGGATTATCTCTGGGAAATACAGACGCCGCAGGTCTTTGAGAGGGAGCTGATCCAGAAGGCCTACCTGCGTTCCAGCAAGCTCGGCGTTCCCGACGACGCTTCGCTGGTCGAAAAGATGGGAAAAAGGGTCAAGGTTGTTCTGGGGTCCTATTTCAATATCAAGATCACGACACAGGAAGACCTGGTTTTTGCCGATGCCATTCTGGGCATCAGGGCCTTGGAATAGTTCTTTGAGCCTTCTGGGTTTCTTGAGTTCATAGAGTTTTGACTCAATAGACGCTACAATCTCAGCGAATCCCATAAACTTAAAAGTTATTTGAGATGGATTATAAGGTCGGTATTGGTTACGATATTCATCGGTTTGCCCCTAAAAAAAAGCTCATGCTGGGGGGAGTCGAGATTCCCTTTGCTAAAGGGCTTCTCGGGCATTCGGATGCGGATGTCGTCCTGCATGCCCTCTGCGACGCCCTGTTGGGCGCCATGGGGGCGGGCGATATTGGGTTGCACTTTCCGCCGGGAGACCCGACCACCCGCAATATTTCAAGCCTTAAACTCCTGGAACAGGTGGCTCGGCTCCTGAGACGCAGGCATTTTATCGTCTCGAATGCCGATGTGATGGTGATCCTGGAAAAACCGAAGATCGCGCCTTTTGTCGCCGGGATGAGGGCGAAGATCGGTGCGGTGCTTGGGGTGGGCTGTGAAAAGATTTCCATCAAGGCCACGACCCATGAGGGGATCGGCGAGATCGGGCACGGGCGCGCCGCCGCGGCCTATGCCGTGGCCATGATCAAAAAGACGAAGGCCTTTAAATAATTTTTTTGTATTTGACCTCTGGCGCGCAAGGTGAGAGCCGGCGGGGGATTTTTCAGAGGCAAGCGGGGGAGAAAAGAGAGGACGTCATGGCTATCTTTATGCATGTCGTAGGTGCGTTCGTGATCCTGCTGTTGGCATGGATCGTTTTTGTCCTGATCGTTTTTAAAAAGGAAGTCGACGCCGTTTTCGATAGAGACCCGGCCGCGCGTAATTATCTGGAAGTGGTCCTTCTGTATGCGGGGCTCCAGGCGCTGGTGATGCACCGGATCGCCCATGCCTTGTATCGCGTGAGGATCCCGTTTTTGCCGCGATGGCTGTCGCAGGTCTCCCGTTTCTTTACCGGCATCGAGATCCATCCGGCCGCGCAGATCGGCGACGGGCTTTTTATCGATCACGGGATGGGTGTCGTGATCGGCGAGACCTCCGTTGTCGGCAAGAATGTGACCCTTTACCAGGGCGTCACCCTCGGCGGGACCGGCAAGGAAAAAGGCAAACGCCATCCGAATATCGGCGATAACGTCGTCATCGGCACAGGCGCCAAGGTCCTGGGGAACATCACGGTGGGCGAGAATTCCTATATCGGCGCCAATGCCGTCGTCCTCAGGGACGTCCCGCCGAATGCGACGGTGGTGGGCGTCCCCGGGCATATCACCAGGCAGGATGGAAAGAAGATCGACAGGCTCCTGGACCACATCCATGTCCTCGATCCCCTGATGCAGTCTCTCGAAGAGTTGGAAGAGCGCATCAAAGACCTGGAAAAAAAGCTCAAATAAGATCATGATCTCGATCTATAACTCCCTTTCAAGAAAAAAGGAAGACCTGGTCCCTCACGTTCCCGGCAAGGTCAAGATGTATACCTGCGGGGTGACGGTGTATGACGACTGTCATGTCGGGCACGCGCGCAGCCTTTATATTTTCGACGTCATCAAGAAATACCTCCAGTATCGCGGTTTCCGTGTGACCTTGGTCAGGAATATCACCGATGTGGACGACAAGATCATCAACCGCGCCCGCCAGGACGGCGTCGCGTTCGACGATATCCGCGCCCGTTATATCAAGAGTTACGAGAGAGACCTGGCGGCGCTGGGGATCGCCAGGGCCGATGTGGAGCCCCTGGCCACCGAGAATATCCCCGGGATGATCGCGCATATCGGCAAGCTGATCGCCAAGGGCACCGCCTATGTCATCGATGGGGATGTGTATTTTTCGGTCAGGCTTTTCAAGGATTACGGCAAGCTCTCGGGCCAGACCCTCGATGAGATGATGACGGCCGTCAGGATCGAGAAGGATGAGAAGAAAAAAGACCCCCTGGATTTCGCACTCTGGAAAAAATCCAAAGAAGGCGAGCCGGCCTGGCCGAGTCCGTGGGGTCCGGGCCGCCCCGGTTGGCACATCGAGTGCTCCACGATGAGCATGTATTATCTGAAGACCGAGTCTTTGGATATCCACGCCGGAGGGCTGGACCTTATCTTTCCTCATCATGAGAACGAGATCGCGCAGGCCGAGGCCCTGACAGGCAAGCCTTTTGCCAAATACTGGATCCATCACGGCCTGTTGACCATTGATGGCCGCAAGATGTCGAAGTCCCTCGGGAATTTCTATACGATCCAGGATGTTTTGAAGCAGTTTTCACCCGATATCCTGAAGCTTTTCTTCCTCTCGGCCCATTATCGTTCTCCTATAGATTTCACTTTTGACGGGTTGAAGAATAGCCGCAGGGCCTTAGACAAGATGGCAGAATTTGTGGACCGGGCGCATGCGGCGCGCCGCGGCATCGCCAAGATCAAGTCTTTGGTTGGATATCCCGTCGAACTCCAGGAATTCCGCCGGCGCTTTGAAGAGGCCATGGATGATGATTTCAACACAGCGCAGGGCCTGGCCGTCCTGTTCGATATTGTGACCGTCGGCAATAAGCTTTTGTCGTCGGTCCGTTCCAGGGGCGTGGCCCTTCAGGCCTGCCGTCTTCTCCTGGAACTGGCGGAAGTCTTAGGTTTCAAGATCGAAAGCGCCTCGCGCGCACAGGTGATCGGCTCTTCCGTCAGGCTCAAGACGGCGCCGCCGGCGGGCTCGGCCGCGGCGGAAACGCTCTTGCCGGCAGATGTCAAGAAGCTGGTCCAGGAACGCCAGGAGGCACGGCAGAAAAAAGATTTCAAGCGGGCCGATGAGATCCGTGATTATCTGAAGGCCCACGGCGTCAGCATTGAAGATACGAAGAAGGCGGCATAGGATGCGTTCCAGAGGGATGTTCATCACATTCGAAGGATGCGAAAAGAGCGGCAAGAGCACGCAGGCAAAACTCCTGAGCCGATACCTGAGGACGCGCGGTTTGGAAACTCTCTTCATCCGCGAGCCGGGCTCGACAATCCTGAGTGAGAAGATCCGCCGGATCCTTTTGGACAAAAAAAACGACAAGATGTCGGTGGCGACGGAGATGCTCCTGTATATGGCGTCTCGCGCCCAGCTAGTTGAAGAGGTGATCCGGCCCGCGTTGGCGCAGGGCATGGTTGTTCTCTGCGACAGGTTCCAGGATTCGACCCTTGCCTATCAGGGATACGGTTGCGGCCTGGATATTGCGGTTTTGGAGAAAACGGGGCGCTGGGCGACGGGAGGGCTGACCCCCGACCTGACGCTGCTGCTTGATTCCTGGGAGAGCAGGGATAGGTTGAGAAGAACATCTTCACCCGACAGGATCGAATCGCGGCCCGATGCTTTCCACAACCGCGTCAAAAAAGGCTATCGGACCTTAGCCGGGAAGTATCCCGCCAGGATCAAGACGGTCCGTGTCCAGCCTTCTATCCGGGAGACCCAGGCGAAGATAAGGGAGATCGTTGAGTCGTGTCTTTTAAAGAAATCCTTGGACAAGAAAAGGCCGTCGCGCTCCTGAAGGGCGCCTTTTTGCGGGGCCGCGCGAGCCACGCCTATATCTTCGTCGGCCCGGCGGGCGTCGGCAAGTCAAAAGCTGCGATAAGCTTCGCCAAGCTTCTGGTGTGTCCGGCTTCCCGCCAGGCCGAGCCTTGTGATGCATGCCCGTCCTGCAGGAAGGCGGACGCCGCCAACCATCCCGACATCCAGGTCCTTTCGCCTGACGGTCAATTTATCAGGATCGACGCCGTCCGCGAGGCCTGCCGCCGGCTCTCCCTCAAAGGTTTTGAATCTTCGACGAAGGTCCTTATCATCTCGGACGGCGCCGCTCTGAACGATGAATCCTCCAATGCGCTCTTGAAGACACTGGAGGAGCCGGCGCCGGATACGGTCATCATCATTTTGGCAACCAGCTTGAAGGCGATGGTGCCGACGATCGTCTCGCGCTGCCAGCGGATCGTTTTCAGCAGCCTGCAGGAGTCCGTGATCTTTGAGGTCCTTCGCAGGGACCATGGAGTCGGCGAAGATGAAGCCTTTTATCTTTCGCGTATCTCCGAGGGCTGCATGGAGGCGGCCTTGCGGTTCCATCAGGAAAAGGTTTTTATGCAGAGGAACCGCCTGGCCGCCGCATGGATGAAAGGAGAGGTGGGGCTGTTGGGAAGCCAGGGCCGTGGGGCTTCGCCAAAAAAAGAGTCGAGGCAGGAGACAGAGATGGCGCTCTATCTTCTGGCGGGCTGGCTGCGGGATATCCTCGTCGCTAAAATCTCAGCCGAGAAAAAATATTTCATAAACGCCGATAGGATTGATGATATAATGCACCTTTCACGAAAGCTGAATCCCGAGGTATTGGAGGGGGCATTGAAGCTTGTGGCCCAGACGACAGCCGATCTGAAGGCCAACGTTAATATGAGGCTGGCATTGGCCCGTCTGAATTCTGAACTGCAAAAAATCGCTTGATCGAGCCGCAGCATGCGGCGAAGATAGGCCCTTCCTTGTTCGGAAAAGGAAGGCCTGTCCTTTCCGGGCTAGGTCCTCCTCTATGTGGTATGCGGAGACCTGCCCTTTTTGGGCTAGGTCCTCCTCTATGTGGTATGCGGAGACCTGCCCTTTCTGGACTACCTCGCGAGTATGGAGAGATTCATTTTATGGAAGTCATTGCACAGGTGAGATTGAGGGAAATGGGTTCTGTCTTTTGTTGCCGCGCAGAGGGGCTGCAGATCAAGAACAACGACATGGTCATCGTTGAAGTGGAGCGGGGTGTCGATTACGGCCAGGTCGTTACCGACCCCGTATTGACGGAAAAGGTCGATGAATCCGTCAAGAAGGTCCTCAGGGTCGTGACGGATGCCGACCTCAGGCAGATCCAGGACAATAGGAAGAGGGCTCAGGAGGCCTCGGTCACCTGTTCCAAGAAGATCGAAGAGCATAAGCTCGACATGAAACTGGTCGGCGCCGAATATGCCTTTGACCGTTCCAAGATCCTTTTTTATTTCACGGCCGAGGGCCGCGTGGATTTCCGGGAGCTGGTCAAGGAATTGGCCAAGATCTTTAAGGCGCGTATCGAACTGCGCCAGATCGGGGTCAGGGACGAAGCCAAGATCCTGGGAGGGTTCGGTCCGTGCGGCAAGGAGTTGTGTTGTTGCAGGTTCCTGAAAGATTTCGAACCCGTGACGATCCGGATGGCCAAAGACCAGAACCTGCCGCTCAACCCGCCGAAGATCTCCGGCCTCTGCGGCCGCCTCATGTGCTGCCTCTCCTTTGAGCATAAACACTATAAAGAGATGTGCAAGGGGCTTCCGCGGGAAGGCGAGCGCGTCGAAACGCCTGAAGGCAAAGGGAAAGTGATCTCCATTAATATCCTCAAGAGAAAAGCCAGCGTCCTGTTGGAGGACGGCAAACTGATTGAAGTGACCTACAAGATAAAATAATGAAAACGTTCTATGTCACAACACCCATATACTACGTCAACGGCCTGCCGCATATCGGCCACTCCTATACGACGATCGCCGCCGACGTCCTCTCCCGTCACAAGAGACAGCGCGGATGGGATGTGTATTTTCTCACCGGCACCGACGAACACGGACAGAAGGTGCTGCGGGCCGCGCAGGAGGCGGGCAAGACGCCGCAGGAATTCGTGGACGGCATCATCCCGCGCTTCAAAGAGACCTGGAAAAAGTTGGACATCAGCTATGACGATTTTATCCGCACGACCGAGGCCCGCCACATCAAGGCCGTCGGGTATTTCCTGCAGCTCCTTTATGACAAAGGCGAGTTGACGCTTGGCGATTATGAAGGCCTTTATTGCGTGCCCTGCGAAGTTTTCTGGACGGAAAAGCAGGCCGAAGGCGGATTGTGCCCGGATTGCAAGAGGCCGATCGAACGCATCAAGGAATCGAATTATTTTTTTAAGCTCTCCCATCACCAGGCGTGGCTCCTCCAGTATATCAAGGACAACCCTGATTTTATCCAGCCGGAATCCCGCCGCAACGAGGTCTTGAGCTTTCTGGAAGAGAATGCCCTGACCGACCTGTGCGTTTCCCGCCCCAGGAGCCGCCTGAGCTGGGGGATCCCTTTGCCCTTTTCGCCTGATCACGTGACATACGTATGGTTCGATGCGCTGATCAACTATATCAGCGCGCTGGGATATCCTGCAGACCTTAAAAAATTCGACGCCTTCTGGCCGTCCGTCCTTCATTTGATGGGCAAAGATATCCTGCGTCAGCATGCGGTTATCTGGCCGATCATGCTGCACGCGGCCGGGTTGCCTGTGCCGCACAGGATCTTCGCGCACGGATGGTGGCAGGTCGGCGAAGAAAAAATGTCCAAGAGCCGCGGGAATGTCGTCAATCCCCTGGATATCATCGACGAGTTCGGCATAGACGTTTACCGTTATTTCCTTTTGCGCGATGTTCCCTTCGGGTTGGACGGCGTTTTTTCCCGGGAGGCGCTCATCAAGCGTTTCAACGGAGACTTGGCCAACGACCTGGGCAATCTCGTTTACAGGACGCTGACGATGTCGGAGAAGTATATCGACGGCCGCATTCCCGTTTTGCGCAAGGACAGGGCCGTTTCGGCCCTGGGTTCCTCGATTCTGGCCAAGCTCGAAAAGCTTTCCGTGTCCGTGGATATGGTCTTGGACAAGCTGGATTTCATCGCGGCCCTTCAGTTCGTCTGGGATGTGATCGGCGACGCGAATAAGTTTGTGGAAGAGACAAAGCCCTGGAACCTGAAGAAAGAAGGCAAGACAGAAGAATTGGAGGATTTTCTCTCTGTCATGTTCCTGGTGTTGCGCCAGGCGGCCGCTGAATTGGCGCCCTTTATGCCGCAGACATCCGCCAAAATCTTGTCTCAACTCAAGGGTGACCGCGTCGCCAAGGGTGAACCTTTATTTCCGAGGATCATCGTGGAGGACAAAGGATAGGAATTCGTCGCAGCAAGGAAAGAAACTCTAAACCCTAAAACCTTCAGCCCTGGCTTGGCCGAAGGCCAAGCCAGGGCTGATCCGCCTCCGGCGGAATATCCTAAACAAACACCAAACGCAAAACTCAAATATTCAAAATGGCTGTTTTGGATTTTGGATTTGAGAGGTTTTGGATTTGTTTAGAGTTTAGGATTTCGGGTTTAGGGTTTATTTTTAGGAGAAGTCATTGTTAATTGATACCCACTGCCATCTGGATTTTCCTGAATTCGACTCCGACCGCCCGCAGGTGCTGGCAGCGGCAAAGGCCGCCGGCGTCGAGGCCATGATCAATGTCGGTTCGAGCCTGGAAGGGAGCCGTCGCGCCGTGGCATTGAGCCGGGCATACCCCGAGGTGTTCGCGACCGTCGGCATTCATCCCCATGATGCCAAGGCGTGCGATGTCGCGGCCTTTGCCGAGATCGAGAAACTCGGCCAAGAGCCGAAAGTGGTCGCGATCGGCGAGGTGGGCCTGGATTTTTTCCGTAATCTTTCGGAGCCGTCGGCCCAGCGCGAAGTGTTCGGCCGTTTTCTGGCCCTGGCCGCCAGGACGACAAAACCTTTGGTGGTCCACTGCCGTAATGCCGAGTCCGATATGCTTCGGATGCTGACGCCTGAAGTGACGAAGGGCATCCCCGGTATCGTCGTGCATTGTTTTTCGGGGAGCGCGGATTTTTTGTCGGCGTGCCTGGACATGGGTTTTTTTATTTCTTTTACGGCGAACATCACCTATAAGAAAGCCCAGGGCCTGCGCGATCTCGTCCGTTCGGTCCCTCTGGAGAAGATGTTTTTGGAAACGGACGCGCCTTATCTTTCGCCCGAGGGCAAAAGGGGCAAGCGCAACGAGCCGGCCAATGTCGTTGAGGTGGCCCGTGAGGTCAGCCGCGTCAAAGGCATCGATGTTGAGAAGGTTTGTGCCCAGACGACAAAGAATGCCAGGCAGTTCTTTCAAATAACGCCATGACGGACCATAGGGTTTCTCTGGTGAGGTGTGCAAGCTATGAGACCGCGCAGGTGCAGGCGGCGGTGGAAGAAGCTGTCTGCCTTCTGGGCGGTATCGAATGCTTTGTGAAGCCCGGAGAGAAGGTGTTGGTCAAGCCGAATCTCCTGACGGATGCCGAACCCCAGAAAGGCGTGGATACGCATCCCGAAGTCGTGCGCGCCGTCATCCGTCTGCTTCGTCCGGTCACAAAGCATATCGTCTGCGGGGATTCGCCGAGCGTGTGGGGCGAAAAAAAAGATATTAACAAGGTCTATGAGGTTTCCGGCATCAGGAGGGTTTGTGAAGAGGAGGGCGTTGAACTCGTCTATTTCACCAAGAGCCGCCTTGTCAAAGGCTATCCTCTGACGCCCTGGGCATTTTCTTGCGACCGTCTGGTCAATGTCCCTAAGTTCAAGACCCATGGTTTTACGCTCCTGACGGCCTGTCTTAAGAATCTTTTCGGCCTGGTCGTCGGCATGCACAAGATGAAGATCCATTTTGACCATCCCAAGGCCCTGGATTTGAGCCGGGTGATTGTCGATATTTATGAAGCGCGGAGGCCTGACCTGAATATTGTTGACGGGATCACGGCCATGGAAGGCGACGGGCCAGGTTCGGCAGGTACGCTCAAACACATGGGCCTGATCGCGGCCGGCGCCAACGGCGTGTGTGTGGACATGGTCCTGGCGCATTTGATGCGTCAGGATGCCTTTGTTGTTCCGACGAACAAGGAGGCCGCCAAACGCGGCCTGGGGCCTCAGCATCTTCGGGATATCGACGTCCTGGGCGGCCCTTTGAGCGATTTTGTGGCGGCGTCTTTCAGGCTTCCGAAGGCGAGCATCCTGGCGAAACTCCCGCGGATGCCAAAAGTCCTGAGTCGTTTATTGACGGCTTTTTTGTCGTTCAAGCCTTATGTGGATGCATCTCGCTGCAAGCTCTGCGGTATCTGTCAGAAGAGCTGCCCGGCAGGGGCGGTTCGCCTCAGCAAGAAAGGCATCCGTATCGATCGCTCCCGATGCATCCTGTGCCTGTGTTGCCAGGAGGTTTGTCCCCATGGGGCGATAGACGTGCGCAAGAATTTCTTCTTAAGGCTGGTCATGCGCTAGATAAATACCGGAAAGCGAGCCGTATGATGAAAAATATCTTTGTGAACCCTATCTTTTGGGAAGGCGACCATGTCTGTATTATCGATCAGACAAGGCTGCCGGTGGCCTTGGCCTATGAACATTGCAGGGATATCTCTTGCGTTTGGCAGGCGATCAAGAAACTCAAGGTGAGAGGGGCGCCCCTGATCGGCATTGCCGCAGCCATGGGGTTTGTCCTTGGATTGAGGAGGTCTAAGGTCAAGACGTGGCCGGGCCTCCTGCGTGAAGCCCGCCGGATCCGCAGGTATCTGGCGTCTTCCAGGCCAACGGCCGTCAACCTCTCCTGGGCCCTGGATCGCATGGTCCGCGTCGTCGAGGCGCATGAAGGGGAGGACAAAAAGAGGCTTCTTATATTTCTCAAAAAGGAAGCAGATGCTGTTTTAAGTGAAGACATCCGGATGTGTTTTCAGATGAGTCGCCATGCCGCCTGTCTTATCAAGGACGGGGACAGCCTTTTGACCGTTTGCAACGCCGGGGGCCTGGCGACGAGCGGTTATGGCACGGCCCTGGGCGTTTTTTACCGCGCCCGCGAGGAAGGCAAGTCGATCAAGGTCTATGCCTGTGAAACACGGCCGCTCCTGCAGGGGGCGCGATTGACGACGTGGGAGCTTTTGCGCAACAAGATCGACGTGACATTGATCTGCGATAATATGGCGGCCGACCTGATGCGCCTGGGACGCATTGATGCCGTCTTTGTGGGGGCTGACCGCATCGCGGCCAACGGTGATTTCGCCAACAAGATCGGCACCTACAGCCTTGCCGTCCTTGCGCGTCACCACAAAGTCCCGTTTTATTGCGTGGCGCCTTTCTCGACGCTGGATTTGAGTTTGAGAAGCGGAAAAGAGATCCCGATCGAGCAGCGGGACCCGCAGGAGGTGACGTCCCTCTATTTTAAGAAACCCATCGCCCCGGCCGGGGTGCATGTGTTCAACCCGGCTTTTGACGTTACGCCCGCTTGCCTGGTTTCCGCGATCATCACGGAAAAGGGGCTGATCCGCAAGCCCTTTGGCCGCAACCTTAAAAGATTGTATGGACGCATATCTCAAAAACATTAAGGAGTGGGCGCTCGTTACTCAGGCTGCACGCCGGTTTAAGACAGCCGACCGTTCGGTCGTCGTCGGGCCCGGCGATGACGCGGCTGTCATTCGGGGGCCGAAGGGTTTCTACGGGCTCCTGACGGCCGATATGCTCGTGGAATTTGTGCATTTTAAGAAAGGGGAGGATCTCAAGAAAGTCGGTTACAAGGCCGTTGCCGTTTCGGTGAGCGATATCGCCGCCATGGGCGGACAACCGAGATTTGCCCTTGTTTCCGTGGGCCTGCCCCGCAAAGACCCGGCGCGCCGCGCCCAGGCCTTGTTTGCCGGGCTCGGGCAATGCGCACGCAGATATGGCGTCAGCATTATCGGCGGTGACATGAACCGCAGCGACCGCCTCGTGATCGACGTGTTCATGATGGGCGAGGTCGAGAAGAAGAACCTTGTCTTGCGCAGCGGCGCCAAAGACGGCGATGTGATCTTAGTTTCGGGCCCCCTGGGCGGCTCTCAGGCCAGCGGCCGCCACCTGGCTTTTGTCCCGAGGGTCGAAGAGGCCCGTTTTCTGGTGAAGCATTCCAAGGTCCATGCCATGATGGACCTTTCAGACGGGTTGAGTATGGACCTTTCCCGTTTATGCGAAGCCAGCCGCTTGGGGGCCGTGATCTCCGAGGAGGACATTCCCAGAAACCCGGGCGTCAAAACGATCGCGGCAGCCTTGGGGGACGGCGAGGATTACGAATTGCTCTTTACGCTTGCCCCGAAAGAGGCGAGGCGTCTTGCGATATCCTGCGGCCGTCCGTCCAGCCCGTTTCGTTTCTACCCTGTAGGCCGCATGACGGATACATTCCGGGGTGTGCGGATCCGCGGCCGCGACGGCTTTTTGAAGAAGTTGCCACCGCCGAAATTCAAACATTTTTGACGATGAAAAGAATATTTGTGACGCGGTCAGCGCAAGAAACCATGAAATTGGCGGCAAGATTAGCCCGCGGGCTGCGGGCCGGCGACTGCCTGGCCCTGGTGGGCGAGTTGGGCAGCGGCAAGACGACGTTCGTCAAGGGGCTGGCCTACGGTCTCGGCTTCAAAAAAAAGGACTATGTGTCGAGTCCCACGTTTGTTATACTTAAAAATTATCCGGCCCGGATCCCTATTTATCACTTCGATGTCTATCGGCTTTCGACCTTGAATGAATTCCAGGGGATAGGCCTCGAAGAATTTATCGGCTCGCAGGGGATCTGTGTCATCGAATGGGCGGATAAGCTCGAGGGTTTGCTGCCGCCGGACCATGTGCGCATTGAATTTTCTGCGCCAAGAGATACGGTGCGCAGGATCGTTGTGCGGCATCCGTCAAAAGGGCGGGGAAAGAGAAAGAATCCGTGAAACAGCCGATTATTTTTTTTAAGGGTGCGGTCAGCGGGACGGATCAGTATCTCTGGTGGACGTTCGGCATCGCGCTCGGAGGTTTCATCGTCTGGTGGCTGGTGCGGACAACGCTTGTCATCGGGCATTTTTTAAAGGCGAGCCGGGAAGTCCTGGGTGTGGAGGCTGTGCGCCTGCCGCCGGGACTGGCATTTTTGGCCAACCGTCAGATCCGCGGCATCTATAAAGGACGGGATATTTACATCGGCGTGAGTTATTCCGGCATCAAAAACATTTTTCTTCCGTTGCCGCGTATCTGCATGACTTTGAAAGAAACGATGGGGTATAATACCGGCAGGTTGACCCAGTATGCCGCCATTGAAAACAATACCCTTGTGTTCCTTCCCAAGGTCAGCCTGGCCTTGGGCGTCTTCGATAAGGGATTCGAGAAGGTATTCAGCAAAAATTATCTGATCATGGCGCTGGAGAAGATGATGGCGACCGCCGAAGACCTGGAGCGGGGACACCCGCTTAAAGAAGTCTTTTCATGAATTTTCTTTGCTTGGATACGTCCACGGCCTATTCCGTCGTCGCCGTCGCCGACGAAAAGAAGGTGTTGGCGGGGGCAAGGCGTCAGTTTGAAAAGGGCCGCGCCGAAGGGATCTTTGACCTGGTCGAGGCATGCCTTCATCGATCGGGCCTGGCCTTGAAGGACATAGACGCTTTCGGTGTGGGCATAGGGCCCGGTTCTTTCACCGGCTTGCGCATAGGTTTGAGCGCGGTCAAGGGTTTTGCATTCGCCTCTTCGCGTCCTGTCTATCCGTTCTCGAGCCTGATGGCCGTTGCTTTCAATGCCGTTCATATTCCCGCGCAGCGCCTGGCCGTGGCCGTGGACGCCAGGCGTTCTCATGTTTATGCGGCGGAATTCAAGCGGGACGGCAGAGGGGAATTCCTTCCATTGCGCAAAGATGCGCTTCTCGAGGTCAACCGGTGGCTCGGCCGGCTTGGTGCGCATGCGGTTCTGGCCGGAGATGCCGTCAAGATGTATGCGCCGGAACTCCGCAAGCGTCTGGGGGTGTTCGGGTCTCTCGAGGAAGACCTGTGGTACCCGACGCCCGAGGGCATTGCGGCCCTGACGCGCAAGGTCTTTCGCGAGAAGCGCAAGACCGATGCGCAGGGCCTCGAGGCCGCGTATCTTTACGCCCAGGACTGCCAGGTCAAAAGAACACATTAGCCCGCCGCCGGTTCAGCGTCCGGCCGGCCCGTGAGATTATTTTATGGATAAAACATCCTTTTATCGCCAGACTTGGGTCGAGATCGATTTGTCCGCGGTAGGTCGGAATTACCGGACCCTCAAGAAAGTCCTGCCGGAAGGCACGAAGATGATGGTGGCTGTCAAGGCCAATGCCTACGGGCACGGCATCGTCGAGGTCTCGCGCAAGCTTGTCGCCTGCGGCGCGGATTATCTGGGCGTCGCCTGCCTGGATGAGGCCCTGACGTTAAGAAAGAACCTGATCCATGCGCCGATCCTGAACCTGGGCGCTTTTCTCAAAAGCGACGTGGCGGTGTTGATCGATAATGATGTGACGGCGACGGTCACGGATTATCCCATGGCGGTGGAGTTGAACAAGGTCGCCGGCGCCCTGAAGAAGAAAGCCAAGATCCACGTGAAGATCGATACGGGCATGGGCCGGCTCGGTGTCTGGCATTCCGAGGCGGACGATTTCATCCTGAAACTCTGCGCCTTGCCGCATCTCTCTATTGAAGGTCTTTATACCCATTTTCCCAGCGCCGATACCGATGAGGCGTTCACGCGTTCGCAGATCACCATGTTCTGCGCTCTGGTGACAAAGCTCGAGATCAAGGGCGTCAAGATTCCTCTCAAGCACTCCGCCAACACCATGGCCGTAGTGGGCTACAAAGACGCCCATTTCAACCTGGTCCGTCCGGGCCTGGCCGTTTACGGGCTGCATCCGACGCAGGCGTTGATCGGCAAGGTGGACCTGACGCCGGTCATGTCTTTCAAAACAAGGATTGTGTATCTCAAGGACGTCGCCCGGGGCCGCTCCATCAGCTATGGACGTACGCACATCACCAAGAGCGATACGGTGATCGCGACCCTGCCTGTAGGATATGGCGACGGTTATAACCGTCAGTTGTCGAACAAGGGCCGCGTCCTGGTGAACGGGGAATTTTGTCCCGTCGTCGGCGTGGTCTGCATGGACCAGACGATGATCGACGTGGGCCATCTCAAGGGCCGGCAGCAGGTGCCGCGGCTGGAAGACGAGGTGGTGCTGGCCGGTACGCAAAAAGGCAAGATCATCCGCATGGAAGAAATCGCCCACCTGTGCCGCACCATTCCCTATGAAGTTGTCTGCTGGATCTCCCCTCGCGTGCCGCGTGTGTATATCGACAAAGAATAGCCTGCTTTGACGGATAACGCGTCATGCCGCAAGCTTAACTTTAGGGTATTATTGGGTATGTGCGATCAGATAGAGGGCCGCGCCGCCGAAGATGATATGGCTGCCCCAGGCAGCCAGGAAAGGCGGCAGGACGCCGGCTTTTCCCAGGGCCGTCAGGACGGCGAAGAGGACATAAAAAAGGAAGCTGATGCCCATGCATAGGCCGATGGAAGAGAAGGCAACCGCACGACGGCGCACGATGATGGCCGAAGGGATGCCCAAGAGAATAATGATAAAGCTGGTGAAAGGGGACGAGGTCTTCTGAAAGAGATCGACCTTCATGCGGATGATCGTATTCTGCGCGCCGGTCTCCGGGAGCCTCGCAATGTAACTGGCGAGGTCCTTGACGTTCATGTTCTCTACCGGGATATTCTGCCTCATGAAGTCTTCGGGCGTTTCCTCGATCCTGTAAACCTTGTCTGAAAAATACAAAGGCTCTCCGCGTATCCTCTGGCCGTCCCCCAGGTAGTAAATGAAACACTGGTAGAGGACCCACCTGTTGTTCCTCCAGACGGCCTTCTCCGCATAGACCTTGCAGCGGACGTTTTGTTCGGCGTCGTGCTCCAGGATCGTCAGTCCTTCGATCGTGTTTGTTTTCGGATAGAATTTATTGAGGAAGTAGAGACGGTTGTCGTAACCGTAGATGGCGACATTTTCCAGCGGGACGTCCTGGACGGATTCATAGGCCTTGTCGACATAATAACGCTTGATGAATTTGCTCATTTTTTGAGCGTAGGGTGTTATGGTCTCGTTCATGACAAAGATCGCCAGGCTCAGGATCAGACCGAAGAGGACGAAAGGCCGCACGATGTGCCAGATACTCAGGCCCGAGGACCTCATGGCGATGACTTCATTGGCCTGGTTCATCTGTCCTAAGGTGAAAAGCGTGGCCAGGAGCGCGGCGATAGGCGCCGTCTGGCTGATGATGACCGGGATGGCGTACAGATAGAGTTCGAAGATCTTCAAGATCGACGGGTGATTGCGCAGGATTTCCTGGAGGCTGCCGAAGATGTCGATGATGATGAACAGGAAAACAAAGACGATCAGACAGAAAAGGAAGCTTTTGAGGAATGAGCGAAAGAGGTAGCGGTCTAGGATAAGCATGTTTTATAGAGCATCCCTGCGCCCAGAAGGCCGAAAATGATATTCGGCATGGCCATGGCCAGCCAGGGCGTCATGGCGCCTTCGGAACTCAGCGTTTCGAAACCGATCAGCAAGAGATAGTAGAGGGCCATGATCAGGAATGCGAAGCCGAAGTTCAGGGATTTCTCCCTGCGCCGCGTGATCATGGCGAACGGCGCCCCGGCAAAGATGAAGACGATGCAGGAAAAAGCCAAGGTGCTGCGTTTGTAGATCTCCGTCAAGAGGGGCGCGGTGTTGATGCCCGTGGACTTGAACCGGTCGATCTCTTCGCGGAGCTCCTGAAGCGTCATGTCCTTGGCCTTCTTGTTGACCTTGGCCGCGGCCTGCTTTTTGAAGTCTATGTTCATGAAGTATGTCTTGAAATTGAGCTTATAGAAATTTTCGGGGTCGCTCGGATTGATCTCGTCGGAGGTGCCGTCGATCAGCTTGAGCTTGAGCAGTTGTTTGTCCGGCAGGACGATAAATTCTCCCTTTTTGGCAATGATGGTGCGCGGGGGCTTGTTTTCGCCCTGCGGCTCATAAATACGGATATTGGAGAACTTGTTACCGTCGATGCGGTAGATGAAGATGACATATTTTTCAAACGCCGTGATGAAGGTCCCGGCTTCCAGGGCCGCCATGGGGTTCTGGGAGCCAAGTTCGATCAATGTCTCGCGCGATTTGTGGTGGGACACGGGGATGATCTCGTTGTTCAGGATAACGGCAAAAAGGCTGAGGACCACGCCGACGATGATGATCGGAGAGAGGATCTTGAAGAGGCCGATGCCGCTGGAACGGATCGCGACCAGTTCGTTGTCGCCGGAGAGGCGGCCGATGGACAAGAGCACCGCCGTCAACGTTGAGACCGGCAGGATAAAACTAAAGAGAAAGGGGATCAGGTATAAAAAGAGCTTCCCGGCCACCATCACCGAGATCCCCTTGGAGATGATCAGATCTGCGAGCTTGATCATATTGCCCAGGAGCATGACGAACGTCAGAATGAAAAGCGACAAAAAGAAGGCGCCGAAAAATTCTTTTAATACATAATTTCGTAAGATACGCATGGTTAACCTTTGGCGAACGCAAGGACCGTGACCTGGCGGCAGGCGCCTTCGTCCATGAGCAGTCGGCTCGTCATGCGCGCCGTCGCTGTCGTCGTGACGATATCGTCCACAAGCAGGATGCGGCGTTGCCTGAGCATGGGGCTGAGCCTTTCTTCCAGGCGAAAAGCATGGTTGAGGACGCGCATGCGTCCTTGTTTCTTCAGGTCTGCCAGCGCCTGTGTGTTTTTTGATCTTTGGAGCGCCGGGACCACAGGCAGGGATGTGCCGCGGGCAAGATGCCGCGCGATCAGGTCCGCCTGGTTGAATTCCCGTTCCCTGGCGCGCGCCGCATGGAGCGGCACGGGGACGAGGGCGTCAAATTGGTCCAGCCACTTGTCCGCAAGGGCTGCCGCGATCAGCTTGGCAACGGTCGAAGCCAGATAGGCCCGGCCTTCATATTTCAGTTTGTGGATCAATGACCGGACCGGCCCGTCATAGACATAACAGCTCAAGAGGCGATGATAATCCGGCCGGTCGTTCCGGCACCTGCGGCAGAAATATTCTTCTTTTTCTCTTTCTTCGGTCAGGGCCGATCCGCAGGAACGGCAGGAAACGACGTCGCAGCGTTTCATGGAGGCGAAACAATCCGCGCAAAGATGGTCGTCGAACCTGGCTGTCGCGCCACAGAGGAGCTTAGAACAGATGTGGCAGCTCCTCGGAAAGAGAAGGTTGCAACATGCCTGTGCATAACTTTTTAACATGGAAAACATCGTAACATCCTAATAGGTAAAAGTCAATGAACCCTTTGTCTTCAGACAGGGGCGCATAACGCCAGTTGACATCCTTATCCTTTGCCAGTACAATAAGCGGCTATGGAGCCAGCCATTCTTCTCAAGAAACAGTTGTTCGCGTTGATGAAAGAGAAGGCCTATCACGAAGGCGAGATCAAGCTCGCCAGCGGCAAGACCAGCCATTATTACATTGACGCGCGCGCCGTAACCTTAAGCGCTCAAGGGGCTTATCTGGTCGGTCATATTGTTTTCGACATGGTCCACGAGCTCAAGGTGAATGCAGCCGGCGGCCCTACGCTGGGGGCCGACCCTATTGTCGGGGCGCTGGCCTTGGTGAGCTTTGAGAATAATTTTCCTATCAATACCTTCCTGATCCGTAAAAATCCCAAGAGCCACGGCCGGATGCTTCAAGTCGAAGGGCCCGCCCTGCAGGTCGGCGCCGATGTCGTTCTTCTGGATGATGTGGCGACGACCGGAGGTTCTCTCGTCGATGCCATTGAAGTCTTGAAAAAGATGAATGTTTCGGCCAGGAGGGCCATCGTGATCGTCGACAGGGAAGAAGGGGCCAGGGAGAACCTGGCCAAGCTTGGCTGCGAGCTCTCGTCTATCTTCAAGGCCAGCGATTTCTTCTCCGAAAAATACAAAAAACCCTCCGTTTAAACCAAACCCGTTTTCCCATATAGAAACGTCATGGATTCTCAGCCGATCGTGATCATTGGAGGCGGTCCAGCCGGGATCATGGCCGCGGAGCGTGCGGCGGACCTGAAAGCGCCTGCGGTCATCCTTCTGGAGAGGAACGCAAGCCTTGCCCGCAAACTCGGCCTGACGGGCAAGGGCCGCTGTAACCTGACGAATGAGGCGCCTGTCGAGGAATTTTGCCGCCGTTTCGGGACCAACGGCCTTTTTCTGCGCAACGCATTCAGCCGTTTTTTCTCAGAGGACCTCATGGCATTTTTTGAGGACCGCGGCCTCAAGCTCAAAAAGGAACGCCAGGGCCGTATCTTTCCGTCGACCGATTCTTCCGCCAGCATTACCTCTATCCTTTTTTCTGAATTAAAAAAGCTCTCTGTGGATGTTCGTCTGGGCCGTCACGTCAGGAAGGTCAAGCTCGACGGCGGTACCAAAACCGTTGTCTTCGATGATGCTTCGTCTCTGGAGTGCCGTCTTTTGATCATTGCCACCGGCGGCGCGTCTTATCCGCAGACGGGTTCGACCGGGGACGGTTTCGTCTGGGCCAGAGAGCTGGGTCACACCGTAGTGCCGTTGAAAGCCGGCCTCGTTCCTTTGGAGACCCGGGAGGGTTTTGTCAAAGACCTGAAAGGGCTGACACTTAAAAATATCAGTCTCATCTTTACGCAAGGGTCTCGTAAGCTCCAGACGCCTGTCGGCGAACTTCTGTTTACCCATTTCGGGATCTCCGGCCCTCTTGTCCTCGACCATAGCGTTTCTGTCGTTGATTGGCTGCAAAACGGCCATGTCGGGATCCTGTTGGATCTCAAGCCCGGCCTGTCTCCGGGTGAATTGGATAAAAAATTACAGTCGGAACTGCGCGCCGCGGCCAATGCCGACGTCGGCAATTATCTCAGGGGTCTGCTGCCCGGGCGGATGACCGGCGTCGTTGCGGCGCAGGCCGGCGTGGACCCCGTAAAGAAGTGCCATCAGGTGACGCTGCAGGAACGCAGACGATTGAGTGCAGCCCTTAAAGGTTTTTCTTTCACGGTCCACCGGGCCAGGCCCATGGACGAGGCGATGGTGACCTCCGGCGGTGTGTCCTTAAAAGAGATCAATCCCAAGACAATGGAATCCCGTATTGTGCCGGGGTTGTTTTTCTGCGGAGAGGTGCTGGATCTGGCGGCTTCCAGCGGCGGCTACAATCTTCAGGCGGCATTTTCAACAGGTTTCGTGGCCGGCGAGTCTGCCGCTCTGAACGCCAAGTACTAAGAACAGCTTCATGGCTGTGTTTAAACCGTTTTTAAGTTTTTCGGGTGGTCCGATGCTGATTCTTGCTTCGAAATCCAAGGCCAGGCAAAAACTGCTTAAAAATCTCGGCGTGAGATTCAGGGTCATGCCCGCGCGCGTCAAAGAACATGCGGACGCTGTGCGGCATCCTGCGCGCACCGTTACGGCCAACGCTTTGCTTAAAGCGCGCGACGTGGCTGGCCGTGTCAGAAAAGGCATTGTCATCGGCTGCGATACCCTCGTATGGCAGGACGGCAAAGCCTTCGGGAAGCCCGCATCATTGAAAGAGGCAAGGGCGATGCTCAAGAGGCTTTCTTCGAGGCCGCATGTTCTTTATACCGGCATCGCCGTCATCGATGCGGCGAGCGGGCGCCACGCGGTGGACGTGGAAGAAACGCGCATCGAGATGGAACCTTTGAGCGACCGGGAGATCACGCAATATTTCCGGAAGGTCTCGCCGCTGGACAAAGCGGGAGGTTTCGATATCCAGGGCCTGGGAGGGTCGTTCATCCGCCGTATCTGCGGGTGCTATTTCAATGTCGTCGGGCTGCCGCTTGCCCGCCTGCGTGGCATGCTCAAGAAGTTCGGCGTCTCCCTTTTGGCCGTATTGTGCGGTTTTATCTTCAACGGCTGCTCGACGGAATACAATCTGGCAACGCACAAAGAGGATACGATGATGTATTCTACGGCCAGGGAGGTGGCTATCGGCGATTCCCTGGCCGCGCAGGTCGAGAAGAATTATACGGTGGTCCAGGACCCCGAGATGGACCAGCGGCTGGAGCGCATCGGCGCCAGGATCGCGCAGGCCAGCGACCGCCACGAGCTGACTTATCGTTTTCGCATCATCGAAGACCCGAAGGACAAAGACCTTGTGAACGCGGTTTCCCTGCCCGGCGGCTACATTTATATTTTTAAAAATCTGATGGTCGTGGCGGATACGGACGATGAGCTGGCCGCTGTTGTGGCGCACGAGGTGGCGCACGTCGTCGCGCGCCACAGCATCAAACGCCTCCAGGCGATCTGGGGATACAATATCCTCATGGTCCTGTCGGCCGCGACGAAGAATGCGGAAGCGGCGCAGGGTGCGCAGTTGGCGTACGCTTTTTTGCTTTCGGGATATTCCCAGGAGGATGAGTTGACCGCAGACGGGATGGGCGCGGTTTACACCAAGAGGGCGGGTTATAATCCTCAGGGCATGATCGATTTTTTGGATAAGCTCCGCAAGAGGCAGAAGAAAGAGCCTCCCCAGGCCCTCTCATATTTTAAGACCCATCCTGGTTACGGCCGCAGGATCCGCGCGACGAAAGAAGCCATCGGCGAAAGCATAGATTTTGATGATTTTATTGATACTCTTTGATCATGCAAAACAATAAGCCCCCCATTCCAGATTTTGATTATATCCGCTGCGCTCAGGAAGCGCTTTTCGGGAAACTCGCCACGTCCCCAAAAGGGTTGACGGACGACGAGGCCCGGGAGCGCCTGGCCACCTACGGTTATAACGAGCCCGCCAAGAAAAAAAAGAAGACCATCTTTTTTGAGATCCTTTCCAAATTTTTTAACCCGCTGGTCATCGTTCTTCTGGTCATTGCCGGCTTTTCCCTGTTTTTTGGGGAAAAGATCAGCGCCTTCCTTGTCATCCTGATGGCCTTGATCAGCGTCCTGTTGTCTTTCGTGCAGGAACACAGGGCGGGCCGGGAGGCGGAAAAATTGGGCGAGATGGTCCGCGCCACGGCAACGGTCTTTCGTAACGGCAAGGCCCGGGAACTCAAGATCAGGGAGATCGTCCCCGGAGATGTCGTGGACCTCTTTGCCGGCGACATGATACCCGCAGATTTGAGGATTTTCTTTTGCAAAGACCTGTTCATCAATCAGGCGTCTCTGACCGGAGAGTCTTTTCCCGTCGAGAAGACCGGCGACCCCGTGGATCCGAAAACCCAATCTCCCGCAGACCTGACGAATGTCGCTTTTATGGGCTCCAGCGTCGTCAGCGGCACTGGTCTCGGGGTTGTGGTGAAGACCGGTGTTGCCACCCAGTTCGGCGAGCTCTCCCGGCGGCTGGCCACGATACAGGTCGAGAGCAGCTTTGATAAAGGTATCCGCGGTTTTACGTGGCTGATGATCCGCTTCATGCTCGTCTTGGTCGTCGTCATCTTTGCCATCAATGCTTTTCTCAAAGGCAATGCCATCCAGGCCTTGCTGTTTTCCCTGGCGGTGGCCGTTGGTCTCACGCCGGAAATGCTGCCGATGCTCGTGGCCATCAACCTGTCCAAAGGCGCCCTGGCGATGTCCAAAAAAGACGTCATCGTCAAACGGCTCAACTCCATCCAGAATTTCGGGGCCATGAACGTGTTGTGCACGGACAAGACGGGCACGCTCACGCTGGACAAGATCGTCCTGGAGAAACACTGCGATGTGGTGAGGCAGGAGGACGATGATGTCCTCAAGCTGGCGTTCATCAACAGCTATTACCAGACGGGCCTTAAAAACATCCTCGACCGGGCCATCTTGAAGCATGAGAAGTTGAAGATCGAGAATTATGTCAAGATAGACGAGATCCCGTTTGATTTCTCCAGGAAGATGATGTCGGTCATCGTGGGCCTGGAAGGCAAACATGTGTTTATCGCGAAGGGCGCCCCCGAGGAGATCTTCAAGAGATGCACGACTTATGAACTGGAAGGCGAAGTCCTGGAGATCAACCAGATGATCCTGACGGACCTCAAAGAAGAATGCGACCGTCTCAGTACCGAGGGCTTCAGGGTGCTGGCGGTTGCATATAAAAACATGGATGCGCCCAAAGAACGCTACACCAGGGACGATGAGCAGGGCCTGGTGCTCAAAGGTTATATCGCTTTTCTGGATCCGCCCAAACCGACCGCAAAGAAAACGATCGAGGCATTGCAGCGCCTGGGGATCGGGTTCAAAGTTTTGACCGGCGATAACGAATTGGTGACGCGCAAGATCTGTATCGACGTCGGCATCAGCGTCATGGGCCTGGCTACCGGTGAAGTGATCGACAAGCTCGATGATGAGGAATTGGCGGATCTGACGCGGGTCACTTCCGTTTTCGCCAGGCTTTCGCCCATGCAAAAAGAAAGGGTCATCCGCGCCCTGCATAAGGACAAGCATATCGTCGGGTATCTCGGCGACGGCATCAATGATGCGCCTGCCCTGAAGGCAGCCGACGTCGGGATCTCCGTGAACAACGCCGTGGATATCGCCAAGGAATCGGCGGACATCATTCTTTTGAAGAAGAGCCTCATCGTGCTTGCCGAAGGGGTGACCGAAGGCCGCAGGACGTTCGGCAACATCCTGAAATATATCAAGATGGGATCGAGCTCGAATTTCGGCAATATGATCAGCATGACGGGCGCCAGCCTGTTCTTGCCGTTTTTGCCTATGCTGCCGATCCAGATCCTCTTGAACAACTTTCTTTACGACCTTTCCCAGATCGCCGTTCCGACGGACGAAGTCGACGGCGAGTACCTTTTGCGGTCGCGTCCCTGGAATGTGAATTATATCAAGAAGTTCATGCTTTTCTTCGGGCCCATCAGTTCTGTCTTTGATTTTGTAACATTCGGCGTCCTTCTGTTTGTTTTTCATGCGTCGCCCCAGCTCTTTCATACCGGATGGTTTCTGGAATCTCTGATCACCCAGACATTGGTCATCCATATCATCCGTACGGGCAAGATCCCTTTTATCGAAAGCAGGCCCAGTCAGTTCTTGATGTTCACGTCCGTCTATATCGTCACGATAGGCCTCTTGATCCCCTTTACGCCCTTGTCCAAATATTTCGGTTTTGTCCAGCCGCCGCCGCTGTATTTTGCGGTTCTCCTTTGTATCGTGGCCGCTTATTTATGGGTCGTCCAGGCGGTCAAGAGCAGGTTCATAGATAAATACGGCTATGAGTAGGTTTTATTCTTTCTGACGCCGCCGCGCTCTTATAAACAATTTGACAGGCTGGTCGCAAACGGCTATACTTTTTTAGCCGCCGGGATGGTGAAATTGGCAAACACATAGCGTTCAGGGCGCTACGCTCGCAAGGGCTTGAGGGTTCAACTCCCTCTCCCGGCATATTTCTAGCTATAGTATTTCTGTTCGACGAAAAGTATAGATTACAGCAGAACGGGAGTTGAAGGCGACCCCGAGCGCCACTGGTCTGAGCGAGGGGCGCCCGGTTCCGGAGGAGCCGAGCGAATGCGAGGCGGGGGAGGAAAACTCCCTCTCCCGGCATATTTTTCATTTTTGATTTCATGCTGCCCAGATAGCTCCCCGCCGTAGGCGGGTCCGCCCTGGCCTGCCCTTGGTCTTAGACCGGGGAAGGTAGCAGGCCGAGGCGGAAGTCGGTCCTGACCGACATGGGTATATCTGGAATTATTGCGCTTTTCGTTGATATATTTGCCCAGATAGCTCAGTCGGTAGAGCGATGGACTGAAAATCCATGCGTCGGGGGTTCAATTCCCTCTCTGGGCACCATTTTTTCTAGAAGCTCTGATAGGGGATGTCTGAGGGGTTCTCCGCAACCTTGATGTGATATTTTAGGCGGATCCGCCTTCGGCGGAAATTCCCTCTCTGGGCACCATTTTTTTCAAGCAAAAAGTTTTGTTTCACCGGGGCCTGCCTGTCTTTATCCTTCTGAAAATGCCTGAAAAACCTGAGAAGATCGTAGAGATCGAAGAGCATATCAAGGATATCCAGGAGATATCCATCGCGATTGACTCCTGGGATGATGTTTTCTCAGACTTTGACCCAAGCCCTATCGACCATCGCATTCTTTCCGAGGATTTTCTTTCGGAGCTAAAGAAGAGGTACCGCGAGACCCAGAGGGGCGAATTCGTCATTACGATCTATGCGCCGGCCGTCCTGAAGGATGAGGTGACCGAAAGGCTGGTGAATAAACGCCTGAAGCAGTATTTTAAATTCCGCCACCTGGCGCTTCAGAAGGAGATCGCGCTGGCGATCCGCAAGGGGTCCTTGTTCGTTGTCGGCGGCATCGCGTTTTTGTCGTCTTTGACCATGTTGACATATTTTCAAATGCTCGATAAGCTGACCCTGGAGCTTTTGGCCATTATCCTGATGCCTTTGGGGTGGTTCGGCATCTGGGAAGGTTTCTCGCGCATCATCGAGCCGGCGCCCTTGCTGAAGCAAGACCTGGAGCTCTTCGCCAAGCTTTCCAAAGCGGCCTTTAAGTTCAAGTATGCCGGAAGCCAGGAAGAGGCAGCCGTAGCCCCCGTTGTGAAACAGGAACCGAAACATGAGGTTAAGTCTGCGGGGGGCGCCGCCCAGGAAATAAGATCCGAATCTAAACATGAATCCAAAGAGGAAAAAGAAACAAAATGAAGACATTTTTGCCCGATAAAAGCGGACATTACGGGGTTTTCGGCGGGCAGTATATGCCGGAGACGTTGATGACCCCCTTAAGGGATTTGGAAGCGGCTTACCGTAAAATGCGCAGGGACGCGTCGTTTAAGCGGGAAGTGGAGTATTATCTGCGCTCTTACGCAGGCCGTCCGACGCCATTGTATTTTTGCAGGCAGTTAAGCTCGATCCTGGGCCGCGGAAAAATTTATCTTAAGCGCGAAGACCTTCTCCACACGGGATCGCATAAGATCAACAATGCCCTGGCTCAAGGGATTCTCGCCCGGCGCATGGGCAAGAAGAGGATTGTCGCCGAGACCGGCGCTGGCCAGCATGGGGTCGCGACGGCGACGGTGTGCGCGCTCTTCGGCCTTGAGTGCCACGTGTATATGGGGACCGAGGACATGGAACGCCAGGCCCTCAATGTCTATCGCATGAAGCTCTTGGGCGCCCGTGTCGTGCCGGTGACCAGCGGGTCCAAAACCCTCAAGGACGCCATGTCCGAGGCCATCCGCGACTGGGTGACGAATGTCAAGACGACATATTATCTTCTGGGTTCCGTGGGCGGGCCGCATCCATATCCGGAAATGGTCCGTGATTTCCAGACCGTTATCGGCAAAGAGGCCCGGCAGCAGGTCCTGAAGATCGAGGGCCGCCTGCCGAAATACCTCGTGGCCTGCGTTGGCGGCGGCAGCAACTCCATCGGGCTTTTCCATCCGTTTTTCAACGACAGGTCTGTCAGGTTTTTGGGCGTCGAGGCTGCGGGTTTCGGTCTCAAGACGGGGCGTCATTCCGCGACCCTGGTCGCGGGGCGCGTCGGCGTCCTGCATGGCGCCAAGAGTTTTCTTCTCCAGGACAAGGAGGGGCAGGTCAAGATAGCGCATTCCGTGGCCGCCGGCCTGG
The DNA here is from genome assembly GCA_002421805.1 of Candidatus Omnitrophica bacterium UBA6210. Lineage (GTDB taxonomy): Bacteria > Omnitrophota > Gorgyraeia > Velamenicoccales > Velamenicoccaceae > Velamenicoccus. The sequence goes on from DISM01000006.1 coordinate 185,871, forward strand.
ATTATCCCGGTGTCGGGCCGGAACATGCCTATTATCGCCAGACCGGCCGCGCGCAATATGCGGCCGTCACGGACCGCGAAGCCGTTGAGGCCTTTGGGCTCCTGTCGAGGACGGAAGGGATCATTCCGGCGCTTGAGTCTTCGCATGCCCTGGCCTATCTGCCGAAGCTGGCGAGGCATTTGAAGAAGAACGATATCGTGATCGTCTGCCTTTCGGGGCGCGGCGACAAGGACGCCAATACATTAAGCCATGAATCGCATTGATGCGACATTCAGGAAACTCCGAAAAACCGGACGCCGGGCGTTGATCCCGTTTGTAACGGCGGGTTATCCCGGTCTTGCCGCGACGGAAAAGATCGTCCTGGGCCTGGAGGCAGCCGGTGCCGACGTCATCGAGCTGGGTGTGCCGTTTTCAGACCCGATCGCGGATGGCCCTGTTATTCAGATGTCTTCTTTCGAGGCGCTCAAGAAAGGCGTCACCCTTAAGGATGTGCTCGGCATGGTCAGGCGGTTGCGCCGCCGCACACAGGTCCCCTTGGTTGCCATGACTTATTTTAACCCGGTGCTGCAATACGGGCCCAGGCGTTTTGTCGGCGATGCGCTGACGGCAGGCCTTGACGGCGTCATCATCCCGGACCTGCCGCCGCAGGAAGAAAAGGATTTTCAGGCAGAGGCCCGCAGGAAAGGGTTTGCGGTGGTGCTTTTTATTTCTCCGACGACGCCGCCGGCGCGCGCCCGAGCCATCGCAAAGAGGGCGAAGGGCTTTATCTATTTCGTTTCTCTTGCCGGGGTCACCGGGGCGCGGCGCAAACTGCCGGCGGATCTCAAGGCGCGCCTTACGGCCACCAAAAGGATCGCGGGCCGAACACCCGTGTGCGTGGGCTTCGGTGTTTCTTCGCCGAAACAGGTCAGGGAGCTTGGGCCTTATTGTGACGGGGTTATCGTCGGCAGCGCCGTGGTCAATAAGATCCGCGAAGGCCTGAGGTCGAAGGATTATGTCGCGAAAGTTGCGGCTTTTATCAGAAATTTGAAGGGTGAACATGTATAAGATCCGCGAATACGGCAACAGCGTGCGGCTGGTGTATCGCAAGATGAAAGGGGTTTCTTCCGTCGCCCTCGGTTTCTGGGTCAATGCAGGGTCGCGCAACGAGCCCGCGGCCACGAACGGCGTCAGCCATTTCCTGGAACACCTTTTGTTCAAGGGGTCCAAAAAATATAGCGGCGACCAGATCAAGGAAAACATCGAAGGCCTGGGAGGCTCGCTTAACGCCTTCACTTCCGAAGAGAATACCTGTTATTACGCGAAATTCCTCGGCCGCCATCTGAAGAAGGTCTTCGGCGTCCTTTCGGATATGGTCCTTCATCCCGTGCTTAAAGAGTCCGATATCGAGAAGGAGAGGACTGTTATCATCGAAGAGATCAAGATGTACAAGGACCTGCCGCAATTCCAGGTTGCGGAGGTCTTTGACGAGCTTTTGTGGCCGCATCACCCCCTGGGACGCAATATCGCCGGTTCCATCGAGACTGTGAAGGCGATCAGCCGCGGCGTCCTGTCGGGTTATCACAGTCAGTGGTATAGTCCGGCCAATATCGTGATCGCCTGCGCCGGCGACCTAGACGAGGAACTCCTGGAGGATTCTGTCGAGAGGATATATGCCGGGCTCAAGGCCGCAGCTGTCGGCCGTATCGAGCCTTTTGTCGCGCATCATCAGGGGCCGCAGATCAAGCTGGTCGCCAAGGATATCGAGCAGACGCATATCCATATCGGCTTTCCGTCTCTCTGGCGCGCACACCGTGACCGTTTTGTCCAGGGGCTTATCCACGTGATCCTCGGCGGGAATATGTCCAGCCGTCTTTTTAACGAGGTCCGGGAGAAGAAGGGGCTGGCCTATGAGATCGCCACCCACGTCAAGAGGCTCAAGGATACCGGCGTCTTTTTTGTCCACGCAGGGATCGACAGCCGCAATCTCGTGGAGGCGTCTCGGGTCATCTTCCAGGAACTTGACCGGATGAGCCACCAAAAGGTCCCGGCGGGCGAGCTGCGCCGGGCCAAGGACTTTCTGACCGCCCAATCGGAGATGGCGCTGGACGATACCATGGAACATATGCTCTGGATCGGCGATTCCCTGATGAACCTGGGCTTCTTGCAGACCAAAGAGGAGGTGAGGCGCCATATCGAACGCATCAGTGCGGCAGATATCCTCCGCGTGGCCGAAGAGATGATCTCCTGGCGCCGCCTGTACGTGGCTGCCGTCGGGCCCGGGGTCGACGCCTACCAGGAAAAGATGCGCCAGATGGCGGCCGAGCGGTGAAACGCGCCTCAAAGACAGCGGCCGCAGGCTAAAACAATTTGACATGACTTTTGACTTATGGTAATAATAAACAAGGCATAGTTATCCATTACACAACAGGAGGCGGATATGGAAGGTTATTGCGTGAAGTGCAAGTCGAAGAGAGAGATGAAGGACACCAAAGAACAGACCATGAAGAACGGGCGCAAAGCCATGAAGGGGAAATGCGCCAATTGCGGTACGTCCATGTTCAAGATCCTTGGTAAGTAGTATCCGTTAGGCTCTCGAGGTTTTTTTAACAGGAGGGTGCAACATAGAAGCCAGAAAAAAGGCTCTCTTGGCGGCCAGGCTCGCTGAAGAGAGAAAAGCAGAAGATGTGGTTGTGCTTGATATGAGGAAGGTGGCAAACTTCTGCGATTATTTTGTCATCTGCAGCGCCGCTTCGCAAAGGCGGGCGGCGGCTATTGCGGAACTCATCGAAGAGACGTTTGACCAGCATGGCCTGGTGCTGAAATCGGTCGAAGGAAAGCGCGAAGGCGTGTGGATACTATTGGATTATTCCGATATAGTTATCCACATTTTTTTTAAAGACGTCCGTGACTACTATAGTTTAGACAGATTGTGGGCGGACGCGAAACGGGTCAATGTTTCAAGAGGTCGAAAAACAACTCCTGTCACTCCTTAGAAAGAGCGTCGCAGCCGTCTGCAGCGCTTCTTCTGCCGAACATCAACCCCCCAAGCATATCCTGGATGCTGTGACTTTAGAGATCCCCAAAGAAAAAACCTTTGGGGATCTCTCTTGCAGTATCGCCATGAAACTTTCTTCTTTTTTGCGCGCAAAGCCCCAAGCAATTGCCGCCGCCATCATCGATCAACTTTATGCGCTGACCCGCAAGGAAGATGCGACGCTTATCCGCAAGGCGGAGGTCAAGGGCGCCGGATTCATTAATATTTTTCTGGCAGACAAGGTCTATCAGGACCTTTTGCGTTCGGTCAACGAGGAGAAGGAAGGGTTTGGCAGGACGGACGCGGGGGGGAGCGGCCGCCTTCTTTTGGAATTCGTCAGCGCCAACCCTACGGGCGCCCTCTCTATCGCGCACGCGCGACAGGCCGCCGTCGGGGACGCCCTGGCGAACATCCTCGGCGCTGTGGGCTATGAGGTGACCCGGGAATATTATTTGAACGACGAAGGCAACCAGATCCGTATCCTCGGCCGTTCCATCTGGCTGCGTTATTGCGAAAAAAAAGGCGAGACGGTCGATTTTCCCGAAGATCATTATCAGGGAGACTATATCGGGGAGCTGGCTGCCGAGCTCCTGCAAGACGCCGCCATGCGCCGCAAGATCGACGGGATGTCCGGGGAAGCCCGGGATTCATTTTTCATGGAATACGGCACGCAGAAGATCATGGCCGTTATCCGCAAGGAACTGGATGATTTCGGCGTCTCTTTTGACGTCTGGTACAGCCAGAAGGCCCTGGGCGCATCGGGGAAGGTCGAAGAGGCCCTGGAGGAGCTGAAGGCCAAGGGATATATTTATGAGTCCGAGGGGGCGGTTTGGTTCAAATCGACGGCTTTCGGCGACGACAAGGACAGGGTTGTGCGTAAATCCGACGGCGCTTATACGTATCTGACACCGGACATCGCGTATCACAAGGATAAATTCCAGCGGGGGTTTGTTCATCTGGTCAACATCTGGGGTCCGGACCATCATGGCTATATCCCCCGCATGAAGGCGGCGATCCAGGCATTGGGCCATGACAAAGAGGCCATGGATGTCATCATCGTGCAGCTGGCGACGCTCTTCCGCGGCGGCGTGCCTGTGCCTATGTCGACGCGCAAAGGTCAGTATGTGACGTTGACGGAACTCCTGGAAGAGGTCGGCCGCGATGCCGGGCGGTTTTTCTTTTTGATGCGCAAGACCGACAGCCATCTGGATTTTGATCTGGAATTAGCGAAAAAACAAACGTCCGAGAACCCCGTTTATTACGTGCAATACGCCCATGCGCGCATCACGGGCATCTTGAACAGCGCGGGCCAGGGGCAGGACGCCGCAGTCGACCTGGCGCGTCTGGACCAGCCCGAAGAGAAAGACCTGATGCGCTCGCTTTTGGAATATCCGTTCTGTCTTTTGGTGTGCGCCAAGCAGCTGGACCCTTACAGCCTGACCGTTTATCTGCAGTCTCTGGCTTCGTCCTTTCACCGTTTTTACGACCGTCACAAGGTCTTATCCGATGATGCGGCATTGACCGCCGCCCGCCTTTATCTTATCCGGGCGGTCAAGATCGTCCTGGCCTGCGGCCTGAAGATGCTTGGTGTGACAGCCCCTGAGAGGATGTGAAAAACGGCAGGACCGTTTTTCACTCTGAGGCATACCCAGATCTATTTTGAGATTGCCGAAGAGTCTTTCGAGCAAATCTCGGCGTCTTTATCCTGAGGTATCCCCCGATTTCTTTTCGGGTGACCGAAGGATCTTTCCTTCATCCTGTTCTAAAACTTTTTCAATCCCTCGGCAGGGATCCCCGGCTTCGGCCTCTGGCCAGAGCCGGGGAGGAACACGGTGCTGCCTCGGGAGGGAACCCCCGGGGAGGCGCTGTTAGGACTATTTGGGAGACTGTTCGAAACAAGAAGAGAGCCCCGGGCTTGCCCTCGCTTCGGCGAGGGCGAAACCTGGGGGATTCCACTCATGCAAAAGACCTGGAAGATCAAAGAACCCGATATCGCCCTCAAGAATTCTTTGAGCCGTGAATTGTCCACGAGCGGGCTTTTTGCCCAGATCCTGATCAACAGGGGATTGACGGATAAAGCCAAAGCGGAGGCGTTTTTGCGTTCCGGCCTTGCCGATCTTCATGATCCTTTCCTGATGAAGGGGATGAGAGGGGCGGTCGAGCGCCTGCGGCAGGCGATCGAGAAAAAGGAAAAAGTCTTCATTGCGACGGATTTCGACGTGGACGGCGTCACGTCTTGCACGATCCTGGAGAGCGAACTACGGCGGCTGGGCGTGGATGTCGGACATTATCTGCCTCACAGGGTCCGGGACGGTTACGGCTTGAACCCGGAGGCCGTAGAGGAAGCTGGGGCGTTCGGCGCTTCGGTTTTCGTTTCGCTCGATTGCGGGATCACGGCCTTTGCGGAAACAGACGCCTTGAATAAAAAGGGCATTGACGTTATCATCGTGGACCATCACGAGCCTCCTGCCGAAGGCCTGCCCGCGGCCTTGGCGATCATCAACCCCAAGCAGGCAGGGTGTTCCTATCCCTTTAGGGACCTGGCGAGCGTGGGTCTCGCTTTTAAGCTGGTGCAGGCCATGTCTGCGGGAGATGAGCGTCAGTATCTCGATCTGGCGGCCCTGGGTACGGTTGCGGACGTCGTTCCCCTCCAAGGAGAGAACAGGATCCTTGTCAAACATGGGCTGGATGCCCTGAATAGCACCAAGCGTTATGGACTGACGTCTCTTATGGAGGCTGCGGGCCTTGACGCGCAAGCCAAAAAGCTCTCGACGCACTCTATCAGTTTTGTCCTGGCGCCGCGGCTCAATGCCAGCGGCCGCATGGATTCTGCCCACGCCTCTTTGGACCTGCTTTTAACGCAGGACAGCCTGGAGGCCCAACGCCTGGCAGATACTCTCAACGACCACAACCGCATGCGCCAGAAGACGGAGGAAAAAGTTTTTCAGCAGGCGATGGACCTGATCGAGCGGGACGTGGATTTCGACAAGGATTTTATTATTGTCCTTTGTCATGAGGATTGGCACCCCGGCGTCCTGGGGATCGTCGCCTCCAAGATCGTTGACCGTTACTACCGGCCCGCAGTGATCATTTCTTTACAGGATGATATCGGCCGCGGCTCGGCGCGTTCGACCCATAACTTCCATATCTATGAAGCCCTCACTCAGTGCGCCTCATGCCTCAAGGAGTATGGAGGGCATAAGTATGCCGCCGGCCTTTCCCTCGCGCGGCAGGATATCGGAAAATTCAAGGAGCTCTTGAATGATATCGCCAGGAAATCCATGGGGCAGGGCCGTCTGGCGCCGGTGTTGGAGATCGACGCCCAGATCCCTTTGTCCCTGATTACCAAGGACTTGATGCGCCAGATCGATTTCCTGAGCCCTTACGGAGAAGGCAATCGCAGGCCGGTCTTTGCGAGTTTCAACCTTTTGGTCAAGAGCAAGCCCGTTCTCGTCGGCAAGAACTCGATCAAGTTCTGGGTGAGCGACGGGGAGGCGACCTACGAGGCCATCGGTTTCGGCATGGGGGATTTTTTGGGCCTGGTGAGCGCTTCGGGCCGCGTAGATGCGGCATATTGCCTGGGCTGGGACGAATGGAATGCGCATACGCCGCTGCAGTTGGAACTCAAGGATATCAGACCGTCAAGCTAGCCTGTATTCCTTGCGCCGGCAAAGTCCTGGAAGGAGGAAAAGGTGAAATATACGGAAAGATGTTTTATCTTTTTGATCCTGATGTTTTTTACGTCTCGTGTGTGCGAGGCGGCGGCATGCTACGGCACGCGCCTGCCTGAAAAACATCATGCGGCCATCGGCTTAGAGACGTATGGCATGGATGGAAGGGCCCTTGAGGATGAACAGGGAAAGGTCAGCAGCCGTCAGTATTTCCTGCGCATATCCTATGGTGTCTTCGATTGGCTTTCCATCGATCTGAAGGGCGGTGGGGGCGATATCAGGCAGCATGCGACGTCCAGCGACGATATCGATTACTCCAGCAGTTTTGCCGGCGGATACGGCCTGCGGTTGAAACTTCTGGAACACAAAGACGCGAAAGTCGTTTTTGGCTTTCAACATGTCAGCGTTCATCCTTTTCATACAGAGGTTGCCGGTGTCAAGCATCGCGCCATCCTGGATGACTGGCAGGTGTCTCTGCTGGCGTCTTACGACATCAAGGGGTGGGTTCCTTATCTTGGCGCGCGCTGGTCAAGGGTTGATTATATCCACTGGATCGATGACGCGCGCAAGAGGGTGATGTCCGATGGAGGCCGTTGCGTGGGGCTGATCGCCGGGATAGACGTGCCATTCGGCAAACGGGTATGGATGAACGTCGAGGGGCAGTTTGTGAACGAGATGGCCCTGTCCATCAGTCTGAACTATGGTTTTTGATCTTTATCCGGCCTGCGGGCGAATAAAAAAATGACCACATGTCTGTGGTCATTTTTTTAAAATCCATTCCTTCGGGAACCTGCGCAGCCTATCGCGCTTTCCTTACTTTTCCTGCTTTCAGGCATTTGGCGCAGACATAGGCCGAGGTGATGCGGCCTTTGGCGTCAAGAATTTTGATCTTGTGGACGTTGGGGTTAAACGACCTCTTGGAGCGGCCTGTGATCTTGCGGCCGGCGCCGCCTTTGATCCTGGCCATACCGCGCCTGGCCGTGTGTCCGCCGATGACCCTGCGTTTGTCGCAAACAATGCATACTTTTGACATGGCTTCCTCTTGTTGATTGTGTTCCTAAGACTCTCAAATTATACTGATGAACGGTTCCTTGTCAAGAAAAAGTTCCGTGCCCATAGCGGTCTTCATCTGGATAAAACCGAACGGCAGTGCCCCATTGACTATTGACTGCGGACTGCTAAAATACCCCCATGCGGATACAGATCAGGCGCCAGGATATCGCTTTCGAGGTTTTTAAAAGCTCGGGGCCGGGCGGCCAGCATAAAAACAAGCGTTTTACGGCCGTGCGGCTGACACATGCGCCGAGCGGCATCGTCGTTGTGGCCCAAAAGCGGCGGTCGCTGTCCGCCAATAAGGCCCTGGCTCTCGAACAGTTGGCACACAGGCTCGAGGTTCTTTATCGTCCGGCGAAGGAAAGAGTGGCGACGCGCAAGACGCGCGCGGCCAGAGAGAGGACGCTGGACTGGAAGAGAAGGCACGCCGAGAAGAAATCGCTGCGAAGGCGGGGGTGCGAGGAAGAATAAAGAGGGGTCGCCGTTCATGCTGACTCCGCGCGTGAACAGCTAAAAATTTTCTGCCTGGCAAAACTTTGTTTTGTCGAAGCTGCGGAGTTGATTTTGTAGAAAAATTACCTCGTTATAGGCAAAATCAAGGAGGCTCTATGTTTAAAAAAGTTCTTTATGTGGTTTTGGGTTTTGTGGGCGGCGTCCTGTTTGCCGTCGTCGGCGTCGGCGAATTAAGGGCCCAGTACGGATTTGATTCGAATGCCAGTTATACCGAGAGCGCGATGACGCCGTCTTTGCCGGGCAAATACGGCAAGCTTGTCGCCGTGTCCGATATGAGCATGTATTTTGTTACGGATGATGGAACTGTGACTATTGTGCGGCCGAAGACCAACGGCCAACTGGATACCTCTGTCACTGTTATCAGACGTTATTAGCGTCGAAATGGAAAGCCTGCATGCTGGATATCCCCCGCATCCTTGAGAAAGAGTTCAAGCTCACGACGGAGCATACGCGAAACATCCTGAAGCTGTTCCATGAAAAGGCGACGGTCCCGTTCATCGCCCGCTATCGCAAGGACCTGACCGGGAATTGCGATGAAGTGGTCTTGCGGAATTTTTCGGAGCGTTTCAGCTATCTGGTCGGCCTCCAGGAGCGTAAAGAAACTGTCGTAAAGACCATTGCCGAACAGGGCAAGCTGACGCCTGAACTGCAAGCCAAGATCGAGCAGTGTCTTTCTTCCGTAGAGCTCGAGGACCTTTATCTTCCGTTTAAGCCCAAGAGGCGGACACGGGCGACCGTAGCGAGAGAAAAGGGCCTGCAGGCGCTGGCTGACGAGATCAAGGCGCTCACAGACCCGGCGGCTGACCTGCAGGCGATGGCCGTCGGCTACGTCTCCACGGATAGAGGCGTCTTGAATGCCGAAGAGGCCCTTGCCGGCGCCTCGGATATCATTGCCGAGGAAGTCAGCGAGAAGCCTGAGCATCGGGATTTTGTCCGGAAGTTCTTTTTTGAAAACGGGCGGTTTCATTCGCGGCCGCGCGTGGGTTTTGAAGGCAAGAAGACGAAGTTCGAGATGTATTACCATTTCGAAGCACCTGTCAAGTCCATTTCGTCCCATAATCTGCTGGCGATCATGCGCGGGGAGGCCGAAGAGGTCCTGGCGATGCAACTGGTCGTTGACAAGGCGCCTATCCTGCAGGAACTTTGGAGAAAAGAGGTTCGCCTGTCGCAGGGGGCTGTCGCTGATTTCCTGAAAAACGCGTGCGACGATGCCTATGAGCGCCTGATGCGTGCGTCTTTGTCTGCCGACGTGCGCGTCAGCTGCAAAGAGGCGGCGGATGGCGTGGCGATCTCTATTTTTGAGAAGAATCTGCGGGAATTACTTCTGAGCCCTCCAGCAGGCATGAGGCCTGTTTTGGCCGTCGATCCGGGTTTTGTTACCGGCTGCAAGGTGACCGCGCTCGACGAAACGGGCAAGTTCAGGGAGTATCAGACGATTTTTCCGAACCCGCCGCAGAACGAAAAGCAGAAATCCGGCCGCACGGTCGTGGAGATGTGCAAAAAACACAAGATCGAGCTTATCGCCGTCGGCAACGGCACGGCTGGCCGCGAGACGGAAGCGTTCGTCCGCGAGGTCCTCGAGGCATCCCAGGAGGAGCTCAAGCCTTTGCCTGTCTGTGTTATCGTCAATGAGTCCGGGGCTTCCGTGTATTCCGCCAGTCCTGTGGCCGCCGAGGAATTTCCCGATCAGGATGTCACGGTGCGCGGCGCGATCAGCATCGGCCGGCGCCTGCAGGACCCGTTGGCCGAGCTCGTCAAGATCGACCCCAAGTCTATCGGCGTGGGGCAGTATCAGCATGATGTAGATCAGAAGAAGCTTAAAGAAAAACTTGAGGATGTCGTCGAAAGCTGCGTCAATTACGTCGGCGTGGAGCTGAACCTGGCGTCCAAAGAGCTCTTGTCGCGCGTTTCGGGCATCAACGTCCGCGCCGCGCGCGACCTTGTGGCTTATCGGCAAACCCACGGAAGCTTCAAATCCCGGCAGGAGCTGATGCAAGTCAATAACTTCGGGGAGAAGACCTTTGAGCAGGCCGCCGGTTTCTTGCGGATCCGCGACGCGGAGAATCCCCTGGACAATACGGCGATCCACCCGGAGAGCTACCCTATCGTCGAGAAGATGTGCGCCGACCTGAAGATGACGGTGAGCGATTGTATCCGCCATCCGGAACGCCTTGCAGGCCTGAAGGTTTCTGATTATACCGGCGGGGTGGCCGGTGAGGTGACGGTCAAGGACATCATGGCCGAATTGAAAAAGCCTACGCGCGATCCGCGCGCGAGTTTTGTCTACGCGACATTCAAGGACGCGGTCCGCGAGATCAAGGATTTGAAGACAGGCATGAAGCTTGAGGGTGTGGTCACGAACGTGACCCGTTTCGGCGCCTTCGTCGATATCGGCGTTCATCAGGACGGCCTGGTGCATATTTCGCAGCTCAGCGACCGTTATGTGCGTGAGCCTTCCGATGTCGTCCATGTCGGCCAGGTCGTCCGCGTGACCGTCCTGGAAACGGACCCGGAGCTCAAGCGTATCAGCCTGTCGATGAAGTCCAAGCCGGAAATAAAAAAGTGAACCGGCTGATCATAAAAAGTTTCTTGAGTTGATTGAGTTTGTTGAGTTCATAGAGCCATAACTCAAAAAATTCAACAGACTCAAAGAACGCAACAAACGAGAATCTCTCGTTTTATTGTTTACCCCGCACCCAGAATGCCCCACTTGTCAAGGTGGGGATTAGCGGTGCCTTCGGGCGCTGCCATGGGCATTCGGGCGGGATTCCGCCTCACGGTCTGCCCGCTGAAAGCGGGCAGACCGTGAGGCTCCACGTTTTGTTTCTATCTGATGGAGGCATCATGAAAGATCCTAGAGTGGATAAGCTGGCGGATATCCTCGTGAATTATTCCGCCGCGGTCAAGAAAGGCGATATCGTCATCATTGATTTCTCGGGGGTGCGGGCCTTGCCTCTGGTCGAGGCGGTCTATGCGAGGTGCCTGCGCAAGGGGGCCCGCTATGTCGAATATCATTTTTCGACGGAAGACCTGGCGCGCATCTTTTATGAAGAGGCCGGCGAGGCGCAGCTGTCTTATTTCCCGAGACACCGCCTGGAGGCCATGAAGAAGGCGAGCGCCTATATCGGCATCAGCGCGACGGAGAATACGCAGAGCTATGCGGGCCTGGAGATGGCCAAGATGGTCCGCCGCCAGCAGGTCCTGCGCCCCATTTCCGACCGGCGCGTGGACCATACGCGCTGGGTCGTGACGCGCTACCCGACGACGGGGCTGGCCCAGGACGCGCGCATGGACCTTTCGGCCTTTGAGGATTTTTATTTTAAGGCCTGTAATATCGATTGGCCGGATTTTGCCAGAAAGATCACGCGGCTCTGGCGCATGGTCCAGCGGGCCAGGGACGTCAGGATCATCTCTTCGGATACGGACCTGCGGTTTTCCAAGAAGGGGATCCCGGCCGTCAAGAGCGAAGGATTGAGGAACATGCCTGACGGTGAAGTGTTCACTGCTCCTGTCAAGGATTCGATCGAGGGTTACATCACTTACAATGTCCCCAGCCTGTATCACGGCAAGGAGTTCGACGGTGTCAGGTTCACATTCAAAAAAGGAAAGATCGTGGACGCTTCATGCCGTTTCGGTTCGCAAAAGGAATTGCAGAAGATCCTGGATGCCGATGCCGGGGCCCGTTACATCGGAGAGTTTTCCTTCGGGCTGAACAAGAACATCAAGACGCCCATGAAGAACATCCTTTTCGACGAGAAGATCTGCGGCTCGATCCATTTGACGCCGGGTCATGCCTACAAGGATGCGGATAATGGCAACCGTTCGAGCGTGCATTGGGACCTGGTGAAGATACTCAAAGGAGACGGCTCGGTCTACCTGGACGGCAGGCTCGTCCAGAAAGACGGCAAATTTGTCGTCGGAGAATTAAAAGGATTGAACCCATAGGCCGGCGCGAAGGCGCCCGTTTCAAGACAGTGAGGTTGTCATGTCCGATTTGAAAAGCAGGTCCATCCGGAATTTAGAGCAGAAGATGAAGGGGCTGGAGCCCGGTTCGCTGCGTTATCAGGTCCTGGAGTCGGCGAAGAACTTTAAGTCCTCCTGGATAGGGCTCGGCCAGATCCTTTATACGGTCTACAAGGATAAGATGTATAAGGAATGGGGGTATATGAGCTTTGAGGCGTATTGCAAAGGCGAGATCGGCGTCCATCAGCAGACCGCTTCCAAGCTGCTTCATTCCTATTATTTTCTTGAGAAGAACGAGCCTGAATTTCTCAAAGACGTCCAATCCCAGGAATCCCCGGATCCAAAGAATATTCCGGCATTCGACGCGGTCAATGTCCTTCGCCTGGCCGCTAAACAAAAGGAACTGACTGAAGATGACTATCAGGAATTCAAGAAGAGCGTCTTTGAGGACGGCAAGGAGGGTAAAGAGGTCAAGAAGCAGGTGGGCCTGAGGCTGCGTTCTATCCGCGAGGAAGAGGACCCCCAGAAGGCGCAAAGCGAGCGCCGGGCCAGAACACTGAAACGCCTGATGGCGACCGTCAAGGCGCTGCAGAAAGAGGCGGTTTACGGCCACCTGGTCTCGGACAAGACGGCCAGGGAGATCGAAAAATTGATCGGCTTTCTCGACCAGGAGATCGGTGAGGCCGGGGTTGAGGCCTAGCGTCTTCTGCGGACATAAGCGGGGAAGCTTGCCTTTTTGGCTTGAATTAGTTAGGAAAACCCCTTGACTTGCCGGAAAGTCGAAGGTATACTGGGAACCTGTTAAAAGTGGAATAAAGACAAGCGCTTAGTGAAAAGCGCCAAACAGCCCGCGGAAAGAGGGCCAAGGCAACCGGGTTTTAGGAGGAAGGAACGGATGTTAGAGAGTACGAAGAAGAAGGAAATCATCGGCAGTTATAAGGTTCATGAGAAGGATACGGGTTCTGCGTTCGTGCAGATCGCCCTTTTGACTGAACGGATTAATGAGCTTTCCAAGCATTTTGAAGTCCACAAGAAAGATCATCACTCCCGCCAGGGCCTGCTGAAGATGGTCAGCACGCGCCGTCGTCTGCTCTCATACCTGAAGAAACACGACACCAAAAAGTATGAAGAGCTCCTCTCAAAGCTAGGATTGCGTAAATAATCATGACTATGAATCCAAAAATCGAAAAAGTGGAAGCCCCTTTTGGGGACAAGAATTTGATTTTATCGACGGGAAAACTGGCCAAGCAGGCCGACGGGGCCGTGACCGTGCAGATGGGCGGCACCGTAGTGCTTGTGACGGCCTGCGTGTCCAAGGACATCAGGGAAGGGATAGATTTCTTTCCTTTGACCGTCGAATACCAGGAAAAGACTTATGCCGCAGGCAGGATTCCCGGAGGATTCTTCAAGCGCGAAGGCCGTCCGTCGGAGAGCGAGATCCTCATCTCGCGCCTCATCGACAGGCCGGTCCGCCCCTTATTTCCATGCGGGTTCAGGAATGACGTCCAGGTGATCGCCCTGGTCCTTTCCAGCGACGCGGAGAATGATCCCGATGTCCTGGCTGTCATCGGTGCGTCCGCGGCCCTGGGGATCTCACCGATTCCTTTCGAAGGGCCGATCGGCGCCGTCCGTATCGGACGCGTAGATGGCAAGCTTGTCGTCAATCCGACGTATGCCCAACGCGAGGCGAGCGACATGGACCTGGTCGTTGTGGGCAACCGCAAAAAAGTCATTATGATCGAAGGGGAGGCCAAGGGTTTGGAAGAAGCGGCGGTTTATGAGGCCCTGAAATTCGGCCACGAGCAGTTGCAGGCTTCCATTAATGCGCAGGAGGAGTTGACTAAGGCGTGCGGTCGGGAAAAGATGAGCTATGAAGACCGCGCCGTCAGCCCGGAGATCGTCAAGAGCATCAAAGCCGCTTATCTGAATCGCGTGAAAGAGAATTGCAAGATCGCCCAGAAAGAAGCGCGCATGGAAGCGGTCCAGATGCTTTATAAGGACGTGACGGAACGTTTCTGTGTTGAAAAAGAGGGAGAAGACCAGGTTTGCGAGAAGGATGTCAAAGCGGCCCTGGATGAAATAGAAAGTGAAGAGATCCGCAAGCTTGCGTTGGAAGAGAACCGCCGCGTAGACGGCCGCAAATTCGACGAGGTCCGCGCCATCAGCTGTGAGGTCGGCGCTTTGCCGCGGACGCACGGTTCGGGATTGTTTACCCGCGGACAGACGCAGAGTTTGGCGGTGACCACCCTGGGGACGCGGGCGGATGAACAGCTTATTGAAGCCTTAGAGGGCAAGAGCTATAAAAAGTTCATGCTCCATTATAATTTTCCTCCGTTTTCTGTCGGTGAGGTCAAGCCCGTCAGGGGAGCCGGGCGGCGCGAGATCGGTCACGGGGCGCTGGCGGAAAAATCCTTAAAGGCGGTCATGCCGACGCCGGAAGAATTCCCTTACACTGTGCGTGTCGTTTCCGAGATCCTGGAATCCAACGGTTCTTCGAGCATGGCGACGGTCTGTGCATCGAGTTTGTCTTTGATGGACGCAGGCGTGCCGATCAAGGAACCGGTCGCCGGGATCGCCATGGGCCTGGTGCACGAGGGCTCCAAGCATGTGCTCCTGACGGATATTGCGGGTTTAGAGGACCATCATGGGGACATGGATTTCAAGATCGCCGGCACTCGCAAGGGGATCACGGCGATCCAGCTGGACCTGAAGATCAGCGGTATCGATTTCGACATTATCCGCGAGGTGCTTGAGCGTTCCAAAACAGCCCGCCATTTTATCCTCGATAAGATGACG
This sequence comes from Candidatus Omnitrophica bacterium UBA6210, assembly GCA_002421805.1. GTDB lineage: Bacteria > Omnitrophota > Gorgyraeia > Velamenicoccales > Velamenicoccaceae > Velamenicoccus. Next base: position 200,883 of record DISM01000006.1, read on the forward strand.
GCCGTCCTGGAGGCGCCGCGCAAGGAGCTTTCGGAATATGCGCCGCGGATCATCCATCTGAAGATCCATCAGGAGCGGATCGGCGATCTGATCGGCCCCGGCGGCAAGAATATCCGCAAGATCATCGAGCTGACGGGCGTCGCCATCGATGTCGAGGACGACGGTTCGGTTCTCGTGGCATCGACGGACAGCGAGGCGTCCCAGAGGGCCGTCGATATGATCAAAGGCCTTACCGAAGACGCCGAGATCGGCAAGATCTACAAAGGCAAGGTCAAGCGCATCATGAATTTCGGCGCATTTGTCGAGATCCTTCCCAACAAGGAAGGGCTTTGCCATGTCTCGGAACTTGATGATAAATACGTCAAGAACGTCGAAGACGTCGTCAAGCTGGGAGACGAGTTCCCGGTGAAAGTCATCAGTATTGACGAGCTTGGCCGCATCAACTTGAGCAAAAAGCAGGCCAAGTCTGAAAAATAAACCCTAAACCCTGAACGCTAAACAAACTCAAAACTTTGCGTTTTGGATTTGTTTTCCGCCGAAGGCAGATCAGCCCTGGCCCTGGCCAGAGGCCGGGCCGAGGCTGAAAAGTTTCGAGTTTAGGGTTTCGTGTTTAGGGATATGCGATGAAAAGGGAACACGTTTTAGAGATAACCGGCATATTCATCTTTGCCCTGACGGTTCTCGTCCTCCTGAGTTTTGTTTCTTATCATCCGACGGACCTGTCCTTTTACACCTCTAACCCGAATATACCTCCGCAGAATCTGATCAATATCTTCGGAGCGTATCTTTCGGGTTTCTTTTTTTTCATCTTCGGTTGGGCCTCATATCTTTTTCCCGTTTTTCTTTTCCTGTGGGGTTTAAAGTTCGTCCGTGCCGAAGAGATCCGCACCAATGTCGTCAAGCTCCTGGGGATTCTGATTTTGGCTGTTTCTTTGGCCTCGTTCTTGGCGCTTTTCTTCGTGGATCAGGCGACGGCTCGTTTCGGCCGCGGCGGCATCGTGGGTCTGGTCTTTTCCGATTTCCTTATGCATTATTTCGGGCGCACCGGCGCGTATGTCATCCTCCTCATGCTGGGGCTGCTCTCCCTGCCTTTGATCGGCGAGGTCCTCGTGATCCCGTTCTTTGCTTCTTTCTTTGACCGGCTTTTGGAGCGTTTCAGCATCTGGAAAGAGGCCCGGGTCGCGTTGGGCGACAAGAAGGAGAGATCGAAGACAGCTGCGCGCCTCTCGCGGGGCGTCTTGAAGGAAAAATCCATGCCTCAGGAAAAACCGGGTATCAAGGATTTCACGGAAGGCCGCGGCGCCCCCGCCGAGAAGAAGGAAATCGATGCCGCGCCGCTTAACATTAAGATCGCCAAGCCGAAAACGGAGGCTTTGAAGGATAAAGAACCCGTCCGCGAAGTTTCCGATGAGGATTACGTCCTGCCGTCGATAGATCTCTTGGAGTCGCCTCCGCCCATTTCGATGCGCCAGATGAAGGAAGACTTGGCGGAAAACGCCAAGATCCTTGAAGACACCCTGGGCGATTTCGGTCTGAGCGTGCGTGTGGCCGATATCGAACGCGGGCCCGTGATCACGCGCTATGAGCTGGAGCCTGCTCCCGGCGTCAAGATCCAGAGGATCGTTAATCTTTCCGACGACATTGCGATGACGATGAAGGCGCCGTCCGTGCGTATCGAGGCGCCTATCCCCGGCAAAAACCGCGTGGGCGTCGAGGTCCCCAATACGCAGACGAGCATGGTTTTTTTAAAAGAGGTTTTGACGAGCGAGGAATTTCGCCACGCCGATTCGAAGCTGACCCTGGCCATCGGCAAGGATACGGCGGGCAAGCCGATCGTGACGGACTTGGGCACCATGCCGCATTTGTTGATCGCAGGGACCACGGGTTCCGGCAAGACGGTCTGCGTCAACGGCATTATCATGTCCATCCTTTTTAACGCGACGCCTTCGGATGTAAAGTTCCTGATGGTGGACCCCAAGATGGTGGAATTGGCCCCCTACAACGGCCTGCCGCATATGTTGTGCCCCGTCGTGACGGATCCCAAAAAAGTGGCGACGGCCCTGACATGGGTCACCTCCGAGATGGACGAACGCTACCAACTTTTGGCCAAAGAAGGCGTGCGCAACATTGAGGCCTATAACCAGCGCAAGCAAAAGCTTCCTTACATCATTGTGTTCATCGATGAGCTGGCGGATTTGATGATGGTGGTCCGCGACCAGGTGGAAAGCGCCATCGCCAGGCTCGCCCAGTTGTCCAGGGCTGTCGGCATCCATCTGGTCCTGGCGACACAGAGGCCTTCCGTGGATGTCATCACGGGCGTGATCAAGGCGAATTTCCCGGCGCGTATTTCTTTCAAAGTCGCCTCCAAAGTGGATTCCCGCACGGTTCTGGATATGAACGGCGCGGACAAGCTTTTGGGCCGCGGCGATCTTCTGTTCCTCGAGCCGGGTCAGGCCAAACCGATCCGTGCGCAAAGCTCTTATGTGAAGGATGCGGAGATCGAAAAGGTCCTTGAGTTTATCAAGAAACAGGCCCAGCCTGTTTATGACGAGACGATCCTGAAGATCCAGGACCAGGCGCAGCTCGGCGGCGCATTGGAGAAAGATGAGCTTTATGACACGGCGGCGAAGCTGGTGATCGAGACCGGGCAGGCATCTGTTTCTATTATCCAGAGGCGCCTGCGTTTGGGCTATACGCGCGCCGCACGCCTGATCGATATGATGGAACAGGAGGGGTTGGTTGGGCCTTATGTGGGTTCCAAGCCCAGGGATATCCTTGTGGACAGGGAGCAATGGCTTAAAGACCGGATGGCCAAAGAGAGGTCAAATGAGGCCGAGACTTATGGAGCGCAGTGAACATAAGTCTGTCGGCCGAATTTGACCCAGCACCAATTTTACTGATACGTTTTTTTGTGAAGATGGCTTCGGTGGGAAGAGAAGCCTCGATGGTTAAGGTCAGGATGTTCCAGCAAAATTAGTGCTGGGTTTCATTCGCGCAAATCATTTACGCCGTAGCGAATGAAATGGAGCGCTCCGTAAATGATGCGCTCATGAAAGGTGGATCCGGATGCCGGACAGCAAGTTCATAAAATCCGCCGGAGCGATGCTCAGGGAAACGCGCGAATCAAAAGGGATCTCCTTAGAGGAAGCGAGCCGGGCGACGCATATTCATGTCAATGTGCTCAAGAAGATCGAAGCGGACGATTTTTCTTCCATAGGCACGGTTTATGCCAAGGGATTCCTGAAGATCTACGCGGAGTTTCTCGGCTTGGACAAGAGCGATATCGTCGAGCGTTTTGCCGGCGCCGTTCCTGCGTCCCAGCGGACCAGGGCCGTCCAGAAGGTGATCATCCCCGGGACAACGTCGCCGTCTGCGGAAAAAAATCTTTTTTCTTCGGCTCTTGAGAGCGTCGTTTCTGTCATTAAAAAAATAGATATGAAGATCATTGTGATCGTTGTGCTGTGCGTTGTCGTTTTCTGGGGCTTCAGGGCACTTTGGCGCGTCGTGGCCCGCAGGGATGCCAGGAAACCGGCGGCACAAGTCAGGCTTTCAGAAAAGCCGCGCACCGTTACGGAAAAAAAGAGCGTCGTTGAGCCTAAAAAGAAGGCGGCCTCAGCCGCCCCGGAAAAGACAGTGGTAAGCGCACCGGTCCCTGTCGTTGCTGAAAAAGTCGTTCTTGTCGTTCGCGCCCGAGCCAAGACCTGGCTCCAGGTGAAGGTGGACGGCAGGGTTGTTTTCCAGAGTGTCCTGGCGCGCGGCGCGGCCGAGAGCTGGACTGCGGCCAAGAAGATCGAGATGGTGATCGGAAACGCGGGCGCTGTCGAACTGGAATTGAACGGCAGGATCTTGGAGAGGATCGGCCGGCCGGGACAGACGCTTAAGCATGTCGTTGTCACACGGGACGGGCTCACCGTCAACAAATAATCCTTCCTCGTCCGGCCAGCCATGCCCTCCCATGGTTGAAGAATATCCAATATGATGAACGATCCTTTGGGGGATTTTGATTTCAGGGGCAAGAAGACGGCCATCGTGAGCCTGGGCTGCGCCCGTAATACCGTTGATTCGCAGGTATTTCTGCGGGAGGCCAGGCGGCGTGGCGCCGTCATTTGTCCCCCCGAAGACGCTCGCGTGGTCATGATTAATACTTGCGGTTTCACCCGTGAGGCCAAGGAAGAATCGCTGGGCGTCATTGCGGAGTGGCTCGACCATAAAAAGAAAAGGAAGGTCGAGAATGTCCTTGTTTTGGGGTGTCTGGCCCAGCGTTATCGGAAAGACATCCGCGAGGGCTACAAGGATATTGATGTCGTCGGCGGGCTTGTGCAGGAAGCGGACGGGCGGGACCTCGGTGGTTCGCCTGTTCTTTTGACGCCTCGCCATTACGCGTATCTGAAAATATCCGAAGGGTGCGACAACCGTTGCGCCTATTGCGCGATCCCTTTGATCAAAGGGCGTTCCAAGAGCCGTTCTGAGGCCGAGATCATCGCCGAGGCTGTCCGGCTGGAGCGTTGCGGTGTCCGGGAGCTGAATATCGTCGGCCAGGATATCACCCTTTATGGTTGTGACGGCCGCACGTTGCGGCCAGGCCTGCCGCTGGTCGGATTGGTGGAAAAGATCCTGCGCGCGACCTCCATTCCCTGGATCAGGCTGATGTATCTCCATCCGCAAAGGGTCGGGGAGGATGTGATGGACCTTTTGGGCCGGCAGAAACGTCTGTGTCCTTACGTCGATCTGCCGCTGCAGCATATCAATGACCGCATCCTCAAGCATATGGGGCGGCCGACGACGCGGCGGGATATTGTCCGGTTGATCTCGGGGTTACGGAAAAAGGTTGCGTCTCTTGCGCTTCGCACGACGTTCATCGTGGGTTTTCCGGGCGAGACGAAAAAGGAATTTCGGGAGCTTCTGGAATTTGTCCGGGAGACGCGTTTCGACAAGCTCGGTGCATTTATGTTCTCCCGGGAAGAAGGCACCCGGGCCTACGCTTGCCGCGGGCAGGTGCCGCAGAAAGAAAAACAGAGACGCTATCACGATCTGATGGAGATGCAGAAAGGCATCTCCTTATCGCTGCTTGAAAAAAAGATCGGCATGACGACGCAGGTCCTGGTGGAAGAAACTACGCGCGACCGCCGGATGTATCTGGCGCGCACGCCCTGGGACGCGCCGGAGGTCGATGGCTTGATGTATTTGACGTCTTCGAGAAAGCTCGAGCCGGGCCAGATCGTCGAATGCCGCATCACCGACGCCTTTGAATATGACCTGGCGGGGGAGACCTTATGAACTTGCCCAATTATTTGACCTTATCTCGCATCGTTTTGACCTTTGTGATCATGGCGCTTCTCTTCACGAAAAATTTTGCCATGACCTGTGCGGCTTTCCTTGTGTTTTTGGCGGCCTGCGTGACGGACCTTCTGGACGGGTGGGTGGCCCGCAAAAAAGGCCTTATTTCCGATTTCGGCAAGATCATGGACCCTCTTGCGGACAAGGTTCTGGTGGTCGGGTTGTTTTTGACTTTTGTGCAGCTGCAGCTGGTAGGGGCCTGGGTGGTTGTCGTTATCATTGTGCGCGAATTCCTGATTACCGGGATGAGGATTTTTGCACTTCGTCACGGCGTGGTTCTGGCCGCGGAGAACGCCGGCAAGCATAAGACTGTTTCCCAGATGGCGGCGATCACCTGTATCCTCATTTTTCTTATTCTCAAGGAGTCGGGGCCATATTTTTCTTTCTGGAACGAAACACTTGAATCCTATTTCCGCACGGGTATTCATGTCATGATCGGCTTGGCCGTGTTTTTCACGGTTTATTCCGGCATGGTCTATCTCTGGCGGAACCGCCATCTGATCAGGACGCTATGAAGAGGCATCTGATCAAGCTGCTGTCCACTTTTTTCTATCTCGGTGAAATGCCGTTGGCACCGGGCACATGGGGAAGTCTGGGCGGGACGCTCTTGTATCTGGCCCTGGGTCTTGAAACGACGATCGGGCATGTGTGCGTTTTTGCGGCTGTGACGATCGTCGGGTTCCTTGTCGCCGGCCGCGCGGAGGCCATTTTTGGGACAAAAGACCCCAAGCCCGTCGTTATCGATGAGGTCGCTGGGATTTTTTTGGTTTTTTTCGGCCTGAATCTGACATGGCCCGTGGTTGTGCTTGGATTTGTCTTATACCGTCTCTTTGATATTTTGAAACCGCCTCCGGCCAGACGGCTTGAAAAGCTTCCGGGCAGCGCGGGCATCATGCTCGATGACCTTCTGTGCGGGTGCTACGCACAGGTGGCTTTGCGCTTGTTCGGGATGTTGACAGGATTTTAAGGCCGTGCAGGCAAGTAAAAATGACTTGCTCTGAAAATTCCTTTTGGTTACAATGTTATTACTTTATATGAGTTAGATGATACTCTAAAGGCCTCTGTCGTGCCCGGACGGAGGAGGTGTAGGTCTTCTTTTATTGTTAAACAGGTCAGGTTTTTCCGGGGCGGACATAGCCCGAATGGGCTAACCCGAAGATGTTACAGAGAAAGGGCATATGGCTTTTGACCAAGATAGGGGTGGTATAGAGCGCAGGCAGGAAGTCCGTCAGGAAACGCTGGATATGGTCTATAATTTTATCCGGCGTGGCATCAAAGAACGGGCGACGGATATCCATTGGGAGCCTATCGTGGACTCCGGAGAGGAAGAGATCGTCGTCCGCTTCAGGGTCGACGGTATTTTAAAAGACATTGAGCGTATCAATCATGAAAAGACAAGACTTGGCTCTCTGATTAATGCCATCAAGATTATGGCGACGATGGACCCGACCAAGAGGCGGCGCGAGCAAGACGGCAGGTTCACATTTTTATTTGAGAACGTGGAATACGACGTCAGGGTCGCGACCATGCCGACCATCCTGGGTGAAAAGATCGTCATGCGGCTGATGGACCGCAATAAATACTGCATGAACCTGGATGACCTGGGGATGTCGCAGGATATCCAGCACTGTCTTGACGATATGATTTACAAGCCCGAAGGATTCGTTGTGATCAGCGGGCCCACGGGTTCCGGCAAGACGACGAGCTTGTATTCGATCCTGAAACATATTTATACGCGTGAGAAGAATATTTGCACGATCGAAGATCCCGTGGAAGTGAAGTTTATGGGGATCAATCAGATCCAGGTAGACCATGAGTTCGGCATGACTTTTGTTTCGGGATTGCGCGCCATCATGCGCCAGGACCCGAATATCATCGCGGTCGGCGAGATCCGGGATGTCGAGACCGTGCGCACCGCCCTTCAGGCGGCGCTGGCGGGTTCGATGATCTTCTCGACGCTGCATGCCCGCGACGCCGTCAATACGATCGTGCGGCTCCTGGACATGGGCGTTGAGCCTTTCTTCTTGGCAACGGCCCTGACGGGTGTCGTGACGCAGCGCCTGGTGAGACTCGTGTGCAAGATCTGCAAGGGAAAAGGCTGTATGCAGTGTGCCAATACCGGCTACAAGAGGCGCACCGGGATCTTTGAGGTGCTGCGCATCAACGAGCCTTTGCGCCAGCTGATCCTTCAAAAGGCTTCGGCAAATGAATTGCGGACAGCCGCCTTGGAGCAGGGGATGATGCCTTTCTCCAAGTCCATCGAGCCTCTCATCGCTCAGGGGGCGACGACCAAAGAAGAAGTAGACCGCGTCCTCGCGCTGGAGTAGTTTCTCATGTCAAAGATCCCGAGAAAATTAGGCGATCTCCTTGTTGAAAACGGTTTATTGACCGAAAGCCAGCTTCTGGAAGCCCTCGAGACCCAGAGGCGCGAGAAAAAGCTTCTGGGCGAGATCATCGTCGATCTTGGTTTTACGACAAAAGAGAAGCTTGACAGCACGCTGGCCCGCCAGTATGGGTCCCGCCTGGGCGAGTTTTTGATCGGCCGGAGGTTGATCAGTTTCGACCAGCTTCAGTCGGCCATGGATGAGCAGAGGAATTCGATGAAATCCCTGGGGGAGATCCTGATCGATAAGGGCTATATTGCCGAGGCGGACCTGATGGAAGGACTTTCTCTGCAGCATAATCTGCCGTATGTGCGCCTGGCGGAGCAGGATATCAATCCCGAGGCTGTGTCGTGCGTCCCGATGGACGCTTTGAAAAAATATTGCGTGTTCCCGATCCGGGTGGAGGATAATATGCTCGTCGTGGCCACGGCCAACCCGGAAGATTTTATCGCAGAGTCTGACCTGAAATTCCTCTCCGGCATGTATATCAAGTTTGTGCTGTCTTCAAAGTCCGAGATCCTTTCCTTCCTTGAATAAGCTTTTTGTCGGCGGAAGTATCTAGCGACAAACCCTCTCAAGCGAACGAATCAATTCCCAAGATACAAAATAGTGTTTGTGCTTAGGTTTTCAGTCTGACTTGTTCCACGACTGAATAGGCAGGGCCTTTGGGGCTTAGAATACTCTCAAACAGGGTGATATTGTCCAGGATAAAGGCCGGATGTTCCATGACTGTCTGGAATTTCTGGGTAGCCTGGATCAGACCCAGGCGGTTGCGGGAGGAACGGAGTCTGGCCAGGGTGATATGGGCTTTAAAGGGTCTGTTTTCTTGCGCGAATCCGGCGGATGAAAGAGAGTCTTCCAGTTCCTGAGTGATGCGTTGCAGATGTTTTTCTTTGTCGGCAAGCGATACCCATAAGACCCGCGGCGCTGCAAGAGAAGGAAAACCTCCGAATGCCTCCAGGGATGTGGGCAGGGCGCGTGCGCGATCTGCGGCGGCCGTCATGGCCTTGCGGATCTCCGGGATTGCCTCTTGTGGGGTTGAGCCAAGGAATTTTAAGGTCAGGTGGATATTTTTAGGCTCTACCCATTTGGCATCTGCGCCTGTTCGTCGAAGCGTCTCGACGGCTGCGCCGAGGTATTCTCTGATGTCCTGCGGTAGTTCGACAGCGACAAAGAGGCGTTTGGTATTATTTAACTGAGGCATTCTTTCAGAAGTTCGAGCGCGGCGTTTTTGGCAAGTTTTTTGATCTTAAGACGGTTGCCGTTGAACTGGTATTTTTTGAAATATGTGCGGTGGCCCAGGCTGACAGAGATGAAAACCGTACCGACGGGTTTTGCCGTTGATCCTCCCGAGGGGCCGGCGATGCCCGTAACGGCAAGGCCGATGTGGGCGCCGAAGAGATGGCGGACGTTCTGGGCCATGGCCATGGCCGTCTGACGCGAAACAGCGCCGAATTTTCTGATCGTCTCGCGATCGATCCCCAGGACCCCGATCTTGGCTTCGTTGGCATAGGCTACGATACCGGCGAGGAAGTAATCGGAACTGCCCGGGATGTCCGTGAGCCTGGAAGCGATCAGGCCTCCTGTGCAGGATTCGGCCACGGCGAGGGTCAGATGTTTGTGTCGCAGGATTCCGGCAACAGTCTTTTCGATCATGGCAGTATTATACACCGAAACGAACTGCTTGACAATTTGGCATAAGATGATATATTTATAAAACGATCTTCGGGATAGCCCGCTATAGAGACACCGGCGGGCACGGGTGAAAGTCCCGGCTGGCAGTGAAAGCCTGCGAGCCTGCCGCTAAAACTGCGGTGAGGCAGACCAAGCGAGATTCTTGGGCCAATAGTAAAGCCTAGACGAGAGAAGATCAGGACAACCGGCTGTATGGTATTGTCATCTATCCCGAAGTCTGTTTTTGGCTTCGGGTTTTTTATTGGAGAGGGACAGATGGGTTTGAATTCTATTGAAGAGATTTTAAGGGACCTCAAAGAAGGAAAGATGGTCATTGTGGTCGATGACGAAGACCGCGAGAACGAGGGCGATTTGGTCATGGCCGCGGAGTTTACGAAGCCAGCGCACATTAATTTCATGACCAAGCACGGCCGCGGGTTGGTGTGCGTGACCATGGAAGAAGAGCGGCTGAATGAGCTTGAGATTTTTCCGATGGTCTTCGCGAAGGGGGCGGCGCCCCAGCGTGATCCTTACGCGACGGCATGGATGGTTTCCGTTGACGCAAGGGAAGGCGTGACCACAGGCATTTCCGCGCATGACCGTGCCCATACGATCGCCAGGCTTATTGCATCTGAAGCCAGGCCTTCGGATTTTATCAGGCCGGGGCATCTTTTTCCTTTGCGCGCGCGCGCAGGCGGTGTCCTGGTCCGCGCCGGCCACACGGAGGCTTCTGTCGACCTGACCAAGCTGGCGGGGTTGTATCCGGCCGGCGTCATCTGCGAGATCATGAATGAGGACGGCACCATGGCGCGGCTGCCGGACCTCATGGCATTTTCAAAGAAACACAGCCTGAAGATCTGTTCGATCGAGAATTTGATCGAATACCGGCGCAAGAAAGAAGTCCTCATCAAGAAGATTGCCGCGACGAAGCTCCCGACGTCTTACGGCCTGTTCCAAATGATCCTTTATGAATCCCTGTTGGACCGGACGCATCACTTGGCCCTGTGTATGGGGCTGGAGGGCGGCCTGAAACCGGATGATGCGGCGGTCCTCGTGCGGGTGCACTCGGAATGCTTGACCGGCGACGTTTTCGGCTCTTTACGCTGCGACTGCGGGGCGCAGCTCAAAAAAGCGATGCAGCTCGTTTCGGCGGAGAAGAGGGGTATTATCCTGTATATGAAACAGGAAGGCCGCGGCATTGGCCTGGCCAATAAATTAAAAGCCTATGCGCTTCAGGACAGCGGGTTGGATACGGTGGAAGCCAACGAGGCCCTCGGGTTTGCGCCCGATCTGCGCGATTACGGGATCGGAGCCCAGATCCTTTCGGACTTGGGTGCCAGAAAAATCCGGCTGTTGACGAATAATCCACGCAAGATCGTCGGCCTGGAGGGATACGGCCTTCATATTGTCGAGCGGATGCCGATCCATACGGAGCGGTCCGAAGCGAATAAAAAATATCTCGAGACAAAAAAGGAAAAACTGGGGCACTGGTTAGATTAATCCACAAAGGATAGGCCTCCGCAATACCGTATAGCGGAGGGCCTGATCTCGTCTCCGGCGAGGAGTAAGGTTGGAGCAAGACTAAAGAAAGAGAGGTAAATATGTACAAAGTGAATGAAGGGGGTTTGGTGGTCAAAGCCAAGAAGTTCAGCATCGTGGTTTCTCGTTTCAATGATTTTGTGACGAAGGCGCTTCTGGAGGGGTGTTGTGATACCCTCAAAAGGCATGGCGCCAAAGAAACGGATGTCGAGATCACCTGGGTGCCGGGCGCTTTTGAGATCCCGACAGTCGCCATGCACGTGGCCAAATCAAAGAAGTTCGATGCCGTTGTCTGCCTGGGGACGGTCATCCGCGGGGATACGCCGCACTTCGATTTTATCGCTTCCGAGGCCGCCAAAGGTATCGCATCGGTCTCCATGCAGACGGGAGTCCCCGTCATCTTCGGTGTCATCACCGCCGATACGATGGAGCAGGCGATCGAGCGCGCCGGCACCAAGGGGGGCAACAAGGGCAAGGACGCGGCATTAAATGCTATTGAAATGGTGAATCTGCTGGATATAATATAGACATCACTTTGGCGGATTTTTTCGAGGAGTTATTCTTCCGATGCGCAAGCGCACAAAAGCCAGGGAGTTGGTGCTGCAACTCTTGTACCAGGCCGACGTCAGCGGTGTGACCGTTACCGATCTGGCGGATGATTTTTTTACTATGAATGCAGCAGACGAGGACCCTTCTGTCAAGACGTTCGCCGCGTCCCTGAGCCGCGATATCAGCTCTCATTTGGCCGAACTGGACGGCAAGATCTCGGAATGCGCCACCAACTGGCAGATCGAGCGCATGGCGACCGTCGACAGGAATGTCCTGCGGCTGGCGACTTTTGAGCTGCTCTTCAGGCCCGATATCCCTCCCAAAGTGGCCATCAATGAAGCGGTCGATCTTGCCAAGAAGTTCGGAGACCTGGAATCCGGAAAATTCGTCAACGGCATCCTGGACAAGATCAACAAGACCAAAGGGGCCGCTGCGCCCGAAAAATAAAAGCGTCAATCCCCGTCCGGTTCTTTGAGGCTGGGCCTTCCTCAAACCATGGTTTCATGATGAGATTTGCCGATCTTCACATCCACACCCATTTTTCAGACGGTACGTATTCTCCCGAGCGGCTTGTCGAAGAAGCCATTGGGGCGGATCTCTCCTGTATTGCCATTACCGACCATGATAATATATCAGGCATCGCGCCGGCGATCCGGGCAGCCGGGGACCGGCTGGAAGTCCTTTCCGGCATCGAGATGACGGCGGAACGTGACGGTGTTGAGATCCATATCTTGGGTTATCTGATCGACGATACGCACAAGCCGTTTTTGGCGATGCTCAAAAAGATGCAGGAGGTGCGGGTCCGCCGCATCCATGAGATGTGCCGTAAACTTGAACGTTTGCATATGCCCGTGGATCCCCAGGAGATCTTTGATCTGGCGGAGCCGGGGAGTGTGGGGCGCCTGCATGTGGCCCGTGTGCTCGTCAATAAAGGGTATGTGGCGACGACGGGCGAGGCTTTTGTGAGATTCATCGGCGACAAAGGGCCGGCTTATGTGGCGAAGTTCAAGATGACGCCCAAAGAGGCCATTCAATGGATCAGGCGCGTGGGGGGCATTCCGGTCTTGGCCCATCCGTATCTTTTGCCGTCCGGCATTGTTATCGAAGATTTTGTCAAAGACGGGATCATGGGGATCGAGGCTTACTATTCGGAGCATACCGAATCACAGAAGAACGATTTCGAGAAGATGGCGGACAAGTTCGGCCTTCTGGTGACCGGAGGGTCGGATTGCCACGGGGAGGCCAAGAATGAAGCCAAGATCGGCCGTGTGCATCTTCCGTATGTTTACGTGGAAAGACTAAAAGAGGCCCGATGCAGACTCAAGTCCTGAACGCTTATATGCGCCGGGCGCTGGAGCTTGCGGCCCGCGCCAGAGGAAAGACATTTCCGAATCCTCTTGTGGGCGCCGTGGTTGTTAAAAACGGCCATGTCATCGGCGAGGGGTTCCATCATAAGGCCGGAGCCCCGCATGCCGAGGTCCTGGCACTCAAAGAAGCTGCGGGGAGGGCGCGTGGCGCCGCGTTATTCTGTACCTTTGAGCCCTGTTTTCATTTCGGCCGGACAGCCCCTTGCGTCGACGCGGTTATTTCTTCGGGTATCCGGGAGGTTTATATCGGCTCGAAGGATCCTAATCCGTTGACCTGCGGTAAAAGCATCCGTCTATTGCGCCGGCGGGGCATTCACGTGACCGTCGGGGTCCTTGAAAAAGAGGTCGTTCGCCTGAACGAACCTTTTTTCTGCGCCATGCGTCGCCAGCGGCCGCTCGTGACCCTGAAAGTCGCGGCATCTCTTGACGGCAAGATCGCCACTCGAAACGGCCTTTCGAAATGGATCACCTCTTCAGCGGCGCGCCGCCATGCGCACAACATGAGAAAATATTACGATGCCATTATGGTCGGCATCGGCACGGTTTTAAAAGATGACCCAGGACTTGAGGTCGGCGGAAGCCACCGTCTCGCCAAGGTTATCGCAGATTCTTCTTTAAGACTGTCGTTGTCTGCCCGGCTGCTTAAGACGCGCCAGCCTGTGGTCGTTGCGACAGTCGCGCACAACAAGGCCAAAGAGAAAATGCTTGCGGCGCGCGGCGTCATCATCCTCCATATAAAAAGAAGCAGCGGAGGCATCGATCTGGCTGATCTTTTGAGGCAGTTGCATGCGATGGGGGTCCGCAATCTTCTTGTTGAAGGCGGAGCGGTTTTGACAGGCGCCTTCCTGGATGCGCGGCTCGCGGATAAGATCGTGTTCTACATGGCGCCTTTGATCATCGGCGGCCGTCAGGCTTTGGGGGCCCTGGGAGGCCGCGGGGTGGATACGCCGCAGAAGGCCGTGGGCCTTAAGAGGATGACCATGGAACGGATCGGCAGGGATTTTTTAATCGAAGGTGAATTGGTCTATTCTTGAAGGGTTTCTATGTTTACAGGGATCATAGAAGAGATCGGGACCATAGCTTCCGTCCAGAAGAAAGGCGGATGCATCCGCCTGGCTGTCGAGGCCGCGCGGGTCTCCGAGGGCACTAAAATGGGGGACAGCGTGAGCGTTGACGGTGTCTGCCTGACTGTCGTCGAGGCAGGGCCTGGCAGGCTTGTTTTTGATGTTGTGCCGCAGACCATCGGCCTTTCGACGCTGAAAGCCGCCAGGCGCGGGGCACGCGTGAATTGCGAACGCGCCATGAAAGCCCAGGACAGGATCGGAGGTCACATTGTCAGCGGCCACGTGGATGGCGTCGGTGTGATCAGGTCTAGAAGGATGACGGCGGGGCAGAAGACCCTCTGGATTGCGGTTTCTCCTTCGTTGTTGAAATATATCTTCCTGAGGGGTTCTGTTGCCGTTGATGGCGTCAGCCTGACCGTCTCCGGCAGGAGGGGAGGGTGTTTTTCCGTCTCTCTTATCCCGCATACGGCTGTGGCGACGACCCTGGGCGGCAAGACATCGGGCTCTCAGGTTAACATCGAGGTCGATATGATAGCCAGGATGAGCCTTGATAGCGCCCAAAAAGGGTCTTAGGATATGCGTCTTTCCGCCATTGTCAGCGACCAGCCTTTGTGTTAAAATATTTTGATTTCTTACGCAGAAAGGCATTTTGTCCTTCGGGCTCAATGCCGATTTGCAGATTTTAGAGTGACAGCAATCGGGGAGTAGCGCAGCTTGGCTAGCGCGTTTGGTTCGGGACCAAAAGGTCGTGGGTTCAAATCCCACCTCCCCGACCAATTTTTCCGACAAGAAAAAATTGGTCGGAGTACTTGAGCGAACGTAAAACGGCCCGACAAGGGCCGCAGTGAGCGAAAGTGCGCGACCACCTTAATGTTCTCCGACATGACAAAGCGGCTGCATATCATATTCCGCGGCCAGGTCCAGGGGGTTGGTTTTCGCTATACAGCCAGGTCCCTGGCACAGCCATCGCACATCACCGGCTGGGTCAAGAATTTAAGCTCCGGTGATGTAGAGATCGTCGCCGAAGCGGACGAAGAGCTGCTGAGGGAATTCCAGAGTCACGTTGAGGATCATCTTTCCGGCTATATATCCGATAAGACAATTGATTGGCAGTCTGCCACGGGCGAGTTCAAGACCTTTGAGATCAGATTTTAAGATATGCGGTATGCTATCTTTTCTGACGTGCACTCGAATCTCGAGGCTTTTGAGGCTGTTCTGGGTTGCCTGGCAGTCGCGGATATCGGCCGGTATTTTTTTGTCGGAGACATCGTTGGTTATGGCGCCGACCCGTCGGCCTGTATCCGGCTTTTGAGATCGCTGGAAGCCGTCATGGTTTGCGGTAATCATGATTGGGCTGTTTCAGGAGATTTGGCGACCGACGATTTCAACGAAGCGGCTGCGGCGGCCGTAGCGTGGACGCAAGGCCGGCTCTCTTCGTCGGAAAAAATGTTCCTGCATAGTCTGCCGCTCGTGAAGGAAGAGGGTGATTTTTGCCTTGTGCACGGGACACTGGATCACCCCGAAGTCTTTGATTATATGACGGACAGACACCGCGCCGCCAAGACCTTTTATGCCCTGAAGAAGGATATCTGTTTTGTCGGGCATCTCCATCAGCCCGGGATTTTTGCCGAGACCTCTGATGGCGTGGTCGGTGTTGCAGGGTCCGGTAAGAGGAAGCTCGAGGAACGCAGGCGTTATATCGTCAATGTCGGCAGCGTCGGCCAGCCGCGTGACGCAGACCCCAGGGCCTGCTTCTGTATTTTTGACGATACCGACCGCGTTCTTGAGTTCCGTCGCCTGGATTACGATGTAAAGGGGGCCGCAGGCAAAATTGTGGCGGCCGGCCTTCCGCAAGCCCTGGCCAGCCGTCTCTATGCGGGCAGGTAACCTTTTTCCTATGGAAGCCAAAAAAGAAATAGAAAAACTGCGTCAGGAGATCCGGCACCATGAGTATCAATACTACGTGCTCGACCAGCCGGAAATCTCCGACAAGGAATACGACGACCTGTTAAAGAGGTTGGAGGGCCTGGAGGCGAAACACCCCCAATGGGCGGCCCCGGATTCTCCGACCAGGCGTGTCGGCGGCGAGCCTGTGGCTGGTTTTGCGACCGTCCGGCACCGCAGGAAGATGTATTCCTTGGACAACGCGTATACGTTCGATGAGGTCATGGAGTGGCGCGAGCGCGTCGTCAAGTCGCTCGGAGCGAAGGCAAAGCTCGAATTCCTGGCGGAACTCAAGATTGACGGCGTCAGCGTGAACCTGACCTATGAGAACGGTGTTCTTGCGATCGGGGCCTTGCGCGGAGACGGCGAGACAGGGGAGGATGTGACGTCGAACATCAAGACGATCCGCGCCATTCCGCTCGTCCTTTTGGACGACTACCGGCCCCTGATAGAGATCCGCGGAGAAGCGTTCATGTCCCGCAAGGATTTCCTGGAGATGAACAACGAGCGCAGGGATAATGAGCAGCCCTTGTTCGCCAACCCCAGGAATGCCACGGCAGGGACGCTCAAAACCCTCGACCCAAAGATTGTTTCCCGCCGAAGGCTCCTCTTTTATGCGCATTCCCTGGGAGATTGCGCGGCCGGGACCTTTGTCTCCCAGAAAGATTTTCTCGACAAGGTGCGGTCCTGGGGTGTGCCGGTCAATCCGCAGACGAGAGTCTGCGTGGACATCCAGGAGGTCCTTGATTTTTGCCGGAAGTGGCAGGAGAAACGCAATACCCTGGATTACGAGATCGACGGTATCGTGATCAAGGTCAACGCCCTGGACCAGCAGGAGCGGCTCGGCGAGACGTTGAAGAGCCCCCGGTGGGCCATGGCCTATAAATTTCCCGCCCAGCAGGCGACGACGAAGATCAAGCGCATTAGCGTCAGCGTCGGAAGGACGGGCGTCCTGACGCCCGTGGCCGAGCTGGAACCTGTCCCTTGCGCCGGGGTGACCATCAGCAATGCCACTTTGCATAATTTTGACGAGATCACGCGCCTGGGGGTCCATGAAGGCGACCGGGTGCTCTTGGAGCGCGCCGGCGATGTCATCCCGAAGGTCGTCAAGGTTGTTGCACATGCACATGCGGGCGCCAAGAAGGTGTCGTATATTCCCTCCAAGTGTCCTTCCTGCGGCGCTGCCGTGATCAAAGAAAAAGAAGAAGAGGTGGCTTACCGTTGTGTCAATCCTTTATGTCCGGCACAGGTGGAGCGGCGCCTCATCCATTTTGCGTCCCGTGCCGCCATGGATATCGAGGGGATGGGGGAGGCCGTCGTGCAGCAGCTGGTACGCGAGAAGCTTGTCAGGGATTTCGCCGATATCTACCATTTGACAACAAACGATTTTTTGAAGCTGGAGCTCTTTAAGGAGAAAAAGGCGCAGAATCTATACCAGGGCATTCAGCAGAGCAAGGGCCGGCCGCTCTCCAGGCTCCTCTTTGGCCTGGGCATCCGCCATGTAGGCGAGAAGGCCGCGGAGGTCCTGGCGCGGACGTTCGGCACCATGGACCGCCTTGCAGGCGCGACTTCCGATGAACTCCTGAATATCCACGAGGTGGGGGATGCCATCGCCTCGTCCGTCCATGATTTTTTCCATAGAAAAGAGACATCGGTCCTGATCGGCAAGTTCCGCCAGGCGGGTCTGAATTTGAAAGAGCCTCGCAGGCAGGTGTCGGCAGTGCTGGCGGGCAAGACGTTTGTTTTTACAGGAGAACTGAAAGGGATGGCGCGGAGTGCCGCCGAAGAGCTCGTGAAATCCATGGGCGCCGCCGTGACGTCGTCCGTCAGCAAAAAAACAAGTTTTGTTGTCGTCGGAGAAGGCCCGGGGTCAAAATACGATCAAGCCAAAAAACTCCATATTCCCACTCTAGATGAAGAGGCGTTTCATCACATCATAGGAGAGAAGAAATGAAACTTTTACTCAAGTGCGTGGCGGCGTGCCTGGTCCTTATGTTTGTCCTGCAGGCTTCCGGCTGTGAAACTCTGCGCAAGAAATTCACGCGCAAGCGCAAACCGCAGTCGACCCAGGAAACCATGATCGTTTCCCCAAGGGACTACGGCGCCCACCCGTTCCCGAACAGCGTGATGTACAAGCAGTATTTCGCGTATTGGAAGTCTTGGAACCAGGAATTGGTCACGGCGCTCAACGACAAGGCGTCGGACAAGAAGGTCCTGGACTGTGTCAACCAGTCGATCATGAATATCCAGAAGATGATGACTTATCTGAAGGATGATCAGGCCGCCGCTCTGTCCGTGTATGTCAAGCAGACGCAGACCTTGCAGCAGCGGATCCAGTCGAAGCCGGGGTTGCCGACGGAAGAAGCCCGCCGTTTCCGGTATACGGCTGAAAGGATCCTCAGCTGCGTCAACAGGGAATTCGACCCGACAAAGATGAAGGCGTATCTTAAGCCAGATCCATCATGAAAATTTTCTCTGTCGTTGTCGGAGAACTGAAGACGAATTGTTACATTGTTGCCAGCAGTCAGCGCCGCGCCTTTGTGATCGATCCCGGTGATGATGCCGAAAAGATCAGGCGTTGCCTTGATGATAACGGTCTTGAGGCCCGTTTCATCGTTAACACTCACGGCCATATCGACCACATCAAGGCGGACACCGTCCTGGGGCTGCCTGTCTATATTTATGAAGAAGACCGGGATATGGTGTCGGATCCGGCAAAAAATATGATGACGGTTTTTTACGGCACATTCGAGCCTGTTGTGCCGGCGCGCCTCTTGCGCGATGGGGACGGCGTGACTTTGGATGAATTGACATTCAGCGTGATACACACGCCGGGGCACACGCGGGGGTCTATGTGTCTTTTCGGGCATGGTGTCCTGTTTTCCGGGGATACGCTTTTTCGTAACGGCATCGGAAGGACGGATTACCCCGGGGCGAGCGCTCACAAGATCGAGGAATCCCTTAAACGCCTGGCCGGGCTTGCGGCCGAGACGATCGTTTATCCAGGCCATGGCCCGCAGACGACCATCGGCCGCGAACTCGGGTGAATATGGACAAGCATGTTGAGCTCTTTTTGGATTACCTGAGCGTCGAGCGAGGGTTATCGAAGAACACGATCCTGGCCTACCGCAGCGACCTCAAGGATTACACTGGTTTTCTGGAAGCTGTCGCAAAAAAAAGCGTCTCCGCTTCTTCCCGGGAGGATATCCGCGATTTCATGCTTCACCAGAAAGATAAGGGCCTTTCGGTGAATTCAATCTCGCGCGCCCTGGCCGCCCTGCGGATGTTCTATCGTTTCCTGGCGCGGGAGAAGTTGATCAAGAGCGATGTTTCCAGCTATATCGATTCTCCGAAGCTCTGGAAGAAGATCCCCGACGTCCTGAATCTGGACGAGGTCGAACGCCTCATCGAAGCCCCGGACCTGAACTCGCCGCAAGGGATTAGGGACCGGGCCATTCTGGAGGTGATGTATGCGACGGGGATGAGGGTTTCGGAGGTGGCCGGCCTTCGCGTGGCGGACCTCAACGCGGATGTCGGCTTCGTGCGCTGCCTGGGCAAGGGCAAAAAAGAGAGGATCGTCCCCCTGGGGACCAAGGCTGTGGCCGCTGTGGCGCGCTATCTGGAGAAGGTGAGGCCGCGGTTAGCGAAGAGCGGGGTCCAGGAACTTTTCCTCAACCGTTCCGGCAGGAAGATCTCCCGGGTGTCGCTCTGGAAACTGATCAAAGGGTATGCACGGAAAGCGCGCATCAAAAAGCCTATCCGGCCGCACATCCTCAGGCATTCATTCGCCACACACCTGTTGGAACGGGGGGCGGATCTGCGCTCCGTCCAGGAGATGCTGGGGCATGCGAATATTTCGACGACACAGATTTATACCCACATCAACAAGGACCGGCTGAGGTCGATCCACAAGATGTATCATCCGAGGGGATAGGATTAGTCTTAAGCTGTAAGTTTTAAGTTGTAGGTTAAAAAATGGGAAGAACATGTTGACCCAAAGGCTTAAAATGTTACCGGCTTCCATGGCCGAGTTCATTCGTCACGCGGGGGTCCTGGCGGATGAGATGGGGTTTCAGGTCTATCTTGTCGGCGGTTTTGTCAGGGACCTTTTATTGGGTGTCGGTCATTTCGACATCGATCTTGTCGTCGAAGGGGACGGCATCCGTTTCGCCCAGGAGTGCGCCCGCCGGCTCTCTCTGAAGGTCGTGACGCACGGCCGTTTCGGGACGGCGACCCTGCATGGCCCGGAGGGGTTCAAGGCGGACATCGCATCGGCAAGGAAAGAGGTCTATGAGAAACCTGCCGCCCTGCCGAGCGTTTCAAAAGGCGGGATCAAAGATGACCTTTTTCGCCGCGATTTTACCATTAATGCCATGGCCATCGGTATCAATCGGCATTGTTACGGCGATGTCTTCGATTTTTACGGCGGCCGCAGGGACTTGGAGAAAAAAGTGATCCGCGCCCTGCATCCGTTGAGCTTTATCGATGATCCGACGAGGATCCTGCGGGCCGTGCGTTTTGAGAAGAGACTTTCATTTCGTCTGGAACCCCGGACGCTTCTGTGGATCCGCGAAGCCCTGGCTCGCCGCATGCTGTTTTCTGTCCAGAAGCACCGCCTGCGCGATGAGCTGGTCCTGATCTTCAAAGAGCGCCGGCCGGTGCCTGTCCTTAAACGGCTTTGGGAGCTTTGCGGATATTCTTTTATATCGCCCGGGTTGGTGTATCGCGACGGCTGGAACACGGCGCACACAAAGATACAGGGGGCGGCGCGCTGGTTCGCTGCGCACGCGATCCATAAAAGATGCCTTGATACCTACGTGATGTTGATGTGTCTTTTCTTCGATGGGTTGGCGATGATGCGCCTCAAAGAGACGATGCTGGCGTTCGCTTTCCATAAGGGCGAGAGCCGCAGGATCCTGTCATACAGGAAGAATGCCCTTATTTTGGAGCGCCGGCTGGCGAAGCAGGATTTAAGGCCGAGCGGGGTTTATCGTCTCCTGGAGCCGCTGGCCTATGAGGTTGTTGTTCTGGTCTATGCCTTGAGCACGAAGAAACGGGTCAAAGAACGGGTCCGGGATTATCTTCTTATCCATCACGGCACGCGGCTGCACGTGCGCGGGGAAGACTTGGCGCTCTTGGGGTCCAGGCCGGGGCCGCATTTCAAGAAGATCCTGACAGCCCTTCTTTATGCGAAGGTGGACGGCAAGCTTGAAGGTAAGGACGAGGAGCTCGCCTTGGCCAGGAAGATGATGGCGCGTTCATGATCGCCGGGCTCTTGGCCGTGTCTTTGAACATCCCGGCCCGCCGGACGCAGTCTTGGCGAATGTCGCGACCTGCTGCGAGCGGTCCCATGAATGTTTAATTTTCAACCATGAAACGGAGCTTTTGATATGAGCAGAAAAGACAAAGTGGCCGGGGAGATCAAGAAGGTCGTCAGCACGACGATCCAGGAAAAGATACGCGATCCTCGCCTGGGATTCACCACGATCACGCGCGTCGAGATGACGCCCGACCTGAGGTTCGCGCGCATTTATTTCAGCGTCTATGGCAGTCCGGAGCAGTGGGAGGAGACCCTCAAAGGCCTTGAACATGCCAGCGGTTATATCCGCCACACCCTTGGGCAGGAATTGAACCTGAGGTTTGTGCCGGAGATCGCCTTCAAGGCCGATCACTCTTCGGAATACAGCATCATGATCGAGCAGCAGCTGCAGGAGATCAAACAACTGGAACAGGGGACCACCCAACCAAGGAAAAAAACCCGTGCCTCCAAAAAAACTCGTCGCAGAACTAAAGAAAAAAAATCATAAGGTCTTTGTCGTCTCTGCCCATATCCACCTGGAGGGGGATGCCTTGGGGTCCGAACTTGCCGTCGCCAGCCTCTTGCGGCGGATGGGCAAGACGGTCTATTGTGTCAATGACGACCAGGTCCCAGCCGAATATCTTTTTTTGCCGGGCATCAAAACGATCAGGCGCGGGGCCGTTTTTCCCGCCTATGATGCGGCGGTCCTTGTGGATTGTTCCGATGCGTCGCGCATCGGAAAGCTCTCGAAGTCGCTCCGGCCGGACAAGCCGCTCATCAATATCGACCACCATATCAGTAACACCCGTTTCGGGACTTTGAACTGGGTGGAGCCGAAGGCGTCGTGCGCCTCGGAAATGGTCTACCAGCTTTTTGAGGCGCTGAGCATGCCTTTGAATAAGCAGGAGGCGGTACTGCTTTACACGGGCATCCTTGCCGATACGGGGTCTTTCCGTTACGCATCCACATCTTCAGTCACCCACCGGGTGGCCGCCCACCTTTTGGAATTCGGAGTGAATGTTTACAATATTTACCAGCGCCTCTACGAGGATTTTTCTTATGAGACCGTCAAGGCCTTGGCCGGGGTCGTGCGCGGGATGCGCCGCGACAAGACCGGCAAGGTCGCCTGGGTCCAGGTGCCGGCCGCCCTCGGCAAAAAATATCCCGTGCTTTCAGAACAGACGGACGAAATCATCCGTTTCGCGCGGGCCGTCGCCGGCGTCGAGGTGGCCCTGCTTTTCAAGGAGATCAGGCGAGGCAGGGAGGTGCGCGTGAATTTTCGTTCACGGGGGCGTGTGGATGTCAATGCCCTGGCGCATGGTTTTGGCGGCGGCGGCCACAGGATGGCCAGCGGCTGCACGTTGAAAGGCACCCTCAAAGGCGTCATCGCCAAGGTTGTCGCCGCGACAGCCAGGCGGTGCTCATGAAGAACGGCATCCTCGTCGTGGACAAGCCGTCGGGTGTGACGTCGCATGATGTCGTCGATATGGTGCGCCACAAGCTCAACATCAAGCGTGTAGGCCACAGCGGGACCCTGGATCCCGTCGCGACGGGCGTCCTTGTGATCCTTGTCGGCAGCGCCACAAAACTTTTTTCAAAGTTCGTCCATTTCGACAAGGCTTATGAAGCGACGCTGCATCTGGGCGAGGTGACGTCGACGGGAGACGCCGAGGGGCGGCTCTTGTCCCAGAAAGACCCTTCGCATATCACCGAGGGCGAGGTCCGACGGGTGTTCGCATCATTTATCGGCGAACGCCTGCAGGTGCCGCCCATGGTTTCCGCGATCAAGCACAAGGGCCGCAGGCTTTATGAGCTGGCGCGCAAAGGCATCGAGGTCGAGCGCAAGGCCAGGCCGATCCATATCTACGATCTCCAGATCGTCCGGATGGAGCTGCCGGATATCGATTTTTTCGTCAAGTGTTCCAAGGGGACCTATGTCAGGCGCCTGGGAGAGGAGATTGGCGAAGTCCTGGGCGTTGGGGGCGTGATTTCGCGGATCCGCCGTGTGGCCCTCGGCCCTTTTCACATTCAGGATGCGATCACAACAGGGGAAATCCATGAGGACCGTTTACGGGATTGGCCCGCGCTCCAGACAGGCAGCAGCGCCTCTGCGCGATAAGGTTCTTACCGTCGGTGTCTTCGATGGCGTCCATCGCGGGCACCAGTATATCCTGGGCCGGGTTGTTGCCGAGGCGCGCGCCCGGGGCCTGAAAAGTGCGGTCGTGACATTTTCATTTCATCCTTCCCACCTGGTGCGGCGCCACGAAAAAACACCCCACCTGATGTCCCTGCGGCATAAACTGCACTACCTGGCAGAGGCCGGCGTCGACATTTGCTATGTGCTGGATTTTAACAGGTCTCTGGCCGGTATGTCCCCCGAGGATTTTCTGGCAAGGGTCCTGATCGGTCGCATGGGAATGGTCTCGCTCTATGTGGGCGAGGATTTTGTTTTCGGCAGGGGCGCTCGAGGCAGCGTCAATGATCTCAGGCGTTTTTGCCGAAGCATGGATTTTTCTCTTCATGTGATACGGCCGCGCAGGATTTCCGGAGAAGTCGTCAGCAGCACCTCTATCCGTTCCCAAATCCGCCGGGGGGACCTTGCCGGGGCACAAAGGTTTCTCGGCCGCCCCGTCGCTTTGCTGGGGCGCGTGATCAGGGGGGAGGGCCGCGGCCGCCTCCTCGGTTTTCCGACGGCAAATATCCTGGCGGAACACGAAGTCCTCGTTCCCGACGGGATTTATGCCGCGTGGGCCTTGTGCGCCGGCCGCGCCCATCCTGCGGCCGTCTATCTGGGAACGAAGCCTACGTTTGATACGGGAGACAAGCGCCACATCGAAGCGTTTCTGATCGGGGCCCGGCGAAACGTTTACGGAAAAATGATGGAGGTCCGTTTCGTGCGCAGGGTCCGCTCTGACCGCAGGTTCCCTGATGCCCGCGGGCTCATCAGCCAGATCAGAACAGATATTCAGAAAGTCAGAAGCATTCTTTCCTCGAGATCCCGACCTCGGATGTTCGCCTCGTTCTAAAGACGTCTTTTTTCAAAACGACCCGTTTATCCACAACGGCATTCCCTTTATCCTGCAGCCAGAAGATCTGCGTGGTGCCGACACATACCGCCCCGGTTTTCAGACAAAATTCCGCCTTAGAGCGACTCCGCCCTCAACACCTTGCCGCATAATAACTTTGTAAAAAATTATATTGAATATTTCTTGACAAAGTGGGGGATTTTTTCTATACTTTGGTTACAAGTGGAGGAGAGTGGAGGGAAGTGGTAAATATCCCTTGGCACTTCCTCCGTGCTGTTTTTGCGCATGCGCGTTCGCATGCGGCGTGTCTAGAGAACCAACACAAGGTGCATTATGTTTTACGGCGAATACGCTCATGGGATCGATAACAAGGGGCGGCTGATCCTTCCGTCGCGCATCCGCGAGGTGGCGAAGGCGCACTTCGTCGAGAAATTCTATCTGACACGCGGCCTCGATAAATGTCTGTTCATGTTTTCCGAAGAAGAGTGGCGTTCGGCCGAGACCAAGTTTAAGGCGTTGCCCTTTACGCGCCAGGATTCCAGAAAGTTCAACCGTCTGTACTTTTCCGGGGCGGTTGAGGTCGTTCCCGACAAGCAGGGAAGGATCCTCATCCCCGGTTATCTCAAAGATTTCGCCGGCATCAAGAAAGATGTTGTGATCATCGGTGTCTCCAGCCGCGTCGAGATCTGGGCGAAAGAATCGTGGCACGAGTTTTATCAGGCGAACCTGGATTCTTTTGAAGAGACTGCGGAGAAGTTGATCGAGAACCAGTAGGATTATCACGAAAGGGCGTGACGATGAAGACGCAAACCATGGTTTCCCGTATGGAAGCAGCTGCCAACAGCGACAACAGGATCTTTTACCGTAATCCCCTGTTTAACGTCAAGACTCATGTCAAGAACGTCAATACCGGCGAGAGGCTTGAGGCGTTTGTCAAAGATGTCAGCGGTTCGGGGATGGGGCTTTCGACCTCCCGCGTTTTTCTTCCCGGGACGATCTTCGAGATCGCGCTTGAAATCCCCGATGGTTTCGGTCCTTTGAAACTCCTGGGCCGCGTCGTCTGGTCCAGGGAGATGGATACCCTGGGCTGCAGGACGGGTGTCGTTGTGCTGAACCCAAGGTTTATGTCTGTATCGCGGATCCTTAAATTGTTTTTTTAATTCGTATCATGGAGAGACCTCATGATGTGGTCTCGTCGCAGCGGATGTGTCGGCGTGCTAGAGAGAGAAACTCGTCCAGAAGGAGGCAATGAAGCCATGCAGGATTCGCTTCATAAGCCGGTGATGGAAGAAGAGGTCCTGAGGTTTATTCATCCTCAAGACGGCATGGTCATTGTGGATGCCACCCTCGGCCTGGGAGGACACGCCTCCGCCATCGCCGCGCACCTGGCGCCTGCCGGCCGGCTGATCATGATCGATAAGGATGAGGAATCCATTGCTGCGGCCAAAGAACGTCTCCAAAAAAGTCACGCGCACTGCGATTTCGCTCACGACGACTTCCGTCATCTCGACCGGATCCTGGACCGGCTCGGCATCGAAGGGGCTGATGCGTTTTTGTTCGATCTTGGTATTTCGTCTTTTCAGCTGGATAACCCCGTGAGGGGTTTCAGCATCAGGGCCGAAGGCCCTTTGGATATGCGCATGGACCGCAGCGGGTTCATCTCGGCGTATGACCTTTTGAACAATCTGACGGAAGAGGAGATCGCCTCCATCCTTTGGAAGTTCGGACAGGAGAGATTCTCCCGCAGGATCGCCCGCAGCATCGTCAGGGCCAGGCATAGCGGGCCCATCACATCGACAAAAGAACTGGCGGATGCCGTCCTGCGCGCCTTGCCGTATAAATCACGTTTTCAGCGTATTCATCCGGCCACACGCACCTTTCAGGCCCTGCGGATCGCCGTCAACAGGGAATTGGATTCTTTGGATGAGGCCCTCAAGAAAGCGGCGCTTTACCTTAACAAGGGCGGCCGTATTTGCGTCATTGCGTTCCATTCCCTTGAGGACAGGATCGTCAAAGAGAATTTTCGCGAATTGAGCAGGACGGAGCGGTTCCGTCCGGTATTCAAAAAGATCATGCGCCCGACTCCGGAGGAGATCGGCCGCAATCCGCGCAGCCGCAGCGCAAAGATGAGAGTTATCGAAAGGGTCAAATGAAGCACGCCGTGGCCACGGCGGCATGCTTCAACGGAGAGACATGAGAACATCACGCTGCATCCTTTATACCGCCGTCGTCACGGTCTTGAGCCTTTTTTATGTTTTTCAGCAGACGGAGATCGTCAAGCTGGGGTATAAGATCACGCGCGCCGAAAATGTCCTGGAGTCGATGCGGGACCGCCGGACATCCCTGGAATTCACGCTCACGAGCCTTGAGTCGCCCCTGAACCTGGACAAGAATCTCTTGATGAACACTAATAATCAATACGAGATGGCGCAGAGCTTTAAGTTGGTCAAAGTGACGCCCCCCAGGGCGGAGGGGATGCGGGTCGCCGCCGGGACAAAAGGGGGATTTGCGCCGTTGTCTTTCCTGAGGCGGCTGGCCAGGCAGAGCATATTCGCACCCAGCCAGGCCGAAGCCAAGACGGTTAAGTGATCCCGGGTTTCTTTATTATCAAAATCACCAAGCCTTTCAACCCATTACCATTGACAGTAAGTGTTTTTAAAAATCAAATCTCCGCGAATCGCGCTCGTCTTCGTCATATTCTTAGGGCTGCTTGTTTTCTTTTTCATCCAGCTGGTCTCTATCCATCTCTTCCGTTCCGCATTCCTGCTTAAACTCGCGGCCAAACAACAGACGTATTATCTTGAGCTTGAACCCAAGCGCGGCGATATCTTCGACCGCAATATGAGGCCGATGGCCGTCAACGTCGCCACGTTCTCTCTCTACGGCGTCCCTCCGCAGGTCAAAGACAAGCAACGCGCGGCCCGCGTGCTTCATGAGACCCTCGGGCTGGACGAAGGGTTCGTCATGGAGAGATTGAACCGGCCCAAGCAGTTCGTCTGGATCGCCCGCAAGCTTGGCTGGAGCGACATGGAGAAGGTGAGGGCGCTGGATATCGACGGGTTCCACTTTATCAAGGAGAGCAAGCGTTCCTATCCCCACGCGAGAATGGCCAGCCAGGTGATCGGTTTCGCGGGGCTCGACAACCAGGGGCTCGACGGCCTGGAGATGAAGTTCGACTCCTACCTTAAAGGGACACCCGGCTGGACGTTTGTTTTGCGCGACGCCCACCAGAGAGACCTGACGATCGCCGATACGCTACAGCCCCCTGTAGACGGCTATTCGCTGGTCTTGACCATCGATGAGATCGTCCAATATATCGCAGAAAGGGAAGTGGACAAGATCTTTCAAAAGTACCGCGCCAAAGGGGCCATGGTTGTTGTGCTGGACGTCAAGACTGGAGAGATCCTGGCGCTCGTCAACAGGCCCGCCTACGATCTGAACGACCCGTCGTCTTATCCTACGGAGGCCCGGCGCGACAGGGTCGTCACCGATTATTTTGAGCCCGGGTCTGTTTTCAAGATCGTCACGGCCTCGGCAGCCCTGGATGAGGGGAAGTTTACGGAAGAGGACAAGATCTTTTGTGAAAACGGGGAATACCGCGTGGCCAATCATACCCTGCACGACGTACATCCTTACGGCAGCTTGACTTTTCGCGAAGTGATCTCCCAGTCCAGCAACATCGGCACGACAAAGATCGCCCAGAAGATCGGCCCGGCGGCGGTTTACAAGTATGCCAAGAATTTCGGCTTCGGGACCGGGACGCAGAGCGGCTTGCCGGGAGAAGTGGGAGGGGTCTTAAAGCCCGTCTCGGTCTGGTCGAAGACATCTATCGGAGCGGTCCCGATCGGCCAGGAAGTCTGTGTGACGGCCCTGCAACTGGCCGCCGCTGTCGCCGCCATAGCCAATGACGGCCGTTATATGAAGCCGTATGTCGTCCAGGCTATCGTTGATAAACATGGCGAGATCATCAAGGAATACGGCCCCGAAGAGGTCCGGCAGGTCATTTCGCCCGAGACGTCGAAAAGGATGCGTCAGATCCTGGCCACCGTCGTTGAGACGGGGACGGGGAAGATGGCGCAGTCAAAACTCTACCGGTTTGCGGGCAAGACGGGCACGGCCCAGAAGGTGGAGGCGAATGGGACATATTCCCATTCGAAGTTCGTGGCGTCTTTCATCGGTTTTGCGCCGGCGGACGACCCCGAGATCGCCATCGCCGTCATCGTGGACGAGCCCAGGCCTTATTATTACGGCGGCGTCGTCTCGGCGCCGGCTTTTAAGATGATCGCCGAAGACGTGCTAAAATACAGGCAGATGAACGGGACGCCGGTGGATTAAACCTGAGGAGGGCCGGATAGTTTTTTCCGGCTAAGCCTGATGCGTTATCAAGAGCTTTTCAAAAATGTGGCTATGAAGGCCGTTGTCGGCCGGCTTGACGATCTCGACATCGATGCCATCGTTTCGGATTCTCGCCGCGTCCGCAAGGGGTCGCTTTTTGTGGCCTTGCGCGGCCCTAACCAGGATGGACATGATTTTATCGATGAGGCTGTCCGACGTCAGGCGGTTGCCGTTGTCCTCCAGGACAGGTCCAGGATCCCCTCGCCGGCGCCGCAGGTGCCGTGCGTCCTGGTCGAAGATTCTTTGAATACCCTGGTCATTCTGGCTAAGAATTTCTTCGGAGACCCATGCCGGAACCTGAAACTGGTGGGTATCACGGGGACGAACGGCAAGACGACAGTTTCTTATTTGATCAAGAGCATCCTGGAGGCTGCGGCCAGGCCGTGCGGCCTGATCGGCACGATCGGCTATCAGGTGCGCGACAAGAATGTGCACCTGGGGAACACGACGCCGGGCCCCTTGGAACTGCAGAGGATCTTTCAGGAGATGAAAGAGGCGGGTGATGTCTATGCCGCCATGGAGGTGTCTTCCCACGCCCTTCATCAGGGCCGCGTGGCAGGACTTTCTTTTTGCGCCGGCGTCTTTACGAATCTGACACAGGACCATCTGGATTATCACAAGGACCTGGAGGATTATTTCCAGGCCAAGGGGAAACTTTTCAGCGAATCCCTGAGCGCTGACGGCTGGTCGCTGATCAATGCGGACGATACCTATGGCGCCAGGCTTGCGGCCGCTCGCCGGGGCCGCGTCATTCGTTACGGTTTTACTCAAGGCCTTGACGTGAGGGCGACGGATTACCGGTTAACGGCGCAAGGGACCAGATTTTCCGTGTCGTGTTCCGCAGGCGCCTTGGACCTGGAGACAAAATTGATCGGGAAACACAATATTTATAATATCCTGGCCGCCATTTGTCTCGGCATCTCTCAGGGCGTCGGCCTTGAGGATATCCGTCGAGGAATCGAGGCGGTGACGCAGGTCCCGGGCCGTCTGGAGAGATTGACGAGCCCCCGGGGCTTCCATGTTTTTGTCGATTACGCCCACACGGACGATGCGTTGAAAAATGTTCTTGAATCTTTGCGTGCTATCGCCCATAATGGCAGAATTATCACCGTATTCGGTTGCGGAGGGGATCGCGACCGTACAAAACGGCCGAAAATGGGACGCGTGGCGAGCTCATTGTCCGACTTTTGCGTCGTCACCTCTGATAATCCTCGCAGTGAAGACCCCCAGGCTATTATCCGGGATATTTTGGAAGGAATGGAACGGGACAATTATCTGGTGGAGCCGGATCGCCTGGAGGCGATACGGCATGCCATAGGTATGGCTAAGACCGGAGACCTGGTTTTGGTCGCGGGCAAAGGGCATGAGACTTACCAGATCACGGGTGATAAGGTCGTTCCATTCGACGATAGGGAAGCGGTCCGCAAGAATCTTTAGGGGGAATGGCCGCGCCGGCGAAAGTCCGGTTCGGCATCACGGGGTTTTTGATGTTCAGCTTGAAGGACATTTTGGAAGCGACGGGAGGGACGCTGCAGAGCGGAGCGCCGAAGACGCGTTTTGCGGGCATTTCCATCGACAGCCGTACGCTCAAGCCCAAAGAACTCTTCTTGGCGATCCGCGGACAGAATTTTGACGGCCACGACTTCATTGCCCAGGCGCTCAAGCAGGGCGCCGCAGGCATTATTTACTCAGAGGCCGAGAAGGCCCCCAAGGTCAAAAAGGATGTCGCTAGCGTTTATGTTCCCAATACGGTGATGGCCCTCGGCGCCATCGCCCGTTACCACCGGGAGCGCTTTGATATTCCCGTTATCGCTATCACGGGTTCCAGCGGCAAGACCACGACCAAGGAAATGGCGGCCTGGGTCTTATCGGCCAAATACAAGGTCCACAAGAACCAGGGGACGCAGAACAACCTGATCGGTGTGCCCTTGACGCTTTTGAGCATCCAGTCCCAACACGACCTTTGCGTCATCGAACTGGGGACAAACCGCAAGGGCGAGATCCATCGCCTGACGCAGATCGCCCAGCCGAACCTCGGCATCATCACGAACATCGGCCCGGCCCACCTGGAGTTCCTCGAAAATGTCAAAGGCGTCTATAAGGAGAAGATCGAGCTGGTGCGTAATCTCGTCTCTCCGGGTATCGCCCTTCTGAATAAATCGGATATCGCGCTGGCGAGGCTCAGCCGTGTCAAGACAAGGCCTATCTTTTTTTACGGCATCAACCGGGATTGCGAATTCAACGCCACGGAGATCAATTACAAGCCTGACGGGATCTCGTTCTCGTTCAACAACGCCCATGTCATGGAGATCAGGCATTGCGCCCTGCACAACGTCAGCAACGCCATGGCCGCGATCGCCTGCGGGCTTTTCTTCGGTTTGGATATCGGCACGATCCGGGAGCGCATCAGGAATTTCGATTCGCCGGAGATGCGGCTCAAGGAGATCCGCCTCAATCGCTGCGTCGTGATCGATGATTCTTACAATTCCAACCCCCAGTCGCTCAAGCAGGCCATCGACCTGTTGTGCCGTCATGGCCAGGGCGGCCGCAAGATCCTGATCATGGGGGACATGATGGAGCTTGGGAATAAATCCCAGGAGTTTCATGCCTATTTCGGGAATTACATTTCCAAGAAACCGATCGATCTTTTGGTGACCATGGGGTCTTTTTCCAAATGGACCTCGGAAAGCGCCCGCAAGAGCGGCATGCGGACCGAGGCGATCGTCCATTGCGATGATTGCTCGAAGGTCCTGGAGTTCCTGGGAGCCAATGTCAAGGAAGGCGACATCCTCCTGATCAAGGGGTCGCGCGCCATGAAGATGGAGAGGATCGTTTCTTTCATGAAGGAGCGAGATTAAATGCTTTATTACCTGCTTTATCCCCTGAAGGATCTTTTCCCTGCGTTGAACGTGTTTAAATATATCACGTTCCGGGCGAGCATGGCGGCGCTGACGACATTTTTCTTCTGTCTGATCTTCGGCGACCGCATCATCCGCAAGCTCGCCGAACTCCATGTCTGCGAACACGTTCGCCAGAAACAGGAGGTCCACGCTCTCTATGACTTGCATCATCACAAACAGGGGACCCCGACGATGGGGGGGATCCTGATGGTCTTGTCGACGATCGTGGCTACCATTTTGTGGGGCGACCTTAGGAATAACTATGTGCTTTTAAGTTTATTGGCCCTACTTTGGCTTGGTTTTGTCGGTTTTGCCGACGACTACATCAAGCTCAAATACAAG
This sequence comes from Candidatus Omnitrophica bacterium UBA6210, assembly GCA_002421805.1. Lineage (GTDB taxonomy): Bacteria > Omnitrophota > Gorgyraeia > Velamenicoccales > Velamenicoccaceae > Velamenicoccus. The sequence continues at coordinate 232,703 of DISM01000006.1, forward strand.
CGCTCCAAGGGGCTGAGCGCCAGGGCCAAGCTCATCGGACAATTCCTCCTGGGGGCCATCGTCGGCGTGGTCATCTATCTCAATCCTGATCTTTCGACGAGTGTCGACGTCCCTTTTCTGAAGAACGTGTCTTTGGAGTTGGGCGTATTTTATATTGTCTTTGTTATCCTTGTGATCACGGGAACGTCCAATGCGGTCAATCTCACGGACGGGCTTGACGGCCTGGCGACAGGGTGTGTCCTGATGGTTATCATTTCTTACGGCATCCTGACATATCTGACGGGGCATCTGCGTTTCAGCCAGTATCTGTTTATTCCCTATATTGAAGGCGTCGGCGAGCTGACGGTGCTTTGCGCCGCCATCATGGGCGCCTGCATGGGTTTTCTGTGGTTCAATTGCTACCCGGCATCTGTTTTCATGGGGGATGTCGGTTCGCTGGCCCTGGGCGGTTTCATCGGCCTGATCGCGATCCTTATCAAAAAAGAGCTTCTCCTGGTGATCGTCGGAGGCGTTTTTGTGATTGAGGCGCTCTCGGTCATCCTGCAGGTCGGGTCGTTCAAGCTGCGGAAGAAGCGCATTTTCAAAATGGCGCCGTTGCACCATCATTTTCAGATGATGGGATGGTCCGAGTCCAAGGTGATCGTGCGGTTCTGGATCGTCTCGGCCATCCTGGCGCTTTTTACCCTCACGACCCTCAAGATCAGATGATATCTTATCGGGACAAAAAGGTGACCGTTGTCGGCCTGGCCCGCAGCGGGCTGGCGGCCGCCAGGCTGTTGAAAAAGCTGGAAGCGGATGTTACGGTGACGGAGGCCAAGCGGTCCGGACAGCTCGAGCGTCTGGCCCGGGACCTTGGGCAGGAAGGTATTACCGTTGAGCTGGGGGGACACAACCGGGCGACTGTTTTGGGCCGGGATCTATTGGTTTTGAGTCCCGGGGTGAGGCAGGACGCCCTGCCTGTTGTCTGGGCCGCCGAGGAACATATCGAGGTCATCAGCGAATTGGAGCTGGCTGCAAGCGTCTGTCCGGCGACCATCGTCGCCATTACGGGGACCAACGGCAAAACGACGACGACCACGCTCGTGGGGGAGATCCTGAAGGCATCGGGACGCAAGGCCTTTGTCCTCGGGAATATCGGTACGCCTTTTTGCGCCCACGTCCTGGAGATGAAAAAAGACGATGCGGTTTCTCTGGAGGTGAGTTCTTTCCAGCTTGAGACCATACATGCATTCCATCCTCATGTGGCTGTTATCCTTAATTTGACCCTGGATCATCTGGACCGGTACCGCGATGTCGCCGAATATCTGGAAGCCAAGAAGCGTATTTATATGAATCAGGGCCGCGGGGATTGGCTCGTTCTGAATGAGACCGATGAGGCGCTGAAAGCCCTCGCGGATGGATCGCCTGCGCGCGTGTTGTTTTTCGGCAAAAATCCCCAGGATGCCGATTTTAACCAGAACGAGCAGGCGGCGCTGGCTGTGGCTGCGGCGCTGGGGTTGGACCGCCGGGTCTGCCTGGAGGTTTTTAAGAATTTCAAGGGGGTCGAACACCGTATGGAATTTGTCAGGGTCCTCGACGGCGCGGAATATCTCAATGATTCCAAAGCGACGAATATCGACTCGACCATCTGGGCATTGCGCAATGTCAAGAAGCCTGTTGTCCTGATCGCCGGGGGGCGCGACAAGGGGAGCGATTTTAAGTCCATCGCAGACCTGGTGCGCCAAAAGGTGAAATTTGTCGTCCTTGTGGGGGAGGCCAGCGACCGGATCGCGTCCGCCTGGCGCTCCATCGTGCCCTTGGAACAGGTGGCGACTTTCGCGCAGGCGGTCCAGAGCGCGCGGCAGCATGCACGCGCAGGCGATTGCGTCCTGTTTTCGCCGATGTGCAAGAGCTTTGACATGTTCACCGACTATGAACATCGCGGCCGTACATTTAAAGAGATCGTTGGCCGGTTGAAATAAATAAGAGGTTGAGAGTGTCCGTCGTCGCCTGTTTCGGGTAAACGCATGCGTGAGCTTAAGGATTTTAACTCATCAACCCGTTAACTCGCTAACCCGCTAACACAGAAAATGAGAAGCGCACGCATTTCCGTATTTGTCACGATGCTTGTTCTGATCTGTATCGGCATCGTCATGATCTACAGCGCCAGCTCGATTGCCACCTGGCAGGCGAGCGGCGAGAGTTACGGTCTTCTCAAGAAACAGTGCCTCTATCTTTTTATCGGCTGCATCGCCATGGTCGGCGCGATGGCCGTGGATTACCATCTCCTGCGTCGTTTCGCCAAGCTTTTGCTTGCTATTTCCGTCATTCCCCTTGTTCTCGTTTTGCTGCCGGGCATCTCCCGTGAAGTCGGCGGCGCCAAGCGTTGGCTGCATATCGCCGGATTCAATTACCAGCCGACGGAATTCGTGAAGGTCGCGTTCATCGTTTATCTTGCCGATTATCTGAATCGAAAAGCGGGTTATCTTAAAGAGTTCTGGAGGGGGTTTGTGCCGCCCATGTGCGTCCTGGGCGCCATCACACTGTTGGTCCTTTTGCAGCCGGACCTGGGGACGGCGGTCTCTATGGTCGTTCTGACATTTACGATGTTGTTCGTATCCGGCATCAGTTTGTCCCATATGCTGATCAGCGTTGTTGCGGCTTTGCCGGTTTTGTATTTGCTGGTGTTCCGCGTACCGTACCGCAGGGCGAGAATCCTGGCATTTTTGAATCCTTGGCTCGATCCTCAGGGGACGGGTTTCCAGATCATCCAGTCCCAGATCGCCCTCGGGTCCGGAGGTCTTTTCGGCCTGGGCCTGGGGCAGGGCCGCCAGAAGCTGTTTTATCTTCCCGCCGCGCACACGGATTTTATTTTTTCGATCATCGCCGAAGAACTTGGCCTGGTCGGCGCCTGCGCCGTTATCCTTCTTTTTATTTTCCTTATCTGGCAGATGGGCAGGATCATCCGGCAGGTCAATGATCCTTTTGGTAAACTGATTTGTGTCGGCGTCATGACGATGGTCGCTTTTTCGGCGGTCGTCAACATAGGTGTTTCTATCGGCGCCCTTCCTACCAAGGGTCTGCCCTTGCCGTTTATCAGCTATGGAGGCTCCTCGCTTGTTTTTTACATGGTCGCCGTAGGCCTTCTGCTCAATGTGTCCAAATCCGAGGAGGTTGCTCTGTGAGTCCGAGGGGCGCTGCAAAGATCATGGTCATTGCGGGCGGTTCCGGCGGGCACATTCTGCCGGCTGTCGCTTTTTGCGAGACCCTGGCAGAGGCGGACCGTCCGGGTCCAGCCGTTGTCTTTGTGACGTCGCGCAGCAAAGGGCTCGAGGAGCTTGTTGCGCCGACCGTCAAGACGTATGTCCTTTCAAGCCGCCGCAGTGTGGGAGGGATGTGCAGGCTGTTTTTCCAGGCGGCAGGGGTTTTGATGAAAGAACGGCCCGGCATCGTTGTGGGGTTCGGCGGTTATCTCACCGTGCCTTTTGCGGCTATGGGCAGGCTCCTGGGGGCGAAGGTCGTGATCCATGAACAGAATGTGCTCCCCGGGAGGGCCAACAGGATCCTGGGCGCCCTCATGGCCCACAGGATCATTATTTCTTTCGAGCGCAGCAGGGCCTACTTCGGGAAGAATAACAGGAAGGTGTTTCTGGCGCGTTATCCTTTGCGCCGCGCGCTCCAGCCCGTTGCGCGGCATGAGGCGCTCGCCCATCTGGGTTTGCGCGAGGGGTTCTTTACGGTTTTGGTCATTGGAGGCAGTCAGGGCGCCCACCGTCTGAATCAGGCATTTACGGACGCCGTGCGTCTCAACAAGGACAGGGGGCGTTGGCAGATCATCCATTGCAGCGGCGCCGCCGACCTGGATTCTGTGCGGCGTGCTTATGAGGGGCTCGGCGTGAAAAGCAAAGTGTTTGCTTTCCTCGCCCAGATGCACTATGCTTATTCTGTGGCGGATCTGGTCGTGGCGCGCTCAGGCGCCGGCTGCGTTCATGAGATGATGCGCTTCGGTCTTCCTTCTGTTCTCGTGCCGTATCCGCACGCGGGCCAGCACCAGCTGGAGAACGCCAGGGTCCTGGCCGAGAAAGGCGCGGCCCTGCTCTTGGAAGAGAAGCGCCTGACGCCGGCATTATTGAGCGGCCTGCTCGATCTTTTTGCCGAGGATGCGTTCAGGCGCAAGACGATGGCGGCGATTGCGCGCTCCCTGGATGAGGCTTCGGAGAATATGTCTGTGGCGGAGGCGGTCCTGGCATGAAAAAAACATGGATGGCGTTATGGATGTGTTTTTTGTTCGTCGTCCCTGCGGCGCACGCCTATGATTTTCTTGAAGAGAAGAGCACGCACTTCATCATTTATTATGACAAGGGCGTCTCGAAGGATTTCGTCCGCACGGTCATCGATTACTCCGAGCGTTATTATAATGAGCTGACGCAGAGGCTGGGGCTGGTCCGGTTCGATTACTGGACCTGGGACGAGCGGGCCAAAATTTACCTTTATCCCGACCAGGAAGCGTATATGAAAGAAATGGGGCAGCCGAGCTGGTCGGGCGGCGCCGCGGCCTACGAAAAAAAGTCGATCTGGACGTTTCCGCGCGAAGCGGGGTTTTTCGATTCTCTCCTGCCGCACGAGATCGGCCACATCATCCTGCGCGAGGCGATCGGTTCCCGAAAGGTCCCCTTGTGGTTCGAAGAAGGGATTGCTTCGTATCTGGAGCAGGCCAAGAGATACGGCGCCGAAAAGATCGTTCTGAATGCGATGCGCGACCGGACGTTCATCCCCCTCAAGGACCTTTCGTCCATCGACGGCTCAAGCCTTCGCGCGGCAGGGGAGGCCAATATATTTTATGCCGAGTCCGTCAGCCTCGTCAGCTACCTTGTCGATAAGTTCGGTGTGGAGCGGTTCAGCTATCTCTTGCGCAAGATCAAAGACGGGATGGCGTTCGATGACGCTCTGGCATACGCCTTTTACGATATCCGCAGCGAAAGCGACCTTGGGAAGTATTGGGAAGAGTCTTTGAGGAAAAAGCTTAAAGGGGCCCCGCAGACCATCTTATGACACCACGGCATATCCACTTCATCGGCATCGGGGGCATCGGCGTCAGCGGGATCGCGCAACTGGCCCTTAGGCACGGACATCAGGTTTCCGGCTCGGACCTTAAATCCTCCGCGATCACCCAGAAACTCTCCCAGGCGGGCGCAAAGATTTCCATAGGCCATGATGCGTCGCATGTCGTCGGATCCGACCTCGTTGTTTATTCCTCCGCTATCCGCCAGGAAAACCCTGAAATGCAGGAGGCCCGCCGCCTCGGCATCCCTATCAAGAAGCGCGCCGAGTTTTTGAGCGACCTGATGGCCGACAAGACGGTCGTGACGGTGACAGGGGCCCATGGAAAGACGACGACCTCTTCTTTAGCCGCGAAACTGTTGGTGACGGCGGGCCTGAAGCCGACGGTGGCTGTGGGCGGCATCCTGCGCGAGGACGGCGACAACATGAAATTCGGCGACAGCCCTTTTTTTGTGGCCGAGGCCGATGAGAGCGACGGGACCTTTTTGTGTTACACGCCTACGTATTCGATCATCACCAATATCGACAAAGAACATCTGGATCATTACGGGACATACGAGCATTTGATCGAGGCGTTCGAAATCTTCGTGGGCCAGACGAAACCCGAGGGGTGCGTGATCTACTTTCAGGAGGATCCCGTCCTGGACATGATCGTTTCCAAAAGCGGGGTCCGGGCCGTCACATACGGTTTTTCGCCGGAGGCCGATTTTTATCCGTTAAATATCTCTTTGGCGCATTGCCGGATCTCTTTTGACTGCGCTACCGGTTCCGAGGTCCTGGGGCCTGTCGTTTTGAATTTGGCGGGTAGGCATAACATCGCCAACGCCCTGGCCATCGTGGCACTGGGACGACGGCTGGGCCTGGATTTTAAGGTCATCCAAAAGGCCCTGGAAGAGTTCAAGGGCGTCGAACGCCGTTTTCAGATCAAATATGAGACTGCGGAACTTTCCGTCGTGGATGATTATGCCCATCATCCGACGGAGATCGCCGCGACGATCGAGGCCGCGAGGTTGTGCGCGCGCAAGCGCGTGATCGTCGTTTTCCAGCCGCATCGCTTCAGCCGCACCAAGCTCCTTTTGGACATGTTCCCGAAGAGCTTTGAAAAGAGCGATTATCTGGTGGTGACGGATATTTATGGCGCCGGCGAGGATCCGCTGGAAGGTGTTTCGGCTCAAGGGCTGGCCGACCGCGTCAGGAGCGCGACGCGCCTGTCTGTTGATTATGTGGGGAAAGATAAACTCATCGAGCATCTTAAGGGGCGTGTCCAGAAGGACGATCTCGTGCTTTTTCTGGGGGCGGGCGATATCACCAGGTTGAGCGATGAATTTGCCAAAAGCCTTCAAAAATAAGGTCAAGAAGGGCGAGTTCCTGCGGCGTCATACGACGTTCGGTATCGGCGGGGAGGCCCTGGGGTGGTATGAACCCCTCGACAGCCGGGAGCTCTCGGGTTTTTTAAAGCGCTTGCCGAAAGGTACGGATGTCTTTGCCATCGGCGCCGGCAGTAACCTGCTTGTCAGGGACGGCCGCATCAGCAAGATTTTCATACGTTTTTCTAAGCCCTTTTTCCGCAAGATTGATATTTCCGGCGTGCGTGTGAGGGCGGGGGCGGGAGTTTCCTTGGGGGCATTGGCCAGGGCGCTGGTTGATCAAGGGCTGACGGGGCATGAATTTTTGTCGGGCATCCCGGGAACTCTCGGAGGGGCGGTGGCGATGAACGCGGGCGCCAGGACTGTGTTCGACGATTCCGGAACATATCGCGAGATCAAGGATATCGTGGAGGACGTGGAGGTCATGGACCGCCGCGGCCGGGTGAGGATACTTGGGAAAGACAAAATAAAGTTTTCTTACCGGCATTCTTCGCTGGGGCCGTTGTTCATCCTGGCGGCGTCTTTGAAACTTCGGCGCGGCTCCGTAGCCCAGGGCCGGAAAATGATCGCGCGGATCCAAAGGGAGAGACGGACGCGCCAGGAGTTGTCTTATCCAAGCGCCGGGAGCTTTTTCAGGAACCCCCGAGGAGGCGATTCCGCCGGACGCCTGATCGATCTCTGCGGGCTCAAGGGCGCCCGCGTCGGATGCGCCTGCGTCAGTTCCAAGCACGCGAATTTTATCCTGAATAAGGGCGGGGCGACATGCGACGATGTCATGAAGCTCATGGAAATTATCCGTAAAACCGTGTATAATCGTTACAAAATTCGTTTACATCCCGAGGTGAAGATTGTCGGTTAATGCAGGACGTATCGGAGTCATGATGGGGGGGTGTTCTTCCGAGAGGGAGATATCCCTGAAGTCCGGCCGTGCCGTTGTCGGCGCGCTGCAGGAAGGCGGGTTTGACGTCATCGCTTTGGATGTGACGAGCGAGACGCAGGAGGAGGTCCGCAGGCTGATCCGCGAGAACATGGTGGATGTTGTTTTTGTCGCCATGCACGGCGGGTTCGGCGAGGACGGCCGTCTCCAGGATATCCTTGAAAAGATCCCCGTCCGTTATACCGGACCCGGCACGCGGGCCAGCCGCATGGCGATGGACAAGATTGTTTCCCGCCGCTGCTTCGCTCAGGCGGGTTTGCATGTGCCCCGTTCTGTTGTCGCAAAGAAAGGCCGGAGATATCCATTCATGACGAGGTGGCTCCGGGCCCCATTTGTGGTCAAGCCTTCGGCTCAGGGTTCAAGTATCGGCATCAGCTTTGTTGCCGACCGCAGGGACCTGCCTCGCGCGATCACCGAAGCGCACCGTTACGGCGAGGACGTCCTTGTCGAAGAATTTATCCGCGGCCGCGAACTGACGGTGGCCATCGTGAATGACCGGCCCCTTCCGGTTGTGGAGATCAGACCCAAAAGAGGTTTTTTTGATTTTGAGGCCAAGTATCACAAGGGGTTGACGGATTATATTGTCCCGGCCCCTCTGGATTCAAGCTTGGCTGCGCGCATCCAGGCTGATGCGCTTAAGGCGTATCGGGTCCTCGGATGCCGGCACCTTTCCCGCGTGGATGTGATCCTGAAAGACGAGAAGACCCCTTATATCCTTGAGGTCAATACGATTCCCGGCATGACGGAAACGAGCCTTTTGCCTAAGGCGGCGGCGGCCGCGGGAATGAACTTTGTCCAATTGTGCCGTTCTCTTGTCGAGATGGCCTGTGCGCAAGCGTTTGAACCGGCAACAGTGTCCTGTTGATCGACCTATGGCGAAGAAAAAAAAGAACAACAGCAACGGCTGGTCGTTTTTCCTTCTGGTGGTCCTGCCTTTGGCGGCGATCGTCCTTTCCAGCTGGGCGATCGTCAAGGGTATCCAGAATTACGTCACCACATCCCATTATTTCAAGATCCGTGAATTGCGCGCCGAAGGGATCAGTGATCAACGGTACCTGGAGATGATCAAGAACGATGTCGTCGGCGTCAATATTTTTCGCTTGGATGCGGTCGATCTGGCGGCCAGGACACGCAGGCGTTTTCCCAACTTTTATTCCGTGAGCGTCCGCCGCATCCTGCCGTCACAGCTTCTGATCGTCGCCAAGGAGCGCCTGCCTGTTGTCTGGATCAAGAGGGACGTCTATTATCTGATGGATGCCAACGGTGTTGTCGTCGGAACAGCGGGTTTGGATGAGACACCGACCCTGCCGCTTTTGGCCGGCATGGAGGGCAAGCTGACCAGGCTTAAAACGGGCGCGTCTTATTCTTCGGCGGCCCTGCACAGGGCCCTGGTTTTAGCCAAGATCCTGAAAGCGCGCGCCGGAGATATCCGCGAGGCCGTCCCCGGTATGCCCATGTCCGTGATACGGCTGGATGCGACAGACCCGGATGAATTGTCTTTTTATCTCGGCCCGGATATCGAGGTGAAGGCCGGCGACAGGAACTTTGACAGCCGCATTTCGCTGTTGCCGGCGATCTTGAGGACGATCTCAAGCGATATGGGGCGTATCAAATATATCGACCTGCGTCCCAAGGAACCTGTGGTAGCCACGAAGGACACCCCCAAACGATAGGCATCTCATGACACTTTTGAAGAAAGACAAAAAGAAGACGGAACGTAACGTATTTTATGCCCTCGACATCGGCTCGCAGAAGATGACGCTCGGCAGCGCGTGTGTCGCCGGCGACCACGAACACCTGGAAGACGTTGTCCTGGAGAGCATGCCGGTCCGGGGGATCTTTAAGGGGGTCGTCAATGACCTGGCGCTTCTTTCGGACAGCATCCGTCAGGTCGCAAAGCGCATGGAAACCCGCCGGGGACACAAGATCTCGCGCCTGGCTGTCAGTATCAATGGGAATTATATCCAGGCGAGGCACAGCATAGCGGCTGTCGCCTTGGCGGAGCGGGGCACGCGCACCATCACCAAACGGGACGTGGATCGCCTCAACCAGCAGACGCGCACGCTGGGGCTCGAACTCGATGAACACCTTTTGCACGAGTATCCTCAAGGGTATTCCGTCGACCGGCATAACATGACGCTCAATCCCCTCGGGCTTCACGGCCGCAAGCTTCAGGAAGATTTATTGCTGGTCTGCTCGCCGGCATCTTACGTGGAGAATATTGTCCGTGCCGTCGAACATGCCGGCTGCGACGTTACGTCGGTCGCTTATTCCGGGATCGCGGCCGCGCAGGCCGTTCTTTCTGCGGACGAGAGGGACAAAGGGGCGGTTCTCGTGGACGTAGGAGAGACGCTGACGGGCGTGGTGATCACCCAGGAAGGGGTCGTGCGGCATCTGTGCATTCTGTCATTCGGCGGCAAGAACATTACGGAGATCGTCGCGAATTTCTGCCGCGTTCCTCTGGCGTCTGCGGACGAGATCAAAAGGACATCTCTGGAGTTGACGGCAGAAGGCGAGGAATCCGAAGAGGTCATGATCAAGTCCGATGATGCATACCATTCCGTCAAAAAGGCGGATCTGGCCGGCGCCATTTCGCCTGAGATCGATAAATTCCTCGAACTCCTCAAGAAAGCGATCTTTGACAGCGGCATCGAGAATGTTTCTTCTTTCGGCGTTGTCGTGGTGGGTGGCTTGAGCCTTTTGGAGGGGTTGCTGGAAAGAATGGAACGGACACTGGGGCTTTCGGTAAGACTGGGCCTTCCCAGGGAGGCGGGCCAGCTTGCTCTTTCTCATGCGCCTTTACATGCTTCAGCCATAGGGTTGCTGGAGATGCAACTTCAGGATTACTGCAATTCCCGTTTTTTCCTCCAGGCCCGGCAAAAGGGGCCCTGGCGCAAGCTTTCCGATTATCTCGCCGACCTCTACCACGATTATTTTTAATGAGGGCATGACTTAGCGAGCCGATGGCCGTAGGCGGCGAAGCTGAGTCATAAGCCCGATTAATCCGCCGATGCACTGGTGGCGGATGGATCAGGGCATGGTGTTCAGGAAGTTGCCGCAAAGCGCCTGGCGCCGCAAGTCCTCTGCAGTGTCCTCATTGACACTCCGCCGGATTTGTGTTACTTTACCCCGTTGGATGTAAAGGTTGTCGAGCGTGAGAATTTTTGAAGACGATGGTCCGCGAGAACGTGCTTGAGGTTCGGGGAATGATGGCTCGGGCTGCGCAGCGCGCAGCAACGGATCCTTCTGAAATCGCCCTTGTTGCGGTGACCAAGAATGTGGCCGCAGAAAAGATGTGCCAGGCCATCGATGCCGGCATCACACATATCGGCGAAAGCAGGATCCAGGAAGCCTTGCCGAAATACGAACAGGTCCGGGCATACGCTTGTGCGAAAGGCATCGCCTTGAGCTGGCATATGATCGGCCATTTGCAGACCAATAAGGTTCGGGAAGCCGTTCGTCTCTTTGATCTTATTCATTCCGTGGACAGCGTCCGCCTGGCCCGGCGGATCGATAAAGAGGCCGCCGCTATCGGCAAGGTCCAGGATGTTCTCGTCGAGGTCAAGACATCTCCCGAGGCCGCGAAGTATGGATTTATGCCGGATGACGTTGCCGGCGCTTTAAAAGAAATGGCGTCGTTGGACCATCTGTCCATCAAGGGGTTGATGACCGTGGCGCCGGCCGCGCATGACCCCCGGGAGGCGCGTCCTTATTTCAGGACACTGAAGGAATTGTTGATCAGGATTAACGAATTACGAGTTACGCATGACGAGTTACGAGTATTATCCATGGGCATGACGGATGATTTTGAAGTTGCCGTGGAGGAGGGGGCGACCGCCGTGCGCATCGGCCGCGGGATCTTTGGCGACAGGAAAGAAGCATGAGCAATAATCCGATCATAGGGATCATCGGCTGCGGGAACATGGGTTCGGCCCTGACGGAAAATCTTGTGAAGTCATGGAGGGCCGATTCCATCTTCGTTTTTGATAAGGAACCCCAGAAACAGAGCGCCCTCGTGAGGCATTTTGGTGTCCGTGGCGTTCCAGCGCTTGATGAGTTGGCAGATTCCAGCGACGTGATCATCATCGCGGTCAAACCGCAGGATATCGATGCGGTCCTTGGGGTCTTAAAGGGCCGCAGGGACAAGCTGGTCATTTCTATCGCCGCCGGCATGACGCTTCAATACGTGTCATCACGAATAGGCGCCCGGGTGCCTGCGGTGCGCGTCATGCCTAATCTGAATGCCGTTGTCGGCGCCAGCATGACGGCGATTTCCTGCAGCAGCGCCGTGACGGAACCTCAGAAGGAAACGGCCGCCAGGGTCTTTGAGTCTGTCGGCAGCGTTGTTTTCATCAGGGAAGAGCTGATGAATGCCTTTACAGCGGTTGCGGGCAGCGGCCCAGCGTTCATTGCCTATCTGATGGATGATATGCCGCCGGAGACGGTCAGAAAAATTTTTGTGGAGGAATCCCTGGCGTTTGGCTTTGATCCGGCCGCCGCGGAATTCATCGTGGACAAGACGATCGCAGGCACGCAAAAGATATTAAAGAATTTTGACCGGGATATCTTTATCAAGAGGGTCTGTTCCAAGGGGGGGACGACGGAGGCGGGCATGGAGGCATTTCAATCCCGGCACAAGACCCCTGAAGGGCTCTCGGAGGCGATCCGCGCGGCCTGCCGCCGGGCGGGTGAATTGGCAATCATATAGACGGGCTTAAACAGGGGGAGATATGCCCAAAATCGGCATCATTGGCGGCAGTGGCATATATAAAATCGAGGGCATGAAGGCGATGAAGGAGGTCCGGGTCAAGACGCCTTTCGGCGATCCGTCCGACTGTTACAGGACGGGGCAACTGGGCGGCGCGGATGTCGTTTTTTTGCCGAGGCACGGCTCCTCGCATACGATCAATCCGTCGGAGATCAACTACAGGGCCAACGTTTTCGGCATGAAGAAGCTGGGTGTCGAAAAACTGATCTCGGTTTCCGCCTGCGGTTCTCTGAAGAAAGACCTCAAGCCTCTGGATTTCGTCCTTCCCGATCAGTTCGTGGACAGGACCACTGGCGGCCGCCTCATGACGTTCTTCAGCGGCGGCATCGTCGCCCACGTGGGTTTCGGACAGCCCGTCTGTTCAGAACTTCTGGATTTGATCTATGGGGCCGCGCAGGCGTTAAAGCTCAATGTCCACAAGGGCGGGGCATACCTTAATATGGAAGGCCCGGCGTTCTCAACGAAGGCAGAGTCCAATCTTTACCGTACCTGGGGCATGGACATTATCGGCATGACAAATATGGCCGAGGCACGGCTGGCGCGGGAGGCTGAGATGTGTTATGCCACGATCGCGGCCGTTACGGATTATGACTGTTGGTATGAATCGGAAGAGTCGGTGACCGTGGACATGATCGTTGAGAACCTTAGGAAGAACGCCGAGAACTCCAAGAAACTCGTTATGGAAGTTGTGGGCAGACTGGGATCTGCTCCGTCTTCCTGCGCATGTTCCGAATCTTTAAAATACGCGATCGTCACGGACAGTAAGGCGATCTCCGCAAAAGTTAAGAAAGACCTGAAACCCATCCTAGGGAAGTATGTGGGTTAGGAACTAGTAACTCGTAATTTGTAATTAGTAATTCGTAACCCGTAACTATTATGGACTATAAAGCGACCCTGAATTTACCCCAGACCGATTTTTCCATGAAGGCCAACCTGAGCGCGAGGGAGCCTGAGACCCTTGCCCGGTGGGAGGAAATGGGATTGTATGGGAAACTGCGCCAGGCGCGGCAAGGCCGTGACCTGTTTATCCTTCACGACGGCCCGCCTTACGCCAACGGCCATATCCATATCGGCCATGCGTTGAACAAGATCCTCAAAGATATGATCGTGAGGTATAAGACGCTGCGCGGCTATGATGCGCCGTATATCCCCGGATGGGATTGCCACGGCCTGCCTGTGGAGCATCAGCTTTTCAAAGACCTTAAGAAAAACAAGGACCAGATTGACCGGGTGGCTTTCCGCATGATGGCTTACGATTACGCCATGAAATACGTCGCCATCCAAAAAGAAGAATTCAAGAGGCTGGGGATCATCGGCGACTGGGAACATCCTTATCTGACGCTGGACAGAAAATATGAAGAGATGATCCTGAGGTCTTTCGGACGCCTCGTCGAGGAGGGTTATATTTACCGCGGCCTGAAACCCGTGCACTGGTGTTTTCGCTGCGAAACGGCCCTGGCCGAGGCCGAGGTGGAATATGAAGACCACGAGTCAGATTCCGTCTATGTGAAATTTACGCTTAAAGATGAAGAGCACGCACGCCGCCTGAATATCCCCTTTGACGCCAAAAACCCGCCGTCCATCTGCATCTGGACGACGACGCCCTGGACGCTCATTGCCAATGTGGCCGTCGCCGTGCATCCCGACCTGGATTATATCCTCGTCGATTTCGGCTCCGGCGAGCAGATGATCGTGGCGCGCGATCTCTTTGAGAGCTCGTTGAAAGAAAAGTTTTCTTCGGCGGGAGAGCCGCGCATCCTGAAACGCTTCCGGGGCAAAGAGCTCGAAGGCCTTGTGTATCGGCACCCCTTCGGGTTGAGAGAGGGCCGCGTTGTCCTGGCGGATTATGTCTCCAGGGAAGATGGCACGGGATGCGTGCATACCGCGCCAGGCCACGGCCAGGAAGATTTTATGACGGGCCAAAAGTATCAACTGGATGTGGTCATGCCTGTTGACGAGAGGGGGCGTTTCCTGCCGGATGTGGCGGATTTCGCAGGCCAGCGTGTTTTTGACGCTAATGCCGGGATCATTCAGAAACTTTCCGAGCTTGGGCACCTGAAGCTGGCGTCCAAGATCGCCCATAGCTATCCTCATTGCTGGCGGTGCAAGCAGCCGGTCATTTTCCGGGCGACACAGCAGTGGTTCCTTAAGATCGACCATAAGGGTTTGAGGCAGAATTTGCTTGGGGCGATCCGCGATCAGGTCGCCTGGGTGCCTGCGTCGGGACGTGAACGCATCTCGGCCATGGTCGAGAACAGGCCCGACTGGTGCTTGTCGCGTCAGCGTTACTGGGGCGTGCCTATTCCGGCCGTCGTCTGCCGCGCCTGTCATCGCCATATCCTTGATGTGCGTCTGATCGAAAAACTTGTTGTCCGTGTCGCGGCGGAGGGGACGGATGCTTGGTTCAAGAGCGATATCACAGAGTTTTTGCCGCAGGACCTGCGCTGTACCTGCGGCTCTTCGGCTTTCGATAAATCGACGGACATCCTTGATGTGTGGTTTGATTCCGGCGTCAGCCACCAGGCGGTCCTCAAAGATGTGCCTGGCCTTAAACTGCCGGCAGATTTATATCTGGAAGGGTCTGACCAGCATCGCGGCTGGTTCCAGGCGTCTTTGATCCCGTCGGAGGCCATCGACCATCGGCCGCCCTTCAAGGCCGTCTTGACCCATGGGTTTGTCGTCGATGCGCAAGGCCGTAAGATGTCCAAATCCCTGGGCAACGTGATCTCTCCGCAGGAGATCATCAAGGATTTCGGCGCCGATATCCTGAGGCTCTGGGTCCTTTCAAGCGATTATAACGAGGATGTGCGCATTTCCAAGGAGATCCTGAATTTTACCGCCGACGCGTATCGCAAGATCCGCAATACCGCGCGCTTCATCCTGGGGAATTTGAACGATTTCGATCCGGATGCGGACCGCCTGCCTTGTCAGGAGCTTACCGACATCGACCGTTGGGCGCTTTGGCGCCTGTCTCAGCTGACCGCCGATGTCACTCAAGATTACGACAATTACAGGTTTTATCATGTGTTTCAGAAGCTATTCGCTTTTTGCAACGAAGAGATGTCGTCGGTATATCTTGATATTCTCAAAGACAGGCTTTATACGGCGGGTAAGCGTTCGAAAGAGCGGCGCTCCGCGCAGACAGTTATTTATGATATCCTCGATTCTTTGAACAGGATGCTGGCGCCGGTATTGCCGTTTACGGCCGAAGAGATCTACCGCTCTATGCGCCATCGCAAGGGCGAGGCTGTGGAGAGCGTGCACTTGTCTTTTTGGCCGGTCCTCAATGACAAAGGCAAGGACACCGGAAGCCATGAGGATATCGACAAGATCCTTGAGATACGCCCGGATGTCCTTAAATCCATGGAAGAAGAGAGGGCAAAAGGCAAGATCGGAAGTTCTCTGGAGGCTAAGATCGTTCTGACGCTTAAGGATAAACAGGCGTCCGAAGTCTTTTTCCGTTTTGCGCAACAATTGCGTTATTTTTTTATTGTTTCATGCGTTGAGTTGAAGGTTGATGCGGCCCTGGGCGTTCCTTTCTCCATCAGCGTTGTGCATGCCGAAGGGAAAAAGTGCAGCCGCTGTTGGAATTATGCCCAGGACATCGACGCTGACCCGTCATATCCGGGTATTTGCGGCCGTTGCGTGCAGGCGATCCGGTCCTGAGGCATAATGGGGCGCAGGTTTGTATCTCGTAAAGTCATGCCCTCATTAAAAAAAGGTTGCCATTTGATTTCATTCCATATATAATTGAACAGTTTTCAAAGGGAGTCACAACGCAAAGCCTGCTTGCCGGTGAAACGGGGAGCCAAGGAAATACAAAGGAGAAGCATAGTGAAACAGGCTAAAATGAACAAAAAGACCTCTGAGCACTATAAGAAACTCCTCCTGGAAAAACGCGAAGATATCTTGGGCGACATCACGCATATTTCCGAAGAAACGCTTAAGAAATCCCAGAAGGACGCCTCTGGCGATATTTCCGGTTATACCTTCCATATGGCCGACGTGGCTACGGACAATTATGACCGCGAATTCTCCCTTGATCTGGCTTCCAAGGAACGCGGCGTCCTCATGGAGATCAACTACGCCCTTCAGAAGCTTCAGGAAGGGCGGTTTGGTTTGTGCGAATCCTGCAAAAAACCCATCTCCAAGGTTCGGCTCAGGGCCGTGCCTTACACGACGCTGTGTCTGAAATGCCAGCAGGCTAAGGAAAAAAAGTAGCTGTCGTTTCAAGATAGGCGGACCTTATTTTTCGCCGGATGCCTATTCTCCACGTGATCCTGATTGCCGTCGGTGCCATCGCGCTGGACCGGCTCACCAAGTCGGCCGCCGAGGCATATCTGTATGCGATCGACACCCATCCGGTCATTCCCCACGTTTTTCATCTGACCCTCGTGCATAATACGGGCGCCGCCTTCGGGTTTTTGCGCGGCGGCGCTTTTTTTCTTATTCTGACGACCCTTGTTTGCATTGTTATGATGATGGCCTTGCTTAAAAGCAGGCGCCTGTTGAATAAATTCTTCGGCTTTGCCGAGATCGATGGATGGCTGTGTTGTTCTTTCGGCCTGATCCTGGGCGGGGCTGTCGGCAATCTGATCGACAGGTTCTGTTATTCCTATGTGATCGATTTTCTGGATTTTCGCGTCTGGCCGGTTTTCAATGTCGCGGATTCCGCCATCACCGTCGGCGGGATCATTTTGTTTGTGAAGATATTGATTTCAAAAAAGTAAGCCAGCTCAATGGATGTTGGCCCCTCGTCCCGGGCACTTGAAAATTTTTGCCACGACTCGGCCAGCGGAGCTGGCCTGTCTGAAAAAATTTTCTGCGAGGCAAAACTTTGTTTTGCCGAAGCGTGGGGTTAATTTTGCAAGGAAAGACACCCTGGTATAGGCAAAATCAAGGAGTTTCACATGGCGCCGGTCCTTTATAGCTGCAGCTTGTTTACGATCTATACCTATGGCGTTTTTGTCGCTTTTGCGTTTCTTTTGGCTACCTGGTTGATCACGAGACAGGCGGTGCGTTTGGGATTCGACCCCGAGGCCATCGGTAATTTTTTGATCTTCGTTTTGGTGTGCGGGATCCTGAGCGCGCGCATTTTTTACGTCGTGCTCAATTGGAGCGAATTCGCGTCGGATCCCCTGGAGATCCTCAGACTGTATCACGGCGGCCTGGTGTGGTACGGCGGTTTGATAGGGGCGTCGTTCTGCGGCGTGTTGTTTTTGAAGAAAAAGCGGCTTTCCATTTCCGCCGTCGTCGATCTCTGCGCGCCGTATCTGGCCCTGGCGCAGGCCATCGGCCGCATCGGTTGTTTTTTTAACGGCTGTTGTTACGGCAGGCCTTCGGCGCACGGCATTTTTTTTCCCGTACACGGCCGCACTCTTTTTCCCTCCCAACTCGTCGATGCCCTGAGCCTTCTTGTTGTTTTTGCGGTTTTGCGTCTTATCCGGGGGCAAAAGCCGGGGCAGTTGTTCGGGCTCTATCTGTCATTGGCGGGTCTTCAGCGTTTTTTTATGGAATTCCTGCGCGGGGATGAGCGGCCTTTCTATGGCGTTCTCAGCATCTATCAGTGGATAAGCCTTGGTCTTATGGTCGCTGGCATTCTTATCTATGTGCTGGCATTCGTCAGACGCAGGGGTTCTTCGACAATAAAGGCGTGACAGGTCCAGACAGGGAGAGGGGCGCATGACCCTGAAACAGACGGCGATTTCAGAAGAGGCCGTGAATACACGGCTCGATATCTTTTTGGCGAAGTCCGAGCCTGATTTTTCCAGGACTTTTATCAAGGATTGGATCCTTCAGGGGAAAGTTTTTGTCAACGGCCAGGCCGCCAAGCCCCATTATCGGCTCAAGGTGAAGGATGAGCTCTCCTGGGAGGCGCCGCAGGCCCCGCAGACACAGATCAAGGCCGAGGATATCCCCTTGGATATTCTCTATGAAGACCGCGATGTCATTGTGATCGATAAACCCGCGGGCATGGTCGTGCATCCTGGGGCCGGCCAGGAGACCCATACGCTGGTTCATGCGCTCCTGCATCACTGCGGTGAGCTTTCAAGCGTCAGCAAGGAACGGCCCGGGATCGTGCATCGCCTTGATAAAGAGACGTCCGGCGTCATGGTTGCGGCAAAGAATAATCAGGCGCACCTGAATCTGGCCAAGCAGTTCAAGAAACATTCGATCCACCGGCGCTATATCGCCCTTGTGGAGGGCAGTGTTCCTTTTGATGAAGGCATCGTCGACGTGCCCCTCAAGCGGCATGTTGTCGACCGCAAGAAGATGTCCGTCAGCTTTTGCGATGAGGCCAAGGACGCCCGCACCTTCTATCACGTTCTGGGTCGTTTTAAGGATTATACGGCCGTCGAGCTTCTTCCGGAAACAGGCCGGACGCACCAGTTGCGCGTGCATATGTCTTACCTGGGTCATCCGATCCTTGGCGACGCGGTTTACGGCCGCAAGAAGAATTTCTCCCGTCTCGCCCTGCATGCCAAAGACCTTGGTTTCGAGCATCCGGCGACAAAAGAACGCGTCGAGTTCTCGTCGCCCCTGCCTGCGGAAATGAAAAAGGCCATGCCCGGCCTGAAGATCGACTAGCGCTTCCTGCGGCGGCAGGATCCGCCGCCATGATCCGTCCCGATATTATTTTTTCTGTTCTCTGTACTCTGTTTTTTGTGCTTTGGTCTCTGGTCTCTTCTAGTTATGGACTCCCCGTCCCTTTTCGTGTTATAATTTTAACTCAATGAAAACCATGACGATCAAACCTTGCAGGGCTGTCTGCGGGGCGATAGAGTTGCCCGGAGACAAGTCCATTTCCCACCGCGCCGCGATCCTGTCGTCTTTAAGCAGGGGCAGGACGGAGATCCGCGGATTCCTCTTCTCCGATGATTGCCTTGTGACTTTGAAGGCCCTCAAAGGCATGGGGGTTGGCGTCAAGACATTCAGGCGCGAACATCGCGTGATCATTGATTCCTGCGGCGCGTTGCGGCCGCCGAGAAGCCCTCTGGATATGAATGAATCGGGGACGAGCGCGCGCATCCTCATGGGTCTTTTGGCTGGCCAGGGATTTGCGTCGCGCCTGACAGGAGCGCCTTCACTTTTGAAACGGCCGATGGCGCGCGTCATTAAGCCTTTAACTTTGATGGGGGCGAGGATCCATGCGCGTCTCAAGGGAGGGCAGGCCTATTTGCCTGCTTTGATCCAGCCGTCGAAGCTTTGCGGGATATGCTGGAAACAGGAAGTTGCCAGCGCGCAGGTCAAATCGTCACTGCTTCTGGCTGGTCTTTTTGCTCAAGGGGAGACGTGCGTCCGCGAGGCGGTTGCGACGCGCGACCATACTGAGCGGATGTTGAAGCTCTTCGGGGCGGATGTCCATATTGGCGCAAGCGGCATCATGTTGAAACAGGGACGGCTCGTGTCTCCGGGCACGGTGATCGTGCCCGGCGATATCTCGAGCGCCGCATTCTTTGTCGTGGCTGCGCTGGTCCTGAAGGGGTCGCGTCTTGTCATAAAAAATGTGGGTATGAATCCAACCCGCACAGGCGCTATCCGGGTCTTGCAGAGAATGGGAGGATATATCCGTCAAACTTGCGAGAGAAAAAGTTATGAGCCGATATCCGACCTGGATGTCCGTTTCAGCGAGCTTCACGGCATCAGGATCAGGGCCAGAGAGATCCCGAGCCTGATTGACGAATTGCCCATTCTCATGGTCGCTGGTTCCTTGGCAAAAGGCCGCACAGTCATCGAAGGGGCAGGGGAGCTGCGCGTTAAGGAGACGGACCGCATCCGATCGATGAGGTGGAATCTTAGGAAGGCTGGCGTTAAGGTAGAAACGAAAGTTACTGCAGGCAGAGAAGATATCATCATTATAGGCTCGAGCAGCCTCAGGGGCGGGCATTTCAGGAGTTATGGAGACCATCGGACGGCCATGAGCATGTATGTGGCGGCTCTGGCAGCCTCCGGGCCTTCCTTTTTGGACGATCCCGGGTGCGTCTGCAAGTCTTTCCCTGAATATTTCAGCGAGTTTAAACATCTGATTGCCAGATAAGCAGTTTGAGCCCTGCTGAAAAGGATTCTGGCCAGGATTTCTGCGGGATCATTCAGGGGAAATATTTATTGACAGCCCCTGCCGCCTCTGCTAATATTTAAAAAATCAACCCAATCCACCAACCCTATTACACATGACACAATTATCCAAATTACCCAAAAGAACGTTGAATTACATATCTGGTTTGTTTTCCAATGATATGGGCATTGATTTGGGGACGGCCACGACCCTCGTGTACGTAAAGAATGAGGGTATCGTTCTGTGTGAGCCGTCGGTTGTGGCCCTGAAGAAGGGGGCTACCGTTAATCGTGTCCTGGCTGTTGGTGATGAGGCAAAGAAGATGCTGGGCCGCACGCCCGGGAATATCCTGGCGATCAGGCCTATGAAGGACGGCGTCATTGCAGATTTCGATATTACGGAGGCGATGCTGCGCTATTTCATCAAAAAGATCCATCGCCGCCGCGTGCTGGTTTCGCCGCGCATGGTGATCGCCATTCCTTCCGGCATCACTGAAGTCGAACGCCGGGCGGTCAAAGATTCGGCCATGCGTGCCGGCGCCAGGGAAGTCCATCTCGTTGAAGAACCTTTGGCTGCGGCCATCGGAGTGGGTTTGCCGATCCATGAACCCGCAGGTAATATGATCGTCGATATCGGCGGCGGCACGACCGAGGTGGCGGTGATCTCGTTATCGGGTATCGTCTTTTCAAAGTCTATCAGGATCGCCGGAGATGAGCTGGATGTGGCGGTCGTGGAATATCTCAAAAAGAATTACAACCTTATGATCGGCGAGCGTACGGCCGAGGATATCAAGATCAAAATTGGATCGGCGTATCCTCTGGAAGAAGAGCTGAGCCTTGAGGTTCGTGGCCGCGATCTTGTTGCAGGGTTGCCGAAGATGGTGACGATCACGTCCGAAGAGGTGAGGGATGCGATCGCCGAGCCCGTAAGGGCGATCGTCGATTCGGCAAAGATCGCGCTCGAGAGGACGCCGCCTGAGCTCGCCGCCGACCTGATCGATCGCGGTATTGTTTTGGCCGGAGGCGGGTCTCAACTGCGCGGCCTTGACCGCTTGATCGCCGAAGAAACGGGCCTGCCCGTCCATATCGCCGATGATCCTGTGACAGCCGTGGCCCAGGGGACAGGTAAGATCCTTGAGCTTGAAAGCCGCTACTTGCGCGACGTGACTGTCGTGACCAAGACGGAAAGCGCCATTTAATCGAGCCGCAGCATGCGGCGAAGATAGACCCTTCCTTATTTGGAAGAGGAAGGCCTGCCCTTATTGGGCTACCCCGCGAGTATCGGAAAAATTTCCTGCCCGGCATCCCTGGGCGAGAAATTTTTTCGATATCTTACGATGCGGGGACATGCAGGAAAGAGCCCCATGTCTGCACGTAGTTAAAGTCAGTGCATACATGGGGAGATTCATTGCCGTCCCTGAAGCGGGCGATAGCCGTTCGACCTCTCCCGCTGTAACTTTGACACGGATGTGTTTCTCGCCAATAGAAAGTTCATAGGCTATTTCTTCATCGTTGTCCTCCTATCCCTTCTTGTTTTTCTTTCATTTCGCCATTCGCCTTATGTGATGCGCCGGGTTTTTGCGGACGCGGCCAAATTTCCTCTGATGGCTCTAGATGCCGCAGGCCAGGAGGGGAGGGCCTTGTTATTCTTCCACAAAAGCTATTGGGACAATAAAAAGCTCATTCGCGAGAACGGAGAGTTGAAGAGCGGGTTATTGGAGGTCGAGGAGCTTCAAAAAGAGAATGCGCGCCTGCGCGCCTTGCTTGATTTACGCCAGAAGCTTGATTACGAAACGATCCCCGCATCCGTCATCGGCCGCGATTTCGGTGTTTTTCGGTCTTACCTTGTTCTTGACCAGGGCCGCGCAGCGGGGATCAAGACATACTCGCCGGTCATGACGTCCGCCGGCCTGGTGGGAAAGGTCCTTGAGACCGGTCAATTCTCCTGCAAGGTCATCCTGTTGAACGATCCGGACCTGGCTGTGCCCGCAAAAGATGCGCGTAGCGGCGAGCAAGGGCTGGTTTCCGGCAGCCTGGACGGCAGGTGCAAGCTGCGGTTCCTGGATGTGAACAGCGATGTGACCGAGGGGGACCTGATCGTGACGAGCGGCTTGAACATGACATATCCGGCCGGGATCCCGATCGGCCGCGTCAAAATGGTCGGCACGGAGTCCAGCGGCCTGAGTAAATTCGCGGTCATCGACCCCGTCCTGAATCTCTCCTGCCTGGACGAAGTGCTCATCGTTACCTCTTTCAAGCATGATTAAATATCTTGTCGTTCCCGTTTTGGTCCTCCTGGAATTTGCGTGGCACCGGCTCCTGGGCATTCCCTGGCTTTTGTTTGACCCTTTGCTGGCCGCCGCCATGGTCTATACTTTTTTACATCATCTGGACGCGCGGGGTTGCGTGGGTTACGCGTTGTGGTGCGGTTTTTGGAGGGATGCCTTCGGGATGGATGTTTTCGGTATTTATATGATGTCTTATGTCCTGACGGTCTTTGGCGTGGCCTTCATGGTCCGCGTGCTCTATCGCCATAACTGGATGTTTGTTTTTCCGGTGGTTTTCGCGGGCCAGATATTGAACAATCACCTGGTTTTTTTCTTGCGTCCTTTCCTGGGCGGCGGCCCTATGGTGTCATACGCCCGTTTCTTTGGCCGGACGTTCCTGCAGGCGTTCGGCACGACACTTCTCGGCTATCCATTCTTTTTCTTGTTTAAAAAATGCGAACCCGAATTTACGGAATAGCGCTTCTGGCCTGTTTTTTTCTTTTGCTTTGCGGCCTTTTGGTCGTCCAACTGGTCGGCGGCGGCCGCTATTATGAATTGAGCCTGAGGAATACGATCCGTCTTATTCCGGAAGAGCCCTACAGGGGCCGGATCCTGGACCGCAACCAGCAGGTGATCGTGGATAATGTGCTGTCGTTCGACGCCGTCATCATGCCCCAGGAATTGAAAGACAAGAACGACGTTTTCGCCCGCCTGGCGCCGTTATTGTCTTTGGCGCCTTCGGATATCGCCGAACGCTACGCCAAGGGCTATCTCAATCCGTTCACGCCCGTAGTCATCGCCGAGGGGATTTTAAAATCAACGGCCATCATGCTGGAAGAGAAAAAGCTGGACCTTCAGGGCATCGCGGTCGAGCTCAACAGCCGCCGGTCTTATCCCTTCGGGACGACGGCGGCCCATGTGCTGGGTTATTTGGGAGAGATCGACAAGAGCCGTATCACACGGCTCAAGGAATACGGTTATGATATCAAGGACAACGTCGGATACAGCGGTGTTGAAGAGCGGCTGGATATTTATATGCGGGGCCAGAAAGGCGGCCGACAGATCGAAGTGGATAACAGGGGCCGCCAGGTCAGGCTCCTGGGGTATAAACCGCCCGTTGCCGGCGAAGATGTAACGCTGACGATCGATCTGGAGTTGCAGCAGATCGCGGATAATCTTTTGCAGGGCAGGAAGGGCGCCGTGATCGTCATGGACGTCCGGACGGGAGAAGTCCTGGTGCTCAGCAGCGCTCCCGCCTTCGATCCGAATGTGTTCGTGGACCGCCGCGACCGCCGCGCCATGAATTATTACCTGACCAGCGATGACGCGCCGCTGTTCAACCGCGTGACGAGCGGCCAGTTCCCGCCGGGGTCCATTTTCAAGGTCGTCACGGCGTCCGCCGCGCTTGAGGCCGGCAAGGGCGTTTCGCTTGTCACGACATATGTCTGCAACGGCCAGATGAAGATCGGCAACCGTTTTTTCAAGTGCTGGTCGACGCATGGCGCGCAGGACTTTAATGCCGCCATGGCCCATTCCTGCGACGTTTATTTTTATCAGCTGGGTTTGACGGCCGGCCCGGATCTCCTGTCGCATATGGCGCAGGAGTTCGGTCTTTCCCAGCCGACCGGGATAGATCTGACCCATGAGGCGCCGGGTTTTATCCCTAGCCGCCTTTGGAAGCGCCTGACGAAATTCGAGGGATGGTACGATGGCGATACGGCGAATTTTTCGATCGGTCAGGGATTTGTCCTTGTGACGCCGCTGCAGCTGACGCGCATGATGGCGGCCGTCGGCAACGGCGGATATCTGCCCGAACCTCATGTGACCAAGGCCATTGCGGGCAAAGATGTGCCGCCGTCCGCGCCGAGACCCGTCAAGATATCCAGGGAGCACCTGGATATGGTGCGCAAGGCGCTGCGCTATCCTGTTTCGCTTGAGAGCGGGACGGCGCACGTCCTGGAGATCCCCGGCTTTGAGATATGCGCCAAGACAGGGACGGCCCAGGTGCACGGTCAAGAGTCGCACGGATGGGTGGCCGGATTTTTTCCATTGAGCGAACCCCGCTATGCCTTCTGCGTGCTCCTGGAGAATGTCGGCAGCAGCCATTATGCCTGTGCCCTGGCGCACGATCTGTTCGAAGAGGCCAAGAAAAGAGGAAAACTGTCATGATCACGGCCAGGCCGCAAAAGGTCATTGTTATTATCGTCTTTCTGATCCTCTTTTTCGGCCTTCTCTGTCTTTACTCGAGTTGCCATCAGAAGGGGGAGTTCGTCAGAAAAGATATTTTTGTCAAACAGCTTTTATGGGTAGGCGTGGGCTGGGGGGTTTTGCTTCTGGCTTCCCGCCATGACTACAGGTCGCTCAAGGGGTGGGGCGCGCCTTTATACGTCGTCAGCCTGGGTACGCTGGCCCACGTTCTTTTTACCGGCAGGGCGATCATGGGCGCCCAACGCTGGATATCTCTGGGAGAATTCTCTTTTCAGCCGTCGGAGTTGGGGAAGTTTGCGCTTATTCTGGTGCTGGCTGCCTATTTCAGCATCAAGACGGGCCAGGACCTGCAGGCCCAGCCGCGGTCGCTGGGATGTTTCAGGAGCCTGCTCTTGCCGCTGGGCATTACGCTTTTGCCGACGGGGATGGTCCTTCTGCAGCCCGATCTGGGCACAGCGATCGTTTACCTTTTCATTTTTGCTTCGATTGCTTTTTTGGCCGAGGTCCGTCTGCGCTACCTGGTGAGCGCAGCCATTGCAGGCCTGGCATCTCTGCCGCTCTTTTGGCATGTACTAAAAGATTATCAAAGATCGCGTCTCTTGGTTTTTTTAAATCCGAACATCGACCCTCTGGGCGCCGGTTATACGATCATCCAGTCGAAGATCGCTATCGGGTCCGGCCGTTTCTTCGGAAAAGGCTGGATGAGCGGCACCCAAAGCCAACTTAATTTTCTGGCGGAACGGCATACGGATTTCATCTTTTCCGTGTGGGGGGAGGAGTGGGGATTTTTTGGCAGCGTGTTTCTCGTGGTTATGTATGCGATCCTTGTCGTCATGATCCTGAGGGTCGCCGCGCTGTCGCGCGATATCTACGGCCGCCTCCTGGCGGCGGGTGTGGCCGCGCTCATCTTTTTTCACGCGTTCATCAATATTGCGATGAATATCGGCATGTCTCCTGTCGTGGGCCTGCCCTTGACGTTCATGAGTTATGGCGGCTCGTCTTTGGTCATCAATATGGCGGCGATCGGGATCGTCTTGAACATCGCCAGGCAGAAATAGCCGTAAGCTATAAGCTTTAAGTCTTAAGCCAGGGCAAAAACAAACACAACAAGAATTCGACTCCAAGTTTCAAGCGAACACGTAAACGAACGCCCCACGCAAGCCCATGATTCAATCCGTAAAACTCGATAAAGAACTTTTGCTTTCGGTCATGAAGCCTGCTAGATACATCGGGGGAGAGACCGGCTGCGCCAACAAAGATTTTTCCGCGGTTGATGTCCGTGTCTGCCTGGCCTTTCCTGATATCTATGAGATCGGCATGAGCCATCTGGGTTTGAGGATCCTTTATGATATCGTCAATAAACAGCCGTGGTGCGCCGCCGACAGGGTGTTCAGTCCCTGGGTGGACATGGAGGAGAAGCTCAAGGTGCTTGGGATCCCGCTGTTCGGCCTGGAATCGCAGATGCCGGTCAAGGCGTTCGACATTTTAGGGTTCTCGCTCCAGTACGAATTGAGCTATGCGAATGTGCTGAATATCCTTGCTTTGAGCGGCATCCCTTTGGAGTCGCGCCAACGCGACGGAAGCTGGCCCCTGGTGATCGCCGGCGGGGTCTGTTGTCTTAATCCGGAACCCCTGGCGGATTTCGTCGATCTCTTCGTCATCGGCGAGGCCGAGGAAGTCCTCGTCGAGATACTCAAGATTTACCGCGCCGCCAAGAAGAGCCGGCTTGATAAGAGGCGGATGCTCGTGACATTGTCGCGTCTCAAGGGCGTTTACATCCCCGCCTTGTATCGTGGGGTCGCCAAAGACGGGGCACTGGAACCCTCATGCCGGGAGAGGGTGCCGAGGAGGATCGTTAAAAGATTTGTCCGGGACCTCGAGCGCGCCGTGGATTTTTCTTACTGGATCGTTCCTTCCATCGAGATCGTGCACGACCGTATCGGTATCGAGGTCATGCGGGGGTGCCCCCATGGCTGCCGGTTTTGCCAGGCCTACGCATCATTTTATCCTCTGCGTCTTTTGCGCAAGGAGAAAGTCCTTGCGATGGCCCGCCGGCTTTATCGTATGACCGGCTATGAAGAAATATCCCTTCTGTCTTTGTCGAGTTCGGACCACCCGCAGCTAAAAGAGATCGTCGAGGCGCTGGTCGCTGAATTCAGGGATAAAGGCGTGAGTATCTCGCTGCCGTCCCTGCGCGCCTCCAGCCTTGTCGGGGAACTTTCCCATGTCTTTGCAACGATGCGCAAGACGACCCTGACATTCGCTCCCGAGGCCGGCAGCCAGAGGCTGAGGGACATCCTGGGAAAGAAGCTCAAACCCGAGGACATCTTCGATGCGGCCCGCCAGGCCTTCCGGGCGGGTTACAGGACGCTTAAGCTGTATTTCATGATCGGCCTTCCGACGGAAACGGAGGAGGACCTGCGCGACATCGTTTCTTTCTGTTTGGCCATGTCTTCTTTGAAAAAAGAAGTGGATGGGCATCCGGCACGGCTCAATGTGACCATATCGAATTTTGTGCCCAAGCCCCATACGCCGTTCGAGAGGGCCGCCATGTGCAGCGTCGGCGACCTGGCCGCAAAACAGGAGTTCTTAAAGAAGGCCCTGGGGCATAAGAGGGGATTGATCCAGCTGAAATTTTATGACCCACACATGAGCTGGCTCGAATCGGTCCTGGCGCAGGGAGGCCGGGAATGCGGCCGGGCCATCGCCGCTGCCCGGGCCTCCGGGGCCAGATTTGACGCCTGGAGCGACCAATTCAATCCTGCCATCTGGAGAGAAGCCTTGTCCGTCCATCATGTCGATGCGGCTTTGTTGACGGCAGGCAAACAAGGATCTTTCGTCCTGCCGTGGGCCTTTATCGGGACCGGCGTTCCTGCCTCGCACACCTAAAACACCCGCACGTCTTTTTTATTCCTCAAAGCCGGCCGTGGCCTATTTTTCGGCCTTTCGGTGAAGGAAAACGTTGACGCGCCGCGCTAATTATGTTACCTTATATTACATAAATATTTACAGCAAGAAGTTAAGACCTCATGGGTTAAAATGGAGAGAGGCCATGGCCAATTTAACTAAGAAACTATCGATCGCATCCAGATCCCTCAGGCCGCAGCTCATCATTGCATTCTGCCTCATGTCCATCATCCCCATCCTGGCGCTTTTGAATTTTGTTTTTCCCAGCCTTCTGCCGAAAAATTACCTGGCTATCATCATTTTTGCCATCGTTATCATGTCCCTTTTGGGGTTTATCGTCGTCAAGCGCATCGTCGACCCCATCATCGAGATCAATTCCGAGGTCAAGGTCATTGCCTCCGGCGAGCTCAGCCACCAGATCAACATCTCCCGCGAGGACGAGATCGGCGAACTGAGCCATTCCCTGAACCAGATGACACAACGTATCAAGAACAATATGGACGAGCTCAAGATCTACGGCGAACGCACCAAGGACATCAATCTCCAGATCAACCGCCAGGTGATCGCCCTGAACGGCCTTTTGCAGATCAGCAACTTGATCACAAAGAACGCCCATCTCAAGGATGTCTACGAAGTTACAATCTCCAAGCTCGCCCAGATGGCGAATTCGTCTTTGGCGATCCTGATCTTCAAGAAGGATGAAGGGTTCGAGGTCTCGGCACAGTACGGCCTCGGGGAGGAGACGGTCAGCTGTCTGATGATGGCCTCTAATAGCGGTTTATTGTTCCATTTGTTGGCGGCTTCCAAGCCGTTCCTGAAGGTGGACGATACGACCCAGGGCGGCATCAGCGAAGAATTCATGAAGCTTCTGGGCGCGCGCAACCTCCTGGTATATCCGATCCTGATGCAGGGAAAACCTCACGGGATCATCGCGATCGGCAACATGCTCGATAAATTCAAGTATTCCAATGACGACGTCGAGTTGATGAGCATTTTTGCCAAGCAGCTGTCGATCGCCGTCGAGAATGATTTCCTGACGCAGAAAGTCCGGGATCTGGAGGTCAAGGACGCCCTGACAGGGCTTTTCAACAAGCGCTATATCACGGTCAGGTTTGAGGAAGAGATCATGCGCGCCATCTCCCTGCAGGAGCCGTGTTCTTTTGTGGCCGTTGTGGTGAATAACATGCAGGAGTACCGCAAGGCTTACGGCGACGCGGCTGCGGACGATGTCCTGGTGAGGGTCGCGGCATTGCTGAAATCTTCCATCCGCGAGATCGACCGGGCGGCCCGCCTGGATGAAGGCGTGTTCGGCATCGTCCTGCCTCAGAAAAACAAACGCCAGGCCGAGCACGTGGCTGAACAGTTCAAAGACAAGCTCCGGGCGGCGTTCCAGGGCGCCGATATGAAGAAGAAGGTACAGTTCGGCTTCAGTATTGTTGAGAACCCTATCG
The DNA here is from genome assembly GCA_002421805.1 of Candidatus Omnitrophica bacterium UBA6210. Lineage (GTDB taxonomy): Bacteria > Omnitrophota > Gorgyraeia > Velamenicoccales > Velamenicoccaceae > Velamenicoccus. The sequence goes on from DISM01000006.1 coordinate 261,703, forward strand.
ACGGCGCCGACTCCCTCACGCTGTTGCGCAAGGCCATGGAATTATCGGGAGCAGGGATCACCCTGTAGCCTTTTGCCGGGTTTCCTTTTTTGAGGGACGGGGATAGAAGGGCAGGAAATGACGTCATCTTTCAAGAGAGTCACAACGAAACAACTGGGTGAGCTCCTCATCGAGAGGAAGATCATCACCGCCGAGCAACTGCAGAAGGCGCTGGAATATCAACGCGTCAATGGCGGGCTGGTCGGCGAAATCCTTGTCCAGCTGGGTTTCTCCAGAGAGGAAGATATCGCCCAGGTGCTGACGGCGCAATACGGTTTTCCCTATCTGCCCCTGATCAATTACGATATTGATACGGAGGTCGCGCGCGTCATCCCCGAGCAGGTTGCACGTCAGTATTGTCTGATCCCGATCGATAAGATCGGCAATAACCTTACCGTCGCCATGTCGAACCCTCTCAACACGCAGGCCATCGAAGACGTGGAAATGATCACTCAGTGCGTGGTCCAGGCGTTCGTCAGCACCACGACTGACATTAAGAAGGCCATTGAAAGAAGCTACGCTAAGAAGTAAGTTCCCGGTTGAAAGAAACCCTAAACCTTAAATCCTAAACTCTAAACAAAAATTAAATCCAAAACTCAAACACCAAGATTGTTGGGCCGGCGCCATTTTGAGTTTCAGGTTTTGAGTTTGTTTGGGGTTTAGAGTTTCGAGTTTAGGGTTTTATTTTTTATCAGAGGAATGAAAATGAGTTCGCTGCGAGAGCGCCTGCAGGACATCCTCATTAAAAACAAGCTGATATCCGAAGACGACCTCAAGCTGGCCCTGCAGGTCCAGAAAGAGCATGGCGGCAGCCTGAGCGATTGCCTGGTGAAGCTGAACCTTATCGGCGAGAAAGACCTGCTTGTGGCGCTCAGCGAAGGCCTCGGGTTCCCGCCGATCTCTCTGGCGCGTTTCAAGATCGAACCCGAGATCCTCAAGCTTATCCCTAAGGACATGGCCAAGCATTACCAGATCGTCCCCGTCGCCAAAATGGGGCATACGCTGACCGTGGCCATGGCCGACCCCCTGAACATATTTGCTATTGATGACGTCAAGGCCTTGACAGGTTTTGAGATCAATCCCATCATTGCCGACCAGAAGGAGATCCTGCAGACCATCGAGAAATATTATGAGGAGCCGGCGACCCAGGTCTTGGATGAGATCATCAAGGACATCTCGGACATGGATATCGAGGTGGTCCGCGCCTCGCGTGAGGGCGGGCTCGATGCCCAGGAGCTCGTGCGCCTGACAAAAGAGGCGCCGGTCATCAAGATCACGAATCTGCTTTTGGAAAAGGGCATCGAGATGAATGCCAGCGATATCCTGATCGAGCCCTGGGAGCGCTCCATGCGCGTGCGCGTGCGCGTGGACGGGATGCTGCGTGAGATCGAGGGCCCGCCGCTGAAGTTCCATGCGCCGATCGTTTCGCGCATCAAGGTCATGTCGGAACTGGATATCGCCGAACACCGCTTGCCGCAGGACGGCCGTTTCAAGGTCAAGATCCAGGACCGTTTTGTCGATTTCCGCGTCTCGATCCTTCCGTCGTTCTTCGGCGAGAAGGTGGCGCTGCGTATCCTGGACAAGAGCATGGCGACCCTCGACCTGGACCGCCTGGGATTCGATGTCGACACCCTGGCCACCATCAAGGCCGGCGCCGACCGGCCCCACGGCATGATCCTCGTTTGCGGCCCGACAGGATCGGGGAAAACGACGACGCTCTATTCAGTCCTGAAATACGTCGATTCTCCCGAGGACAATATCGTGACCGTCGAAGACCCCGTGGAATATCAGCTGGAAGGCATCAACCAGGTGAGCGTGCGTCCCGAGATCGGCCTGACCTTCGCCGGATGTCTGCGTTCGATCCTCAGGCAGGACCCGGATACGATCATGGTCGGCGAGATCCGCGATTTCGAGACCGTAGACATTGCCATCAAAAGCGCTTTGACCGGCCACTTGGTTTTAAGCACGCTCCACACGACGACCGCCGCCGGGACCATCATCCGGCTTGTCAATATGGGCGTTGAACCTTTCCTGATCACCTCTTCCGTTATCTGCCTGATCAATCAGCGTCTCGTCCGCAAGGTGTGTGATTCCTGCAAAGAGAGTTATGAATTGTCGCCGGACGTAGCGGCGTCCGTGGGGATCCCCTCGACGAAGAAAGGCGCCGCCGTTTTCCGCGGCAAAGGTTGCAAACGTTGTTTTGGTATCGGTTATTCAGGCCGCCTGGTCATCGGCGAAGCCCTGGTATTGACTCCCAAGGTCAAGGACCTGATCATCCAGAGGGCGCAGGAATATGAGGTCAAGGCGGCCGCCCGCAAAGAAGGCATGAAGACGCTGCGGGAGAACGGGATCAGAAAGGTCCTGGAGGGCAAGACGTCCCTGGAAGAAGTCCTGCGTGTCACGGCGCCGGATGAACCGATCGACAAATGAGCATCATAGGGTCAAAGCATCAAAGAGCCAGGGTATGAGTAAAAACCAAAGAAAAGACAAGAATAATACGATATATAATTCAAACCGTCGGGCGTTTCCTGTATTGCTGGCTTTTGCTTTTTACTTTGACACTTTGAATCTCTGACACTTTATTATTATGGCGACACTTAAAAAAAGACTCATGGATGCCCTTCTCCAGGCGAAATTATTGACGTCCCAGGATTTGGAGAAGGCCGAGCAGATCCAGACCAAGACAGGAGAGAACCTGAAGGACATCCTGATCAAACAGGGTTTTGTGAAGGAGAGGGATCTGATCGCCGCGCTTGCCAAAGAGCTTTTCATCCCTTATCTTGAACTGGCGAAATACAAGATCGACGCCCAGGTCATCGAGCTGCTCCCGGAAAAGGTAGCGCGGCAGTATAAGACGGTTCCCTTGTCCAAGATCGGCAATGTCCTGAGCGTCGCCATGAGCGATCCGCTGAACGTCTTCGCGATCGACGATCTCAAGGCCATCACGGGCTACGACATCGACATCGTCCTGGCCAGCGAGAAAGATATCACCAAGACCCTTGATAGGTTCTTTAAAGGGGTGACGGACGGCGAGGAGATATCCGCCGTCGCCGAAGAGGACAAGGGGCGTGATGTCGAGGTCATTAAGACCGACGGGACGATCGAACTGGGGGCCGTCTTGGAGGAGAGCGAAAAGGCCCCGATCGTCAAGATCGTCGACCTGATGCTGACGGAAGCCCTAAAGAAACGCGCCTCCGATATCCATGTCGAGCCTATGGAGCACGACCTGAGGATACGCTACCGTATCGATGGTCACCTCTTCGATGTCTTTCGTCTGCCGAAGAAGAACCAGAACGCGGTCCTGGCGCGCCTGAAGATCATTTCAGGCCTCGATATCACGGAGGCCCGTCTGCCGCAGGACGGCCGGTTCAAGGTCAAGCTCAGGGACCGGGAGATCGACTTCCGCGTCTCGGCGTTGCCCACGACCTTCGGCCAGAAGTTTGTCCTGCGCACGCTCGATAAAGCCAAACTCTCCGTCGGTTTTGAATCCCTGGGCATGACGGAAGAGCCTAGGCGTCTTTTCGAAGAAGCGATCACCAAGCCTTACGGCATGATCCTGATCACCGGCCCGACGGGTTGCGGGAAGTCGACCACGCTGTATTCCATTCTCAATAAGCTCAATAAGCCGGAGTCGAACATTGTGACGATCGAAGACCCCGTCGAATATCAGGTGGAGGGCATCACACAGATCGCCGTGAGACCCGAGATCGGCCTGACCTTTGCTTCGGGGTTGAGGTCGGTCCTCAGGCAGAGCCCCGACGTGGTCATGGTCGGCGAGATCCGGGATTCCGAGACCGCCGATATCGCGATCAAGGCATCCTTGACCGGGCAGGTGGTCCTCTCGACGCTCCACACCAACGATGCCGTCGGCGCCATCACGCGCCTCATCGATATGGGTATTGAGCCGTTCCTGGTCGCCTCAAGCCTTATCGTGACGTCCGCCAAACGTCTGTGCCGCCGCATCTGCCAGCGCTGCAAGGAGCCCGTCGATATTCCCAAAGAGACGTGGAAAAAACTGGGGCTCGACCGGGTGATCAAAGACGGAGAAACACCGACGTTTTTTAAAGGCAAAGGGTGCCATGCCTGCAATAATTCCGGTTATTTTGAGCGTATCGGCATCCATGAGGTGTTGATGATCGACGATTCCATCCGCGGGCTCATCATCCAGAGGGCTTCCACCGGGCATATCAAGGAGTTTGCCATGAAAGAAAAGGGGATGAGGACCTTGAGGGATGACGCCATGCTCCTGGTGGTGCGCGGGATCACGACCTTAGAAGAGGCGCTGCGCGCAACGACAGAGGAATAAATCTTTTGATTTTAAGTAGGCAAGACCGTTAAGCCTTGTATAATAGAATTCTACAAAGGTGTCCTGATGAGCGAACAGAAGGTGCTGGTGATCGATAGTGATGAAGCAAGCTGCGCCCTGATCAAGACGGTGCTGACCACGCGCGGCTTTCAGGTGACGGTTGCGCTGACGGCGCGTGTGGGCCTGCAGTTTTATGAACAGGATACGCCGGGCGCCGTTTTTATCGATCTCGGCCTGAAAGACCTCGACGTCCGCTACCTTGTGCGCGAATTCCATCACAGGGATGAGGCCATGGCTATCGTCATCATGAGTTATCAGGAGACCGCCAACCTTGTCCAGGAGTCGTTGTCGCTGGGCGCCACCGATTATTTGTATAAGCCGCTGCGGTCGGAAGAGGTTTACTTCAAGGCCAAGCAGGCATTTGAGATCAGAAAATTTGTCGTCAATAACAGCCGCGCCCTCAAGGGGATCGAAGAACGCAATATATCGCTGCAGAAACAGAACCTGCTGCTGGCGCGGCGCATCGAAGAGAGCACGAAGAATCTGACACATCTCTATGAAGATCTTAAAGAGACGTACATGCGTACGATCAAGGCGCTGGCGCACGCCATCGACGCGCGCGACCACTATACTTTTTCCCATTCCGACAACGTGACGCGTTACGCCGAGGCGATCGCGCGGCAGATGAATGTGGATCCCACCTATATCAATGACATCAGGGATGCCTGCCAGTTGCATGACCTGGGCAAGATCGGCGTCCATGATAATGTGCTCAGCAAACCCTCCGCGCTCACAGATGATGAATTCAATCAGATCAAGCAGCATGCCGAAAAAGGCGCGCAGATCCTGGAGCCGTTGAAATTCTTGGAAGCTGTCATTACGATCGTCAAGCACCACCACGAGCGCTGGGACGGCAAGGGCTATCCCGATGGGCTCAAGGGCGAAGAGATCCCCCTTGGCGCGCGCATCATGACGGTTGCCGACAGTTACGATGCGATGGTCTCGGCGCGGCCCTACCGCAAAGTGGGCATGATGAAATCGGAGGCCGTCGACGAGATAAAAAAGAACAGCGGCCTGCAGTTCGACCCTAAAGTCGTCGAGGCATTTTTGAAAGTCGTCGATACATTCGCGTAACGGGCGGTCACGTCTTGTCAGGAGAACAACATGGCACTGTATAGCTATGTCGCAAAAGACAATCAGGGGATGAGGTTGACCGGGCTTATCGAGTCTTCGAGCGAGCAAGATGCTATCGCCACGCTGCACAAGAGGAACCTGATCGTCATTTCCGTGAAGGAAGAGAAGGCCAGAAAGATAGCCGAAGGGGCGGTCAAACTAGACGACCTGGTTATTTTTTCGCGCCAATTGGCGACCATGGTTGAAAGCGGCATCACCCTGGTCCAGGCGTTGAGTATTTTGAGCGAGCAGGCCGAGAGCAAGACCCTTTCGGGCGTGACGCTCAAGATCAAAGAAGACATCGAAAGCGGCTCCAGCCTTTATGAGGCCTTGAATAAGCACCCGAAGATCTTTTCGAACCTCTATGTCAATATGGTGAAGGCGGGAGAGGCCTCCGGCCTGCTCGATGAGATCCTTGACCGTCTGGCCGGCTATCTGGAAAAATCGAGCGCCCTGCAGAGAAAAGTGAAGTCTTCGCTCGTCTATCCCGTCGTCGTCATTTGCATGGCGGTGTTGATCACGATCGTCCTTCTGGTCAAAGTGGTCCCCACGTTCAAAGGTATTTTCGCGTCCCTGGGAGGCACCTTGCCTTTGCCCACCCAGGTCTTGATCCTGATCTCCGATACGCTGCGCCGTTTCTTCCCATTCGTCGTGGGAGCCTTTGTTATATTAGGTTTTGCTTTTAAAAAATACGTCGACACGCCCAGGGGGCGTTATCAACTGGATACCGCTTTGCTGCGTATGCCGTTGTTCGGGCCTCTCTTGCGCAAGGTCGTCGTCGCCAAATTTTCCCGGACGCTCTCGACGCTCGTGCGCAGCGGCGTGCCCATCCTCAACGCCCTGGAGATCGTCGGCAAAACCTCCGGTAATCTTGTCGTCGAAGAGGCGGTCATGAACGCAAGGACGTCTATCAAGGAAGGCGAGCCCATCGCTGACCCCTTGTCCAAGAGCGGCGTTTTTCCGCCCATGGTCGTGCGCATGATCTCCGTAGGCGAGCAGACGGGGCAACTGGAGAAGATGCTGACCAAGATCGCCGATTTCTATGACGAGCAGGTGGATGCGGCGGTGTCCGGCCTGACCTCCATGATCGAACCTGTGGTGATCGGTTTTTTGGGGATCGTCATCGGCGGCATCGTCATCGCCCTCTTTATGCCCATCTTCAAGATCACTGAACTTATCCGATAGCGCGCGATACGCGTAATGATCTGCATGTTGTTTGCGGGTTTCGGCAGCAGGCAGGCGCGTGTCTGCCCCTTGAATCTTAGAAAAGCGATGTTATACTTATAGTAGAAAAATGGGTCGAAAGGGTAAACCATCCTGTGCCAGGGCACGGGACCTCTTCTTGTCAAGAGAGGCTCGAAAGAGTGGGGCACAAAGCTACAGGGCCTAATCGTATTTTATAAACGATGGCAGCCAGCTGCCGAAGCAAGGCGCATGTGTACCTATTCCCAGAGGATCTTGAAAGAAGGGAATAGGTTTTTTTATGCCCTATCGTCAGAAAACATTATTATAAATTTTTATTGACAATAGGGAGGGGGGTGAGATAAAATTGTTGTAACTTGTTGGCAGGCTTTACGCTTTTGAACACAGTAAGGTCTAGTTGTACCATCTTTTAGAGTTGAGCGTAGAGTTAATCCATGCCAGGAAAGGAGGAAAGAAATATGCGCTCTAGAAAAGGTTTCACGCTTGTTGAAATCATGATCGTTGTGGCCATCATCGTTCTTTTGGCTGCGATCGCGATCCCGAACCTCTTGAGGGCAAGGTTAAGCGCCAATGAGGCGACGGCGATTGCTGCGATGAGGACACTGAGCACCGCCATGGAATCATACAGGGCGGCCCAGTCTCCACCGGCCTATCCGGCTGCCTTGACGAGTCTGAACGCCTCCAATCCGCCGTACATTGATTCAGTTCTGGCGGGTGGTAACAAGTCAGGTTATACGTTTACGTTGAGCGGCGGCGGCAATACCTATGGTATCGTTGCTACGCCTCAATCGGAGAACGTAACAGGTGTCAGATCGTTCTTTGTCGATCAGTCGGGTGTTGTGAGAGTTGGCAACAGCACTTCCGGCACACCGATCGAGTAATCCACGCATAAAAAAAGCGGCTGCTTCGCGCAGCCGCTTTTTTTATGCCCGCCTCGTCCAAAACCATCCTTTCTTGCCCGAAGATCGCCGACCCTTTTTATAGAAAAGTGAGTAAATTCCGTTGACTTTTACGGTAATGCCATTAATATAGATTTATTAATATGATGGGTTTAGGATAGAGAAACTTGTATGCCTGCCGGAAGGTTTGCCCAAGCGCCCCATCTGGTCTTGACGCAAAGAGTGATCGCATGAAAATGGATTCGCAACAACTGAAGAACCAGTTTAATGAATCCTTGATGTCTGTTAGGGGTTTGTTAAAACAGGGGATACCTGCGCCTGAGGTTGAGCGCGGCACTTGGGGGGTCGACATCGGCACGGATGCCGTCAAGGTCTGCCGTCTGGATGTGTCGAAACAGCCTTTTGTGCTTTCGGCTTACGTGATCGAAAAGGTCGATAACAAAAATTATCGCGATGCCCTAAGCCGTGTTCTTGCAAAGACCGGCGTCCTCCAGAACGGGACTTGCGTGCTTTCTGTCAGCGGCCAGGGCGCCGTCTCGCGTTACATTGAATTACCCTCCATGAACAAGGCCGAATTGGACTCTTCGATGAAATTCGAGATCGAGAAATACGTGCCGTTTCCCCTGGCGGAGGTCGTCACGGACTATACGGTTCTCGGAGAGATGAAGGGGAAGGCCAAGACGAATATCCTGATCGCGGCCGCAAAAAATGAACTTATTCATAAGAAATTTACCTTGGCGCAGGAACTGGGCCTGAAGGTCAAGGCGATAGACCTGGATTCCCTCGCCCTGTCGAATTTTTACACGGAGATCGTCGGGAATCCGAAAGGTTGCGCCTGCTGCGCGGTCATCAACATGGGAAAGACGTGCTGCAATATGGATATCCTTGTTGATGGTCAGCCGTTCTTGAGCCGTGATATCTTCGTCGGCGGCGACGATTTCACCAAGAAGGTCGCAGAGATGCGGGATCTTGATCTCCCGGAAGCCGAAAAATTAAAATGCGCACCGCAGGGCCGCGAAGATGAGCTCAGTTCCATCTGGGATTCCGTCTTGAGCAATCTGACGTCCGAGATCCGCGTTTCTTTGGATTATTTCGAATCGCGGGGCAGTAAGGCGGCGGACCTGGTTCTGATCACAGGAGGCGCGAGCCGTCTTTGCGGCATCAGGGAATATATGGAACACGCTTTGGCCGTGGATGTCAAATTCCTTGATTATGCGGACCGCCTCGTTTTGGGCGGCGGCATCGACCGCCAGGCGTTTGTAGCGGACAGCGACCTTCTGGCTGTTTCCCTGGGGTTGGCGTTGAGGGATGCGGAATGATCACGATCAATCTTCTCCCCAGACAGCTGCGTAAGACGGACAAGAAGGTCATCGTCCCGTACAAGACGTACCTGATCCTCGGTTTTGCAGGCCTTGTTCTTCTTCATCTTCTGCTTTTCGGCGTCGCCACGATGAAAAAAATACAGGTGATCGCTCTTCACGGCAGCATCAATAAGATCACCGTTTCGGCCAAGGAAGCGGCCAAGACGAAGTCGGAGATCAAGGAGTTTGAGGCGCGGACAAACACACTCAAGACTGTTTTGACCCGCCGGGTCAGCTTCACCGAGCTTTTGTCCGGGTTGAGCGACGCTGTTCCCAAAGGGCTGTGGATCGATCGTTTTTCTCTTTCGGGCCACAGCGTCATCATCCAGGGGACCGTTGTTTCCCTGACCCAAAACGAGATGACGATCATCGGGAAATTCCTTCAGAACCTGAAGAACAACAAGACATTTTCCACGGCGTTCCCAAAGCTTGAACTTGGTTCGGTCCAGAGGCGGTCCATCAAGGCCTATGATGTCGTTGATTATGTGCTTAACGGAGAAATGAAGAAGTAGGTTGGTCCGGGCCCGCAAGGGGCCGGGACCTGCGGAGGAATATGAAAACACCTTCGAACGAGGAACTGTTCGCGTTCCTGAGGAACCTGAAGCATAATTCCAAGGCGATTATGGTGATCGCGGCCTGCGTGTTTCTTCTTGACGCGGCATTTCTGCTGCGTGGCCAGTTGTCGCAGGTGATACGGCTTTTTTCGGAAGCGCGGACACTGAGGAACGAATACAAGAATGACATGTTGGACGTTAAGTTCTCCGCGACATATAAGACGCGGCTGGAGACCTTGAAGACGGAAGAGGCTTTGCTTGAAAAGCAGGTCCCCCCGGAAGAGAGCGTCCCGGGACTCCTGGAGATGGTGTCGAAGTTCGCCGATGTCAGCAGCGTCAAATTGACCCGGATCAAACCGATCCCTGAGGTGCAGAACCTGGCGAATGCCGTGACGGTTTCCATCGCCGGCAAGGGCGAAACAAAGATTTTCCGGGAAAAAATCGCTTTGTCGGCCAGGGGCGGTTTCCATCAGCTCGGCCGTTTTATTGCTTTTTTGGAAAATGCACCGAATTTTTTTGACGTCAGCTCCATTGAGATACGGACGGACGACCAGGATTACATGCACCATGTGATCACAATGGTTATTGAAGTTGCCGTGAGTAAGGGTTAAAATATGAGACATCGGCGTGTATTCTACGGATGGGCGGGCATCTGCGTTCTGGTTGTCGTTGTCCTGGCGGTGTCGGGACACCGCGTCACGGCCCAGGACCAGAAATATGCTTATACCCCGCAGGGCCGACGCGATCCCTTTGTTCCTTTGGTGTCGCCGGCCGGCTACCTCATCAATCTGGAAGAAGAGGAGGATGCGGTGATCCGGCTGGAAGGCATCATGTATGACCCTAAGGGTGATTCGATGGCCATCATTAACGGCGAACTCCTGAAGGTGGGGGAGGGCATCAATGGCGTCGTTGTCAGCAAGATAGAGCCGAACAAGATCGTTGTTGTCAAAGACAACCAGAAGATCGAGATCGAATTGAGAAGGGAGGAATAAATGATACGGCCGAAATTTTTCCGGATGCTTCTGGCTGTTCTTTTTGTTTTCGCGGTTCGCAGCGCCGGGATTGCGCAAGAGCCGGAGATCATGAACCAGGAGACGCCCGGTAACCAGGAGGCTGTTGTCCAGGAGGCCGCGTCCACCGAAGCGGTCCCGTCGATCCAGATGATCGCCGCAGCTGCCGAAGAAGAACAGCCGGTGAAGAGCGATTTGATCACGCTGGATTTTAAAGAGGCCAATATCCGCGACGTCCTGAAGGTCATTTCGTATAAGAGCGGCGTGAATATCGTTGCCAGTCCCGAGGTGACGGGCACGGTGAATGTGCGCATCACCGATGTCCCCTGGGAAAAAGCCCTGGATGTCATCTTAAAGACTTACGGGTATGCGTATGACAAGCAGGGGAACATCATCATGGTGGCCCCCCTGGAAAAACTGACGGCCCAGCGGAAGATGGAACAGGATTTGGCGCAGGTCCAGCCGGTCGCAACGGAAGTTGTCATCTTGCATTATATCGACGCCAATGATGCGCAGAAGGCTATCGAGCCGCAATTGTCGCCGCGAGGCAAGATCACAAATCTGGAGATCACAGGGCAGGCGGGCTGGGGGTTCGGCGGCGCTTTTTCGGAAAAGAGGACCCGGACAGAGGTTTCGACGAGCCGTTCCAAGACGTTGATCATTTCGGATATTCCTCCGGTCCTGGAGCGTATCAAGGAAGTCTTGAAGTCCATCGATGTCAAACCCAAGCTGATCCTGATCGAGACGCGCATTGTCGAGGTGAGCCTCGATAAACTCAGGGATATCGGCGTTGATATCGCGACAGGCGGGGCAGGGTCCTCGTCCAGCACGACGGTGACGACCGATTCCATTACCCAGAGCCTGAAAGCGGGCGGCCATTCCTTCGGCGGCGTCGGTGTCACGCCGGCGGCATTTGCTCCCCAGGCGACGGCTATCACGACGGCCAACACCGGCATGAATTTCGTATTTCAAAAACTCAGCGGGTCGCAGTTCGAAGTTACGATCCATGCCCTGGAGGAGAATGTGGCGGCCAATATCCTGTCGGCCCCCAGTATTCTTACTCTTGATAACCAGGAAGCGACGATCCTTGTGGGCGAACAGTTCCCTATCATCGAGACGACGAAGAGCTCGGATACATCCACGACGGTTGATGTGTCCCTGGAGTCCTATAAAGACATCGGGATCCAGCTCAACGTGATCCCGCAGGTCTCGGGCAAGGACCGGGATTACATTAATCTGATCGTCCATCCGGCGGTCACGGATGAAGGGACGCTGATCGAGAACAGATATCCTCGCATCACGACCCGTGAAGCGCAGACCCAGCTGTTGATGAAATCGGGTGAAACGGTTGTCATCGGCGGTTTGATCAAGGACCAAAAAGAAGAAAGTGTGCAGGGGGTTCCTTTCTTGAGGAAGATCCCTTATATCGGAAAACTTTTTGAAAGAACGACTGTCGACACGCAGAAGATCGAGCTTTTGATTTTTATCACGGCCCATATCGTTGACGACAGGGAATTGACGGGTGAAGAACTGGCAACGCTGGAGAAGAGCCTGGGTTTCAAACAAGCCAACCAGAAGTAGTTCGCCTGTTTTTCATCAAAAATCCGATTAAAAGAGGGAAACCCCGCACATGGTCAGGAGGCGTGCGGGGTTTTTTGTCTTGGGGCTGGCGGAACGCATGGAACATGGGACGCAGGAAAGATACACGTATCAGTTTGATTTTGCCAAAAAGGGGCTGAGTATTTATGTCTCGCATTTGGATCTCTTGCGGCTTTTCGGCCGGGCGGCCAGACGGGCGGAACTTCCTGTAGTCCTGACGGAAGGGTTCCATCCGCGCATGAAGATCAAACTTTTCCATGCCGTCAAACTGGGCGTGGAAGCAGGTTGCGAGACAGGAGAGATTGTTCTGAAGGAACGCCGTCAGGAAGATGATGTCCGCAAAAGCTGGCAGAAGGAACTGCCGGCCGGGATCGTCATCCATCGGCTCACATTTACGAAGAACTGTTAGGAGGCATCAGGTGAAAAAGAAGGAAATACTGATCAATTTTGAACATCAGGAAAGGCGCGTGGCCATCCTTGAGGATGGGAAGCTGGAGAATTATTTCGTAGAGCGCGCGCAGGACCGCACGATCCTTGGGAATATCTACAAGGGGCGTGTGGAGACGATCGTTCCATCCGTCGGAGCGGCGTTTGTCAATGTCGGCATGGAAAAGAACGGCTTTCTGTATTTGAACGACACGCTGGCCATGGCCATGGAGACGGAGGATATCGATCTGAAGGAGGGCGCCGCCCCCGTTAAGCGCCCGGAACACGTCCAGCTCAAGGAAGGACAGGAACTGCTTGTTCAGGTGACCAAGGAGCCTTTTGGGACCAAGGGGCCGCGGTTAACGACGCACATCAGTCTGCCGGGGCGGTATCTCGTCCTTATGCCGTTTGAACGTCATTTCGGAATTTCCAAAAAGGTGTCGGATGACGCTGAGAGGCATCGCCTGCGCGCGATCTTGGGCGCGTTGAAAGTCCCGGAGCATATGGGTGTCATCATGCGGACGGTCGCCTGGGGAGCCACGGATAAGGAGATCCAGCGCGATTTCCAGCTCCTCTTGCGTCTCTGGGACCGTATCGATAAGGCCGGCCACAAGCGTAACGCGCCGTTTTTGATCTACGAGGACTATGACCTGGCCTTGCGGATGCTGCGTGATTATTTTAACGAAGAGATCGATTCCATCTGGGTGGATTCCAAGGATGAGTTCAGGAGGGTCCTGCGTTTTGTCAGGTCTTATATGGCACGGTTGAGCAACGCCGTAAAATTCTACAGGGAGAATACGCCTCTCTTCGAGAAGAAGGGGATCGAGGGGGAGATAGAAAAACTATACGCCATCAAGGTTTTCCTGAAGAGCGGCGCTTATATCGTCATTGAACCGACGGAAGGCCTGACCGTTATCGATGTCAATTCAGGAAAATTCCGCAAAAAGAACATTTCGCAGGAACAGATGGCTTTTTCCGTGAATTGCGAATCCGCCAGGGAGATCGCCCGCCAGCTGAGGCTGCGCGATGTCGGCGGCATCATTGTTATCGATTTTATCGATATGATGGAAGAGAGGCACCGGCGCGACCTGATCAATGTGTTTAAGTCCGCGTTGTCCAGCGACCGCGCCAAGACAGACGTGCTCGGGATCTCCAAGCTGGGCCTGATCCAGATGACGCGCGAGCGCACCCACAGGACGCTGGAAAGCATCTCCTATAAGGATTGCCCCTATTGCCAGGGGAAGGGGAAGGTCAAATCTGCGTTTTCCATCGCGCTGACAGCTCTCAGGGAGCTCAAGACGTATATCCTGAAGAACAAGGCCAGGAAGGCCACGATCGAGGTCCATCCGGATGTTGCAGCAAGCCTCAATAACGAGAATTTCCAGGCTTTGCGCAGTCTCTGCCGCCGTTTCGGCGTGAGGACCGATGTCAAGGCCAGCGCCGATTTTCATATCGAAAAGGTCGTGATAAGCTAAAAACGCTAATTCACATTGATCGAATGCTAATTTTCGCGGATAGAAGCAATGGAGTAATCAGCGATCATTGGTGTTGTTTGATTATAATAGCAGTATTAGCGGTCATTCGCGTTTCTAAGTAAATATTGACGAATCCGCTCCCGGTGTGTTATATTACTCGTCTTTCAGGGCTTTCTTTAAGGCTTTTTTACAACAAAAGCTCTTGGGGATATTGAACTTCTGTCAAACCGTCAGTATTTTACTGACTACTATCTACTAACTACTGACTACTTAAAAGGGGTGGGTTATGTACGCAGTGATACAGACAGGCGGCAAGCAGTATAAGGTGAGCGCGGGCGATGTGCTGGCAGTAGAATGCATCGATAATAAGAAAGATGTGACTTTTCATCAGGTGCTTTTGATCTGCGATGGCGAGAAGGTGGCTGTCGGACAGCCGTATCTCAAAGGGGCCAAGGTGACGGCTGAGGTCATGGGTGACATTCGCGGGCCGAAGCTTATTTCTTTCAGGTATAGGCGACGCAAGAGTTCGCGCCGTTTGCACGGGCACAGACAGGACCTGACTCAGGTAAAGATCAAGGATATTTCCGCTTCCTGATCGGCATATGCGGCCTAAGACGGCCGGCAGGATATTATTTCATGTTTATTGATACAGCCAAGATCCATGTCAAAGCCGGCGACGGAGGCAAAGGTTGCCAGAGTTATTTCCGGGACACCAGGGTTGAGCACGGCAAACCTAACGGCGGGGATGGCGGGGATGGCGGCGATGTGGTCTTGAGGGCTGACAAGAGCATTTACACGCTTTTGGATTTTCAATACCAGAGGCATTTCAAGGCGCAAAGCGGGAAACACGGCTCCAGCAGTGACAAGGCCGGGGCCAGAGGAGACGACTGCCTGGTCCGTGTGCCCCTGGGGACCGTCGTTACGGACCTGGATACGGATTGCCTGATCCGCGATTTGGACCATGACGGCATTGAGATCGTCGTTGCGCGTGGCGGCCGCGGCGGCCGCGGGAACAGCCGTGGGCATGATGCCGAAACAGGGCAGGCCGGCGAAGAGAAGAATATCGGTTTTAACCTGAAATTGATCGCCGATGTCGGCATCGTCGGTTTTCCTAACGCCGGAAAATCGACTTTGATCTCAAAGATTTCGAACGCGACCCCGAAGATCGCGAGTTATCCTTTTACCACCAAGGCCCCGACGCTGGGCGTCGTGAAGCTGGAGGACCGCGATGAAGACTTCATCGTGGCGGATATCCCGGGGTTGATCGAGGGAGCCCATAAGGGAAAAGGGTTGGGCGACAGGTTTCTGAAACACGTGGAGAGGACAAAGATCCTTGTCCACCTGATCGACATGGCCGGCGTGGATGGCCGCGACCCCTGTGAAGATTTTCGCATCATCAACGAAGAACTGGATGCGTTTTCCGAGGAACTCGCAGACAAGAAGCAGATTATCGTCGCCAACAAGATGGATCTTGAGGCGGCGGGGACGCATCTGAAGGCTTTTCGGGCCCGTTACCGCAAAAAGATCATTGCTGTGTCCGCTTTGCAGGGCGAGGGCCTAAAGGAGCTCCTTGAAGAAATCAGCAAGCACCTCTCAAAAAATCGTTATTAAGATCGGTTCCAGCCTTCTGACGGGGGGCCGGACGACGATCGTTGCCGAGAACCTGGAACGGCTCGTCCGTCTCATCGCGGGATGCTATCGCGACGGCCGCAAAGTGATCCTCGTGACATCGGGGGCCGTGGCCAGCGGACTTGAAGTTTTGGGGTTCAAAAAAAGGCCGGCCGTCCTGGCCGAGCTTCAGGCAGCCGCAGCCGCAGGACAGAATATCCTCATGCAGGCTTACGCTTCGGAGTTTGCCAAGCACGACCTGAAGTGCGCGCAGATCCTGATCACGCGGGAAGATTTTCACGACCGCCAGCGTTACCTGAACGCCCGCAGCACGATCAATACCCTCTTGCATCACGGCGTCATCCCGGTCATCAATGAGAACGATGCGATTTCGACCGAAGAGATCAAGTTCGGCGATAACGATACGCTTTCAGCCAGGGTCGCGGCAGCTGTGGAGGCCGGCGGCCTTTTGATCCTTTCCGATATCGATGGTTTGTTCGGGAGCTTCGACAGCAAAAGCGGTGTGGGCAAGGACCTTTTGGGCGAGATTGCGGCCATCACGCCCGACATCGAACGCCTCGCCTGCGGCACCGACAAAATAGGCTGTGTGGGAGGCATGTCGACCAAGATCGCGGCGGCGCGCATCGCGACGAACGCCGGCGTTCCCGTGCTTCTGGCCAACGGCCTCAAGAGTTCTTTAAAGATCGCTTTTTCATCTTCCGAAGAGCACGACGGGACGCTTTTTTCCGTCGGGGCATGTATCGGCAGCAAAAGGCACTGGATCGGTTTTGAGGCCGAGGTCCACGGCAGGGTCATCGTTGATGATGGGGCCAAGGCGGCCTTGACGGCCAAGGGACGCAGTTTGCTCGCGCCGGGCGTCAAGGGCGTCGAGGGAGATTTCAAGGCCGGTCAGGTGGTTGATGTCTGCGATCTTAAAGGGTTTTGTTTCGCGAGGGGCAAAGTGAATTTCTCGTCGAAAGAATTAGGCGATATGAAACAGAAAAAGGCAAAGAAAGAGGTCGTTCACAGGGACGATCTCGCCATCCTGGATTAGCGATGAAGAAAACGAAAAAGACAAAGGGTTCGGCGCTTGGGAAAAGCTTGGCAAAGATGGCGCAGCGTGTCCGGGAGGCCTCGAGAGTCCTGGCTTCTTTGAGCGCCAAGAAGAAAAATGAGGTTTTGTGCGCTATGGGGTCGGCGCTCCTGGAGCATATGGGGTTGGTCCTTGAGGCGAACAGGAAAGACGTCGCGCGTGCTCTTAAGAAAGGTTTGCCCGAGGCCTTCATTGAACGCTTGACGCTTGATGAAAAGCGCATCGGTGAAATGGCGGAATCCATGGGCGAGGTTTCCAGGCTCGATGACCCTGTGGGGGCCGAGATCAAAACATGGAGCCGGCCGAACGGCCTTTTGATTTCCAAGGTCCGCGTCCCTATCGGCGTTATCCTTGTGATCTACGAATCGCGGCCGAACGTGACATCGGATTGCATAGGGCTGTGTTTTAAATCCGGCAATGCCGTGATCCTGAGAGGCGGCAGCCATGCGATCGAGTCGAATACGGCCATTTTCGGGATCTTGCAAAAGGTCATCGAACGTGAGGGTGTTCCTGCAGATGTGGTTAGTTTCGTCAAGACCACGGACCGCAGGGCCGTCGATATGCTTTTGCAGATGGACCAACAGATCGACCTCGTCATGCCCCGTGGCGGCGAAGCCCTTATCCGGGAGGTCAGGGACAAATCGAAGATCCCTGTCATCAAGCATTACAAGGGTGTCTGCCATATATTTGTGGATGCCGGCGCCGATGCGGCCATGGCCCAAAAGATCGTTTTAAATGCCAAGGTCCAGCGGCCGGCCGTGTGTAACGCCGTCGAGACCCTCCTGGTGCATCAGGATATCGCCGCAGGTTTCCTGCCTGTGATGGTGGAAGCGCTCCAGGCAGCGGGCGTCGAAGTGAGAGGATGCCGCCAGACGCGCCGGATCGTCCCTCAAGTTGTCCGCGCGACGCAGGAGGATTGGTATACCGAATATCTTGACCTGATCCTTTCGGTTAAGGTGGTCAAGGATGTCCGGCAGGCCATCGACCACATCAACCACTACGGTTCTTCCCATTCCGATGCTATCGTCACGCAGAATCAGGAGAACGCGGAGCTCTTTTTGAAAGACGTGGACTCCGCCTGTGTTTATGTTAACGCGTCTACCCGCTTTACGGATGGTTACCAGTTCGGCCTGGGTGCGGAGATCGGGATCTCGACAGACCGCTTGCATGCCCGCGGGCCGATGGGCCTTGAGGAACTGACGACCTATAAGTACGTGATTCGGGGAAGCGGACAGATAAGGGAATAATTAGTTCGTTGAGTTTATAGAGTTTATTGTGTTCGTAGGGTTAAAACAATAACTCAACAAACTCGACAAACACAATGAGCTCAATGAAATCAAAAATTGGCATTCTTGGCGGCACCTTTAATCCGGTTCACTTTGGGCACTTGATTCTTGCGGAACAGGTGAGGGGGCAGCTGGGGCTCGACAGGGTGATCTTTGTGCCGGCGTTTACGCCGCCGCATAAAAGCAACCGCGAGGTGATCCCGGCGAAGCACCGTTTTGAGATGCTCAAGCTGGCCGCGGGAAATAATAAGGATTTTTCCGTTTCCGATATCGAGATCCGCCGTAAAGGCAAGTCTTACACGGTGGACACGCTGCGGCAGATCAAGAAGCGGTATCCGCACGCCGAGCTCTTTTTTATCTGCGGTTCGGACCTGGTTTCGGAGATCCCGAGCTGGAAAAATGTCGACGAGATATATGCGCTGGCTTCTTTTGTCCTGGCCAGGCGGCCGGGATACGGAAGGCGTCTGAGCGGCCGGCCTTTTATCAAGATCAGCGTCGCGCAGGTGGACATCTCTTCTTCTTTGATACGCAGGCTCAGACGCGAGGGGCTTTCGATCCGGTATCTGACGCCGAACAACGTGGTGAAATATATCGAGAGGCACAGGCTCTACCAATGAAGATCAAGGTTGGACCGTCCATATTGGCTGCAGATTTTGCGAATCTTTCGCAGGAGGTCAAGCGCGCCGGGGAAGCGGGCGCCGATTTTCTGCACGTGGATGTCATGGACGGGCATTTCGTCCCCAACATCACTATCGGCCCCGGGGTCGTCGCCGCCTTGCGCAAAACGACGGACCTGCCGATCCATTCCCATTTGATGATCGAGAGCCCGGAGGATTATCTTGTGCCTTTCGCCAAGAGCGGTTCCGACATCATCAGTTTCCATATCGAGGCGCTGGGCAAATCGAGGCATGCGCGTCTCAAGAAAGCCCACGCCATCATCCAGGATTTGAAGAAGCTCAAGGTCCGTCCGGCCGTGGCCCTGAATCCGTCGACGCCCTTGGCGGATATCAAGGACCTTTTGGACAAACTGGACTGGGTGTTGGTGATGAGCGTCAACCCGGGTTTCGGCGGCCAGGAGTTTATCCCGGCTGTTTTGCCCAAGATTTTTGAGTTGAGGCAGACCTTTGCCGGTGACATTGAGGTGGACGGCGGCATCAATGAGGAGACGGCCCGCGAGGTTGTGCGCAGCGGCGCGAATCTTCTCGCCGCCGGGACATACCTATTCAAAGCTCATAACATGGAAGACGCCATAAGGAGATTGAAGAATGACGAATAATGCGGTACAGAAACATTTCAGGGCGATCAAGTTTGGAACAGACGGCTGGAGGGCTGTTATCGCCGACGATTTCACGTTCGTGAATCTGCGCAAGGTAGCGCAGGCAACGGCGTGTTATCTCAAAAATGATTTTCCCAAGCCCAGGGGAGGAAAGGTGCGCGTCTGCGTGGGGTATGACACACGTTTTCTCTCGGCGAAATTTGCGCAGGCGGTTGCGGAGGTTTTCGCCGCCAACGATATCGAGGCCGTGCTTTCCGACAGGGCCGTGCCGACTCCGGCGTTGAGTTTTGCGGTCAAGAATAGGAGATTGGACCTTGGCATCATGATCACGGCGAGCCATAATCCGCCGGAATTCAACGGATACAAGATCAAGAACGCGCAGGGAGGGGCGGCCGACGTGACAGTGACCCGCCGGGTCGAGTCTTTGATCGGGCAGGCGGAAAGCAAGACGAAAAAGCTCGACCGGGCCGTTGCGGACGGCTCGATCAGGGTTGCGGATATTTCAAAGGAGTATGTTTCCTTTTTGCGTTCTTATATCGACCAGAAGGCGTTTAAAAAGGCCACATTCAGGGTATTGATGGATGCGATGTACGGCAGCGGTAACAGCTACATTGCAGACGTTCTCAAAGGGAGTTCTGTCCGTCTTGAACTGATGCGCAATGAAGTGAATCCGTGGTTTGAGGGCCGGGGGCCGGAGCCCGTGGAAGATAACGTCCAGAAGATCATCCGGCGCATGAAGGAGGGCAAGCATGACATCGGCCTGATCCTTGACGGCGATGCGGACCGCATCGCAGCCGTGGATTCCAGGGGCGAGTATATTCCTCCCCAGAAGATCCTGGGGCTTTTGGCTCTGCATTTGCATCAGGACAAGGGTTGGGACGGAGATATCGTCACGACCATCGCGGGGACGACGATGCTTGAGCATATCGCTCGCGACCTTGGGGTTGAGCTCCATGAAACGCCGGTCGGGTTCAAGTATATTTCCAACCTGATGGAAACCAAGAATATCCTTGTGGGCGGCGAAGAGGCCGGCGGCATGGGGTTAAAGAACTATATCCCGGAGCGCGACGGCACGCTGGCGGGCTTGATGCTCGTCGAGATGATGATCCACCGCAAAAAGAAGATCGCCCAGATCCTTCGGGAGATGGAAAGGAAATACGGCCGTTATTACTACCTGCGCAGCGACATGAAGCTGAAATCGAGGCATTATTCCCTGGATATGAAGTCGCTCTGCGTGGATTCGCTCCTGGGCGAGAAGGTCGTCAAGGTCAAGGATTACGACGGGACAAAGCTGATCTGCGAGGATGAGAGCTGGCTGATGTTCCGGGCTTCCGGCACCGAACCCAAGATGCGCGTTTATTCGGAGGCCAAAAGCTATGCCAGGGCCAAAGACCTTATCACGCTCGGCAATGAGATGGTGAAGGCGAAGATCCATTACACGGCTTGAAGCGGTCGCCTGTTTTTTCTCCGCAGTCCTTAAGCACGCCGATATCCCTGAAGAGAGCAGACTGTCGATCATGATCTATTTTTTAGGCCGATTCTTATTTTTTTGCGTCTTTAAATTATTTTTCCGTTTCAGGACCTTCGGGCGGAAGAATATTCCCGTCAGCGGCGGTTTTTTGTTGGCCTGCAACCATGTCAGTTATCTCGACCCTATCGTGTTCGGTTGCGCCTGTCCAAGATTTCTGAGTTTCATGGCCAGGGATACCTTGTTTAAAGGCAGGTATTTCGGCTGGTTGCTGATGCGTGTGCGCGCTTTTCCTTTGAGGCGCAACGCCGCCGATTTCGGGGCCATGAAAGAGGCCCTGAGACGCCTGCGGCGGGGGGAGGGTCTCTTGCTGTTTCCCGAAGGGACGCGGACCGTGGGCGGCAAGCTGGGCCGGGGGCGAGCAGGCGTAGGCTTCCTGGCGCGCAAAAGCGGGGTTCCGGTCGTTCCGGCTTTTGTCCGGGGGACAGACATTGCTCTGTCCAAGGCGGACAAAAAGCTCAGACGTGCGTCGATCACGGTTTGGTTCGGAGAGCCGCTGACGATATCCGCCGCCTCTGGCGAGTCCGATGAAGAGTTCGCCGGCCGGGTCATGGACCGGGTCATGGGCCTTAAGGCGGCTGCCGAAGCCGGCACCCAAACATTTTAACTTGACAAATCACTGTTTTTAAGGATAATTGTTCTCTACGCTTGGCGCCTAAGTATTTTTGTTCCAGGCTTTATCACGCATCCATGATGTTAGGCTTGCCGTGCGGCTTATCCGCAAGGCAGATGCTTCACGGATCGCACGCCTGCTTGTCTGGCCTTTGGCCGAGACAAGCGAGCGGGCAGGCCGCGGGGCTCCAAATCGCAAATAGACGCGTGAACATGCGCGCTATTAATAGACCATAAAGGGGGAATTTTTTGTGACTGAAGAAAAGAACGAAGCATTAACGCAGCTCTACGAACAGAGTTTCAAAGAGATCAAGGAAGGAGAGATCGTCAAGGGCAATATCGTCAGGGTCGGCGTCAAAGACGTCCTGATCGACGTGGGCTACAAGTCCGAAGGGGCTGTGGCGCGCGAGGAATTCACGGGCCTGCCGGACCTGGCCGTTGGCCAGGAAGTGGAAGTCTACGTGGATTCGATCGAAGATGATAACGGCATGATCGTCCTTTCCCGCGACAAGGCCAGGCGTCTTCACGGCTGGGACAAGATCAATCAGGGATTCAAAGAAGGGGACCTGGTTGACGGTTTTGTGCGCAAGAAAGTCAAGGGCGGCTTTATCGTCGATGTCTACGGTCTGGAAGGGTTCCTGCCGGCAAGCCTCGCCATGTTCAGAAATGTCAGCGAGAAAGATATTGTCGGACATTCTTTTAAATTCAAGATCATCAAGATCAACTCCCTGCGCAAGAGCCTGATCGTTTCGCGCAAGGAAGCCGTTGCCAAGGAAAAAGAGGACAGCCGCGCGCGTTTCTGGGAGACCCATAAGCCCGGGGACGTCGTCAACGGCTTGGTCAAGAACATCACGGATTTCGGCGCCTTTATCGACCTGGGCGGCGTGGACGGCCTGTTGCATATCACGGACATGAGCTGGTCGCGTATTTCACATCCTTCCGAAATGCTGGCTGTCGGCGACAGGATCGAAGTCACGATCCTGAATATGAATAAAGAAACATGCAAGGTCTCTCTCGGCCTGAAACAGCGTATGGCCGATCCCTGGACGGATGTCGACAAGAAGTTCCCGGTCGGGACCAGGCTGAAAGGCAAAGTCGTCAACATCGTTCCTTACGGCGTGTTTGTCGAACTGGAAAAGGGCATCGAAGGATTGATCCACGTGTCCGAGATCTCCTGGCAGAAGAGGAACATCAATACGCAGGAGATGTTCGCCGTGGGCGATACCGTTGAGGTCCAGGTGTTGACCATCGATAAGGACAGCCGCAGGATCTCCTTGAGCATCAAACAGCTCGAAGGAAATCCTTGGCTTGAGGCGGAGGGCAAATTCCCCGTGGGATCGAAGGTGTCCGGCAAGATCAGCGGTTTCACGGATTTCGGGGCCTTTGTGGAGCTTGACGGTAACCTGGACGGCATGATCCACGTTTCGGACATGTCCTGGACCAGACGCGTCATGAATCCGCAGGAGATCCTCAAAAAAGGGCAGAAGGTTGATGTCGTTATTCTGTCGGTCGACGCCCAGAACAAGAAAATATCTCTGGGGTTAAAACAGGCCATGGAGAATCCCTGGTCGAAGATCGCTGAAACCTACCCTATCGGCTCGGAGCGCGAGGGGGAGGTGACCTCCAAGAACAACTTTGGTGTCTTTGTCCGTTTCGATACGGATTTTGAGGGATTGCTTTATATCAACGAGATCCCGAAGGACCAGTTCGAGAAGGTCAATATCGGCGACAAGATCAAGATTAAGATCATTAAGGTGGATGTGGACCAGATGCGCATCGGTCTGGGTCTGGCGTCTTAACCATGTGAGGTGCCCTGGCATTCTCGTGATCCAGAGTCCCGATTTCTGCGGGAGGTGGACGCGTGAGGTGCCGGGGCATTTATCTAAATGACGATCGAAGATCAATTAAAAGTCATCAAGCGCGGTGCAAGCGAGATCATTGCCGAAGAAGAGCTTATCGCGCGCCTGAAGTGGTCGGAAAAGTCGGGAAAACCCCTGAAGGTGAAGGCAGGGTTTGACCCGACGGCGCCCGACATCCATTTGGGGCATACGGTCCTTTTGAGGAAACTCAAGGCTTTTCAGGACCTCGGCCACATCGTTTATTTTCTGATCGGCGATTTTACAGGGCGTATCGGTGACCCTTCGGGCGTCTCTGAGGTCCGCAAGCAGTTGTCCCGGGAAGAGGTGCTCAGGAACGCCGCGACCTATAAAAAGCAGATCTTCAAGATCCTCGACCCCCGCCGCACGCGCGTCGTATTCAACAGCCGCTGGTATGAGCGCATGAAATTCCAGGATGTGATCACTCTTTCCAGCAAATATACGGTGGCGCGCATGCTGGAACGCGACGATTTTTCCAAGAGGTTCAAAGAGAACCGGCCGATCAGCATTCTCGAATTTATGTATCCGCTGATCCAAGGGTATGATTCCGTTGTCTTGGGGGCGGACGTGGAGATGGGGGGCACGGACCAGAAATTCAACCTCCTGGTCGGGCGCGAACTGCAGCGGGAGTTCGGGCAGATGCCCCAGGTCGTCATCACCATGCCCCTTCTGGAGGGGACGGACGGCACGAATAAGATGTCTAAATCCCTGGGGAATTATGTCGGTATCAACGAATCCCCCAAAGAGATGTTCGGCAAGCTCATGTCCATCAATGATACGCTCATGATGAGATACTATGAATTGTTGACGGATGAGGACCTGGAGGCGGTGCGCATCATGCATCCGCGAGATGCGAAGATGAAGCTGGCCTCTTTTATCATCACGCATTATCACGGCCTTAATGCGGCGCGCGATGCCCGCAAGGAATTCGAGACCGTCTTCCGCGAAAAGAACGTCCCGAAGCACGTGCCGGTGAAAAAAGTTTCGAGCGACAAAGATGTGATCGGCATCCTGCAGCTTCTGGACCTTGGTGTCGATATTTTGTATACCAATAACACCAAAAATGAATTCAGGCGTATGATCCAGCAGGGGGCCGTGAAGGTCAACGGGGAGAAGATCGATTCCGTGAATTATGAATTAAAAAATCCTGGAGAATACCTGATCCAGGTGGCCAAGCGCAGCTTCGTTAAGATCATCGTCGAAAGAAAAGCTTAAGATCTGTTGTCGGCACGAGTTACGTTCTTTTAAAAATTTCTAAAATAATTCTTGACACTTAATATGTGTTCTGATATAACTAATGGCTACACCGTAAGGTGCGAACGATTCTTTTTCAGATGGGGCGCACAGCGCCAGGTGACAAGAGATTTGAAGACCGACAGAAGGGCCCCGCGCAGGGGATCATAACCTAAAGTTCTGTTTGTCGAGATGCTAGATTTTCAAAAAAGGCATCATCTCGATGCCTTTTTTATTTGCCCCAGAAGGGGGCACACCCACGCAATACTTCGCCAGAAAGGCGAACACTGGCCCGATTCCTTATACGGGCCAGGTGCCAATAAGCATGGGGTATGCCGCAGAAGGCGGTATGACAACTTAAGATTTTTACTAATGCCGAAAGGCATCAGTTTCGTTCTTTGATAAATAGCCAAGAAGTCGTTGACTGTAAAAGGTCAACAACCGTTTTTTTTCGGAGAGTTTGATCCTGG
>DISM01000002.1 GCA_002421805.1 Candidatus Omnitrophica bacterium UBA6210
CTAAGAAAACTTATGTAACAATGTACTAAACCTATGAAAAAATTTACCCCTATCCTTCTGCCGCTGGCACTGACCGGACTGGTCTTCGGTTTCACACGAACGGGAGAAACGATCACGCAAGAAGAACATCTTTCCCAGCGGGCCGTCCCTGTTACGCCCGAACAAGAAAAAGAAATCAAAGCGATCAAGGAAAGCATCAGGAAGAGTTATGATTTTCAATACATCGTGGCATTCACGGCGGCGCGCGAAGGCAAGCCGGACATGTGCAAAGAATTAAACGAGGGCGGCGAAACCTGTGAGAAATTGGCAAATGGCCTGACCGTCATCAAAAATGAAGCCGAGGGAAATTGCAACGATGTCAAAAAAGAATACGACAAGAACATTTGCAATGCCTATAAGACGAGCACCTGCCAATCCCTGAAGGAAGCGGCCCATCGGGACATCTGCACGGCATTTTTAACGGACAACCTTCCCCTCGCCAGCCAAGCCCTTGATATTATTACCGGCAGGCCCCTTGACAGAAACGACTACTACATGCAGATGGGCGTCTTTTTCGGCTATAAATACTATCGCAGCAAACTGGCCTGCGAGAAATTCAGCAAGGGGATCAAAGGCAAAGGCGAGACGGTGTGCGATGTCTTCTTTGATACGCGCAGGCCATCGGAAATTGCCGAACAATACCTAAACGATTTCGCCTATTTCTATGCCGCTAAAAACCACAATTCTTCTGATCTCTGCGAATACATCCAGGACATAAAGACCAAAACAAAGTGCCTGGACAAAAAAGTCAAGACCCTCTATCAATAACCCCTCCGTCGCCCTGCCGCCGCATCCTTGAAAAAGTCGCCAAGCGACAGATTCTTTCATCTTGGATCTTCTTGAGCGCCGACAAAAAATTAAAAGTCTCTTGACGCAAGCGCGCATTTCTCAGCTTCTCATGATGGCTCAACACCCCCACAACTCTACCGGGACTTTTCATGCATTTCCAAAGAATACTCAAAAACCGGCGCAAGTCAAATGCTTGATCACCTGCACGAATAGAAATATCTATAGGAAAAGACAGGACGCGCCCTTGAGGAAATATCTCTTCTTTGCGGGCTGAGAATATCTTAAAACCGCATTCTTCCACTACCCGCAATGTCGTCTTGTCATACCCATGGAAAGGAGGGACAAAGGCATCCGTAAAATCCCCCTCGAAAGCCTCAAGCATTTTTGACCTGCCGCAGCATATGTCCCGGTATTGAACAGAATGAGACCGTAAGGGCCCGAATTCATATTTGCCGTCTTTCGATGCCTTGCTTTTGAGCTGATGATTTGCGTGGCGCCATCCATGCTGAACAATGTCGATCAAGAACGGCTTTTTCTTTTTTTTAGACCTCAAGAAACGCACCAGGGACGGCTGCATCTTGGCAGGGATAACAGCATAAACAACCGGGATATCGTTATCGAAACAATGATTGAAAAAGGCGAGGAAGGCCGGGGTCAGCCGCCAGACATCGTCGTCGCGGATAAAGACCAATTTATTCATGAGGCATCCATGGATCCGAAGTCCAGAGCGTACCGCCGGAATGCAGGGCCCATTGCCTGCTGCCGCCTTTGCACCAACCTGCATAAAAACAGCGGCGGCACTTCGTCGGCAGATAGACCAAAGAGCGTAAACGCCTCACCAGGGGATTGCGCCAGGCTTTCAGGAGATCCGTTCCAAGATCCTTGTTCATAGCGTAGCTCGGCTTATAAAAACCTCGCGTATCAAGGACCAGACGTGTGTGCCCATCGTCCCACAATCCACCCAGGAACAAATGACAATTGTTCGCCGGATCTCCAGCAATACAAAATGGCACAGGGTTGGCCACCTTGATAGATAACGGCCCCCGGTAACGCTTCAAGCAACGGACAAGTTTTATAAAGTCGCCCTGCTTGAGCTGATAGTCTTCGTGTAAAGACGCTGCTATAGGACGATAAAGTTCCCAATACGTGGCTTGAGCCGATCTCAAGATGCGCAAATAGTCCGCCAGATGGTCAATCAGGTGCTGGGAAACAACGGTTCCGATACGCACATGGCGGCACTGGTTTGCGATAAGACGGATGCGGCGTAGCTTGGCCCGAAAGTCGCTCTTGATACCCGTCAGGCGCGACTCCGACAAAGAATCGCATCCCTGCATTGAAATAAGGATGCTATCCGCATAGTGCCTGAAAAATTCCGCCCTTGCTTCATCGAACAACAAGCCATTGGTGTTCAACGAGACCTGAAAACCAAATTTCTTGGCGGTAATGACGGCCTTCTGCAGATGCGGGTATAGAAGCGGTTCGCCTCCTGTGAAACGGACATAATGGCAACCCGCGTGGCGCATCTGTTTAAAAACCTTAAAGAGAGCCGACAACGGTAAATGCCTGGAATCGGCCCCCGCATGAAAACATATGCCGCAGGCAAGATTGCATGCGGTCGTGACCTCTATGGCTACTTCTCTGGGAATATCCGCAAAACACGAAGGCATAAAGCCTCTGGACGGCCCTACGCAAGACGCATGAAAACGGCATGCGGTGCAACGGCTGTCCCTGGACACGCGGCCGCGCATCTGAAAGAAATGATCCCATGCGTCCGGCATGGCGCATACGGGCATATTCCTGATCGCGATAAAATGATCGCGTTCATATCGATTCAGCAGGATATAAAGATAGGGACGGAGCCGAACGGGGTCTGCCGAACCCGCATGGATATCGATCAGGTGGCCGTTACGCCTGACACGCCCCCCCAGGCCTTCGATCCTGCGCAATAAAGACACCAAGGCTCTCATATCACTTCCATGCCCAGCTCATGAGTTTTAGCACACCTTTGAGAAAATGTGTATGGGTCAGCAAGACGCCCACGAACATGTGGGGCGCCAGGATGATGGTATTTTTCGTGCGGTTCTCTTTTTTGCTGCGGTCATCGGCCATAAAGAAAAAATCCAGCAGCCTGAAAAAAACAGTATAAATAGCGATGATCTTCGTACTGGCGAGCATCGCCCAAAAGACCTCCCTGGCATTCGGAAAAACGAAGAATCTGCCAAGGATGCCAAGAGTAACGATAAGATAAAGGAGCCGCCTGGATTGAAAATATTGAAGGATACGATAGATGATCGAATAAGAGACATAAGTCAGAAGAATATAGACCAGCGGCGAAAAATATGCCGACCAAAATGACAAGATATATGGAACAACCCAGCTGAAACTGAGGATAAGAAAAAATGAATAGATGAGCGACCGTATTTCGTTGATATCAAACATCTTTTTGATGCTTTTTTTGATGCATTCACGGAAAGAACGGACCACGCACACCATGGAAGCGGCAATGACCGCAAGACAAACAATAATAATGGTATCTGCAAAAAACACGAGGGATGAAAAAGGAATGATCCGCCTATCCAGGGGGAAAGGAAGCAGAAAGGAATAGACAATGAAAAGCTTTGCATCTCCCGCACCCCATGTTTCCGTAAAATAAAGGATCAGCCCGATACTCATCGCGATGCAGAGGTTCCCGACAAAAAGGACCGGGTCGATCTCAACTCCTTTAAACAGAATAAGATACACATAAAGACATCCGCCGGCCGAAAGGCTAAAAAAAAGGTCCCAATTTTTTATAATGCCTTTTTTGAAATCGTAAAATGTCGACCGCACCCCCAGGATAACCAGGAGCGGCAAGAAAGAAAGCGTTATGGTTGAAATATCCATGTAATTCTGTTATAAATTATTGAGTCCGCCTGAAACGAGGTGCGCACATGCTTGAGGCGGCAGGAACAAAAAACGCCTCGGCTATCTATTGTATAAAAATTTTGGCACGCCGTCTATTCATTTCCTATGCCTATCAGATATGACTCCATGCGCATCGATAAGCTGCTGATCAAGCATTACGAGCAGGGTATTAGAGATACCCTGGGCCGTATCGACGGCCTCAATGACATCACAAACCTCCTGAAAGATTGGGAGGCAGAATTCTCGCGATATATCGGCACGCATTATTCCCTAGCCCTCAACTCCGGAACCGACGCTCTTCAGATGGCCCTGCTGGCGCTTGAACTGAAGAAAGACGACGAAGTTATCATCCCGAACGTCACCTATCCGGCCGTTCCCCTGGCGGTCCTCTATGCCGGAGGCATCCCTGTCCCCGCGGATTGCCGTCCCCATGATTATCAGATGGACCCAGACTCTGCCAAACGACTTGTTTCGAAACGAACAAAGGGTATTATAGCCGTCCACATGTTCGGCAGGCCGGCCCCCCTGGAGGCGCTCCTGAAGCTCGCGAAAAAAAAGGGATTGTTCGTCATAGAAGACGTCTGCCAGGCGGAAAGCTCAGAGTACAAAAAAAGAAAACTAGGATCATTCGGTGAGTTGTCATGCTTTTCGTTCTCATATTATAAACCTCTGTCTTCGTGCGGCGGCGGAGGCGGGATGCTGTGCTTCAACAATCCCGAACATCAGAAGATCGCCGAACTCACAAATATATGGAAGGATGAGGCCGTTCTTCTGGACGCAGGCCAGCGTTTTGCGCGGATGTATCTCTGGGACCTGATCGCCGTCAAAACAAAGTTCAAATTTCTTAAAGATATCCTCAAGTCACGGTTGAAGATCAAGGCTATATTTGAGAAAGGACTGGCGGGGATCAAAAATATTGGTTTTCCGCGCGACGACAAAGACACACTGACTGTTCCCCAGGTCTTCGTTATAGACTTGCGCGAACGCGATCAGCTGGGGCAACACCTCAAAAACAACGGGATCCACTGGCAGCATCCATACACGCCTTTGCACAAGATGAAGATCTTCCGTTCTTTTATACGTCAGGACATGCCCAACAGCGACGCCTATGAACGCCATGCGCTTCATCTACCCCTTTTTTCCTTTATGAAGGACGAGGAGGCTTCGTTCATCGTAGACGCCATCGGAACATTTTTCGCCCGCATCCGAAAGACCCGTCCATGAAAAGGCTCTGCATTTTCTATCACAATACCGGCTCCCTGGGCCATGCGCGCATCATTTACGCCCTCGTCAAGGCGATCACCGCACGATCCGGCAGAAAGATCGATATAACGGTCATCGAAACCGGACCGGAGAAAATTTGTTTGTTTCCTATCGACCGTTATGCAAGGCTTTCGTTCATTCCCCAACGGGACCGCGGGCATGCATGGGGACGCAGCCTGATGCGGGAGATAAGGAAGATCCGGCCGCATATCTTCATGACAGAACAGTATCCCTTCTTTCGCCACCCCGAGCATAGACTGCTCTTACCCGTCCTGACGGAACTGCGTACCCGCGGTACAACGACCATTTCCAGCACAACCCACCTGGACTGGACAGATACGCTCCATTTGTTCCTCCCGAGGGCCTACGATATGGTCCTTTATCACAGGCCGGAGACGGAAGTCCGGGCATACAATCGATATCTCCCCATCCAAGAGCAGGAGCGGTTGAAGCATGTGTTGCTTGCTTGCCGCAAGATGCTGTTTGCGACGGGTTTTATCTACGACGATGAAAAGGCCGCCCGGAAGGCGGGCCAGAGAAAAACTCGCGTGGTTTTCTCCGTCGTCGTCAGCAGGGGAGGGCTCGCCGACAACCCAGGGTTTATCCGTCAATGCCTTAAGCTGGCCCTGAAACGAAAAGACTGGCATTTCACCATGTCCGTGGGCGGCATGGCGCTGCCGCACAGTCTGACGCGCCTCTTGAACCGCGTGGACAACCTGGATTATTTTCCGTGGTCGTATCCTGACTTCGAAAACAAACTTCATGATGCGGACATCAGCTTGAACCTCGCAGGATACAACACCATGGTCTCTCTTCTGAAACACGGAACGCCCACAGTGATCTTGCCCGTACGGACAGCGGAGCAACTCTGGAACGCGAGCTTCCTGGGGCAACATCTTGCGTCCTGCATTATCGGCGCGCGCGATGCGACTCCTGAACACCTGGAAAGCCTGATTACGGGACTTCGGAAGGAAAAACAACGCGGGACGCGGAATACAATCCCCGGGACATGGTTTGAAGGCACCCGGCGTTCGGCAGATCTCATTCTTGGGCGCCTCTAAACAAATACGATGCGAATATCTCCTTTGATAAAGCACTGCTGGATATTCATCACTGACCGTTGTCAGCTGGATTGTGATTACTGTTTTTTCAGAACAAAGACGCGGACGAAAACTCTGACCGAAGGGCAGATCCGTCAATTGTTCGGCCTGCTTAAAGACGTGCGCAAGATCGAATTTGTGATTTCGGGCGGCGAACCACTCCTGCAGTGGGATTTAGTTGCGTCGCTCATCCGTGGCATCGGGCGCCGTCATCCCAGGAGTTCCATCCTGCTTCAATCGAACATGATCCTGATGACGCCGGAAAAAATACGTTTTTTAAGAAAACACCGCGTGCTCCTGGAGCCCGGCATTGACGGACTGGCCGAGACAACGGCCAAACACAGACAAGGGACGTCCCTGCATAGATACCGCAAGATATGTGAGAACGTCAAAATGGCTGTTGGGGCCGGGATGGAGGTGTTTCCGACGATGACCGTCCATCCACATGACACTTCCGCAATGACAGCCAATTTCAAATTCCTGGCGTCCATGAACGTTTCCCGGATCGACGTGCATCCAGCGTTCCTTGCACCGTGGACGGCGGACAGCGCCAGGGATTTTATCGAGCGTTACCGGCGCTTGGCGGCGTTTTCCCGTTCAACTTCCCTAAAGACAAAACTATGTCCATGTTACAGCCGCCCCATGGCCTTCGGCCACGATCTCGTCGTCCTGCCGAGCGGCGATATTTTGCCCAACTGGACCTTTCTGACATTCCCCCCAAAAATCAGGGACAAGTTTTTCATCATGAAACTTGACGACGACCATGTATTATTCCATGCGTCGCGCTACCGCGACCTTCTCGGCCGCTACATGGACCTGTTTAAGAAAAGGGGAGTCTCTTACAGGGAATTCAGTAATTTTAACGCAGCATTAGCCATGCGGCAGTGGGGCCGCCGCCGCGCGACCGGAGGATTTCGTCACTATCGCGACATCTGCCGGGCCGTCAAAACCATAGACAGATCACTGTTATAGATGCATATGGGCCGAAAACTCAAAATCCTCATATATTACACGCACAAAGAAAGCCTTGGGCATACCTCGAGGATAACAACCCTTGCCAACGCCTTCGCCCGTGCGGCCGGCCGGCGCTTCCAGGTCTATCTGCTTCAGGCGGGGATCCCGCAACCCCATATCGCCTATGACCGCGAGATCGAAAAGATCGATGTGCCCTATCCCTTTTACAGCAAGGCGCAGTTCAAAAACCTGCCCGTAGATATCCGCAATATGGACATCCGCGCAGAATTCATCTTTGAGAAGACAAAGGCCATCATGCCGGATATTCTGATGACGGAGTATTTCCCCTTCGGCAGGAGCGAGTGTTTCCTGGAGCTCTCCAGGGCGCTCCTTATGCTGAAAAATCTGAAGAAGAAGATTTTTGCGACGATCGGCTATCCCTATATCACCCTGGACGTCATCAAGAACACGAGCCGTTTTTTTCAATACACGCGCTTCTATGACAAGATATTCATCCACACGCCGGAAGATTTTGAATACCCGTTCTTCATCAATCTCGTGCCCGATGAGGAACGCCGAAAGCTCTATGAATCGATCTTCACGACATTGCGCGAGAAGATCATTCATACGGGTTATATCTTCCCGGGGTATGAAGAGGGGCTGACGCATGCCAGAACGGAGAATCTGACCGCATCATGGAAAAGGTCGGGCCGCACGCGACTCTTAGTCAGCCGGGGAGGGGGCACGACATGCCCGAAGATCATCGCTTCTTCCATCCTGGCGCAGAAATATCTCAACAGGGAATGCGCCATGCTATTATCCTGCGGGCCTGCGACGGGGAAAAAAGAGATGGAGTTCTTCAGGGAGCTGATCCGCAAGCACCGGATAAAGAATACGACGGTTGTTCCCTATCTGCCTCATTTCGGAAAATGTCTCCAGGCCAGTGATATCTCCATCAGCATGGCGGGATACAATACGTCTGTCCAGTTGCTGCGCCTCGGAAAAAAATGCATCGTGATCCCCCATACGATCCTGGCTAAATCCGGTTGGATCAACGACCAGACGCCCCGTTCACGCCTTCTGGGAAAATATTTGGATGCGCGCCTTTTCGACTATGACGAGCTCAAGAGCGAACCTCTGGCATGCGCCATCAGGCAGCTTGCGCAGGCTCGGGCGCCAAAACCCCTGCCCCTGGACTCCTTTCAGGGTGCGGCCAACACCGTCAAAACCGTCCTCAAACTCCTCTAGACTTCTTTCAGGTTGATTGTCTTTAGAAAACCGTGGTAGGCGTAACAACGGGGACAACGCCCCTGGAGCCCCATCCGTATCCTTTCTTGGTGCTCAGGGCCGTAGATATCTTTCAAAAAATGAGTCCCGATCGACGAGACAGGGGGCATATACAAACAAGGATAAATAGCGCCAGCGCATGTAATAAACAAAAAATTCCCCGGAGTCCGGCAGGTAGTGATGGCTGACATCCCCAGTCTGACAATCCTCTCCAAAGAAGAAAGGATCCTCACGTCCACCGCTGGCGTGCCGGACGACTTGGCATCCAAAGCGATCGCGCGCAACTGGCGGATGATCTCCGGTTTGACGCAAGGATCATCCCAGTCCAAGCCGGCCGCGCGGCTAGATACCCGATGATAGTAGGCCTTGGCGCCGAACTCCGCCAGTTTCGGCATAAAACGGAATCCGCGGGATTTCGCAAGAAGATACAGAGCAAAGAGATCCCCATAATTTCGCCTGTTGATCGTAAACTTAATGGCTGGCTTGAGGAGCCCCCCGCACCGCTGCACCACATAATCGACCGTTTTCATGCTCGCATCAAAAGCGCCTGGCCGGCCGCGCAGGTCATCATGATGCGCCTTCCGGCCGTCGAGGCTGATTCCCAGGCTGACACCCTTGAGCATATCCCCATGCTTCTCAAGAAAAGAAACGATACGGGAATGATCGAAACCATTAGAATAGATACCGATCGCGCGGACAAGCTTTTTGAGTTTCAGGATGTGAAAAAATTTAAAAATGCCGTCGACTTGAGGATGAAGGAAGGGTTCTCCGCCGGTCAAGGCCACGGAATTAATTTTGATTTTTTTAAGGAGAACCGATACAATGTATTCGATTGCAGAAAGAGACAAAGACCTGGCTTTGCGTTCTTTCCAGATGCCGCAACAGCGGCAACGCAGGTTGCACGCATTGGTGATCTCCAACGTCAGGTCTGTCAACTGCGGGATTTCTGCCATGAGAAACTTCATTTAAGCATCGTCTTTGTCTTGCGTCAATAGCTATGAACGAATCCCTGGATTTTGTCTTTCATGACCGTCTTGACCCTTTCCGGCTCGAGGCCGCAAAGGGAAAACGTCCGGCCGTCGGCCCGCGCTCCGTCAATATCCACCTGACAAACCTTTGCAACCTCCGCTGTATCTTCTGCTGGGAGAAATCGCCGCTGGTCATCCCGAAAGACCGCCGTATCCGGCACCTGGACTTCCAACTCCTCAAGAAAACAATCCAGGACTGCGCCAGGATCGGCACGACCGGCATATGCCTGGAAGGGGGAGAAACGATGCTCTACCCCCGCATCAAAGAACTGATCCTTTTCATCAAACACCTGGGCTTACGCCTTGAGATTTATTCCAATTGCGCTGTTGAAACCGTCTTGATGCGCTACCTGGCGCTCGCCGACAAAGTAAACGTCAACCTTTCGGCTGCCACCCCCCGGAACTATTCCAGGATACATGGTCCGCGCGCAGCCGGCGCATTCCAAAAAACATTGGACAACATCTACGCCCTGACGCAAAAAAAGAAAAGACACCCGCTCGTGCAAATGGTATTTATCGTCAACGAGATGAATTACGGAGACATCCGACAAGCGCTCCTGTTGGCGAGAAACGCGCACGTGTCCCAGATTAAATTCAAGCTTATCGAAGCCACCACCCAGACGCGCTCCCTCTTGTTCTCCGACCGCGGCCTCCAAGAATTGAAGGCCTCCTTGAAGGACTTTCGCCCGGCAAAGGACGGCGTCAAAACAAACTTAGAAGAAATCCGCTGCACGGTCCTGCACCCCTATTTCATGAAAAACAGGAAAGCATTAAAGAAAAACGCCTGGCACAACGACCGCCTTTTCTATTTCAGGGCGTTCCATGAAAAACGTCTGCCTTGTTATGTGGGGTGGTTTTACGGTTTTATCGACCTGAATGGCCGCGTAATTGCGCCTTGCGACAATGTCGGCGTGGCCGTCATGGGCAACATCCACGAAACGCCATTCTCAAAAATCTGGTTCTCCCGAAGGTTCGAACGCCTCAGGACAGCCGCAAGACAGGGGACAGACCCAAAAAACAAACTATGGCAGGAATGC
This sequence comes from Candidatus Omnitrophica bacterium UBA6210, assembly GCA_002421805.1. Taxonomy (GTDB): domain Bacteria; phylum Omnitrophota; class Gorgyraeia; order Velamenicoccales; family Velamenicoccaceae; genus Velamenicoccus. Next base: position 10,402 of record DISM01000002.1, read on the forward strand.
AGGTATTGCGGATTTGCAGCCTTCAACAGAAGCGTCTGCCGCGCCCTCAAAGAAATGTAATCCCTTTCAAGAAGACAGGACAGCCAGAGGGTCCTTCATCAGATATTCCATTTTTTTCTGGTGCCGGAGTAACTCGCGCCTGAAGACAACAGTTTCTTTACCGCGATAAGCCTTCTCAAGGCGATGCGCATCCTTCAGAAACTCTCCGAAAGCCTCCAACCTGACAAGAACGGCGATGGCCTTCTTCCAGGGCGCATTTTCTTCACCCGACGGTAAAATTCTCCCCAGGGCGGACGAGGGCATTTCTTGCACAAAACACGAAGTAAGCAGGTTGGCCATTTCCGTCTGGAAGCACGCATACCGCACATGGGTCAGATCAATGAAAAACACTTCCCGGTCATTGCACAATATGTTGGAAACCGACAAATCCGCATGCAATGGCACCAGAGAAAAATCCGCCGGGGCGTCGCGAAAAACCTTGAAACAATCATCCAAAAGTCCCTTGGCGCACGTGTTCCCCTTGTAGGCTTTCGAAGCATCTTTAAGCTGTCTGACCTTTTCGACAAAAGATTGGCGGCGCAAGGCCAACCCCTCCTGCGCCAAAAGCCTCAAGCTCCTACTGAATGACTGGATGGCTTCGGTTATCCGCAAGCCACGTATCCGGGAAACAGGAAGCCCATAAAGCGGCACTGCATCGAGCCATTCATGGCAGGTGACAAGATAATGCTTGAAAGGGAGACAGGGGGGAGAAAACATGCGAGGGACGCGGACGCCTTTTTGCCGCAAAAGACGATGCAGAAGATGTTCGTGCTGATGAAGATTCGCCGAACTATGAGGATGGAATTTTAACGCATAACGGCCTCTGGATGTCTCCGCATACACCAGAAAATTGGAATGAGAAATCCTGACGTTCTTCTCCGGCTCAAACGAACGCAGTATCCCAAGCCCAAAAGCCTTACAGATACTTTTCATCTCGGACCCCGGGCAATGGAAACGCCTCAGATCAAAACGCTTGGCATCCACATTTATTAAAACCGGACGTCCGGCCGGTATCCCTGTTCTTTTCATATACCATACCCTCTTTTGTCGTGTATTATATCATTTTCAGGGACCGTGCAAAACTGAAGATTGTAAACTAAAGTGCGACAAAGGGAGTTAAAAAAAGCTCCACAGATCAAAGAAAAACTGTTACTTTGTAAGTTCTCATACAAACAAAGAACAGGAGATCTATGGAGCGAAACTATTGTAGCACAAAGAAGAGGTATGCGCATTTAAAGGAATCAGAGCGTTACAAGATTGAAGTGTTGCTGGCAGACCGCAAAAAAGTAGCAGAGATCGCAAAATTGCTTCGCCGGAACAAAGCGACGATATACCGGGAGATCGGGCGAGGCGCGGTAGCGCGGCTACAGTATGATTTGTCAGAGAAAACAACATATCGGGCTCATGTAGGGCAGGCAGAGTATGAAAAGCGAGGGCGTAACAAAGAACGTTCATTAAAGATCGGCAGAGATAAAGACCTGGAAGAATACATTCGGGTGAAACTGATAGATGAACGATTCTCTCCGGACGCGATTATCGGTGGGATTAAGGTTAGCGGCCGCAAGTTTACCGGAATGATCTGCACAAAGACGCTGTATAACTATATAGATAAAGGGATTTTTTCGGGCATAAGCAATAAGCATTTATGGCAGAAGCGCAACAAGAAGCGAAGGAAGTATCGGCCCGTCGGTAGAATAAGCCGGACGAACCGGATGTGTCGAAGCATTGAGAAGCGGCCCTTGGCGGTTGAAAAGCGCCGTGATTATGGGCATTGGGAAGGCGATACGCTTAAAGGGCCTCAGGGAGCAAAAACCAGCCTTATTACACTGACCGAGCGAAAGAGCCGCGAAGAAATTATTATTAAAGTGGCGCAGGCTTCACAGGAGGCGGTAAAAGCAGCTTTTGATGAGTTGGAGCTCAAATACGGCCGCGGATTCAAAAGCAAGTTTAAGTCCATAACTTTTGACAACGGTGTTGAATTCTTAGACTGGCGGTCGTTGGAAATCAGCATCTTGGATAAAGGGCGCAGAACAACAATCTACTTTGCTCATTCGTTTAGTTCTTGGGAGCGCGGCACGAATGAGAATCACAACCGGATGATCCGTAGATTTATCCCCAAAGGCACGGATATCGCCGACTTTAAGGAGTCACAGATTAAAGACATAGAAGGTTGGATGAACGTTTATCCAAGGAAAATTCTGGCGTATAAGACACCTCAGCAGGTGGCTGCTGAGTACCTGCAAAGTAGCAGCTTTGATCGGGAATTAAAATTTTGTCGCAATTAGAGTTGCAATTCGCCGGGACCGTGCAAAACACTAAATATCAGTTGCCCGACGCCTGAAATTTACATATAATGACTACTGCTCCTTCGGCCTCCGACCGGCGTAGACCACCGCATCGCTCACATGATCTGTTGCAAAACAGGTAATTGCCATAACCCCATCTCATCATGTTGTACGCGCGGCCAACGCCGCAAACTCGACCAAGCCACGGAAGACATAGAACAATGGCAAAGTAACCTAAATCAAAATGGTCATGATCACACGTGACGATCACCTCAGACTATTCTCGATCAATAAAAGCAAGGTGTTGGCCGGTCCTCACGCAGTCCTCCTGCACCTCACGGACGCCTGCAACCTCAGGTGTCTCCATTGCTGGTATCATTCCTCTCTCGATACGCAAGCGCCAAGGACATCGAAAGAACTGGGATTCGATGCGATCCGACGAACCCTTGACGATTGTCATGAATTACGCATCGAAGAAATCCGCCTTTCCGGAAAAGGGGAACCGACCCTCCACAGCCGGTTCCCTGAAATCGTCTCTTATGCCGTCCAAAAAAAATTCAAACTGCATCTGTTCACCAACGCCACGTTCCCGCCCGACTGGATCAAATTTATCAGGCATTTCGAGGTCTTGAACATCGATCTCTCCGCGGCAACGGAACAACAATATCTGACCTTGCAATCCATGGGGCCCGGCGACCATTTCAAAACCGTCTGCAAAAATCTGCGCCTGCTGGCAAATCTCAAACAACAAAAGAAAAAGATGCCCCGCGTCAAGCTTATCTATATCCTGAACGCGCTCAACTACCGGGAAATCCCCCGCGTTTTCGAGCTTGCCCGAAAAATGATGATCGAAGAACTCTTTATCAAAAATATCGACACGAGACGCTACAACACCTCCTTGCGCCTGACGCCGGAGATCACCTCAAAAACTGAATCCATCATCAAAAAGATGTCTGGCAAAAAGGCATTCCTCGAGATCGACAGTAATCTCAAACATAATTTCAAGGCCCGCGGAACCTACCTTGACGAACTCTTCATGAGACCGACACAACCGACGGCCTGCTATATGACATGGTATTATGTCTTCATCACGTCGTTAGGCGATATCACGCCGTGCTGCCAGATGCAGCATACATGCGTCATGGGCAATATTTGCGATAATTCCCTAAAAGACGTCTGGCGTTCCAAAAGATTCCAGCGCTTGCGCCTGTGGGGCAGCCGTTCCCTTTTCGACCATACGATTCGCGAGTGCCGCACCTGCTGTCACTATCGTGAAAACGACGCTATCGCACGCCAGCTCAAATCGGTAAGAAACAACACCACCGGAAAAACAATGCCATGAATCACGACACATTGCGATTGCTAGGAATTGCCAAAAACAAGCTCATGTCGGGGCCCAAAAATCTCTACTGCCAGATCGATACGGTCTGCAACCTCCATTGCATCTTTTGCCATTATCATGGCCCTTTTCCCACAGACTGGAAGATAAAAAACCGGATACAACTCCCGTTGCCGGTGCTCATCAAGGTATTCGATGACTGCCGGAGACTGCACGTGGAACATGTCTGCATCTCGGCCAAAGGGGAGACAACTCTCCATCCGGATTTCGAAGCCATCATCGATGAAGCGACGCAAAGAAATTTTTTTGTCTCCGTGCTGACAAACGGGACTTTTCCGGAAAGAATAATTAAAACCCTCACCAAGGCACATCTGGTCAAATGTAACCTGTCGGCGACTTGCGCCGAAGAATTCCGCCTCTATCATCATGCCGGGCCATTGCCGAACTTCGATATGGTGACAAAAAATATCGCGCGCCTGGGCCGCCTAAAAACCGGCCAGCCCAAAGTCTCTGTTACTTATGTCATGCACCGGTTCAATTACGAAAGCCTGCCGGCAATCTTCGAGCTTGCCCAACGGCTCGACATCGACGAACTTAACATCAAAGAGGTGCATGGCAATCAATTCCATCGCCTCTCTCTGACACCCCCCATGAGGGCGAAAACCGAAAAAATCCTCACATCCCTCTTAAAGAAAAACCGCCTGCACCGCATAAAAAACAACCTTCTAGATCATTATTTGAGAACAGGGGAATTCTTTACGCCGTCAGGCGTACGATGGAAACCAGCCCCCTGTTTTATGGGATGGTTCCAAACTTTCCTTATGGAACAGGGAGATCTGATGGCCTGCTGTTCTCGGGACAATATTGTACGAATCGGGAACATTTACCAAAAAGACATAGTATCGCTGTGGCGGTCGAAACGCTACCAACGGATACGCCAAATGGCCGCGCGCGGCATCCTCCAGAAGAAAGCCGTCTATCTATGTCCGGACTGCGCTTCGCATGCCGAAAACAATCTTTTGATATCCTTTGTCGAAACGCTCAACAATAACACATCCAGTCTCGCAAAGAAAATTCTTGATTTTAAATTTGTGCCTGAGAATGCCGCTGCCGCATAAACAGCGGCAGCACTGAATGCCATGAAACATCCAAAGACACACAGGATAAACAGAAGAGACAAAAGACTGCTCATTTCCTTGACAAATGCGTGCCCCTACCGCTGTGTGTTTTGCGTTTATCTTCACGACCGGCAACCGGCCGATCTGCCGGGAGCGACTTGGCTCGATATCCTGAAAAAAGCCAAAAGACACGGCTTCGGGTTTGTAGATACCCACGGGCATGCCCGTGGGTATCTACTCCCGCCAGGCACGTAACGGCCATTGCCTCCCGCCTACGCCTAGACATTGCCGGCATCGCTTCGGATATCCAGCGCTTCAGAAAAATCAGGATGTCGGCCGTCGACCTTTATGAAACAGGGGAGAGAGGTTTAAAAATCTATTACGGACCTTTCCCCACGGATTCGCTGTCAACAGTGTGCGCTTCTCTTCTAAAAAAAGGGGCCTTGAAAACCTATGAACGTTGGCGGAAAATAGGCTGGTTGCCACAAAAAGTCATGCTGGCCATCAGATATCAGCAGAAAGGGAGCCGGTCCGTGCGCACGGATTTTCCTTTCGATAGCAGCGATGTCGCAACCCTGATAAGGCATTTCGACAAAACGCAGGCCACCCAAAGGTTGTATTAGCCCCTGCTTTTTGCCGCCAACGCCATACGCATCACATATATCTGTATCGACATGGACAAAAGACCGCGCACCCAATTCTATTTCGAGGTATTGTAGGAGAGTCTTCATGAAGCTCAAATTCACCATCCCGTACAACGGAGACCTAACCCTCATGGTGTGGGCCTTTAAAACAGGCCAAGTGGCAGAAGTCTATTTTGCCGGCGCCGGGCGCAATGACCATTCTAGCCCCTACCAGAACAAATTTCGGAAAGAGGAGATCCTCGAATTGATGGCACTGTGCCGCAAGCACAACGTCAAAACCAACCTTTTGATGAACAAGGGGATCGCGTTCACCGATGACCTCAAAAACGTCTTCCATTACATCGGCTCCCTCAACAAGACACAAGGGCTGACGTCCATCACGGTCGGGGACCCGGCCATTGTCCCCTTTCTCAAGAAGGCCTTCCCGCGAATCCGTCTCCAGGCGTCCGTATTCATGAACATCGACAACCTCCAGAAGATCAAGGAAGCCCTCAAAATGGGAGTGACGGTTTTCTGCCTGGACGTCTCCACCAACCGCAAAGGAGAAGAACTGGAAAAAATCAGGGATTATAAAAACAAACTCAAGAATTTCTCCATAAAACTTCTGGCCAACCACGGCTGCTATATGAATTGCTTCTACTCCATGCGTCATTCCAGCTGGCCGGTGCTGAAAGAAATGCTTGAACAGCGACCAACCGCGCAACGCCCGCCTCAAAAGAGGTATATCCTCGGAAATCTTATCGATGTCAAGAACTGCGTCTATAAAAAAGAAGACATCACGGACGAGATCAAGCGGCCGTTCATCCGGCCGGAAGACCTGACTTATTATGAAAAGAGGGGGTTGGCCGACGTGATCAAAATTGCCTATCGCATGGATCGCACCCCTGTCCTGCGCAAAAAGCTGAAAGCCTATTTCGAGCGTTCTTTTGACGGAGACCTTTTTGAATTGACGCCTCCCAACAAAGGCGCTATCCCCTTCATCTGCGACAACAAAAGCATCCCGGACACATTTGCGCAAAAACTGCTGAGTTGCGACATGAAATGTGAAGGGTGCGATTATTGCCTGCTTGTCACCGTGAAAGCCCTCAGAAAGAAAAACTATGCCTGACACATTATATAACGATGCCTTGAGATTGATGGGGGCCCTCAAGCACAGGATCTTCAGCGGCCCCAAGGTCCTGTTTTGCCGCCTCAACAACACCTGTAACCTCAATTGCCTTTTCTGCGTGCATCACGGAACAACCGCCAGGGTTCCGACGAAAGAAACGCGCCTGAAAATGGAAACCCTGGACAGGGTCTTTGATGATTGCCGAAAACTCAACGTCGGCCATATCTGCTTCTCAGCCAAAGGCGAACCAACGCTGCATCCCGATTTTGAAAGCATCGTTCACAATGCCACCGCAAAAGGACTGGCAGTCACGCTGGTGACAAACGGATTGTTTCCGTCTAAACTGTTAAAGACCGTCTGTCGCATTCATGCCGTAAAATTCAGCCTCTCTGCAACCAACGCAAAAGATTTCTTCCGAATCCACCAACCGCAAGATCCAAGCGATTTTGATACGGTTATAAATAATATACGGCTTCTGGGCCGCGCCAAATCGCGCAAATCCAGGACTTCGCTCAACTTCGTCCTGCACGCCTTGAACTACCACAGCCTGCCGGCCGTCATCGATCTTGCCCGACGCGTCAACATCGACGAGCTCCGTATCAAGTGCGAGCATGTCGAACACAGGGCAAGCCCTTTAGCCCTGACTCAGCCCCTCACGAAAAAAGCGGAAAAATTACTCTTGGCCGCCTACCGAAAGGGTCACTTGCGCCGTGTCAAAAACAATCTCCTGGCCCATTATGCCGAAACGGGAAAATTCCTGCCGGCCGTTGCCGACTGCCGGAAACTAATACAAACGAAGTTAGTCTTTTTACATTCTTTCGCTTCAAAATTGGCTCTATATGTAAAATTATTAACTTCGTTTGTATTAAGACCGTGCCACATGGGATGGTTTGTGACGTTCTTGACGGAAGGGGGCGACGTGACCGCCTGCTGTTCGACACAGAAAAGCGTCAAGATAGGCAATATCCACGACAAAGGCCTGGCGAAACTGTGGATGTCGACACGCTATCGCCGCGTACGGCTCAAAGCGGTGTCCGGATTTTTCCAGAAAAAAATGTATGATCAATTATGCCGCGGACGTTTCCTTTTGCGGGAAAACGCCACCCTGCAATCATTGCGGCTTCTGTGCCAACGCGACGCATCCCGGAACGGATGCCGGGTTTTCGATCTGGAAGCGGCCCAACTCAAAAGTCTACATTGAGGACATTCAAAACAATACGCATGGATACCGTCACCCTGAAAAAAATCAACAGTCTGCTGGCGAGCTTCGCGCACATCAAGCCATACCGGGCGGCGCGACTCCCCTTAAAGTCATGCGAAGAATTTATGAAGTTGCCGCTCATGATGCGCGACGATATCCGCCAATCCCCCCCCCAGGGAGAAGTCTTCAGCGTGACGGCGACGAGCGGCTCTTCGGAAAAACAGATGCACATCCTGCATTCAAAGAATTGCTTTCAGACACATCTGCGCCGTCTCATCAAAATTTTCAAATCCTGCGGGATGGAGCCGGGCGACCTGTGCCTGAACCTCTGTTCTTATGAACTCAATAGCGGCGGCCGCATCATGGAACAGGCCTTTAGGGCCCTGGGCGCCGGCGTGATCCCCCTGGGATCCCTCACGAGCCCGGAAAAAATAAAAGAGGCGATCGCGTTGATCAAGTCGCTGAAACCCACATTCATCAACTCCTACACCAACCAGCTTTATGACATCTTCTCCGTTTTAAAACGAAAACATTCGGTGAGATCCTGTATTCTTAACGGGGAACCGCTGTATCCGTGGTTCAAGGACAGCCTGAGAGCGTTATCGGGGACGCGCATCTTCGATCATTATGGCGCCATGGAATTCTCGGGGTTCGCGATCGCCGAAAACCCGAAAGATACATCCATGAAGCTTTTTGAAGACGGCCTTTACCTTGAAATCCTAGGCAAAGACGGCAGGACGGCGGATCTGGGAGAAGGACGCATCGTAGTCACAGACCTGGAAAACACCTGTATGCCTTTCATCCGCTATGTCCTGGGCGACCGCGTCCGCATCACCAGGAAAGGGAACGCCAAATATATCCGTGTCCTCGGCAGGGACGCAGATTCGCTCCTGATCGAAGGCAAGATCACTTCGCGACGGCTCATGGCCGAGACGATCCTGCGGCTCCTGGGGCACCCCCGTTTTTTCTGCATCATCGACAAAAACAAACAAAACTTCAAGGACAACATCACCCTGCACATCCCAGAAAAAGACCTTTCTGCAAGCGCAACGCTCATCAAAGAACTCGGCGGCCGTCTTCACATAGCGCATCTGGTGACCATACGTCCCCATTCTGGCCATGTTCCCAAAACGTCAACCGGTAAATACCGCCATATCATTGACCTGCGAGGACATGTCACACGCCATTAAATCTCCCCATGTCTTTCTCTACGTCACTGAAAAGTGCAATCTCGCATGCAAGTATTGCTACTTCCGGGACAAAAGAGACAGATCTTTGTCGCTGGAAACAATCAGAAAGCTTGTCTTTTTCCTCAAAAGAAAAAAGGCGGAACCCATACGTTTTATCTTAAGCGGCGGGGAACCCCTCTTGGTATGGCCGTTGACTAAAATAATCATTTCTTTCCTGAAAACGGCTATGCCCAAATCCGAGATCGGCCTCCAGACAAACGGCCTCCTTTTAGACGCATCCAAGATCGCCTTCCTCAAAACAAATAAGATAGACCTGGAGATCGGCCTGGACGGTGGAGTTGACACGTGCACAGCATGGAGACGCGGCATGACAGAGACATCCTTCCGTCGCCTCCTGGGGACGCTCTACGCATGCCGCAACGCCGGCGTTAATGTCAACTGTAACATGACGGTGCACCCGGCAGAGGCGCATGCGTTCCTCGACAATCTCGCTTTTTTGGCCAAGCTGCCATTTGGAAAAATAGATATAACCCCGGCGGCCTTTGCGGCATGGGAAAAACCGCAGCAAAAGACATTCATCAAAGATTATGGCACGGCGGTGCATCAACACGACCGCCGCATCTACGCCAGTGACGCCGCATGCCTGAAACGCGGGCGGGATTGGGATTTAAGCCTGCATCCTCCGGGCTATGTCTTTCCCGGAGACGCGTTCTTGTGCCTTGCGGAACCCCTGAAAAAGAAATATTCCCTTATGCGTTTTACGCCCAGGGCATGCATCGACGCAAAAAACATGGCCCTGTTTTCAGCGCTCTACGACCGCGTCATGTCAACGTCTCGGCAGCGCACCTACAGAGATTACATCCTGGAAGGCTTTCGGGTTGTCAACGCCCTGACAGACTCGACACACATCCGCTGGAAAGATCTGAAGGTCCTTTTTGATTCTATGACGCAGATTTGCCCCGCTGAGAGCCAAAAATAGATGGACGCCGCGGGACCACGGACGCGGTCAATCCCTCGGCAGGAATTTCCGGCCTTAAGGCCGGAAAGGAATGTGGTACTGCCTCGGGAGGGAACCCCCGAAGAAGTGCTGTTAGAACTATAGGGAGTCCCAGACTTTAATCCTGGGGATTCCACTCCAGACCGCGATAAAATGATACGGGGATCGTGCTGTGACGGGAGGGCTGGGTAAGAAAAGAGGAGGGGAGAAGACGTGACGCGGCTATAACTTCTTTAAGCAGCTTTTTATTTTTCCTGGAGGCCAGAGAGAGCGAAGAGAAAAGACGGACAACATCCGCATCCAGCCATGGCGCCCAGAAAAATAGCCCATAAGCGCGCGCCAATCTCCGATGCACACGCAATTCCACGGCCGCCTTCGTGCGATAATAGCTGGAAATCCCGCCGGCCGATAATTCGCATAACTCGTTCATGCCCATACCGCTGACGACGATACCGGACCCCTGGCATCGCCTGGCGATCGAACGAAAGAAGACGTCGACGGCGGCGATATCCTTGTCCCTGGAAAGAAGCGGAATCCGGCAACGCAGCGAAACGTACGCCCTGCGGTAGTTCGCCTGAGTAATGGGCAAAGAAAAAAAACGCAAACCCATGGCGCGGGCCAGAAAACGGCACCGGCGGATAGACCACGCATTATACTCTCGCGTCGTCCTGTCAAGGACGCGGGCAAAAAAGAGACGCGGTTCACAAGGCCTCAGCAGGCTGGCCAAAAGAGAAGAATCCAATCCGCCTGTTGCCAGGACGCAAAGGGGAGCGCCAGAGCCTGCGCGCCTCTGCATGGTGTATGCACGCGCGGCAACCTTGCGAAACACGCAAGCCAGGCGGTTTTGCGGCGAGAAACGCGGACTCAGATTCAGATAATTTTTGCGAAACATGAGTCTTATTATATCATCCCCCGGCACCAACGGCGACAATAAGATGTAATGCTTGAAAATGAAACGGCATTCCCATAAGATAGAAGAGACCATAGCATGAATAATCCCCTTCTGGAACAATACAAGCCGAAATCTTTCTGCGCGGACCTGATGGAGATCAAGGGCAACGGCCTCCAGCTGGGTCTTTACATGTCCCTCATCCTGGGCTTCAAGCCCCTCCTGGACGATTGGATCAGAAAAAACAAGATCGAGGCGTTCAAGAAGGCCTGCCGCGGATACGGTGTCCACGTCAGGGAAAGCGTGATCTTTCGTAATGTGCATAAAAGCAAAGTGCCGGATTCTGTGATCGACAAAGACCGGCTCACAACGACATCGGCTTACGGCCTCCCGCTGGAAACAGACACGGATGAAGAAGTCCATGTCTTTCTGTCAAAAGACAAAAATATCCTAAAACGGGCCATGTGGTATCCCGTCATCATCAACAACCGCGTCATCTTCGCCCCCCGTGCCGACCACCTCAAATACGGCTACGTCCTGGGATATCCCGATTGTTGCATCAGATTTTTCAGAAAATATAACGACTGGGTCCGCTACAGCCATCTTTATGAAACTTACCGCCAGACAAAAACGCAGCCGTCTTTTCTCTGCAATCCCTTGCTGAAAGACACGATCTTTTCTTACATCTATCACATGCCCTGCCGTTACGATTGCCCGGCGACCATCAAGCTGGCGGGAAAGCTGCGGCACGAAATTTTTAAAAAAGAGCCTGAGTATGTCCGCAAGATGGACGGTTATCTGAAAAAAACGTTCCTGGTGTTCTACGAGCGCAAGTTCTACGCGCTCGACGATGCTGTCTTTAAAAATGACGTCCTGCACTATCAACAGGCGTCATTCGTCTCTCATGACGCGACGCGCAACGAATACGGAGCGGACCTGGACAAGGCTGATGCCCTGAAGCTCCACGGGCGGCAGCTCACGCTCCTGCGCGGAGGGAATGTTTTGAAGGACATCATGGTCCCACTCAATACGTTCGCTCCGGAGCATCCGTTCCTGATCACATTCCAATAGCATGCATATCGTCCATATCAGCTCGAACCTTTACCATCCCTGTTACTGGGAACTCGTGCGCTTCCAGAAAACCAGGCATCAAATCACCTATATCTCGCTGGAAGCGGCCCGGCACTCCGATTACCGGCCTGAGGCCCGTTCACGCACCGACCTAAGACACGTCCACATCAGGCATACCCCGGACAGCGGCATCGTTTATGATGAGCGTCTCAGACAATCCTTGGACAGCGTTTTAAAAACAGACCCGCCTGAGATCGTACATGTCCATCTTTTCTCCGGCACAAAATTGTTGCCTATCTTGACGGTGGCGGCCAGCCTGGGCGCGCGCATGGTCGTGACACTGCACGACCATTCCCTGTTTTGCGTCGGCGGCAGATTCCATGACGGGCGCCGGATATGCCGTAAAACCAACCCTGAAACCTGTGCCTGCGAGGACACCCGAAGGCTGGCGGCATACAACCATATATCTATTGCGGAACTTAATACCCGGCGACGTACTTACATCCGCCAGGCCCTGGACATGTGCGATGCGATCATATGCCCGTCACAGATACAAAAAGAGATGCTGTCTCCGCTCACCGCGGACCCAGACAAGATCATCGCTCTGCCCTACGGCGTATATATGCAGAAGCGGCCCCGCGCAAGGCATCATAAAAACAAAGCGCCTGTCATCGGCTTTTTGGGGGTGTGGATGCCCCACAAAGGGTCGGATATGGTCGAACGCCTGATAAGCCAAGACGACAACATCCGCATACTTCTCGGCCTCTGGACAAAAGGCACGCCGCAAAAAGACCTGCGCCGCCTCAAAGATATCCGCAAACGGTCCAATGTCGAGATCGTCGAAAATATCCCGTATGCCGAACTTCCTGAAAAATTCTATGCTAAAATAGATTATCTTCTTGTGCCGTCCACCTGGGATGAGACCGGGCCCATGTCGCTTTTGGAATCCCTTTATCAGAAGATCCCCGTGATCATTCCCCGGCAGCAGAGCCTCCTTGAAAAGACCATTCCCGGCAGGAACGCTTTTGTTTACGGATCTTTTGCGCAGCTCAAGCGCGTTACCGAAAACATCCGGTCAGGCCGCGCGCGGCTCAAACTCCCATTTCATGCGTGTGTTCAGAATATCCGTTCTTACGCCGCGCGTATAGAAGCCGTCTATCGCCGCATCCTGGACAAAGAGTCCAAGACCCTGTTCTTCCGCGTCGGGTACCGCTGTAACAATCGCTGTATTTTCTGTGTCACGGGAGACAACAAGCCCGGGACCTTCACATCCCTGGAAGTCCTCGCAAGGGCCCTGGCCGCATATCGCAGCCGCTACGACCAACTGGTCCTTTCAGGAGGAGAGCCAACAGCCAGGACGGACTTTTTTCCCCTCATGGAATCCGCCTTCAGACTGGGCTACAAGATCCAGCTCCAGACAAACGCACGCCTGCTTGCAAAAAAAGAATTTTCCAGGCGACTTGCCGCATACCATCCTGTGATCTATACTCATCTGCAGGATTATAAAGCCAAAGCGCACGATATCACCACCAGCGTCCCGGGCAGCTTTTGGGAAACCGTCGCCGGCATCCGCAATGCGATGCCTGACTGCCACGGCCTTTATGTCAAGATCATGATCACAAAGGCCAATTACCGCCACCTGCTTGAGACGGCAAAGTTCCTCCGGCGGCTGGGGGTCAGGGGCATCTGGTTCGTTTTTCTGACCCCGCACGGCTTTGCCAGGATCTACTTCGACAAGGTCGTGCCGACATACACGCAAGTCGCTCCATATCTCAAGAAGGCCTTGCGATGGGCGCGGAAAGAAAAAGGCCTGGAGGTCATGCTCGAGGGCTTTCCTTATTGTCATGTCCCGCGGGCCTGGCACAGCAACATGCTGGAAGGCCCCCGGCTCTCGGAACGCAAACAACTCTGCCTGCATCCGGCGGAGAGAGGCCGAGACTTCAGGATCAGCCCGGTGCATGAACGCCTTAAAGACAAGACCAAAGGGCCGCACTGCCCGAAATGCGCCCATGATCAGGAGTGCGAAGGCGTCTATCGGACGTATGCGCAGCATCGCGGGCTTGATGAACTCAAACCGTGCAGGAAGCGATCCAGATGACAAAAAAACCAGTAAAAACCCACAGGATGAAATTATCCGTTCCCTACAACAATGACCTGTCTCTCATGAAATGGGCGTTCGCAACAGGAGGGATCTACGAGGTCTATTTTGCCGGGCCGGAGGACGACGACCATTCCAACCAGTATCTCAATACCCGGAAGGCTTCCTGCGATGAGATCCGGGAGTTGGTCGCCTTCTGCCACCGCCACAAGGTTAAAAGGAACCTGCTCCTCAACAAGCGGATCAATTTTTTTGACGACCTCAAACGCATCGGCCGCTATGTCAAGACCCTCGAGGATTCCGGAGGGATCACGTCCATCACGCTGGCCGATCCTTGTATCGTCCCTTTTTTACGCAAGATGTTCCCAAGAGTCGCCCTGCAAAGCTCTGTGTATATGAACATCGACAGCGAACACAAGGTCAAAGAAGCGGTAAAGATGGGAATGACGGAATTCACCCTGGACGTCTCCTGCAACCGTAACGCGCGCGCCCTGGACGCCGTCCGCGAGGCCCGCAAGCACCTGCCCGATATCACCATCAAACTCCTGGCCAATCACGGATGTTATCTTCACTGTTTTTACGGAGGCAGACACGCCGAATGGCCTGTGCTTATGGATGCGGCCAAAGCCTTTCTGAGGGAAGAGACGGGACGCTACGTCGGTTTCATGCTCAAAGACGGATGCCAATTCTTGACAAGGGAGCCGGCCGATGAGATCAGGCGGCCCTACCTGAGGCCGGAGGACCTTACTTATATAGAAAGGCAGGGGTGGGCGGACGGCATCAAAATCGCCTACCGCAAAGACGACAGCCGCCTCCTGAAACAAAAGATTTCCGCGTATCTTACCCGTTCTTTCCAAGGCGATCTTTTCATGCTGGCGCCATCCAATAAAGGCCCGCTGCCTTTCACCTGTGATAATAAAGCCTTTCCTAAAGACTTTATCGAACGCGTCGTCCATTGTGGCCAACGGTGCGCGCACTGCCGTTACTGCGCCTCTGTCGCGCGGGCGGCCATAACACCCAAACCAACCCCATGAAGACACTCGTGAAAATAAAGCAGGATTTCCTGAGGACCTCGCGCGTCAGCCCAAAATTCGAAACGAACACGGCAGACAGCGGCGTGACGCGGGGCAACTATATCCTGGATGCCCTGGCCGAAAAGATCTTTGACCATCCGCGCCTCCTGGAGCTCCTCTCAAAAAAAATAAAACATTGGCTGGCTTGCGACGATTCGAAATTCACCTTGGCCCTGGCCGGATATATCGCCTATCTCGGCGAACGATACGCGCAGGCCGAAAGATTTTTTCTCAAAGCGCTCCAAAAAGACCCTAAGAACATCGACCTCTGGATGGACCTGGCCTTCAGCCTTTTTCATCAGGACGAAAAAAAACAGAAATTGGCGCACGACATCCTTTTCAAATACAAAGAATTGGCCGAGACATTCCCTGAGGACAACATCCGTCTTGCCAGGATCCAAAAATGGCTCGACCGGCAGCCTCCATATCGCCTGCCGTGATCACGCTCCAAGGACGCCCTGTAATCGCAATATAATAATGTCCTAAATCTGCAAAGTAAGAATGTCCTGTTTTCAAGAACGGTTATAATGCTCTCCCAAAGGAGGCATGAAGACCGTGGAGGACATTCTAGGGATGAGCCAAAGGGACCTAAAGCGGTTACACATCATTCGTAAAGCCATTGAGAAGGGTCTTAAGCAGCGTGAAGCGGCGAGCCTGCTTGAGTTGAGCGAACGCCAGATCCGCCGGTTAGTGCGGCGGATCCGCAAAGAATCCGACCAGGGGATCGTCCATCGCTCCCGCGGCAAGCCATCACACCACGCCATAGCCGGGCGCCTGAGGGATAAGGTGTTAAGGTTCTGCCGGACCCGCTACGCGGGATTTAACCCGACGCTCGCCTCTGAGAAGCTCTTTGAGAAGCACAAGATCAAGATCAGCCGCGAGACGTTGCGGCAATGGTTTGTGGCCGCAGGGATCGCCTACGATCAGCGCAAGACTAGGCCTCATCGCCGGTGGCGGGAGCGCCGGGCCCACTCTGGCCAGATGGTCCAGATGGATGGCAGTCATCATGACTGGTTTGAAGGCCGCAGAGAGCCCTGTGTCCTCATGGGCTATATCGATGATGCCTCCAGCCGGGTCTACGCGCGGTTCTATGAATACGAAGGGACACTTCCCGCCATGGACAGTTTCAGGCGATATGCCTTAAAATACGGCCTGCCCCAGAGCGTCTATCTGGACAGGCACGCGACGTATAAAGGTCGCCACGCCTTGACCATCGAAGAAGAGCTCGCCAATCGCCTGCCCGCAAGCCAATTCGGCAGGGCCTTAGAAGAGTTGGGGGTTCATCTGATCCATGCGCAATCCGCCCCGGCCAAAGGCCGGATTGAGAGGCTCTTCAAGACATTCCAGGACCGGCTCGTTAAAGAGATGCGCCTGAAGGGGGTCAAGACCATCCCTCAAGGCAATGTGTTTCTGGAGAGCTATCTGCCTGGTTTCAACAGGCGGTTCGGTGTGGAACCTCTGGATCCTTCGGATCTGCACAGGCCCCTGCCGGAGAGGACCGATCTCGACAAGATCTTGTGCGTCAGAACGATCCATGCCCTGCGTAACGACTTTACGGTCGTGCACGAAAAAAAGTTCTACCAGATCCAGGAGACGTTGCGCACCAAGGATGTGACTGTCGAGGAACGCACAAACGGCTCTTTGCTTATCACGCACAAAGGCCGATCATTACGATACACCGAAATAGCCCGGCGTCCGGCAAAGATAAAACCGCCGCGTAAAATACGGCGGATCGTCATTCCTCCCAAGGACCACCCCTGGAGACATTTTAGGTTGCCGGGATCACCTCAGTCTGAAGCCCAGAAAGGGGTGCTCGCAGGCGTTCTTTAAAAACATAAGAACAGGACATTTTAAAATTGCTGAAAATAGGACATTTTAATCTTGCTATTGCACGCTCCAAGGACGCCCTTTACAAGAAGAAAAAATCTGCTATAATACGGCAATTGTTCGCAGGACACCACTGGGTCTGAATCCGGAATATATACCCAATAAACAACTTTTCGGGGGTTTCTATGAATAAAATGACCGTCAAGGACGTCGATCTCAAAGGCAAAAAGATCATCATGCGCGTGGATTTCAACGTGCCGCAGGATAAAAAAACCCGGGAGATCACGGATGATACGCGCATCAAGGCCGCCGTCCCCACGATCGACTATATCCTTAAGAACAACCCGAAAAAGCTGATCTTGATGACCCACCTGGGACGCCCTGACGGCCAGGTCAAGGAGGAATTGAGGCTCGACCCCGTGGCCAAGAGACTCCAGGAACTCATCAAGACACCTGTCAAAAAACTCAATGATTGCGTGGGCCCCGAAGTCGCGAAGGCCATCGATGCAGCCCCCGAAAAAGTCATTCTCTTGGAAAACCTGAGATTCCACGCTGAGGAAGAAGAGAACGACCCCACTTTCGCCAAACAGCTGGCGAGCCTGGCAGAGATCTACGTCAACGACGCCTTCGGCACGGCCCACAGAGCGCATGCGTCTACGGAGGGTGTCGCCCATGACCTGCCTGCGGTCGCAGGATTCCTGCTCGACAAGGAAATCGAATACCTGGGCAAATCCCTAGAACAGCCGGTCAAGCCGTTTGCCGTGATCCTCGGCGGCGCCAAAGTTTCGGACAAGATCGGCGTGATTGAGAACCTTCTTAAAAAAGCGCAGGTCCTGGTGATCGGCGGAGGCATGGCCTACACGTTCCTCAAATCCCAGGGCATCGCCATCGGAAATTCGAAGCTTGAAAAAGACAAGATCGACCTTGCCAAAGAGATCCTGGAGAAAGCCAAAAAAGCCGGGGTCAAGGTCGCGCTTCCGGTCGACCATCTCATCGTCGACAGCATCGATACGCCGACAAAGATCGAAACGACAAAAGACGCCTCCATACCCGACGGCATGATCGCCGTCGATATCGGCCCCAGGACGATCGCGCTGTTTTGCGACGCCCTCAAAAACACCAAAACCATCTGCTGGAACGGACCCCTGGGGATCTTTGAAAACGACAAGTATGCCAAGGGGACAAAGGAAGTGGCGACATTCATCACGACGCTCACGGCCAAGACCATCATTGGCGGAGGCGATACAGCCAGCGCCGTTGCCAAGTTCGGCCTCGAGAACAAGATGACGCACATTTCAACAGGAGGCGGCGCCTCGCTGGAATTCATGGAAGGCAAGATGCTCCCGGGGATCGCCGCGCTCAAGGATAAACAGTAAGAAAGAAACATTCACCCCTTGCTTACTGCGAGGTTAATTTTGAAAAGAAAACTATAAGGAGCGAAATTAATGCGCAAGATCATCATTGCAGGCAACTGGAAGATGAACAAGACGACGACCGAAGCCATCGATCTGGCCAACGGCCTAAAAAGGGAATTGTACAAGATCGACAACATCGGCATCATCATCTGCCCGCCTTTCACGGCGATCGATGAAGTCGCCGAAGTCGTTTATGAGTCGAATATCGGACTCGGCGCCCAAAACATGCACTGGGAAGACGCCGGTGCGTTCACCGGCGAGGTGTCGGCACCGATGCTCAAAGAACTTGGATGCGGTTATGTCATTCTCGGCCATTCGGAAAGACGGCAGTATTTCCATGAAACCAACGAGACCGTCAACAGAAAGCTCAGGTCCGCGCTCAAACACGGCCTCA
This sequence comes from Candidatus Omnitrophica bacterium UBA6210, assembly GCA_002421805.1. Lineage (GTDB taxonomy): Bacteria > Omnitrophota > Gorgyraeia > Velamenicoccales > Velamenicoccaceae > Velamenicoccus. The sequence continues at coordinate 29,090 of DISM01000002.1, forward strand.
CCCCCATCGTTTGTGTCGGAGAAAGTCTTGAGGAGAGAGAGTCCGGGCGGACGTTCGACGTCATCCGAGACCATGTCACCAACAGCCTCAAGGGACTCGACAAGGATGAGGTCAAAAAAGTAATCGTCGCCTACGAACCCGTCTGGGCGATCGGCACAGGAAAGACGGCGACGCCCGACCAGGCCCAGGAGGTCCATTGTTTCATCCGCGAACTCCTTGAAAAAGCATATACCCGAGAGATCGCCGAAGAGATCACCATCCAGTACGGCGGAAGCGTCAAACCGGACAACATCAAAGAGCTTGTCTCCCAGAAAGATATCGACGGCGCTCTTGTCGGCGGGGCCAGCCTCGACGTCAAGAGTTTTTCTGAGATCGTTAAAAACTGCGGTAACAAAGGAGCCTAAGTTTATGTTTGCGCTCATCATCACTATCCATATCATCGCCTGCGCTATGCTCATCCTGATCGTCCTCGTCCAGCAAGGAAGGGGAGGAGGGCTTATTGAGACCTTTTCTTCGGCAGAGTCCATCTTCGGAACGAAAACAAGCTCGTTCCTTGTGAAATCAACGACGGTCCTGGCGATCGTATTTTTCTTTACGTGTCTGGCGCTGGCATTCATGTCCATCCAGAAAAGCCGCTCCCTGGTAGAACGCTACCAGCCGAGCGCCGCTGCGACGCAGGCTCCGGCGCAGACGCCGGATTCAAAGGCATCAGCGGCCCAGTCGCAAGCCGCGGCTCCCGCTCAAATCCAGCCAGCACCGCAAACAGCCCAGGAACCGGCGGCCCCGGCCGAAGCCCCAAAGACCGCGGAACCAGCAGCCGTTAATCCACCGGGCAATGAACAACAATAGGTTATTACGGGTTTTCTTCCTCAGCAGCGCCGTTTACTTCACCCAAGGCATAGAAACACTCCCGTCCCAAGGCCTCTTCTATTATCTAAAGGAATCCCTTAAGTTCCCCCCGGAAAAGATCATGCTCATCTCCGGCGTGATCACTTTCGCCTGGCTTGTCAAGCCTGTCATAGGCTACATCATAGATAATTTCCTGAACAAAAGGGCATGGATCCTTATTTCCCTGTCGTGCAGCGCGCTTTTGGCGGCGGTTATAGGGTCCCATCATCTGCCACTGGGCTTCCTGATCGGCATGCTTATCGTCAGTTCTGCTTGGGCCGCCTTCAGAGATGTCTCTGTCGACGGCATCATGTGCGTCGAAGGCAAACAATACAACGCCACCGGAAAAATCCAGAGCGTCCAGTGGATATCCATCTCCGTGGCGACGCTTATCACCGGCATAGGAGGGGGCTACATTGCCGAAAGATGGGACTATGCGACAGGGTACCTGTGCCTGATCCCCGTCTACTTCATCGCCGCGGCCTTCGCGTATTTTTATAATACCAGCGACCCGCTCCGCAGAGAGACGACCTCGAAATTCGTCCAGGATATGAAGACGCTGTTCGGCTCACGAAGACTCATGTGGGCCGGGCTGTTTGTCTTTCTCTACCAGTTTGCGCCGTCGTTCGGTACGCCGCTTTTGTTCATCCAGAAAGACGTCTTCAAGTGGAGCAAGATCTGGATAGGGACCTTGAGTACTATAGGCACGGTGTTCGCCGTCATCGGAGCCTTGCTCTATTTTAAATTCAGCCAAAAAATAAATCTCAAAAAATGGCTCCTGGCTTCGGTCTTTCTTGGCGCTGTCACCACATTGAGCTACCTTCGCTACACGCCGACGACGGCTGTCGTCTACGATATCGTCTACAGCCTCCTGGGCATGTTCGTCTTCCTGATGATCCTCGACTTCATGGCGAGGAACTCCGTCCAAGGACTTGAAGCCGCCTCGTTTGCCTTGTTGACCAGCCTGAGCAACCTGGCCCTCGTCTCCAGCAATATGTGCGGCGCATTTTTGCTGCCCGTCATCGGCCTCCAGGGACTTATCGTCTTGTCATCTGTGACAAGCTTTCTGTGCCTCTTCATCATTCCAAAGATCATCGCCTAGAAATCCGTGAGAAAATAAATTATTCTCATGGAAGGATGACGGTGCGCTTTGGTATAATACTCTGGATACACGCATGGATCCCAAGATCTATTGCCATCATTATTCATGATAACGAATCCCGTACGCCTCAAATATTCCGTAGATTTCATCCTCAACAGGCTGCTCATCCTGCTGTTCTTCGCGATCCTGTCTATCTATTGTTCCCGGGAAATTGCCGACCTGGACATCTGGCTGCATCTGAAGACCGGCGAGATCATCGCCAAGACCGGATGTGTCCCCCTCAACGACATCTTCTCCTTCACGATGTCCGGTAAGCCGTGGATCAACCACGAATGGCTCTTCCAGTTGCTGGCGTTCCTCAGTTTCCGTGCCGGCGGCCCCGACGGCCTGATCCTCATGCAGAACATCGTCGTTGCCGCGACATTTTTACTGCTTTTGTTCTTCGGCGTCAGACGCAGTCACCCCGTCTTTGTTTTTGTCATTCTCTACCTGGCGATGCTGGTGGTGGCCTACAGGTTCACCATCCGCCCAGACATCTTCAGCCTTTTCTTTTTGAGCCTCTATCTTTTCATCCTTAAAGAATACAAAAACCGCAAACACACCCTCATTTGGACGTTGCCTGTTTTGCAGGTGATCTGGGTTAATATACACGGATTCTCTTTTCTCGGCCCGGTCCTTATCCTGATGGTCCTCGCCGCCGGACTCATCCAAAAGACCGCCCCGCTGCCTCAGGGCTGGAAGAACGGCCAGGCGATGACAAAAAGCCAGGCACAACCCCTTATCGCTGTTTTTCTCCTCATGCTCGCAGCGTCCCTGCTCAACCCCCATGGACTGAAAGGAGCGGCATATCCTCTGGCCGTCCTGGGACAGATCAGCCAGGAGGGGAGGGTCGTCTTCCAATACATCCAGGAACTGGCCCGGCCTATTTCGTGGTCCAACATCCTGGATCTTCACAGATTCCTCTACTATAAAGTCCTGATCCTTGTTTCTTTTTTTAGTTTCCGCGTCAATTACCGCCGCATAACACTCGAGAACATCCTGCTCTGGCTTTTTTTCCTCGTCTTTTCCCTTCTGGCGGTACGCAATATCGCCTATTTCGGCATCGCGGCCGTTTTCATCGTCTTCGATAATTTCGACAGCGCGGTCAAAAACGGCGCCCCTTTGCCGCGCATCGGTTCCCGGTTATGGGGCACGGTCGCCTTCTACGCGTTCGTCCTATTCCTGTTTTTTTATCCGACGAAAGGCGCGTTGAAATATCTGGAAACAGCCAGCTTTGATTTCCACACCTATCAATTGAAATCCGAGCTCTGGGGGATCGCCCGCGACCGTTATCCGGATGATGCCGTCCGCTTCCTTCTGGACCATCCGTTCCCCCGGCACATGTTCAATGATTTCAATTCCGGATCATATCTCGTCGGACGGGCTTACCCGCAACGTCGCGTCTTCATCGACGGCCGCACGGAACTCTACGGCCCTGAATTCTTCATGAACTACGTCAGGGCAGGCGAAGGCAAGAGGGAGACGATCGAGATGATCGTGGACCGCTACAACATCAAAGGGTTTTTCCTGACCAATCCTCAACGCGACCTCCATGTCGGACTGATCCGCTATCTTTACAAAAGTCCCCAGTGGATATGCGTGTATTTCGATGATGCCGCTCTCATCTTTGTGCGCGATATTCCAGAGAACGCCGCTTTGATCAGGGCCTTTCGCATCGATCTCAAAAAGTGGAAACCGCCCGTCGTCGATCTTCTGCGTGTCGGCATCGCCCAGCGCTATCCCGGCCCTTCCTTAAAACGCGCTCACCTCCTGAGTATCATGGAGTGCCGCGAGGCCGCCTGGAAAGAAGCCCGCGCCGCGCTGGATCTGATGCCGAATAATGCGGAGGCGTTCAAGTATGCAGAGGATTATTATTTCGAGAAGGGGAACTACCTGCAGGCCTATAAATATGCCCGCCTGAATCTCGTCTACGGCGGCGCACAACCATGGATGCGCGCGCGGCTGGCGCTGATCTACGATTGCATGAAAGAAGGCGACAAGGCCCAGAAGGTCATCGCGGCCGTCCTCAAGGAATATCCGGACTTTGCCCAGGGGTTTTACGTCCATGCCATGATCCTAAAGGACAAAGACCCCAAGCGCGCCATCGAAGCCCTGCGCAAGGCCGTAAAACTTGCGCCCAGGGAACCCAAATACGCCTTAGCCCTGGGGAACCTGTTACGCGACCAGGGAGAAACCCAGGAGGCCCTGAAATACTGGAAAGCCGCCTACGAATATGACGGCGCAAACCTGGAGCTTAAGGCCCTGGCCCAGGGCAAATAAAACTCCCCGTACCTGCACAGGATAGGCACGGGACATCTTTGCCGTATTCTTCGGCTCGATTAAACATCAGTTTTTCCTTGTCTTTCAGGCGCTTTTTTGTATAATATAAGGCTATGTTAATCAATATTCTTAAACCGTATCTTGTTGCATTCGTCCCGATCTTCCTGGCCGTGGACATCATCGGCACAGTCCCCATTTATCTGGGGATGACGGAGAACCTGTCCAATAAGCAGAAGAGGCGTCTTTTGGCCGAATCCATCCTGACCGCGACGTTGCTCGCTGTTGTCTTCGGGCTTCTGGGAAAACTTATCTTGAGAGGCCTGGGCATTACGATCGACGACTTCAGGATCGCCGGAGGCATCCTGCTTTTCATTATTTCGGTCTACCTTTTGCTTCCCGGGAAATCCCGGGATTTTATCAACCAATCCCTGTATGAAGACATCGGCATCTGCCCTCTGGCGACACCTCTCATCACAGGGCCGGCGGTCCTTGTTACGACCATGATGTTCCTGGACGCCTTCGGCGCCCTGGTCACCATGACATCACTCATCCTCAATATGCTCCTGGCGTGGCTTGTCCTGCGCTTCTCCGACGTCCTGATCACCGTCCTGGGAAAATCGGGGGTCAAGGCCATCTCAAAGATCAGCTATATCTTCCTGGCCGCCATCGGCGTCATGATCATCCGCCTCGGGGTCGTGGGCTTCATTTATTCGCTCAAATAGGCATGATACCTAACGTTGTCACGTTTATTCTGGCGGGAGGCAAGGGTGAACGGCTTTTCCCGCTCACCAAAGACCGCGCCAAACCCGCCGTTCCGTTCGGCGGCGTTTACCGCATCATCGATATCACGCTCTCCAACTGTATCAATTCCGGCCTGCGCAAAATCCACACCCTCATCCAGTACAAATCCATCTCGCTCCAGCGCCACCTGCACCTGGGGTGGAACTTCTTCAACAATGAAGTGAACGAATATATCGACGTTATCCCTGCGCAGCAGAGGGTCGCAGCAACATGGTATCTGGGGACGGCCGACGCGATCTACCAAAATATCTACACGATCGAACAGGAAAAACCGGAGCTGGTCCTGATCCTGGCCGGCGACCATATCTATAAGATGAACTACGCCAGGATGATCGATTTCCATCGTATCAACGACGCTGATATGACCGTCGCTGTCGTTGAGCTCCCCAGGGAGCTGTCGAGCGGGCTGGGCGTCATCCAGGCGGACCTCACCAGCCGCATCCTGGGTTTCCAGGAAAAACCGAAGGCCCCGAAAACGATCCCGGGCAAGGATGCAATGATCTACGCCTCCATGGGTATTTATCTTTTCAAGCGCGATATCCTAGAGGAAGAACTCATCGATGACGCGCGCAAAGAGACATCACATGACTTCGGCAAAGACATCATCCCGCAGATGCTCAAAAAAGGCAAAAGGGTCTTCGCATACCATTTTCAGGATGAAAATAAAAAAGAATCTTTTTATTGGAGGGACATCGGGACCCTGGACGCCTATTACGAAGCCAATATGGACCTCATCGAGGTAACTCCGATCTTCAACCTCTACGATAGAGCCTGGCCTATCCGGACCTATCAGGAACAATTTCCTCCGGCCAAGACGGTCTTCGCGGGAGAAGAGAACCCGGACCGCATGGGCCTGGTCCTGGACTCCCTGGTATCCGGCGGTTGTATCGTCTCCGGCGGACGCGTGCAACGGTCGATTCTGTCTCCCAACGTGCGCGTCAACAGCTACAGCGAAGTCCATGACTCCATCCTGATGGAAGGCGTCAATGTCGGCCGGTATGCCAAGATCCGCCGGGCCATCATCGATAAAGACATTGTCATCCCGCCGGGAACGATCATCGGCTACGACCACCAAAAGGACAAAAAGCGTTTCACGATTTCTGATAACGGGATCGTGGTGGTCGCCAAAGGCACGGAGATTAAATGAGGACGCATTTTATGGAACATAGTGAACATAAATTGCTGTCCGAATTTACCCCGACATCCGACCTCCGGGCGGATCATCGGGACAAATGAGGCAAGACACATGATCAGAAAAGCAAAAATCAAAGACGCCAAGACAATCCAAAGACTCATCAATGTCTTTGCCCGGCAGGACCTGATGATGCCCAGATCCCTGAATGAAATATTCGAGAACATCCGTGATTTCTGGGTTGCCCTGGACAAAAATAATAATGTCATCGGCTGCGCCGCCCTTCATATCGTCGGCTGGAACGATTTGGCAGAGATCAAATCCCTGGCCGTCCATAAAAACTTTCAGAAAAAAGGATTCGGCGCGCTTCTGGTGCAGTCCTTATTAGAGGAGGCCGCCGACCTGGAAGTAGAAAAAGTTTTCGCTTTATCGTATCAGCCGAAATTCTTCAAGAAAATCGGTTTTAAGATCACCCCGAAATCAAAACTGCCGCACAAGGTCTGGGCCGAATGCTGCAACTGTCCGAAATTCCCGGATTGCGGCGAAATTGCCCTGATCAAAAACATAGGCTAACGACGGACAACAGAAGAAAGGAACGCTCACATGGACTACCTGCTCAATGAACAACAGGTCATGATCCGGGACCTTTGCCGCCAGATCGCGCAAGAGAAGATCGCTCCGGTGGCCGCCGAATACGATAAATCGGAAGAATTCCCCTGGCCCATCGTCAAGCTCCTGGCGCAGGCGGATATCTTCGGCGTATCCATCCCTGCAGAATATGGCGGGTTGGGAGGCGGGGTGCTGGAGACGTGCATCGCGACCGAAGAGCTGTCCAAGGCGTGCGGCGGCATCACGCTCTGCTTCGCGGCGTCTTATCTTGGATTGGACCCGATCCTCCTGTTCGGTAATGAAGAACAAAAAAAGAAATACCTGCCTGATCTGGCCGCCGGAAAAAAATTGGCTGCTTTTGCCGTGACGGAACCCGCTGCGGGCTCTGACGCCAGCGCCATCCAGACGACGGCAAAAAAGAAAGGCGACCATTACGTGCTTAACGGCATGAAGCACTTTATCACGAACGGCGGCGACGCAGACACCTACGTCGTCATTGCCATGACCGACAAGACCAAAGGGGCCCGCGGGGCCACGGCCTTCATCCTGGAGAAAGGCATGAAAGGCTTTACCTTCGGCAAAAAGGAGGACAAGCTCGGTATCCGCGCCTCTTCCACGCGCGAGCTGATCTTTACGGACTGCGAAGTGCCCAAAGAGAACGTCCTCGGAAAAGAAGGCATGGGGTTCATCGTCACCATGAAGACATTCGACGTCTCGCGGCCCGGTGTTGCATCCCAGGCCCTCGGCATCGCTGCCGGCGCCCTGGAGTCCGCCGTCAAATATTCCAAAGAAAGGATCCAGTTCGGCAAACCGATCTCCAGCTTCCAGGGCATCCAATGGATGCTGGCGGACATGGCGACACAGGTGGAAGCCGCGCGCGCCCTGATCTATGCGACGGCGCGCATGATCGACTCCGGTGCCAAAGACGTATCCAAATATTCCGCCATGGCCAAGCTTTTCGCTTCGGACGTAGCGATGAAGGTCACGACCGACGCCGTCCAGATTTTCGGCGGTTACGGTTATATCAAAGAATACCCTGCTGAAAAAAGAATGCGCGACGCAAAGATCACGCAGATCTATGAGGGGACGAACCAGATCCAGCGCAGTATCATTGCGTTGCAGCTGATCAAAGAAATGGCCAAAGGCTGATTGCGCCTTGAAACAAAAGAGGAATGACAACTCGTCCTTTCCTGATAACAGCCATCCGTCATGCCGGAGCTTTGGGCATGATGCGCTGTCCGGCTGCGAATGCCCCGGGAAGTATCAGTTGAAAGCCATGAAGCTTTGCAGTAAACTAAACCCATACTTTTTGTCCGCAGCGTCCTGCTCCATAACACGTATCGCTGCGGGCAAAACAACCGCTTGCTGAGATCTTATGAATATCATCATCTGCATCAAACAGGTCCCTGACACGACAGACGTCAAGATCAACCCGGAGACGAACACCCTCGTGCGCGAAGGTGTCCAATCCATCATCAATCCCTTCGATATGTACGCTATCGAAGAAGGGCTGAGGCTCAAAGAACAATTCAACGGGAAAGCAACGGTCGTCACCATGGGGCCCCCGCAGGCAGAAAGCGCGCTGCGCGAAGCGATTTCCATGGGTGTTGACGAGGCCGTGCTCGTGTCCGACAGGGCCTTTGCCGGCTCGGACACTTTGGCGACGAGCTACACCTTGGCGTCAGCCATCAAAAAACTCGGCGAATTTTCCATCATCCTCTGCGGCAAACAGGCCTCTGACGGCGATACAGCACAGGTCGGCCCCGGCATCTCGACACACCTCGATATCCCTCAGGTCACTTACGTCAAAAAGATCGAATCCATCAAGAACGGCGTCGCCGTCGTCGAACGCATGACGGAAGAAGGCTACGATGTCGTTGAAACGCCTTTGCCGTGTCTATTCACTGTCGTCAAAGAGATCAATGAGCCCCGGACACCGTCGCTCAAAGGAAAGATGCGCGCCAAAAGCGCCAAAATCCAACTCTTGAGCGCGCAATTGCTCGATTGCGAAGCTGACCGGCTGGGACTCAAAGGCTCCCCCACACAGGTCGTCAAGATCTTCTCACCGGAACGACGCAAGGGCGGCGAAGTCTACCAGGGGCCTATAGAGGAATCCGTTGAAAAAGTAGTTTGCGCCATAAAATCACTCATCCCGTAAGCGAGGCATCATGTCTTTGATCATTGCGAAAGAGAAATGCGTCGGTTGCACCCTGTGCGTCAAGGCCTGCCCGTTCGGCGCTCTTTATATGGAGAACAAAAAAGCTGTTGTCAGGCCCGAACAATGCACCCTGTGCGGCGCTTGCGTCGAAGTATGTAAATTCGATGCCATCGAGATCAAAAGAGAAAAGACGGCCGACGCCGATACCCAGGCGCGGGGTGTCTGGGTCTTTTGTGAACAGAAACGCGGCGTGGTGCAATCCGTCAGCTTCGAGCTCCTCGGCAAAGGCAGGGAGCTTGCGGACAAGCTGGGCTGCGAGCTTTGCGGCGTGCTCATCGGCCACGACATCGAATCCAAAAGCTCAGACATCATCCACAGAGGCGCAGACACGGTCTATGTGGTCGACCACCCCCAGCTCAAATATTTCGCGGACGATGCCTATACGGCCGTCCTTGTGCGGCTGATCAAAAAATACAAGCCGGAGATCGTCCTCTGCGGCGCGACATCGATCGGCCGTTCCCTGATATCGCGCGTCGCCGTTAAGATACACACGGGCCTGACGGCCGACTGCACGGGCCTGGACATCGATGTGCACAAGAAAATCCTTCTGCAGACGCGGCCGGCGTTCGGCGGAAATATCATGGCCACCATCATCACGCCCAACCACAGGCCGCAGATGGCCACGGTCCGGCATAAGGTGATGAAAGAAGCCGCCCATGACCCTTCACGCCAGGGCAAAGTCATCAGAGAAACCTTTGAAGATAGCGTCTATACGTCCAGAACAAAAATCCTTGATATCATCGAAGACGTATCGGCGACCATCAATATTGCGGAAGCCGACATCATCGTTTCCGGAGGCAGGGGCATGAAGGCGCCGGAGAATTTCAAGATTATCGAAGAGCTTGCCACAGTCTTGAACGGCGCCGTAGGCGCCTCGAGGGCGGCGGTGGACTCCGGCTGGATACCCTATTCCCATCAGGTGGGGCAAACCGGTAAAACGGTCTGTCCCAGCATCTACATCGCCTGCGGCATCTCCGGCCAGATCCAGCACCTGGTCGGCATGCAATCATCCAAAACGATCATTGCCATCAATAATGACCCGGCGGCGCCGATCTTCCAGATCGCTTCTTACGGCATTGTCGGAGATCTGTTTGAAGTCGTGCCGCTTTTGACAAAGACACTGAAAGAAAAATTGAGAAAATAGACATGCGCAACACGGTCGCCTAGCCACCTCAAGCCATGTATTTTAAAAAACTCGAGATCGCCGGATTCAAGTCATTTGCCGAAAAGACGGTCCTGCACTTTGAACCCGGCATCACCGCCATCGTCGGCCCCAACGGCTGCGGAAAAAGCAACATTTTCGATTCCATGCGCTGGTGCCTGGGAGAACAATCCATCAAATCCCTGCGCGGCGCCAAGATGGAAGATGTCATCTTTAACGGGACGGAAAACGTCCCCGCCCAGAACATGGCGGAGGTATCCCTCACCATTTCCAACGAAGCCAAGATCCTGCCCATCGATTACGAAGAAGTCACGATCACCCGAAGGCTCTTCCGCTCCGGGGAGAGCGAATACCTCATCAACAATAATGCCGTCCGTCTGAAAGACATCAACGAACTCCTGATGGGCACAGGCATCGGGGCCGAGTCCTACTCGCTCGTCGAACAGGGCAAGATCGACCTTGTCATCAGCTCAAAACCTGAAGACAGGCGCCTGGTCTTCGACGAAGCCACAGGCGTCAGTAAATATAAAGTCAAGAAAAAAGAGGCGATGCGCAAGCTTGAAGAGACAGACAACAACCTCCTGCGCGTCAACGACATCATTACGGAAGTCAAGCGCCAGATTGGTTCCATCGAACGCCAGGCGAGCAAGGCCAGACGCTATAAAGAGGTGTTTGAAAAACTCAAAACCTCAGAGCTGACCTTCGCGAACATCGAGCTCAAGACGATCAAGGGGGAAGCGGCCGTCGTGGGAGAGATGGCAAAAAAGGGGGCGCAGGAAGAAACCCAGTTCAATACGGAGCTCCAGACGCTCGACGGACGACTCATGCACCAGCAACAGGAACTGCAGGAACTGGACGGCCGCATTGCCGAAATGAAGGAAGAGATCTCAAGCCTTGAGAACAGCTCGACCACCTGCCGCCAGCACATCAACCTGAATATGGACCGCATGACCGACCTCGGCCAACGCGTCCAAGTCCTGGCCGAGCAGGAACAACAGTTAACATCAAAGATCGCCTCTCACCAGGGTAATATCGACGGTCTCTCTCGGCAGTTGGCCCAGATGAATGAGGTCTTCTCTGCAAAAGAAACGCATTTTAAAGAACGGGAAGCGCTCCTCGCCCGGATGGACGCGGACCTCAACCGCCTCCAAACGGAAAACAAAGAGCTCAAGAACAAGATCTTCGAGCTCAACCTCAATGAGACAAAGACCTCCAACCTGCTCAATGAAAACTCAAGCAGCCTGCACGGCCTCCTGGCCCGTCAGAGAAGGCTGGAGACCGAAAAACTGAAAACCGAAGAAGAAAAAGCCCAGCTCCTGAAGAATATCGAGGCCATAGGTTCGGAGATCTCCCAGGAGAAGACGAAGATCGAAGGGATGCATGCGCGTCTGGCTGGCGTGAAGGCCGAACAGACAAAACGGGAAGTTGAGCTCAAAGAGATGGACGCGCGCCTGCGCGCACTCGAAAATGAAAAACTGGGCCTCCAGTCCCAGATCGAATTCTTAAAAGAACTGCGCCTGAAATATGAAAGCATGCCCGAAGGACAAGTCGGCACGCTGGAGATCCGCGGCCCGATCGACGGCAAGATATCCGGGATCATCGCCCACGCCAGAGAGATCGTCCACGATGAAAAAACGGGCGTTTACCGCATCACCTGCGAATTGAAATTCATCTCTTTTGACCTGGAGGGACTCGAACAGCGCGCCAGGGATATCGATACGGAGACTCAAAACCTCCGCGGGGAGCTTTCCGCCAAAGAAAAGGAACTCCTGCGGGTTGTCGAAGATGCACGCAAGATCGACGAAGACCTCCAGCAGGAAAGGTTCACCCTGACTAATAAAGAAGCCGTCAATACGAACCTGGCCGAGAATGCTCATAAGATCCAGGACGAGCTTTCCGTGATCACGCTGGAACTCCAGGATGTCACGCAGGAACTTCAGGCCGCCAAGGGCCGCGACGAACAATACCGCAACGAAATGAATACGTTATCTGAGGAACTGACATCCTGCGACAACAGAATCACCCAAAACACCGAACTGGCGGTCAAGACAAGCGGGGAACGCGAAACGGTCTTAGTCGAGATCACACAACTCAAGGCGGAACTGGACAACCAAAAGGCCAAAGAAGACGGCTTGCGGGCCAATCTCAAGCTCTTTGAAGACGCCCTCAGCGCCGACGACCACACCCTGACACTCGCGCGCCAGGAGATCACGGAGTCCCAGGAGAAGACACGGCTCCTGGAAGAAGAGACCCAAAACCTGGAACTCAAAATCAAGGCCAACGAAGAAACTATAAGCAAAAAAACACAGGAGTTGAGGTCCCAGAGCCAGCTGCGTATCGAAGAAGTCAACGCAATCGATTTTGTCCAGAAACAGATCATGGACCTTGAGGAAAAACTGGACCGCGTCAAAGAAAACATCCATCACTACCAGATGCAGGAGCAGGAACTGCATTTCAAGCTTACCAACATCAAAAACAGGATCATCTCGGCCTATAATGTCGACCTCGACGATGCCGCGACCGTTGCGCCCGAGCCCCCGGAGGGCGTCGACGTCGGGGCGCTTCAGCAGGAAATCCAGTCCTTGAGGGAAAAAGCGGAATCCTTCGGGACGGTCAACCTGGTGGCCATCGAAGAGCTGGAAGAGCTGAAGAACCGCTACGACTTCCTCACGCAGCAGCAGAACGATCTTTTGACGGCCAAGGAATCGTTGAAAAACGCGATCCTCAAGATCAACCGCAATACGCGCAAGATGTTTTTGGAGACTTTCCAGATCGTCGCCGAAGAGTTCAAAAATTATTTCCGGCTCTTGTTCGGCGGGGGAGAAGCCAAGCTCTTTTTGATGGACGAAGAAGACGTCCTGGAATCCGGCATCGAGATCATCTGCCGGCCGCCGGGAAAGAAACTCCAGAACATCACGCTCCTTTCCGGCGGAGAAAAATCCCTGTCGGCCATCGCGCTGATCTTCGCCATCTTCAAGACCAAGCCGTCACCGTTCTGCGTCTTAGACGAGATCGATGCGGCGCTCGACGAATCCAACATCGACCGTTTCAGCCGCATGCTGGGCGATTTCGCCAAGACCTCCCAGTTCATCACCATCACGCACAACAAAAAGACCATCTCTCGCGCCAATGTGATGTATGGCATCACCATGGAGCGATCCGGCATGTCAAAGATCGTCTCCGTCAAGCTACACGAGAACGCCGCAGCCAAAGCTTCCGCCGCGGCCGCGGAAGCTCTACCTCAATCACAAGAAGCCACAAAAGAAAAAGCTCCCGAGGCAACCTCGGAAGCGGCGTGATCTTCCAGAATTCCGTTATGATCCTTTTAAAGCATTAAGACGTGGGCGGACAGGCGACGCGATTCTTGCCTTGTTTCTTGGCGTCGTAGAGCGCCGCATCGGCAGCCCGAATAAGCTCCAGCTTCGTTTTCCCGTTCTCGGGGAACGACGCGACGCCGATACTGACGGTGATCTTCTGGGAAGGATGGTCGGCCCCAGTGGCAAAAGCGCACTGTTCGATATTCGCGCGGATACGTTCGGCGACCACGAGGACTTCCTTCTTGGCGGCATCAGGCAGGATCACAGCAAATTCCTCGCCGCCGTAACGACAGACCTTATCGATCTTCCGGGACGACTCCATGATGATCTGAGAGATGCGCGCGAGGATCTCGTCCCCCTTCTGATGACCCCACGTGTCGTTGTAATTTTTAAAGTTATCGATGTCAAGCATGATGATGCTCAGATAGGACATGTGGTCCTTGGCGCGCCGGAGTTCCTCGTCACAGACATATTGGAAATAACCGTGGTTCCAGAGGTCCGTCAGGGCGTCCTTATGGGCCTTGATCAGGGTGCGCTCATAAAGCTGGGAGTTCTCCAGGGCCATGCCGGCCTGGTTGGCAAACATCATCAGGATCCGGATATCGTCTTTTGTGATGGAGCGCTTCGTAAAAATATTGTCCGCGACGATCAACCCGTTCGATTTGTCCTTGGCCTTTAAGGGAATAACAACGAACTCATCAGACGAAAAAATGGTGAAGAGGGGGTCGCCCGCAAAATTCTGCAGATTATCTTTTTTGAAATGAAATGGCATGCCGTCATTGAACACTTTCGCCAGGATGCCGCCCTCAGGCTCCTTGACGGGCATGCGGATGGATTTGACCTGATTAAAAAATTTAGACCCTTTAAGGACCTCAAGCGTCTGGGTATAGGAATTGACGAGGTCGTCCAGATCCATCTTCTGTTCATCGACCAACCTCCAGATGCGCCTGGCTTCCTCGCCGTTGTCGGGACCGATCCCGATGCGGCCTTCCAGGAATTTTCCGGACGAATCCAGAAGAAAAAGCATGGCCCTGTTGAACCCCAGGCCCGAATGCGAGGTGACCCCCGTCAGAATGATAAAAAGGATCTCATCCAGAGCCAGGGTCTTATGCATGGCGTTAGAGATCTCATAGAGGGTCGAGAGCTCCTGCCTTGCCTTGGCCAACTGCTCCAAAAGGACATCCTGATCATGCATGGTCTTTGTCTTATCTTGATTTTCCATACGCGCAACTTTAACATAAACCCCCGGGGAAGTCAACCCCGTTAGAGAACGAAATTCTCTAACGGGGTTGTGGCGCCTCCCTTGACAGAGGCATATTCCTGTGTTATACTTTCAAAAATTTTTGCTTAAGGGGTCTGCTCTTTACTGTTACACATTGTCACAAAATCACTTAGATATGCGCGGTGGGTCATGCTCTTGGGCGGACCATGCCCGAAGACGTCACCGTTCACACAAAAAGGTTTAATGCTCACAAAGTATTTCATAGGAATCAACTGGGTCGATTTCCTGATGATCGCCGTTATCCTGCGTATGTGCTACATCGGCGTCAAGACAGGATTCATCATAGAGATCTTTAAGCTCTTCAGCCTCTGGCTTGTCACGGTTACGGCCTTCCACACCTATACGACCCCCTTGTCGGACATGCTCAACCAAAAACTTCCGGCCCTGCCCCTGGATGCCGGGGACGTGTTTGTCTTCGTCGCTCTGGTTGTCGCAGTAACACTGCTCATCCGCATCGTCCGGGAATCTTTTTTCCTCCTCATCAAGATCGAAGCCAAGAATGTCCTCGATAAATGGGCGGGGCTCTTGATCGGTTTTGTGAGGGGCCTATGGATCTGCAGCATCGGCCTTTTCATCATGACCATCTCAACGATCCAGTATCTGGAAGTAAGCGCCAAGTCCTCGCTCTTCGGACACAAGCTCATCGCCATGGCGCCGGCCATCTATAAAGGCAGTTACGAAGGGCTGATCGGCAAGTTTTTCCCCGGGAAACTCAATCCAGAACCGTTCAGGGCCGTCGAACGCTAACCCATCAGCGCGGCCGTCGAACATATCGAAAAATAAAAGCGAAGGAGCCTCTGACAAGATGAAACTCCAGAAGATCTATGAATTCATCGTCGCCTCGGGGATCGACGCGGACCCTCGCGGGGCCAAAACTGTCCATGAAGGCCTTAAAAGAACAAATGAGGAGTATGCGACGCTCTCCGCAAAGGAAAAGGCGTGGTTCGATACAGACAGGCTGAAAAACCCCTATGACGACAGCCGGCTTCTCAACGGCCAGCCGGACAAAGAGATCAAGACCGTCATGGCCGGCATTGACATCGACACCTCGGAACTCCTGCTCATCGACCGCCTCAATGGCTCGGGGCGCGGCGCACAGCGGCCGAAGGTCGATCTGGCCCTAAGCCACCATCCTCAGGGAAGGGGTTTTGCCGGTCTCCATGAAGTGATGCGGATGCAGGCGGACATCTACGAACAGCTCGGCATCCCCGTCAACGTGGCCGAGGGCCTCACGGGGGAACGTATGAAGGAGGTAGGCCGCAGGACCCACGCGGCCAACCACCAGCGGGCGGCCAACGCAGCCCAGCTTTTGGGGATCCCCTTTATCTGCGCCCATACGCCGGCGGACAACCATGCGGTAAGCTTCCTGCAAAAGCTCTTTGACCGCAAAAAACCCGAACAGCTCAAAGACGTCATTAGCCTTCTTTTAGATATAGAAGAATACAGGATCGCCGCCAAGAACAATAATGCCCCCGTCATCCTCTTCGGCGCCCCCAGGAACAAAACGGGAAAGATCTTCATTGATATGACGGGAGGGACCGAGGGACCCAAGGATATCGCAGACCACCTCTTGAGCGCCGGCGTCGGAACCGTCGTGGGCATGCATGTCAGCGACGAATTCTACAAAAAGCTTCAGGGCAAGAACATCAATGTCATCGTGGCAGGGCACATCTCCTCAGACTCGCTCGGCCTGAACCTGCTTTTGGACAAACTCGAAAAATCCGGAAATCTCAAGATATTGTCCTGTTCCGGATTCACAAGAGTCAAAAGGTAATGCCCAGACTGTATCCAGACAACCTCATTAGTGACGTCCTGGATCGCTGCAATATCGTCGAGCTCATCTCTTCGTATATCCCGCTCAAGCGGGCGGGAAGGAACTTCCGCGCCAATTGCCCCTTCCACGCCGAAAAGACGCCGTCGTTCATTGTCAGCACGGACAAACAGATCTTCCATTGCTTCGGTTGCGGACAAGGAGGCAATGCCATCACCTTTGTCATGCAGTACGAAAAGGTCGGTTTCCGGGAAGCCCTGGAAATCGTTGCGCAGAGATGCGGCGTCCCCTTGCCGGAGCCGGAACTAACAGCATCCCAAAAAGGCAAAGAGGATTACAGGAAAACCCTGCAGGGTCTCTACGAACAAGCGGCGTCGTTCTACCACGCCCGCCTCCTGCAGGCCGCTGACGCCAAGACCGCCAGGAATTATCTGCCGGCCCGGGGTATCTCCAAAGAAACAGCCCAGCGCTTCCGGCTGGGATACGCACCCGGAGAGTGGGACAGCCTCATCGCCTATTTTAAATCGCAGAAGATCTCTCTTGCGGCGCTCGACAAATCAGGACTGGTCGTCGCAAAGGAGAACGGCGGGTATTACGACCGGTATCGCAACAGGATCATGTTCCCTATTGCCGACGTCAAGGGCCGCGTCATCGCTTTCGGCGGCCGCGTCCTGGATGAATCACTACCCAAATACATCAATTCACCGGAAACCGCCATCTACATCAAAGGAAAGAACCTCTTTGGCCTGGATGTCTCCAAAGAATACATCCGCCAGGCGGACCAGGTAGTCGTCGTCGAAGGCTATCTCGACATGATCGTTCCGTTCGAAGCAGGCGTCAAAAACATCGTCGCCTCCCTTGGGACCGCCCTGACAGAAGACCAGATCCGCCTGATCAAACGCTTCACGAACCGTGTCGTCCTGCTCTATGACCCGGACCTGGCGGGAGAGATGGCGACATTGCGTGCGCTGGACCTGCTCATTAAGGAAGATATGGACGTGCGCATCGCCGGCCTTCCTAAGGGAGAAGACCCTGACGCGTTCGTCAGGCATAACGGCGGCGCCGCCCTCAAGGATGTCATCGATAAAGCCTCACCGATCTTCGACTACAAACTGAAT
This sequence comes from Candidatus Omnitrophica bacterium UBA6210, assembly GCA_002421805.1. GTDB lineage: Bacteria > Omnitrophota > Gorgyraeia > Velamenicoccales > Velamenicoccaceae > Velamenicoccus. The sequence goes on from DISM01000002.1 coordinate 46,809, forward strand.
CTCCTTTTGGCCAAATATGACGCCAAGAGCACCCACGGGAAAGACAAGATCGTGCGCGAAATCCTGCCGACCATCCATCAATTCCGGCACCATACGACCCGTGCGGAATATGTGAAGCGGACGGCGGCATCCGTCGACGTCGATGAAGAAGCGCTCATGCAAGACCTGAAAAATATAGAAGAGACGATCCAGGCGGATGCCATGTCTACCGACGGCGCCATCGCCCTGAACGCCATGGAACACCAGCGCCTCACGGAGATCCCGGTTACCGAAAGGATGCTCGTCAAGCTGATGCTCGAAGAAATGCATTTGATCGACCATTTGCGCCACCTTATCGAACCGTCTGATTTCGTTTCGGATAAATTACGCAAGATCGTTACGTTCATCTTTGACTTCTTCGACCAGGGAAAAAATTTCAAGCCGAACGTGCTCATGCATTATCTGGATGATGACGACGCCATCAATATCATCGCAGAGCTTGCGGCGCTCGACATCCATAACTGTTCCGAAAAAGAAAAGCTTATCGAAGACTGTGTGCGTCGTCTCAAACGCGACAAGATCCTGCACCGTTGCCAGGAATTACACCACCGCATCCAGGAAGCACAATCGTCCGGGAACGAAGAGGTGTTGCAGCATCTTGTTGTTGAATACAACGATTTGATCAAACAGAGATCGAATGAGAACGCTATTGACGAAGCCGCCGCTAAAAGCGGCAGGCACTCATAGGTCCTCAAGAAGAATACATACCCTTGCAGCCAAAACGAAGGAGCCCATTCCATGGAAAAACCGGTCGTAAAGAAAAGCCTGGATAAACTGATCGCGCTGGGCAAGAAGAAGGGATACCTCACGTATGACGAAGTCAACGATGTCCTCCCGGAGGATATCGTTTCATCCGACGATATCGACGAAGTCTTCGAAATGCTCAATGACGAAGACATTCAGATCGTCGACAACGAACTGACGGAAGAAAAACTCGAAGATATTTCAAAGACCGAAGAACCGAAAGAACTCGATGAGGTTGAAGACAGGCTCCTGCCGCTCGACGACCCCGTCAAGATGTATTTAAAACAGATGGGGCGGATCTCGCTATTGTCCAGAGAAGACGAGCTCCGCCTGGCTAAAAAGATCGAAGAGACGGAGAACAACTTCCGTCAACTCCTGTTGTCCTCCAAATTCGTCAAACACGAAGTCATTCTCCTGATCAGGCAGGTCTTGACGAACGAGATCCACATCGAGAACGTCGTCAAAGAAGATATCGCCATCAAGCGCGAGAAGACGCTCAAGAAATTTGCGACGACGCTCAAAAAACTCCTCAGAACAAAAAGGGACGACGCGACGGCGGCGTATCTTTTCGCCCTGAACCTGGCCACGCCGGCCCTTGAAGACATCGTCCACCAGATGAGCAGCCTTGTCAGGCAGGCCGATGCAGCCGACAGGGAACTCAAAAAGATCCGAGAGAAGAAATCAAAGGGCGATGTCCGCGCCCTGAGGCAAAAAAGGAATAAGGCCTTAAGGCAAATGGGCATGGCCCCCAAGAAATTCAAAGAACAGCTCAAGCTCATCAAGATCCGCCATTCCCGGTTCCAAAGAGCCAAAAAAGCCCTCGTCGAAGCGAACCTCAGGCTCGTCGTCAGCATCGCCAAGCGTTACACCAACCGCGGGTTGTCTTTCCTGGACCTCATCCAAGAGGGCAACATCGGCCTGATGAGGGCCGTCGAAAAATTCGAATACCGCCGCGGCTATAAATTCTCCACCTATGCGACATGGTGGATCCGCCAGGCCATCACGCGGTCGATCGCTGACCAGGCGCGGACCATCCGCATTCCCGTGCACATGACGGAGACTATCAACAAGATCATCCGCATCTCGCGCATCTTTGTCCAGGAGTACGGCCGCGAACCCTCTCCGGAGGAAATCGCCAAATCCATGCGCATGCCGCAGGACAAGATCAAGAACATCCTTAAGATCGCGCAGGAACCTATCTCCCTTCAGACCCCGATCGGCGACGAGGGCGACACGCATTTCGGCGATTTCATCGAAGACAAGAGGGCTATCTCTCCGGCCAACGCCACCGTCCATGTCATGCTCAAGGATGAGATGAATTCCGCGCTCAACACGCTGACGGAAAGAGAGAAGAAGATCCTGATGCTGCGTTTCGGGCTCTCCGATGGCGCGCCCAAAACTCTCGAAGAGGTCGGAAACGTCTTCAAGGTCACGCGCGAACGCGTCCGGCAGATCGAGGCCAAGGCCCTGCGCAAACTCAGGCATCCGTCCCGGTCCAGAAAGCTACGGACCTTTCTCGACATGACCTTGGCGCACGAACGGGAATACTGATCCCCGGGTCCCGAATCAGGCGCAGGAACATGAAGAATACCCTGTATATCATTAAGGCAAGACGCTCCGTCCGTAACTTCAGCAGTGACAAACTCGCGGCCGCGGACATCGCGAAAGTCCTCGAGGCAGGCCGCTGGGCCCCTTCGGGGCTCAACAATCAACCCTGGCGCTTTGGCGTCATCGAGAACGCGGATGTCCGCAGCCGGATCGCTGCCTTCACTACATACGGATCCATCATCCGCCGGGCGGCGGCCATCATCGTCGTCTGTATGGATATTGCGGATTCCTACAACAGGGACAAAGACCTCATGGCTGCCGGGGCATCGATCCAAAACATGCTTCTGGAAGCCCAGAGCCTCGGCATCGGAACCTGCTGGATGGGCGAGATCCTGAACAAGAAAAAGGAAGTTGCAGATATTCTGAAACTGGATAAAGACCTGGACCTCCTGGCTGTCATTGCCATGGGGTATCCGGCAGGGAAGGCGCAAAAAGGCTGCCGCAAAGCCCTGAAAGACCTCCTGATCAAAGGAACCAAATCCCTATGAACCACCCTTTATCCTGGTTATTCTTCAGCGAACTTCTCCTGATCGGCGCCGTCTGGCTGATCATTGCAGAACTCAACGACAATTTCCGCAGGAAAGATCTTTTTGAACGCATAATACACGATGACATCCTGAACAAAAGCACCCCGCCGGCCCATCATCGCCAACATACCCCATGAACCTCCCGGGCCGCTTCCTGACCGTTATCAGGGGATGGTCTTTACCCATCGGCATCTCATCCGTAACCCTGGGGACAGCGGCCGCAGCAACACAACATGGGTCCATCGGACTGTATCTTTTGGTCATCTTCGGTACTTGCATGCTTCATGCGTGCGCCAACACCTTCAATGATTATTTTGACCTCAAATACGGAGTTGATACCCCCGATGCGCCGACCGCCCTTTACAGGCCTCACAGTGTATTTGCGGGCCTGATCACCCCCAAAGCGCTTTTATATCTCTCAATAATCCTTGCTGGAGGCGCCCTTGTTATCGGCATGGCCCTGGCGATCCTGCGCACGGCATATCTCTGGCCTCTCATCATCCTGGGTTTGTTCTTGAACTTATTCTATACGGCGCTGCCTGAACGCGGCCTCAAATATATTGCCCTGGGAGAACCTGCAGTCTTCCTGGCTTTCGGCCCTATCATCATGGAAGGCAGTTATGCTGTACAAACCAGGCATCTCTCGTGGAACGTTTTTTTGTTATCTATCCCTGTAGGCATCCTGGTCGCCCTTGTCCTGTTCGCCAACAATCTCAGAGACAGGGAATTCGATTCCCGTAAAAAAATCAAAACGCTTGCAACGCTGCTCGGACCCCGCACAGGGATAAAAACCTTCATTGTCCTCGCATGCCTTCCTTATGCGATCATTTGCGCCTACGTCGGCATGGGAATCCTAGACTGGCCGGGCCTATTCGTGCTCTTTTCTTTGCCGACCGCCTTCCGCGCCGTCAGGATTTTTTCTCAAAACATCCCCGTTGCTGCGGATGCCGTAGCTTCCGAAGTCGCTCTTTCCTTCAATTTCTTCTTACTCATTGCCTTGGTTACAAATATTCTCATATCATTCTGAAAATTTCTATAACTTATTGTAAGGCAATATGTTTCATGTGGCCTTTAATATATTTTGGACATATGTTATACTATTATTGTAATAATATATGATATTCCCCAGGCAAAAAAGGAGGTTTTGGCAAGGTCCAACCCTGCCAGAATGAGAGATAGATGTATTGGCCTTGCACAACGGGGTGCGCATGTTTACAAATCTCAACACGGAAATCAACCTCGGCACTTCACTGGTAGAGAAGAGGCTGATCACAGCTGAACAGTTGAAAGATGCCTACGAACACCTAAAGGTCAAAGGCGGATACTTAAGCCAGAGGCTCATCGAACTGGGCTATATCAAAGACGCAAATATCGCCACCCACCTGACCTGCGAGTTCGGATATTCCTATATCCCCCTGAAATCTTATATCGTCGCGGAAGATGCGCTGGCATGCATTCCTGCGGAGTTCGCATGCGACTTCTGTGTTCTGCCTATCGAAAAAAACGACAAACTGCTGACGGTCGCCATGGCCGACCCTCTTAATAAAGGCGTCATCGAGTTGATCCGTCAGATCAGCCGCTGCGAGATCGTCGTCCTTATCAGCACACGCACCGAAATCCGGCAGAACATCGAAAGATACTACGGCAACAGTTTCAAGGAGTTTGAGCTCGACAGATATAAAGATGACGTCGTCCTGCGCGACAACCTGATGGAGAAAGAGATCTCCAACGGCCTTTACACAGGCATCAACCGCCGCAGATATAAAAGACTGCAAGTGGGATTGCCGGGCGAATACTACGTCTATCCGAATTTTGTCAAAACAGAGATCAAGAACCTCAGCATGGGCGGCGTCCTTTTCGAAACCCAGAACCTCTTGCACCCGGGTACGGAGCTGGCAATCAACATCCACCTGGATAATTACCGCTATATCACCGCTGTCGTTGAGGTTATCCGCTCGGAACCGGTCAATATCATCAATGCCGGATGGGATGCCACCAGCAGGGTTATCCACGAAACCGGCGCTTTCTTCAGCTTTATGCCAGAAAAGAACCAAGAGATGCTCTCCCAGTTTTTAAAACGCATGATCAAATCTTAGAGGTTCTCTTCCCGGGAAGGACAGGTTCAGGATATAAGCCCACCATAACAGGTGGGTTTTTTGTCGTTCGCAACAACCGCTTGCGCGCCGTTTGCCATAATGGTAGCAACCAACAGAAAAGTTTTCGACATTTTGGCAACTATTTCGTCATTCTTCTTGCAACCATATTTATTTTAATGGGTTATATAAAAATGGCTATCTGCTTTTTCGCTTGCAACATCGTTAACTTTGTGGTATAAATAAAAGTCTTAAATTCAGGCATTTTTGCATAAAGATTTGACGAAGTCTAGGCGATGCCAGAACCGCTGCAATTCTTGCTATTTTTGGCATTATAGGAAGCAAAACTTCTTAAAAAGCTGTTTTCTCCGACGAGAAAATCAATGGCCTTTGGGGCCCATAGCTCAGTCGGTCAGAGCAGGTGACTCATAATCACTTGGTCCGGGGTTCGAATCCCTGTGGGCCCATTTTTTGGCAGAAACGAAGGAGGTTCTCCCGCACCGAAATGAAACAATTTCAGCGGGATCCCGACAGCGAATGAAGCGAGCGCATCGGGAGAATCCTCCAGGGCCCATGAGCTTTTGCAGAGCAAAAGTGAATCCCGAGCGGCTGCAAATTAAATCATGCGCCGCGAGGGATGAAATATATAATCTCAAGGCTTTCCCTCGGTCCGTGTATTTAAAAACACACGACCTCGGGACGTCGCCGAGATGTGACATTAAGGTGCTCCGCGGGCGCATAGCTCAGCCCCTCGACAGGCTCGGGACGAGCTTGCGTTATTTCGTTTCCCGGAGAGAAGGATTTTGTCATAGCGTAAAGATCTATCAAGACCCGGGCGCATAGCTCAGCTGGTTAGAGTGCTGCCCTCACATGGCAGAGGTCGAAGGTTCAAGTCCTTCTGCGCCCATTGATTTCAAGAAAAATTCCGGTAAAGAGAACCGAGCATATGTAAGCTCTGCGGGACTTGAAGCGAGAAAGCGCCGAGCGAATAGCGAGGAAAAGGCCTCTGGCCGTCAGCGAACGAGGGGAGGTTACGCAGGCCCCTCCGGGGCCGCAGTGACCAAGTCCTTCTGCGCCCACATTTCGCCTCTGGCGAAATGTGTCCCGAACATGCGAAGAGAATTTTCGAGTCGCCTCTGGCGGCTACGAGAAAATTATCGAGCGCTTATGTTCAGGAACAATCAGCAGCCTCTGGCGAAATGTGTCCCGAGCTTGCGAAGGAAATTTTCGAACAGCCTCTGGCGCGCATGAGGAATAAACGTTGACTCCTCGCTTAAACACTTGTAAATTTCCTCTCCGGCCGGCCAAGCCAGCCTTCTGGAAATTTACTGCCTGGCAAAACAAAGTTTTGCCGAAGCTCGGAGTTAACCCAGAGAGGGTAGGCCTTCGCAATTCCGAATAAGCGAAGGGCCTAACTTTGAGAAGAAATAAAACCCATCATAGACAAAGTTAAGGAGTGTATTTTGTCAACGCCGGATATTAGCGCGGAGCTAAAAAAACTCGTCGAACTCCAGGAACTGGACAAGCGCATATTTGATCTTAAGCAGAAAAAGGAAGAAGTCCCTGTCCTCCTGGAAAGATTGCAGAAGGCATTCGAAGATAAGAAAGCCAATTACAAATCCCTGGAAAGCAACCTGCAAAAAATGCAGCTCAAACAGAAAGAGAAAGAGGGGGACCTGGGCGCCAAGGAAGAAGGCATCAAAAAATCCCAATCTCAGCTGGGGGTCCTCAAAACCAACAAGGAATACCAGGCCAAGCTTGCGGAGATCGAAAGCCTGAAAGCCGACAAATCCGTCATCGAAGAAGAGATCCTCAGGCTGATGGATGAGATCGAAACGGCCAAAAAGGCCCTGGATGAGGAAAAAAAGGTCCTTGCCGGAGAAGAAAAAGTCTATAACGAAGAAAAAAGGGCAGTTGAGGAGCAGGCGAAGGACACAGATGCCTCCCTGCAGGCCGAGGAAGGAAAAAGACAGATCGCGGCGGCGGGCATCGACAAAAAAATCCTCCAGGCCTACGAACACATCCTCCATGGCCGCGGCGGCGTGGCGCTGGTACAGGTTTCGAACAACTCCTGTGAAGGATGCCACATGCGCGTCCCTCACCAGGTGATCAACGAGATCAAGATGTATAATCGCCTGATCACTTGCGAGAATTGCAATAGGATCCTTTATCTTGAGGAAGGCGAATAGCTCTTATTACCATGGACATCTATATTGACGGTTCTTCCATGGGCAATCCCGGCGACGCCGGGGTGGGCGTCATTTTCTCCCAGGCAGAGGTCCCGGTCAAAAATATATCCAGATACATCGGCCGCCAGACCAACAATGTCGCTGAATACACGGCCCTGATTACGGCCCTCCGGGAAGCCCTGGAGATGAACGTGCGAAAAGTGACCATCTTTTCCGACAGCCAATTGCTGTGCCGCCAGATCAGCGGAGAATACAAGGTCAAAAACAAAAATATCCAACACCTGTTCGAACAGGCTAAAACGCTTTTACGAGACTTCGATACCTGTCGCATTCAACAGATCCCGAGGGAACTCAATAAAGGCGCCGATAAACTGGCGCGTTTGGCTATAAAAGAAGAACGTTCCAAAATAGGCAGGATAGCCGCCCATGGAAGCCTGAAGGTTTCCGGGGAGGAAAGTCCGAGCTCTAGAGGACAACGCAGCGGGTAATAACCGCCTCCGTTACTTCATGTAACGGACGGATCAGAGCCACAGAGACGAGTCCCGCCACAAATGCGTCGGCGGGGGTGAAACGCGGCAATCTCTGCGTAGAGCAATGCCAAGTAGGCTCCGACATCCTGGATAACAGGAATAGGGTTGTCCGCCTGAACATCGTGTGTCGGAACGGGTTGGCTGCTAGATCCCGCCGAGCAATCGGAGGGAGAAGTCAAATGGCTATCGCCCCCGCCGTTTTGTTTCGCTTTCGGTGGAACCGAACGAACCAAAACGAAACAGCGGGGGAGACAGAACTCGGCTTATATGCCTATTTTGACGTCGCCTCAACCTATGTCCGTCCTTTCAGGGACGGACATAGGTTGAAAAAACACACAGGATTCTCGAATCAACAGATACAGAGGAAACGACCTCCCGTCTCTCGGACAACCGCTGAGGGAGACCCGGGGTCTATTTCAAACGAAAAGATCCAGCGGGAAATTGTGAGGTTAGAATGTCAGGTCATTCAAAGTGGGCAAGTATCAAACACAAGAAGGCAGCGATCGATGCCAAGCGCGGCCAGCTCTTCACGAAACTGATCAAAGAGCTGACGGCGGCCGCACGTTCCGGCGGTGGTAATATGGAAACGAATATCCGTCTGCGTACGGCCGTGGCAAAAGCCAAAGAAGGAAACATGCCGTGGGACAATATCGAAAAGGCGATCATGAGGGGTACAGGCGAGCTCCCGGGCGTCACCTATGAAGAAGTAACCTATGAAGGGTATGGTCCGGCAGGTATCGCCATCATGATCGACGCCGTCACAGACAACAAGAACAGAACGACGGCGGAACTAAGGAACATGATGTCTAAAAAAGGCGGCAATATGGCCCAGGCCGGAGCCGTAAATTTCCTGTTCCAGAAAAAAGGTTTCCTGACGGTCGACAAGAAAGCCATCGGGGAAGACAAGCTCATGGACATCGTGCTCAATGCGGGGGCCGAGGACATGAAAAGCGAAGCCGACGTCTACGAGATCACAACGCAGCCGCATGACCTGGAATCCGTGAAGAACGCCTTGACGGCCGCCAAGATCCCGTTTGAGAACGCCGAGCTCACCATGATCCCGACCTCGACCATCAAGATCACGGAAAAAAATACGGCCAACACAATCCTGTCACTTATGGATGCCCTGGAAGAACACGAAGATGTCCAGCACGTCTATGCTAATTTTGACATCCCGGATGAACTGATCGAATCAACCGGAGAATAATAAAACAGATGCTCATCCTCGGCATTGACCCGGGATTGCACGTAACAGGTTACGGCCTCATTGAAGCCGACAGGCACGGTTTTACCGTCAAAAGGTCGGGCTTTATCAAAACACGGATGAAAGATGAATTGCCGAAGCGCCTGTCGCAGATCCACAGAGAGCTGACGGACATCCTGGAGAAGTACAAACCCAACGCCCTTGTGCTGGAAAAACTGTATGCGCACTATAAGCACCCCCTGACGGCATCTCTGCTCGGACACGCCCGCGGGGTCATCTGCATGCTGGCGGAGGAAAAAAAGGTCGCCTTCTTCGAATATCCGGCCACGCGCGTCAAACAGGTCACCACGGGGCATGGGCACGCATCCAAAGAACAGGTGCAGAAAATGATCGAGCACATGTTCGGCGCTGCGCGTGAATCCTTCGGACCCGTCGATACGACAGATGCCATCTCGCTGGCCGTGACGCACGCTTTGACGATCCGGGCCAAACTATTATGATCGCACGCATCGGCGGCAAACTGATAGAGAAACGGAAAAACTCGGTCGTCCTGGAAAACCAGGGCATCGCCTACGAAGTCTTTTTGCCTGTGATCACCATGGCGGCGATCGACAACCACGTCGACCAAGACGGATGTGTGCGCTTCATCACATATCACTATCACCAACTGGAACCGTCACGCAGCACGCCTGTCCTGATCGGGTTCTTGAACGAGATCGAAAAAGAATTCTTTGAGGAATTCATCACTGTCTCCGGCATCGGGCCTAAAGCGGCACTGCGCGCCATCAATACGTCGATCGCCGCCATTGCCCGCGCCATCGACGAAGCCGATGTCGCTTTTTTGAGGTCTCTACCAGGCATCGGCCCTCAGCGGGCCAAAGAGATCATTGCCAAGCTGCAGGGAAAGATCGGGAAATTCGGTCTGATCCAAGAAGAAGGCGCCTCCAAGACGTCGGCCCTGCCGAAAAATATCATCGACGAAGCCGTAGACATCCTCATGCAGCTAGAGTATAAAAAGCACGAAGCCAAAGAAATGATCCAGGAGGCCATGAAAAAGCAATCGCTGTTCAAGGACGCGGAAGAACTACTGAATTTCGTTTACAAACAACGCATCAATTCTTCGTCTTCCCCGGCATTGCGCCGGGCACGGCCGGAGTGATGCGCAGAAAAAAACTAAAATATTAGGTGCCTCATGACGGATATGCTCGATCCCAATCAAGTCAAAACAGACATGGAAGCCCTGATCTTTGTGAGCAACAAACCGTTGCTCCTGGAAGACATCAAAAAAGTATTCACGAACCTTCAGACATCCGAGATCCGCGACCTGATCGAATCCCTCAAAAAAGAGCATGAGGAACGTTCCAGCGGCATACGCATCATCGAGATCGCCGGCGGATTTCAAATGGTAACAGCGCCAGAGAGCGCCGGCACGATCAAGGAATTCTATAAGATCAAGCATACGGAAAAACTGACCGGCCCATCCCTGGAGGCCCTGGCGATCATCGCCTACAAGCAGCCGGTGACACGTATCGATATCGAGGCCGTGCGGGGGGTCAATTGTGACGGTGTCGTCAAAAGCCTGCTTGAGAAAAACCTGATCCGCATCGTCGGACGCAAAGAAGTGATCGGCCGTCCGTTTGTCTATGGAACCACTCGCTTCTTCTTGGACTATTTCGGGCTTAAATCTCTAAACGAGCTGCCCAAGATCGAAGAATTCGCCCAACAAGATATGCTCATGAACATGAAGCTGGCTTCGGGCGAAGGCGAGATCACGCCGCTCTCGAGCGAAGAAGAGCGGACCCTGACCCTGGAATCAAGCGCCGCAGAAACGGCGTCACCATTGCCCGAAGAGACCAAAGGACCGGCCCCGGAAGGAACATCGCAAGAGACAGAGTCTTCCATCCTTAAGGAGACGACAGATGGCCATTAAACGCATACGCAAAGATATCGACGCGATCGACAGGGAAATCGTCGGGCTGCTCAACAAACGTGCCTGCCGGATCCTCGAGATCGGAAAAATGAAAAACAAAACAGGAGAGGCGGTCTACGCGCCTGCCAGGGAAAACGAAGTCCTCTCGAAGATCATCCGGGAGAACCACGGCCCTCTCAACAAGGAAACGCTGATCGCGATCTGGCGCGAGATCATGAGCGCCTCCCTGGCCATGGAAAAACCTCTCGTGATCGCATACCTGGGGCCCCGGACCACATTCTCGCATTTGGCGGCGCTTAAAAAATTCGGGTCCAGCGTCTCGTATCTCTCCTGTAATACCATTACGGACGTATTCATGGAGGTAGAAAAGGACAATGCGGATTACGGCGTCATCCCGATAGAGAACTCCATCGAGGGCGCCATCTCACACACGCTCGACATGCTCGTCGATTCGGACCTTAGCATCTGTTCCCAGGTGATGCTGGATATTTCGCACAATCTGTTGTCAAAACACCCGAAGAACGCGATCGTCAATATCTACTCCAACCCCCAGGTCTTCGGCCAATGCCGCCTGTGGCTGGAAAGCAATTTGCCGAAGGCCGATCTGATCGAAGTTTCCAGCACAACACGCGCCGCTCAGATCGCAGCCAAGGAACCCCGTTCGGCCTGCATTGCGTCGCTTCTGGCCGCCAAAGAATACGGCCTGAAGATCGTCGCCAGGGAGATCGAAGACAGCCCGCATAACATCACGCGGTTTCTGGTGGTCGGAAAATCCCAGGCGCAAAGAACGGGACACGACAAGACATCGATCATGTTCTCGATCAAAGACAGGGTGGGGGCCCTGCACGATATGCTTCTGCCTTTCAAAAAATACGGCATCAACCTGACCAAGATCGAATCGCGGCCGTCCAAACGCAAGGCATGGGATTACTTCTTCTTCGTAGACTTGGCTGGACACGTCCAGGACGACAAGGTCAAAAAGGCCCTCAGGGCCCTGGAAGACAAGTGCAAATTCCTCAAAGTCCTGGGATCATACCCTGTCGCAGAGTAACGGCAGCATCGGATAACATATGGAACTGATACGCAAAGATATCGATAATATCGACGCTTACAAGCCGGGCAAGCCCATCGAAGAGGTCAAGCGGGAACTCGGCATTGCCGACGTCACAAAGTTGGCGTCCAACGAGAACGCGCTCGGACCTTCTCCGCTGGCGATCAACGCCGCAAGAAAAGCCCTGCCGGCGTTGAACCGCTACCCGGAAGGAAGCTGTCATTATCTCAAACGCAAGCTCGCACGGATGCTTGGCGTCAGGGAAGGCAATCTCCTGTTCGGCAACGGTTCGGATGAGCTCATTGACGTGATCCTGAAAACCATCAAGGCCCCGGATGCCGAGATCATCACGGCGGACGTTACCTTCGTTGAATACAAGATCAGCGGCTCTATCAACGGTTTCCGGGTGATCGCCGTCCCGCTGAAAGACTTCACCTTTGACCTGGAGGCGATGGCCGGCCGTATCACGCCGAAAACAAAAGCCATCTTTATCGCCAATCCCAACAATCCGACAGGGACATACGTCACGGCCCGGGCGGTACTCGATTTTCTCGACCGGATCCCGCAGGGAGTCCTGGCCGTCTTCGATGAAGCCTACGTTGAATTTGCGCAACAAGAGGATTTTCCCAAGACCCTGGAACTCGTGGGCCGCAAAAATATCGCGGTCCTCAGGACTTTTTCCAAGATCTACGGCCTGGCAGGATTGCGTGTCGGCTACATGATTGCCGACGAGGAATTCGTCGCTGCGGCGGAACGCATCCGTCAGCCGTTCAACGTCAATTCCGTTGCCCAAGCCGCGGCCTGCGCCGCCCTGGATGACAAGGCGTTCGTACGCAAGAGTTTGGCCCTCGTTGCACAGGAAATGAGATTCATGGAGAATGCCCTGGCAGAACTCGGCGTCTGGTTCAAAAAAAGCGCAACGAATTTTATTTTCGTGCGCACGGACATGGACGCCAGGAGCCTCTTCAGGGAACTGCTCAAAAAGGGCGTCATCATCCGCGAAATGAGCCAATACAATCTGGATAATTATTCCCGCATCACCATCGGGACGAGGCGGGAAAATATAAAATTGATCCGTGCACTCAAAGACATATTGAACCATCAGTAAATTAATGGTTCGGTAAAGGAGGACTTTAAATGATTATCGTTCTGCGGCCAGACGCCAAAAAAGAAGACATCGACCACATCCTAGACCGCGCCGACAAGTTGGGGCTCAAACCCCATATCTCCAAAGGCACAGAGAGGACGATCATCGGGCTGATCGGCCCCGAAGACGCGCTCAGGGCCATCCCGCTGGAGGCCTTTCACGGCGTAGAAAACGTCATCCCGATCCTGGCGCCCTACAAACTCGTCTCCCGTGAATTCAAAAAAGAGAATTCGGTCGTCCCTATCGGGGAGCACCTGAAGATCGGCGGCAAAAAGATCATCGTCCTTGCCGGCCCTTGCGCCATTGAGAACGAAGACCTTTTGCTGGAGATAGGCGAAGAGGTCAAATTTGCCGGGGCATCCGTTTTGCGCGGCGGCGCCTACAAGCCGAGGACGTCTCCCTATGCCTTCCAGGGCATGGGCCTGGAAGGCCTCAAGATCCTCTCGCGCGTCAGCAAAAAACTGAACATGCCGACGGTCACGGAAGTCATGGACGTACGCGACGTCGGGACGGTCGCGCAATATGCCGACATCCTGCAGATCGGCGCGCGCAACATGCAGAATTTCACACTCTTGAAAGAGGTCGGCCTGACCCGCAAACCTGTCCTGCTCAAAAGAGGCTTGGCGAACACCGTCAAGGAACTCCTCATGTCGGCGGAATACATCATGGCCGAAGGCAACCATAACGTCATCCTCTGCGAACGGGGCATCAGGACTTTTGAAGACGCGACGCGCAACACCTTCGACGTCAGCGCCATACCCGTCGTCAAACAGCTTTCGCATCTGCCCATTATCGCAGACCCGAGCCACGCCGCGGGCAAATGGAACCTGGTCGCGCCCCTGGCCTGTGCTGCTGTTGCCGCCGGTGCCGATGGCCTCATCATTGAAGCCCATACAAAACCCGAAGAAGCCCTTTCGGACGGAGCACAATCGCTCCTGCCGGAAAAGCTGACAACCCTTATGCAAAGCCTGGAAAAGATCGCGCTGGCGATCCACAGGGAAATGTGATGCGCAAGCCCCTATTCCGTAAGATAACGATCGTGGGCGTCGGCCTTTTGGGCGGCTCGATCGGCATGGCCGTCAAAAAACAAAACATAAGCCAAGAAGTCTGCGGCTATTTCCGGGACAAAAAGAAAATCGCGGCTGCCAAAAGACAGGGCGCGATCGATACGGGAACGAACAATTTTGCCGGCGCCGTCAAACACAGCGACCTTATCATTTTGTGCTCGCCTGTCGAGGACATCAAAGCCAAGCTCAGAGAACTCAAGCGCCTGGGGATCGCCAAAACACTCATCACGGACGTCGGAAGCACAAAAACCGAAATCATCCAAGCGGCCAAAGGATTGAATTTCGTCGGAAGCCACCCCCTGGCGGGTTCAGAACAGAGCGGAGTCGCCTACGGACGCGCTGACCTTTTTGAAGGCTCTGTCTGTATCGTCACGCCAGACCAGGCAACGGACGCCAGTGTGCGTGCCGTCTGCCGGCTCTGGAAAACCCTGGGCAGCCGTGTTACCATCCTGCCTGCCCGACAACACGATGTCGCGCTGGCATTTACCAGCCACTTGCCGCATGCCGTCGCTTACGCTCTTGCCGCCGTCATGCCGGATCACTGCGAACAGTTCGCGGCCGGCGGCCTGAGAGATACAACGCGCATCGCCCTGTCCCATCCGGAAGTCTGGAGCGACATCTTCCTGTCCAACAAGGACAATGTCCTCAAATCTCTCCATGCTTTCGAACGATCGCTCAAACGCCTCAAGAGCGCCATCGCCGCACAAGACAGGAAAGCGCTCAAGAAATTCCTGGTCTGCGTCCGGAATAAGCGCCAACAAATCCTCTCTTAAATGACGCAGCTCAAACCCATCGTAGCCATAGACGGCCCCGCAGGCTCTGGAAAAAGCACCGTGGCCCGCGCCGTCGCGCGCAAACTTGGCCTTTTCTACATCGACACAGGAGCCATGTACAGGGCCCTGGCCCTGAAGGCGCGGCAGGAATCCATCGATCCGGACGATACAGCCGCAGTCATCGCGCTGGCCCGGCGCACGCGCATCGATCTCTCCTACGACCCTCAAAACGGGACGCTCCGGGTCAAGCTTGACGGACACGACGTATCCGAAGATATCCGCAAGCCGGAGATCACTGAGCATGTCTCCATCATCGCCAGGATCAAAGAAGTAAGGGATGTCATGGTGGGGCTGCAGAGAAAACTGGCGGAAGGCAGGCGCGCGATCCTGGAAGGACGAGATATCGGGACCGTCGTCTTTCCCGACGCCTATAAAAAATTTTTCCTGGACGCTGCCTGCGAAGAACGCGTCAGGAGGCGCTATCTTGAAATGAAAGAAAAGAACATCCCTGTCGAGCATGAACGCATCCAGACCGACATCGAGACAAGGGACCGCATCGATTCAACCCGCGCCTGCGCCCCCCTCAAGAGAATGCCGGATGCGGTCTATATCGATACAACCCGGATGACGATCGACGAGGTCGTTGCAGCTGTCATTGCAGAGATCAATCGCTGATATGAACCCACAAGAACACATCAGAAATTTTTCCATCATCGCCCACATCGACCACGGCAAATCGACGCTGGCTGACCGTATCCTTGAATATGTCGGCGCCATCGATAAGCGCCATTTTCACGCCCAGCTCTTGGACGACATGGACATCGAGCAGGAGAGAGGCATCACGATCAAGGCGTCGGCGGTGACGATCAATTATAAAGCCGATAATGGTCACACGTATACCCTCAACCTCATCGATACGCCCGGCCATGTCGATTTCACCTATGAAGTGTCCAAATCGCTGGCTGCCTGCGAGGGGGCCCTGCTTTTGGTGGACGCCTCCCAGGGGATCGAGGCCCAGACAGTCGCCAATTTTTTTCTGGCGCGCGAACACAACTTAAAGATCATCCCGGTCATCAATAAGATCGATATCGCCGGCATCGATATCGACCGCGTCAAAGAACAGATCACGGACATCCTCAGGCTCGACGAAGACGAGATCCTGCTGGCCTCCGCCAAGGAAGGGATCGGTATCAAAGAGATCCTGGAACGGGTGGTCCAGGCCATTCCTGCGCCGAGCGGCAACAGCAATAATCCTTTAGAGACCTTGATCTTCGACTCTTCCTTTGACATCTATAAAGGGGTCATCATCTACGGAAGGCTCTTTAACGGAAAAATAGCTCTGGGCGATACGATCCGCATGATGCAGGCAAGTAAGGTCTACACGGTCGAAGAGATCGGCGTCTTCAAACCCCAGATGACATCCACGAAGGCCATGCATTGCGGCGAGGTCGGCTATATCACGGCCAACATGCGGGACCCCAAAGAGGTCCTGATCGGAGATACTATCACGCATGCCGACCATCCGGCCCAGCAGCCGCTTCCGGGATACAAGAAAGTCAAGCCGATGGTCTTCTGCGGCATCTATCCCGTCAACGCAAAGGATTTCGCCGATCTTAAAGTGGCCATGGAAAAACTCGGCCTCAACGATTCCTCATTCGTGTACGAAACGGAAACGTCGCAGTCTTTCGGCTACGGTTTCCGCTGCGGCTTTTTAGGACTCCTCCATATGGAGATCGTCCAGGAAAGGCTGGAGCGCGAATACAACCTGAACCTCGTCTTGACCACGCCGAACGTTGTCTATCGCATCACCACGCGGGATGACAAGGTCATGGAAGTGGATAATCCGGCCAAACTCCCGGACCCGGCCCAGATCAAGCTTGCCGAAGAGCCGTTCGTGCGCGCCTTCATGATCGTCCCGACGAACTCCATCGAAGAGGTCTGCGAAATGGCCAAGCAGCGTCGCGGGGAATTTCTCGCTAATGATTACTTGGGCGAAGACAGGGTCAAGGTCATCTACCGCATGCCGCTGGCGGAAATCATCGTCGATTTTTACGACAAGATCAAATCCGTGACCCGCGGGTATGGTTCGCTGGACTATGAGTTCGACGGCTATAACCCCACCAAGCTCGTCAAACTCGATATCCTGATCAACGGCAAGATCTGCGACGCCTTTTCCTGCCTGATCTACAAAGACAAGGCCCAGGCCAAAGGCAGGCTCCTGGTCGAAAAATTGCGGGAATTGATCCCCCGCCAGCTCTATCTCATCAACCTTCAGGCCGCTATCGGGGGGACGATCCTGGCATCCGAAAAGATAAGGCCCGTGGGTAAGAATGTCACGGCGAAATGTTACGGTGGCGACATCACGCGTAAACGCAAACTCTGGGAAAAACAAAAAGAAGGAAAGAAGCGCCTGAAACAAGTGGGCAACGTCGAAATCCCGCAGGAGGCTTTCCTGGCGGCGCTTAAAATCTAACAAAAGAGGACGCTTATGTTTAAGTTAAACGACGCGCAAAAAGCATGGGCTAAAGATTTCTTCGAGACCGTTGTCACTGCGGTCATCCTGGCCCTGATCATTCGGACGTTCGTAATCCAGCCGTTCAAGATACCTACCGGATCGATGGAACCGACCCTGATCCCGGGAGACAGGATCCTTGTCCTGCGTTACGCCTACGGCCTAAGGATCCCCTTCACCTACAAAAGGATCGCCAAGTTCCATTCCCCAGAGACAGGGGATATCGTCGTTTTCAATTACCCCGAAGAACCCATGAGAGACTTCATCAAGCGGTGCGTGGGCAAGCCCGGCGATTCCGTCGAACTCCGCAACGGACAGATATACCTGAACACCAACCCCCTCAAGACCGACCCTTTCAACCGGGTCTATTATTATAACCGGGGCCCCTACGGCAGAGAGGGGGAGGTCTTGCATGTACCGCAGGACAACTATTTCGTCCTCGGGGACAACAGCGCCTCATCCAAAGATTCCCGATACTGGGGTTATGTCAACGACAAATACCTGATCGGTAAAGCGCTCCTCATCTACTGGCCGCCCAACCGGATCAGGATCTTAAAGTAAGCAAACGGGAGAGCCCGCAGAACATGAATTTTGCCAACAAGATCACATTGTTCCGCATTATCTCGGTGCCCTTCTTTGTGGCCTGTCTTGTTTTTTACACGCCGACAAAGGCATATCTCAGATACCTGGCTCTGATCATTTTCCTCCTGGCCATCGTCTCCGATGTCGTCGACGGCTATATCGCCCGCAGCCGCAGGCAAAAAACACAGGCGGGAGCTATTTTGGACCCCCTGGCGGACAAAGTCCTTCTGTTGACGGCGTTTATCTTCCTTTATCGCGTAAGCAAAACATATCTGTCTGTCTCTTTGCCGCTGTGGCTTCTGTTGATCGTTATCAGCCGCGACATCATCATCCTTGTGGGCAGTGCGATCCTGCTGGCCACCCACAAAGACACACAGATCAAGCCGACCTGGTGGGGCAAGCTCACGACATTTTTCCAGATGTGCACGGTCATTGCGATCATTCTGGAATACCCCAAGGCGTGGATCGTCTGGGGACTGGCCGCCATCTTTACCTGTATCTCTGGCATCGATTATGCCCGCAAGGGCATCAACATCCTGAATACCGAACACGGAACTCCACATGCTAAAACCGTTAACCGGACTTCTGATTAGCTACCTGTTGGGGGCCATCCCGACCGCCTATCTCTTCGGCCGCCTGTTCAAGGGGATCGACCTGCGTCAACACGGCTCAGGCAACCTCGGCGCCACAAACGCTTTTCGCGTCCTCGGCAAAGGTGCAGGGACCCTCGTTTTGATCATCGATATCCTCAAAGGGACAGCCGCAGTCCTCTTGTCGCGTTACGTTTTTTTTGACTCACAGGCGAACATTTCTTTGCCTTTCTACCTTTGTTTGGCTGCCGTCTGTGCCGTGGCCGGCCATAACTGGACGGTCTTCCTTGGTTTTAAAGGAGGCAAGGGGGTGGCGACAAGCCTCGGTGTGTTGATCGCTTTTTCGATCCTGATCGAGAAATTCTCCATCCTTGTCCTTCTCGCTACCGGATCATGGCTCGCCATTTTCCTGGCCACGGGTTTTGTCTCGCTCGCATCGGTCATCTGCTCTGCGGCGCTTCCCATTCTCGGTCTCGTTCTCAGGATTCCCGTCAGCGTCGAGATCTTCCTGGCCATCCTCGGCGTCTTTTCGATCATCCGTCATAAGACCAATATTTACAGACTGTTACAAAAAAAAGAATCCCGCTTCAATACCGCGTCACTGTTCAAAAAAGTCTTTAAATAACCTTCCCGCGCAGTTGTTCCTTTCGTTGATCTCTAAAGTAAAAACTCCTATCTCTTTCTCGCGTCGATCCTTTGATCAAACGACCCCTGCCTGATAAGACATAAATGACGCACTCTCCTGGAAAACGCTTTCCCGGAAGGCCCTCAGGAGCATTGTTTTCGTATTTTTCCTATGTCATATTTTTAATGCAAGATACTGGAGACAGTTACGATACCCAGCTTCAAAGCTTTTGCCGGGTTGCCGTAAGTAAAAAAAGCAAAAATGAAAGGCAGCTCGGCTCGTTTTTTATCTGCGCCGGTCAACGCGGGCAGCCATGAAAGGATCGCATGAGAGACATGGTCTTCAAAAACCTCACTTCGATGGACAAGAGAAAGAGGGTCCTCTGGGCTTCAGAGACCTTCAATGAAGACGGTATTCTCACGAAGATCCACAAATATCTCATCTACATCATTAAAGAGGTCCCTGTTCAGGAGAACTATATCAACGAGAAACCGGAAGTCTATGTCCTCAAATACAGGGACACCGTCGAAAAGACTGAGAAATTCCACATCCGGATGAAAGGCGGCATTTATTGCATCGCCAAGGGAAAGTGCTTTTTCGTCACCTTCTGCCATACCTTAAAGATAGACCTCTCTGAGGCGCCGCAAAGCGCCCATTCGTAAACGGCTGTTTTCTTCGAATACCTCTGCTTCTCTTAAGAACACATTTGTGATACAATCTTTTCATGTCCCCAGGTTGCCCCCATTGCGGCAGATGGATCCAGGACGACGACGCCCTCTTGTGCCTTTATTGCGGATCGTCCCTTGAACGGGGATCTGGATTCATGGGACAATTCAAGACAGGGAGATGGAAATACGCAGTCCTGATTCTTCTCGTCATTATCATCACAGCGTTCATTCTCCTGCAAATCATTTAGGCTCTAACCTTGTGTTCATTGACCTCGTCTGGCAAGCGCCAAAGTTGCCGATCCCGTCTGGCCCAAAGCGTCTTATAACAAAAAGGAGGAAACATGTCGAAAGCCCAGTTAAACAAACAGATCCTCGTCACGACCAATAATAAGGTGGGAGAATTCGCCAACGTCACGACAGCTTTATCCGAAGCCAAGGTCAATCTCGCAGGTATCTGCGCGTGGGAAGAAGCAGGTAAGGCCCACTTCGCCCTGCTGACGGATAACAACACCACCGCCAAGAGTGCATTAAAGAACAAGGGGTTCCAGGTGTCCGAAGCAGACGTCGTCACCGTCTTGCTGGAAGACAAGGTGGGAGCGGCCGCTGCCGTTGCCAAAAAAATCAAAGATGCCGGCATCAACCTTGATTATATCTACGGGACGGTCTGCGGATGCGCGCAAACCAGCGCCATGCTCGTTATCAGCTCCAAAGAAAACGCCAAAATCGTCACTGTTCTCAACGGCTGAAGGTTCTATAAATTTGTATTGACTTTTTCGGCAATCGCAATAGAATTAGGCTTACATATAAATATACGGGCGATTAGGGAAGTGCCGTGACCCCTGTTTTTTCGTTTGCAATCCGAAAAAAACGGGGAATTCGGCCGCGGTCCCGCCGCTGTAAAAGCGAACGAAAACTGCCAGAAAGCCACTGTCCCGCAAGGGCCGGGAAGGCGGCAGTCGTAGAGCGATGCTTGAGCCAGAAGACCTGCCTGTATCATAAGCCTTGAAGGCGCTTTTTGATGCGCTTTAAAAGGCCTCGCGGAAGGGCCAAGACCAAGCAAGGGTGCAACCCGACGATATTCTGTCGGGATTTTTTATTTTATGAAGACCTCCGGGCTGATCATATCTTTATTTTTCTGTTTTCTGTGCCCTAACTCCTGGGCCCACGCAAAGAATATACGGATCATTTCCCTGGCACCCGCAACGACCGAGATCCTGTTCGCCCTTGGGCTGGACGAAGACATCGTCGCCGTCAGCCAATTCTGCGATTACCCCAAAGCGGCCCTGGCCAAAGAGAAAGCCGGAACATTCAGCGCGCCGGACATTGAAAGAATCATTTACTTAAAACCGGACATTATTTTCTGTACGGGCCTTGAACAAGCCGAAACGGTCCATAGACTCCGTCAACTTGGCTTCAATGTCTACGTCAGCGATCCAAAGAATTTTGAAGAACTTTTTTCGTCCATCTCCACTATCGCCGAATATACCCATAAAGATACGGCTGCGCAAATACTCATCGCAAAAATGAAAAAACGCATCGAGTCTGTCCGGGCCAGAGCGGCACGCAAGGTTGATGGAGGAAAACAAAAGGTATTCATTGAAATCTGGCATGATCCTTTGATCACGGCGGGCCGGACTTCATTTCTTGATGAGCTGATTACGCTGGCCGGGGGAGAGAATATTGCAGGAACCATCTCCAGTCCTTACAGTATCGTCAGCCCTGAATTTGTCATTACAAAAAATCCTGATTGTATCATCCTGGCCTATATGCGGCCTGCTCAGGTCTGCGAAACAATCCGCAACCGATTGGGTTGGCAAAAGGTTTCTGCTGTCTCTGCCAACCGCATTTACGGCGACATCGACCCTAATATTCTTCTAAGATGCGGTCCCCGCGCCACGGAAGCCTTAGAAGATATCAGCAAAAGACTTTATCCAGATGAAATATCCTCTAAAAATTAAAATCACCGTCCTTACGGGCATCTGCGGTGCCATGGTCATCCTGGGGCTCTCCATAGGTTCCGTCCCGCTTACCTGGCCTCAACTATTATCCCCTGAATATCGTCTCATCCTTTTCATCCGCCTCTGGCGCATTCTTCTGGCAGTTGTAACCGGCAGCGGCTTGGCCGTTGCGGGCATCATTCTCCAGGCTCTCTTGAGAAATCCGCTGGCCGAACCCTATCTTTTAGGCACATCCAGCGGAGCAGGGTTAGGCGCCGTCGTCGCCGCCATCATCGGCGCTAGCTCTGTCTGCTTGCCGTTGTGCGCTTTTTTGGGCGCGATCGCCGCGACTCTCTGCGTGCTACAGCTCAGCCGCATCGGAAACCGCATGCCCGTCCAAGCGCTCATCCTTAACGGCGTCATCATCTCCATTGCCCTTTCAGGAATCATCGTCTTTCTCATATCTACCTCGCCCAACGAAGCCCTCCATGGACTCATGTGGTGGTTATGGGGCAGTCTCCAGGTATCCGACCCGCTCCTCCTTGCCATCGTGACAATTATCGTGGCCTCCGGAATCATTTGCGCCCATATCTTCGCCCAAGACCTGAATGCCCTCTGCTTGGGAGAAGAAAACGCAACCCATGTGGGGGTCAATACAGAAAACGTCAAAATCGTTCTTTTTCTTGTAACGGCTATCATGACCGCGAGCCTCGTCTCTATCTGCGGAATCATCGGATTTGTCGGCCTCATCATACCCCATGCCACGCGGTTCTGGACAGGCCCAAACCACAAGATCCTTATCCCCATGACATGTCTGACCGCATCCGTATTTATGATCGGTTGTGATCTTATTTCCAGAAGCATCGCAGCACCTATGGAAATCCCCATCGGTATCGTGACGGCCATCATCGGCGCCCCGATCTTTCTGGTCGTTTTCAGAACAAAACAAACAGGAAAATCCAAGACATGAGCGAAATGATCACTGTCCGAAACCTCTGCGGCGGATACACTCATATCCCGGTTATCCACGACGTCTCTTTTTCTATCCGCAAGGGTGAAACCGTCGGCATCATCGGCCCGAACGGTTCAGGGAAATCCACGCTCCTACGGCTCATCAGCCGCATCCTGTACCTTGAAAAAGGAGAGGTGCTCCTGGAAAACAGAGATATTCGGACATTCCCCTTAAAGGAATTTTGCCGGAAAGTCGCCTTCGTCGGCCAGGAAACGCCAACGGAATTTTCGTTTTCGAGCCGCGAAATCGTCGCCATGGGCCGCATCCCGTATCTCAGGCGCCTTGAACCGGAAAACCAAAACGATAAGGATGCAATCGCCGAAGCCATGCGCCTCACGGATGTCCTGGAGTTGGCCGAAAGAGAAATTCAGACGTTAAGCGCCGGGGAATACCAACGCGTCATCCTGGCGCGGGCATTGGCCCAAAAAACCGAACTGATCCTGCTGGATGAACCTACGTCCCACTTAGACATCGGCCATCAGGTACAATTCCTGGATTTACTACGGATGCTCAACCGCCGCCACTGCGTAACGATTGCCATGGTCATCCACGATCTCAATCTCGCCAGCGAATACTGCGACCGCCTGATCCTGCTACACGAAGGACGCATTTTTCAAACTGGCACGCCAGAAGATATCCTGACATATCAAAACCTTGAAACTGTCTATAAAACGGTGGTCGTCGTGCGTAAAAACCCCGTCTCACAAAAACCTTACATTGTTCTAGTACCGCGGGAGCAACTTTGTCCACGAAATTGATGTTCATACGCCATGGCGTCACAAGCTGGAATCGGCAAAAAAAATACTGTGGGACCCTCGATGTCCCATTAAGTCCACAGGGACGACGGCAAGCTCGCAGGCTTCAAGCTAAGTTCAAAAAAGAAAACATCTCCCGCGTCTATAGCAGCGACAGGAAGCGGGCGATGCAGACGGCAAAGATCGTTTTCAAAAATGTTAGAATTGAACCTCTCGCGGAATTGAGAGAAATCCATTTCGGTCTCTTCGAAGGCCTCACTCATGCCGAGATCCTCAAGAAATACAACAACCTCTACAGACAATGGCTCAAAGACCCTTTTTCCATATCACCCCCCGGTGGAGAAGATATGAAAAAGTTCAAGCAAAGAATCCTGGGTGCCTTAAAACACATCTTAAAAGACAATCCCAATGCCAACGTGGCTGTCGTCTGCCATGGCGGGGTCATCGGCATCCTGTGTTCGTCTGTAAAAAGATCAAAAGATTTCTGGAGACATATTCCCGCCTCTGCCAGTATCAGTGTTATTGAACATGGGCATAGAAGGCTCAGGCTTGTCTCTTTTAATGAGCGAGGGCATCTCAATGGGTAAGCTCGTTTTGGTCCTTGGCGGCGCCAGAAGCGGCAAAAGCCGCTTTGCCGCAAGCCTTGCGTCCGCAAAAAGCAAAAGAACCGCCTTTGTGGCCACCTGCGTGCCGGCGGATGAAGAAATGAAGCAGCGCGTCGCGCAACATCGTTCCTCCCGCCCCAAAAGCTGGAAAACCTTCGAAGAACCCGAGGATCTGGCAGGCCTAATCGCAAAAATAAAAAATGATTTCGATTGTATCCTCTTAGACTGCCTGACGCTCTGGATCTCAAATCTTCTCCTGAAAGGTCACGATGAAGACGGCATGCATAACAAAATTCAAAAGATGGTCTCGTGCGCCAAAAATGGAAAAGCGCATCTCGTCATCGTTTCCAACGAAGTCGGATCGGGCATCGTCCCTGAACATAAACTCGGCCGGGATTTCAGAGATGTGGCAGGCCGTATTCATCAATTCCTGGCCCATGAAGCCTGCGACGTTTATCTCGTCGTCTCTGGCATTCCTTACGCCATCAAAAAAAATGGAAAAACTAAAAACTACTCTTTATAGCATCCGAGGCGTCAAAAAAGAACTCCTGCTGACGGCCCAAAAGCATCTCGACACCCTCACCAAACCCCAAGGCAGCCTGGGAAGGATGGAAGACCTGGCCTGCCGGATTATCGCTATCAGAGATACACATACGGCAGGACTCTCGCGCAAAACTATTTTTACGTTCGCGGCGGACCACGGCGTAACGGAAGAAGGCATCAGTGCATTCCCAAGAGAAGTCACGGCCCAGATGGTTGCCAATTTTCTCAACGGCGGCGCAGCTATCAACGTTCTGGCCAGGCACGCAGGCGCACGCGTGGTGGTTGCCGACCTCGGGGTTGTCGTCGACCTTGAGCCCCAGCAGGGACTCATCATCGAAAAGATCAATTATGGAACGAAAAACATGGTCCGAGGACCGGCCATGACCCGCAAAGAATGCATGCGTGCCATAGAGACAGGCATTAACCTTCTAAATGCGGAACACAGAAAGGGGCTCGACATCGCAGGAACGGGAGAGATGGGTATCGGCAACACCACTTCTGCCAGCGCTATTACCGCCGCCCTTCTCAAGAAACCCGCTTCCTATGTGACGGGCAGGGGAACGGGCATTGATGACGAAAATCTCAAGCGGAAAATCGACACGGTCAGAAAAAGCATCGCCGTCAATCGTCCCGATCCCTGCGATCCCCTGGACGTCCTGGCAAAAGTCGGGGGATTCGAAATCGCAGGCCTTGTGGGCGTCATCCTCGCCGCCGCAGCCAAAAAAATTCCCGTGGTCATAGACGGCTTTATTTCCGGGGCTGCGGCGCTTTGTGCCTATCAGCTGACGCCTGCGGCCGGCGACTATATGATCGCCAGCCATTGTTCCGCAGAGCGAGGACACCGTCTCATCCTGAACCACATGAAACAAACGCCCCTTCTGGACCTCGGCCTACGGCTCGGCGAAGGAACGGGAGCGGCCTTAAGCATGTTCATCGTCGATGCGGCTCTAAAAATCTACAATGAAATGGCCACGTTCACGGGGGCCGGGGTCTCCGAAAAAAAGCCATGACAAGCTTTCTTCTGTCTCTTCAGTTTTTGACCATCATTCCCGTACGCATCAGGCATTTCGAAGAACGCAAGATGGCGCATGCAGCTATGTTCTTCCCAGCGGTCGGCTGCATCCTCGGCATCCTTCTGACCCTTTTGTACGGAGCCTGTCTGAGATGCGGATTCTCGCCATTGGCGTCAAGCACCGTCTGCGTCGTTGCCTTGATTATCCTGACGGGAGGGATGCATTTGGACGGATTAGCGGATACCTTAGACGCCATAGGCAGCTCCAAAGACCGCCAGACCATGCTCGCCATTATGCGCGAGCCGACTACAGGAGCGCTGGGAGTCGTCGGCCTCGTCTGCATCATCGTTTCAAAAATAGTCTTCTTGTCAGAGATCCCGCCGGAATTTGTGCCGGCCGCCATCATCTTCATGACGACATTCAGCCGGTGGTCACAAGTCCTCATCATCACTGTTTTTCCGTATGCCAGAAAAGACGGCAAGGCATCTGCATTCGCCAGAGGAAAATCTCCGCGTCTCTGGGCCATAGCAACCGCCTTTGCCATTCTTGTGGCGATCATTCTGCGGCCAGCCCTCGGACTCATCGTTTTTTGTCTTTCCGGGTGTTTTTCATACGTCTGCGCCGCCATCATCCATCGCATCATCCACGGCTATACCGGCGACACACTGGGCGCTGTGACCGAAACAACCGAAACATTCATCTTGCTGTGTCTGTCAATAACAAAAGGGGTCTTCTTATGAATGTCAAAAACGCCATCGCCTCCTGGAGCGGAGGCAAAGACAGCTGTCTGGCCTGCTACAAGGCCATGAAAAACGGATATAACGTCAAATATCTTTTGAACTTTATCTCCCGCGAATCCAGGCGTGGATGTTTTCACGGCATAGAATCCGCCTTGATGAAATTACAGGCAGAATTGATCGGCGTTCCCCTCGTCCAAAAAGAAGTGACGGCCGATATGAAAAAATATGAGGAGGAGTTCAAGGAAGGCGTCACGGAACTCAAGAAACAAGACATCAACCACATGGTCTTCGGAGACATCTTTCTGCTCGACCAGATCAATTGGGTCGAACGCGTTTGCCGAGACATCGGCATAACGCCCGTTGAGCCTCTCTGGGAAAACAAACCTGAAAATATCGTAGACGAATTCGTAAGCCTGGGATTTGAGGCCATCATCGTCAGTTGTCAGGCAGAAAAACTGGGCAAAGAATTCATCGGGAGAACCATCGATAAGACTCTCGCTGCGGAACTAAAAAACAGGGGGGTTTGTCCATGCGGAGAAAACGGCGAGTTCCACACCCTAGTCGTCAACGGCCCCAACTTCAAAAGAAAGATCAGGATATGTGAAAGCGAACCGATCCTCAAAGAAGGCTTCTGGAAACACTGGTTCATGGATATTCGAAAATTTGAATAAACCACGCCGAAAAATCAGGAATTCGGCGGACAAACACAAAACGAGTCCAGATCGACGAAGGAAATCCTGGTGAAAATCCCAGGTGCTGCCGCGCAACGGTAAACCCGACTAAGCAAAAGGGGAGCCCGGTCGATCGTCGATCCTGGCAAGTACCCTCGCGAAGAGGGGAAGGAGGAAACATGCGTTGGCTTAGCTGGAGGATCGTCTTTTGTTGGCTTGCGTTCGCAACCCCCGTTTTTGCCCAAACAACAGATAAGGCAAATCCGGTCAACCTCGAAAAGATCGTCATTACATCTTCAAGGACCCCCCAAAACCCCGATGAAGTCACCCGAACCGTTGACGTCATCACGGCGCAGGATATTGCAGAATCGGACGCCCGGGATCTGTCCACTCTATTGACGCAACTCACATCGATCAACATCAACAGTTACGGCGGCCCCGGTGCCGTAAAGACGTTACGCATGAGAGGTTCAACCGCCTCTCAGGTCCTCGTTCTTATGGATGGCCGGCCCCTGAACAACCCCCGGGACGGGGAAGTGGACCTAAACCTTATTCCTCTGACCAACATCGAGCGCGTGGAAATCGTCCACGGTCCCGGTTCCAGTCTTTATGGCCAGGGGGCGATGGGCGGAGTAATCAACATTATCACGAAAAACCCGCCTTTAGAAAAACAGGAAACCATGCTCTCAACGGAATACGGCACCTTCAATACAACACTGGAACGCTTTCTATATGGCGCTGCTGCCGGCAATCTAG
Organism: Candidatus Omnitrophica bacterium UBA6210; assembly: GCA_002421805.1. Classification (GTDB taxonomy): domain Bacteria; phylum Omnitrophota; class Gorgyraeia; order Velamenicoccales; family Velamenicoccaceae; genus Velamenicoccus. The sequence continues at coordinate 74,720 of DISM01000002.1, forward strand.
GCGCTCTTATTACAGGCGAATACGGTTACTCGAGCGGTTATCGCGAAAACTCCGCCTATGAAACAAAAAACGGCAGCGCCAAAATCACCTACAAGATCAATGAAAGTCATGATCTCGTATTTTCCACGGCCCTTGTGAACCAGCTCGCCGGCACGCCAGGCTCTACGGCTTACCCTGATTCTGACGACAAGCAGAAAACCGTCACAAGTTTTTACGACCTGACGTGGATCTTCAAACCAAGCCGGGACGCCTCACTTTCCCTCAAGGTCTACCAGTCAAACGATCAGCTGACGTTTGCAGAACACACAACGACGTTCAGCAAATCGGTCCATACGACAAAGGCTATCGGGGCAGACCTTCAAAGCAACTACCGGTTTCTTGAAAACCTTCTGGGGATAGCCGGCTTCAACTATGTGATCAATACCAATGCCAGCACGGATACGGGAAAACACAAATACGATCTCAAGGCTGGATTCCTGGAAATACAGTGGGACGCCCTAGAAAACCTTCATATCAACACAGGGGCCCGCGTAGATGATTATTCGAACTTTGGCAGCCAGGTCGACCCTTCCTTAAGTTGTGCCTACCAATTCAACGATCACGTGACCTTTAGAAGTGCGGTAGGCCGTTCCTTCCGCGCCCCGACATTCAATGAACTTTACTGGCCTAATGACGGCTGGTCGGAAGGCAACCCTAACCTTAAGCCGGAGACAGGAATTTCCGAAGAGATCGGCGCAGATATCCGATGGCTTGACAGGATCAGAACTGGCCTGACATTCTACAGGACCGAATATGACGACCTCATCATCTGGGCCGAAGACACGCCTTACTTCTGGACGACCAAAAATGTCGACCGCGCCATGATCTACGGCGTGGAATGTCAAAACGTCGTGGCTTTGACCGACCACCTTTCCTGGGAAATCAATTACACGTTTTTGTCCGCAAAAAACAGCGATACGCACAAAGAACTTCCTTATCGGCCGCACCACAAAATCGATCATAAGCTAACCTGGCGCAACAACGACGGACTTGTCTGCAGCGCCACCGCCGAATGGGTCGGAAGCCGCTTCTCCGACTCGGCCAATACGACAAAGGTCAAAGGATACTTTGTCGTCGGCTTGAGTCTCTCTAAAACCATCAACCGCCACGCCACATATTTTGCGCGTATCGACAACATGCTGGCCAAAAAATACGAGGTGATGAACGGCTATCCTCAACCAGGGTTTTCTTTCACCAATGGCATCAAGGTCGAATTTTAATCTTCTGCATACCCTACAAACCGAAGCGTTATCTTAGCCTTTTGAAGACAGAGAAAACGGGATCCCCGCCTCCGGCATATCGGAGGCAGGGATCCCGTTGCAATCCAGTCCTATGTTCTGCTACAATATCGCCATGACGGAAAATACCCTCTTCTACAGATGCCTGGCGCTCTCAGCCATCATACACGCGGGCCTGCTCTCGGTCCTGCCCAACCGGATCTTAACATATGCGCCGACGCAAAGACCCATCGAAGTCGCCTATGTCCAAAGCTTCGGCCAGGAAAAAGAAAAGGCGGACATCTCACCTGAGCCTGTCGCGCCAAAAGAACGGCGACAAATGCCGCCACAGCAGATAAGCACCTCTGAAGACAGCAAAAACATCCTCAAGGATTTTCTTAAAACGGAGATCTTCCAGCCGGAGCAGAAAACAGATCTCTCTGCACAGATGGATCCCACAGCCCAAAACCCGAAGAAGAAATCGGTACAAACACCCAATATCCCAGGTGAAACGTTCAATTCGCCGGAATATAAGAATTATTATCAGATCGTGCGCGAAAAGATCCGCAGGCAGGCCTACAGGAACTACAGATATATCCAGGAGGGGGAGGTCTTTTTGACCTTCACGCTGGCGCGCTCGGGCGGACTCAAGGAAGTGCATGTGGATTCGGCTAAATCTGTCGAAGACGAGTACCTGCGCCGGATCGCCCTGGAGAGCGTCCAGCAATCTTCGCCATTCCCGGAATTCCCGATAAAACTTCAGGATAAAGAACAGCTTGCCTTTAACGTCATCATCTCTTTTGAGCTGAAGTGATCCCGGGTCATCCATGCGCCGGACAGGCGCAACAGCAATAACCACAAAATGTTCCGGCTTCTGGTTTGCCCAACACCGATGAATCTGCCTGTTGACAGCTCCGCAGCGTAGTGATATGATTAGCGAATTGTGAAAAGGGGAAAATAGAACAAACGTTACCCCTTGTGTTTACATCTTGAAAATTTCTGTCTCACTCAGCCTCGCCAGAGGCGGGCCAGGTCGTTCGTGAAATGAACTTCGCAGGCTCGCCTGTCCGTCAAGGCGGGCAGGCAGGAGTTAATCCGCCGGAGGCGGAAGAATACACTAAATAAAAAGAGACTCTTCGGCCAAAACGCTTGTCAATTTCACTCACAAACGCCTCGGCCTCGCCGGAGGCGGGCCAGGTCATTCGTGAAATTGACTTAACGCAGGCCTCAGAGTCATCCCGCCAGAGGCGGGATGAGGAGAATCAATGTCGGAAGTTGAAGTCAGGAAAGACGAATCTTTCGAGGCGGCGCTTCGGCGTTTCAAGAGAAAAATAGAACGCGAAGGCATCCTCAAAGAGGTCAAAGACCGCAAGCACTACGAAAAACCAAGCGAAAAAAAGAGAAAAAAAGCCCGCAGGAAATTCTGACCTATGTTGGCGCTGTCCACCGTCTGGAATGCCGGCCGAAGAGAGACAGGCCTTGAGGTTATCACAGAAATTCAGGGCACCGACATCTCTTGTGTCGAGCTGAACTTCTTCCTCGACTCAAAGATGGTGGAAGAGATCTTGGACTATTGCCGCACACACGGGCTTTCCATCGTCAGTCTCCACAATTTTTGTCCGGTCCCCGAGGGACTGGAACGCCTCAAAACCCTCCCCGATCATTTTTCACTTGCCGCCCTTGACGAAACTGAGAGGCTTTTAGCCGTTGATCATACACGCAATACCCTGCTGACGGCCCGCCGTTGCGGCGCGTCGTGTGTCGTTCTGCATTGCGGCCGCGCGGAGATAAAAGACAGGACGCGCCATCTCATCCGGCTTGCGCAGGAAGGCAAAAAAGAGACACAGGAATACCGGGAGGACTTCGCGGCCTTTGTGGAAGAACGCAAAAACAAAAGCCGCGGCCACGTCCCGCAACTCATCAAAAGCCTGAAAACCTTAAGCGAGACAGCCGAAGAATATGGACTCAGGCTCGGGATCGAAAACAGGTTCTATTACCGCGAGATCCCCTTTTTGGACGAATTCGGGGAGATCTTTGGCGCGCTCGAAGGCAGGCCTGTGGGCTTATGGCTCGATGTCGGCCATAACTTTATCTTGGAACAACTGGGCTTCCTGACTCATGGGAAACTCCTTAAAGATTACGGCAGCCGGCTGATCGGCATCCATCTGCATAATGTCAACAACCTCGTTGACCACCAGGCGGCCATGACCGGCCAGGTGAATTTCAACGATTTTAAACCCTACGTCCGGCCTGAAACCATCAAGGTCATGGAACTCCACGGCCACGTGACACAAGAAGAGGTCAAAGAATCAGCCGTCTATTTCCGGGAGGTCTTCGGTGATTAGGCAGCCGGCGGTAGCAGGCCAATTCTATCCTTCGGACCCCCAACGCCTTAAAAGCCTCATCGCTTCTCTTTTGGATAAAAAAGAGGCAGAGAAGGAACGGGCTCTCGCCTGCGTCCTGCCGCACGCAGGTTACGTCTATTCGGCAAAAGTAGCGGCTGCGGCGCTCTCATCGATCGCCCTGCCCGACACCTGTGTCATCCTCGGACCAAATCATACGGGCTTCGGGACACCTGCCAGCATCATGACAGAAGGACAGTGGCAGACGCCCCTTGGAACGATCGACATTGACACCGGGATGGCCCGTTCGATCCTGGGGCGTTCCGGCTATCTCCAGGACGACGGATTGGCCCATGTCTATGAGCATTCGATCGAAGTCCAGTTGCCCCTCATTCGCCAGATCAAAGGCGCGACATTCCGCTTTGTGCCCATCATCCTTGCCAGCGAGGAAAAATTGATGTATAAAGATATAGCACACAGCATCGCGGCGGCAGTCCGGGAAGCCAAAAAAGACGTCCTGGTCATCGCCAGTTCGGATATGACCCATTACGAGCCCCAAAAGCTCGCGATGGAAAAAGACCAGAAAGCCATCGAGGCGATGTTGGCCTTGGATACAGACGAACTGCAGGACAGGATCCAACGCCTCCATATCTCCATGTGCGGATACATGCCGGCCATCGTCGCGATCATGGCAGCCAAAGAGCTCGGAGCCAAGACCGCGCGCCTGGCCGCTTATCAAACAAGCGGAGACGTTTCCGGGGACTATTCCTCGGTCGTTGGGTATGCCGGGATCGTGATCTGCTGACAAATGAATCCAACAGAATAACAGCGAGGGCGCATGATGGACGAAAATTTAAAAAAGAAAGTAGACGAGGGCTGGAAAGACAAGATCAAACAAGAACCGGCAGAGGTCCCGCCGGATGCCGGGAAAGAAAAAGAGATACCCGAACCAAGCTTCCGCCTTTTTGTGACAAGCCTGGCTATGCAGGCGTGGATCGCCCTGGGCGCCATTCCCAACCCCATGACCGACAAAACGGAAGAAGACATCGCCCAGGCCAAATTCCTGATCGACAGTATTGAGATGCTCGAACAGAAAACCAATGGAAACCTCGACAAGGAGGAGGCAGAAATGCTCGAACACCTCCTTTATGAATTGCGCATGGCCTACGTGGGCAAAACAACAAAAGTTCAATAAAGGACAAACCATGAAAAAAATCCTTGTGATCCACGGTCCCAATCTGGACCTCTTGGGAGCCAGAGAACCTCAGGTTTATGGAAAAACAAGCCTGGCTGAGATCAACCGTTCCTTAAAACAGGCAGCTAAAAAATCCAAGATCAGCCTGACCATCGCCCAATCCAACCACGAAGGAGAGATCGTAGACCTTATCGGCGACGCCCGCGGGAAATTCAACATGATCATCATCAACCCGGCGGCCTACACCCACACGAGTATCGCCATCAGGGATGCGATAGCCGCCTCTGCGGTCAGAACCATCGAAGTGCACCTGTCGAACATCCATGCTCGCGAAGAATTCCGGCAGACCTCTCTGATCGCGCCGGTCTGCATCGGCCAGATATCCGGCTTTGGCGCGCAGAGCTACTCTCTGGCGCTTCTCGCCGCCGAGGCGCTCCTCAAAAACAGGAACAAGTGAAGGCCAACAAACGCCTCTCAAATATCCGTGCCCTGCTTAAACAAGAAGGCATCGACGGCCTGTTGCTCAATTCCGAGGCAAACGTCTCTTATGCAGCGGGTTTCGACGCGCCTGACACCTACGGCTTCGCCTCTCGCGAAGGCGTTTCCATCATCACAGATTTCCGCTATGTCGAGGACTTCAAGCGGTTCGCTCAACCCCCTGTCCGCGTCTTCCAATACGAAAGATCTCTTTTTGACACGGCAGCCCGTCTGATTGCCGAACACAAGATGAAAAGGGTTGGATTTGAGGCGCGCCACCTGACATTCGCAGAATGCGAGATTCTCCATAAACTTCTCGGTAAAAAAATCTCCTTCATCCCCCTGCAGCAAACCCTGGAACCCTTGCGGGAGATCAAAGACGCGCAAGAGATCTCCTGCATCCGGCAAGGTATCCGGATCGCCCGAAAAACCCTCGCCTTTGCAAAAATACGTGTAAAACCTGGCCGATCGGAGATGGCGATCGCCGCGGACATCGAACGGTTCGCCCGCCTCAACGGCGCACACGCCATCGCATTCGAGACCATCGTGGCCTCAGGTCCCAATTCGTCCTACCCGCATGCGCGTCTGACCGACAGGATCCTCAAAGAAGGGGACGCTGTGGTCGTCGACATGGGTATCGAGGTCAACGGCTACAAATGCGACTTGACACGCACATTCTTTTTGGGTAAAATTAAACCCGTTGTTCTTAAGGCCGCAAGGATCGTCCGCCAGGCCCAGGAACTGGCTATCCGCGGCGTCAAACCTGGGATCCCCATCTGTTCCATCGACGAAATTGCGCGCCATTATATTGCGCAACAAGGATTTGGAAAAAATTTTGGGCACGCATTGGGCCATGGAGTCGGTCTCGAGGTTCACGAATCGCCTTCCATCAACAAAAAGAACACGCACAAACTTGAACCAGGAATGGTTTTTACGATAGAACCAGGCATCTACCTTCCGGGCCGGTTTGGAATACGAATGGAAGAGATGGTGCTTGTAACTCAAGACGGAGTGGAGGTATTAAGTGGCAACCCTAGGGATTAATCAGATAAAAGTGGGGGTGACCGTCGATCTGGACGGCGTCCCGTTCATGGTCGTCAATGTCGAGCACGTCAAACCGGGCAAGGGTTCTGCCTTTGTGAGGACAAAGCTCAAAAGTCTCAAAAACGATGCGATGCTGGACAGGACGTATAAATCCGACGATAAGATCGAAGAGGCCTTCATCGAAGAACGCAAACTCCAGTATTCTTACCATTCAGGCGATTTCTACCACTTTATCGATTCGGAATCCTACGAAGACCTCGCTATAGAAAAAAACAAGCTTCGGGATACGGACAAGTTCCTGAAAGACGACCTAGAGGTCGCTGCCCTTTACTACAAAGGAGAACTGATCGCCGTCACCCTGCCAAATTTCGTTGTTTATACGATCACGCACACCGAACCGGGCATCAAAGGTGACACGGCGAAAAGCGGCACAAAACCGGCGACACTGGAAACCGGCGCCGTCGTCCAAGTCCCGCTCTTCATCGACGTCGGGACCCGGGTCAAGATCGACACCAGGACCGGCGAATATATTGAACGGGCCGCTTAACGGGTCATACCGTTTGTTTGTTTTAAGATAACCAATACCGGGATTTGAAGGGGGAGGGAGGCCTGCGGTATGAATATCAAAGAGATTAAGGAAATGATTAATCTCATGAATGAGAACAATCTCACGGAGCTTGAGATTGAAAAAGAAGGCCTGCGGGTCCGGCTCAAAAAAGGTCCGGAAGGTCAGGTGATCGTCGAACAGCCGCAGCACAAAACGCCTCTTTCAACGCCGGTAATGCCTGAGTTCCATCCCGTCGCGCCGCCGGCCGCGGGCAAAGAAACCGCCCGTGAACGCACTTCTGGAAAAAACCTCATCGAGATCAAGGCCCCCATGGTCGGGACATTCTATCGGGCCCCGTCCCCGGAATCGCCGCCATTCGCCGAGATCAACCAAAACGTGGAAATAGGCCAGGTCGTCTGTATCGTCGAAGCTATGAAACTGATGAACGAGATCAAATCCGAGATCAGAGGCAAGATCGTAGACATCCTGGTCAACAACGCCGAGCCCGTCGAATTCGGACAGGCATTATTCCTGGTTGAGCCGGCCTAAGACAAGACCCCATGTTCTCAAAAATCCTCATCGCTAACCGTGGTGAAATCGCCCTGCGCATTATCCGCGCCTGCAAGGAAATGGGCATACGGACAGTCGCCATCTACTCCGTGGCCGACAAAGATTCCCTGCATGTACGCATGGCTGACGAAGCCGTCTGTGTCGGCCCTGCCGCGCCGGCAGGAAGCTATCTCAACATCCCGGCCATCATCAGTGCTGCCGAGATCACGGATGTAGAAGCTATCCACCCCGGTTATGGATTCCTTTCTGAGAATGCGCACTTCGCGGAGATCTGCGAATCCAGCCAGATCACCTTTATCGGGCCGTCGCCGCAGAACATCCGTCTTTTAGGCGACAAGATGGCCGCCAAAGAGACCATGAGCAAGGCAGGCCTGCCTATCACGCCCGGCTCAAACTCCGTCGTCAAAACCAAAGAAGAAGCGCTTAAGATCGCCCGCCGCATCAAATATCCCGTCATCATCAAGGCCACTGCCGGCGGCGGCGGCCGCGGCATGCGCATCTGTCATAACGACATCCGCCTCATCAGCTCGCTGATGACGGCACAAGCGGAGGCAGAAAAGGCTTTCGGCGTTCCCGATGTCTATATCGAAAAGTATATCGAAGAGCCCCGCCATGTCGAATTCCAGATCGTCGCCGACCATTACGGCAATGTCATCCACCTCGGTGAACGCGACTGCAGCATCCAGAGACGCCACCAAAAACTCCTGGAAGAATCTCCATCGCCGGCCCTCGACAACAAGCTTCGCAAAAAAATCGGGGAACTGGTCGTCAAGGGCGTCAAGGCCTCGGGATACCGCAATGTGGGCACGATTGAATTCCTGCTGGACAAGGATAAAAATTTCTATTTCATGGAGATGAACACGCGCATCCAGGTCGAACACCCGGTCACAGAGATGGTCACAGGGATCGATCTTATCAAGGAACAGATCAAGATTGCGGCCGGAGAAAAACTTAAAATACGCCAGGAAGACGTCAGGATGGAAGGCGCAGCTATGGAATGCCGCATCAATGCCGAAGACTTCCAGAACAATTTCATGCCTTCGCCAGGCCGGATCGAAACCCTTAACCTGCCGGGAGGGCCGTGTGTCCGGATGGACACCCACGTCTACCAGGGATACCAGATCAGCCCGCATTACGATTCGATGGTCGCCAAGCTGATCGTACACAGGGAAAACAGGCAGGAGGCGATCAAAACGATGCTGCGCGCGCTCGATGAATTCGTGATCGAACCCATCAAAACAACCATCCCGTTCCATAAACAGCTTCTTAACCACCCGTCGTTCCGAAAAGGGGACATCTCGACCCATTTTATCGAACAGGTCCTTAAGATGAACACAGAACTTGAATCCAAGGAGGCCAAAACGTGATCCCGGAAGCGGACAAAACAGAACTGGGCATCATCAAGATCCACAATAATGTCATTGCCTCCATCGCCTATCTGGCGGCATTGGAGATTGACGGCGTTTCCAGGGTATGCGATGATATGAAATCACGGGTGTTGCGCTTCATCGGCAAAAAAACCCAGAGCGGCGCCATCGACATCCGCTCGGAAAAGAATGAAGAGATCTCCATCATCATGCCCATCATCGTGAAATACGGATACAAGATCCCGGATGTGGCCATGAAGGTGCAGGACAGGGTGAAGGCCGCCGTGGAAGAAGCGACAGACTTGACGATACGCGACGTCGTCATTAAAATCAAAGGCGTGGATAAATAGGATTCTGCACGCGAAAGAGAGGAACGCACATGAGGACCGCATTGAGCGTATTTTTCTATACGATCATCTTCGCTTTCTTCGGAACGCTTGCCCTGGGGTTTGCCTTCCATGTCATAGACATCCATGACCTCGTCACACAGCTCACCCGTTTCTACGCGGACAGCTACCTGCGCTTCCTGACGGGGTTGTCCGGGTTTATTTTTATCCTTCTGAGCTTTGCCGCCGCGCAGACGATCACGGGCAGGATCCAGAGAGAAAAAACGATCGCCTTCTCCAATCCTAACGGCCAGGTCACCATCACCCTTTCGGCCGTTGAAGACCTGGTCAAGCGTCTCGCCCAGCAAATGAGCGAGATCAAAGAAGCAAAAGCGGACGTCCGGGCGCACAAAAAAGAGATCTCCATCGGCATGCGCGTCGTTTTGGCGCAGGAAACCCATATCCCTGATTTCACAGCCAGGCTCCAGGACCTGATCGCCACAAAAATCCAGGAAGTCTTCGGCATCGATGAAGCGATCAACGTCAAGATCCATGTGGCCAAGATCGTCTCGGGGACGGACAAAAACAACAAGAAACGGCAGGAACCTCCGCGGGACGAGATCTCTATCCCTTATCAGGGGATCAAGATTTAAAAACAGAGAAGACCCTGCCCTTGCTTAAACGCTGACAAGGGCCTTAAGGTCGATTTCAGACAAAAAATTCAGCGGGAAATTGAAAGGACCGACACATGAAGATCGGAGTACTCACGGGCGGAGGGGATTGCCCAGGATTAAACCCCGTCATCCGCGCCATCGTCAGAAAGGCGTATAACGACAAACATGAAGTCATCGGCTTCAAGAACGGCTGGAAAGGCATCATCGAAGGTGACACCGTTCCCCTGGACCTGAACGCCGTTTCCGGCATCCTGCCAAAGGGCGGGACCATCCTGGGCACCAGCCGCACGAACCCTTACAAAAAAGACAAAGGCGTCGAGAACGTCAAAGAATCGTTTAAAAAATTCAAACTCGACGCGCTCATCGCCATCGGCGGAGAAGACACCCTGGGTGTCGCCAATAGGCTTGTTAAAGAAGGCCTCCACGTCGTCGGCGTCCCAAAAACGATCGATAACGACCTGAACGCAACGGACTACACCTTCGGTTTCGATACAGCCGTCAATGTCGCCATGGAGTGCATCGACAGGCTCCATACGACCGCGGAAAGCCATCACCGCATCATGGTTGCCGAAGTCATGGGCCGCCACGCGGGCTGGATCGCCACCTTCGCCGGTATCGCCGGCGGGGCTGACGTCATCCTGATCCCGGAGATCCCCATCGACCTTGACAAGACATGCGAAATCCTGAAAAAAAGACACCAGAGAGGCCGGACGTTCAGTATTGTGGTCGTGGCCGAGGGCGCCCGTCTCAAGGAATCGGATATCACCAAAGACCAAAGCCTTGATGAATTCGGGCACGTAAAGCTCGGGGGGATCGGCGATTATCTGGGCAAGGAGATCGAGAAGCGCACCGGTTATGAGACGCGCGTCAGCGTCCTGGGCCACATCCAGAGGGGTGGATCACCCACAGCCTCCGACAGGGTCCTGGGCACGCGGTTCGGCGTCAAGGCCGTGGAACTTGTCGTAAACAAACAGTTTGGCCAAATGGTCAGCCTGTCCGGGACAAAGATCGTTGCCGTTCCTCTGGAAAGGGGCGTTGAGAAACTCAAGACCGTCGACATGGAACTCTACAGCATCGCGCAGGAATTCTTTGGTTAAACGCTAGAATAAACCGACAGATGGGGTTATAAAAAATGAAACCGCTCGTCAAGGCCCTGATCCAGGATTCTCTGGACGTCAAAATGAAGATCCTCCAAAACGAGGATCTGGTTTCACGGATTGAAAAAGCGGCCCGCGCGATCGCGGACGCCCTGAAATCGCAAAATAAGGTCCTTATCTTCGGGAACGGCGGGAGCGCCGCCGACAGCCAGCACTTTGCCGCGGAGCTTGTCAGCCGCTTCCAGAAAGAACGGGAGGCCTACGCGGCCATCGCGCTAACGACCGACACTTCCCTTTTAAGCGCCATCGGCAACGATTACGACTTCGGCAAGGTCTTCTTGCGCCAAATCGAAGCCTTGGGCCGCGCCGGGGATATCGCCTTTGCTATCTCAACGAGCGGAGAGGCCAAGAATGTCCTCGCCGCCGTCCGGACAGCCAAATCCAGAGGCCTCAAAACGATCGCCCTGACCGGCGGCACAGGGGGAGAGTTGGCCCAGGCGGCCGACCTGGCCTTGATTGTCCCATCGAAAATAACGGCCCGGATCCAGGAAGCCCACATCCTCATCATCCACATCATCTGCCAGCTGATTGAAAACCACGCGTAAACAGGCCATGCGCAAAAAGATCGCAACGCTCCGTCGCCTCAAAAATATATTGCGACGCTCTACCGCAAAGAGAGTTGTTTTTACCAACGGCTGTTTCGACATCCTGCATTACGGCCATGTGGCCTACCTGGAAAAAGCCAAGGCACTCGGCGACATCCTGGTCATCGGGCTCAACAGTGATGCGTCTGTCCGCCGTCTCAAAGGGAAAGCTCGGCCCATCAACAACGAAACAGACAGGGCGCGCGTCCTGGCGGCCCTGGCTTGCGTGGACTATGTGGTCCTGTTCAGCCAAGACACGCCCTTGGAACTCATTAAAACCTTGCGGCCGAATGTCCTGGTCAAGGGGGGCGACTGGGACGTTTCCTGCATTGTCGGCGCAGAAGAAGTCCTCGCAGATGGAGGCAAAGTCTGCGTGATTCCCTACATCAAAAGCAGATCGACAACAGGGATCATTGACAAGATCAGGCGGATATCTTGAGCTCCAAAAAAAACAGGCCGGAGAAAAACGCGCAAGACGCCGCAAGAGATATCTACAGGGTCCTGGACGCGAATGTCAACCGCGCCAAAGAGGGCCTGCGGGTCTGCGAAGACATCGCAAGGTTCTGCCTGAAGGACGCGCTCCTCACCAGACGCCTGCGTCACCTGCGCCATGCCGTAACAAAAATCCTCAAATCCAGCCGTGTCGACCGCATGAAGATGATCTTGGAACGCAAGAGCACGGAGGATCCCGGCAGGGCGTTCGCCAACAAGACAACAAAACATTCGACGGCCCATCTTTTTCTGGCAAATATCCAAAGGACAAAAGAAGCCCTCCGGGTCCTCGAGGAATTTTTAAAGCTCCTGGACAACCAGGCCAGCCGAAAGATCCAAGAGACGCGCTTTGACACCTATGAACTGGAAAAATCAACACTTAAAAAATTCCCGGCTTTACTTGATCCTCGATAAAGACGTCTGCGGGCCCAAAAAACTTAGTTGCATCATGTCTGCCGCGCTTGCCGGCGGCGTGGATATCGTGCAATTACGCGACAAGACATCCACGACAAAAGAAATGATCGCCCTCGCCAGGCCGCTGGCGGCCATGGCCCGCGCCGCCAAACGTCTGTTGATCATTAACGACCGTATCGACGTCGCAATGGCGGTCGAGGCCGACGGCGTGCATTTAGGCCAAGAGGACGCGCCCGCTGCCGTCGCCAGAAAACTCCTCGGCAAAGATATGCTCATCGGTATCTCCTGCCACAGCGCAAAGGACGTCCGAGAAAGCCTCTCGATGCCGGTGGATTACCTGGGATTCGGTCCGATCTTTGCGACCCTCACGAAGCCGGGAATGCGTCCGCGCGGTCTGCAACTTCTGCGTCAAATCCTGCCTTTAACACCCCGGCCCGTCTTTGCCATCGGAGGCATCCATCTCGACCGTCTCCAAGACATACTAACAACCGGGTTGAACCGCGCAGCTGTCTGCCGCGAGATCTGCCTGGCAAAAGATATCTCCGGAACAACCCGACTCCTCAAAAGTGCCTTGGGAAAAAACCATGTATGATGAATTAATCCAGAACAAATATTTCCGCGCCGCGGCCGCCCTTATCTCAAAAAAGGAGGGGGTCGCATGCGAAACGCTCCTCAAGAGCGTGGCCGCCGGCCGCTGCGTCATCCCTCTCAATAATCACAGGCAGATCGCCACTCCTTGTGGCATCGGAGAAAATCTCTGCACCAAGATCAATGTGAACCTCGGAACATCGCCTGACAAGGTTAACCTTAAAGCGGAACTCAAAAAACTCGAGTTGGCCGTCGAACTCGGCGCCGACGCTGTCATGGACCTGAGCCTGGGGGGAGATCTAAGAAAAATCCGCCGGGCCATCCTCGAGGCATCGCCGCTCCCGCTGGGAACGGTCCCCATTTACGAAGCCGCCATGCGGATGCAAAAGAAACGGGGTTCTTTTCTTAAAATGGAGGCCGGGGACATCTTCGACGTCTTGGAAGAGCAGGCCTGTGACGGGGTGGACTTTTTCACGATCCACTGCGGCATCAACAAAAAAAGCCTGGATGTCTTTTTGAAATCCAGAAGACTCCTGGACATCGTCAGCCGCGGCGGTGCCATCCTCGTCAACTGGATGAGAAAGAACGGAAAAGAGAATCCTCTGTTCGAATATTTCGACAGGGTGCTCGACATTGCCAAGCGCCACGGCATCACCCTGAGTCTCGGCGACGGCATGCGGCCTGGATGCATCGCAGACGCAACAGACGCCTCCCAGATAGCCGAATTGAAAGAACTCGGAAAATTGACGCAGAGGGCCAGAAAGGCCGGCGTCCAGGTCCTAGTCGAAGGCCCCGGCCACGTTCCTTTGCATCAGATCCAGAAAAACATGGAACTGGAGAAAAAAATTTGCGATGGGGCGCCGTTCTATGTCCTGGGCCCCCTGGTAACGGATATCGGAGCCGGCTATGACCACATCACGGGCGCCATCGGCGGGGCGCTGGCCGCTTATTACGGCGCCGACTTCCTGTGTTATCTCACCCCCGCCGAGCACATCCGCCATCCTTCCGTGGACGACACCCGCCAGGGGATCGTAGCATCAAAAATCGCGGCTCATGCCGCGGACATCGCCCGCGGCCTCAAGGGGGCTGCCGGACCGGACCGTCGCATGGCCATCGCCAGAAAACACAGGGACTGGCAGAAACAGATCAGGTACGCGATCGATCCCAAAAAAACGAAAGAATACAAACTGTCTTCCAGGCCAAAAACAAAAGGTGTCTGCACCATGTGCGGAGAATTCTGCTCCATCAGGCTGATTGACACCTGTCTGCCTCGGCCTCGGCCTCCGGCCAGGGCCGCGGCCAGGGCCGCGGCCAGGGCCAGGGCCAAAGGCAGGCCCGCCGGTACTGCGCATATACCCGCAAAGCCAAAAAGCAACATTAAGACTTATTGACGAACAACTTGCCTGGTGATAGAATAAACCGCCTGTGTAGACAGAAGAATAAAAATAAATTTGCGAGCGTAGTTCAGTGGTAGAACACCAGCTTCCCAAGCTGGTTATGTGGGTTCGATTCCCATCGCTCGCTCTGAAAGATAAGCGGCGTATTGGTAACAAGAAACGCTGTGGGTTTCCGCCGGAGGCGGACCCGCCTAAATGATTTTTTTGAGAAGCGTTTTTTAGCTGTCGGTTTTATTATATGTCTTACATACAATTCTTCGCAGCGGCATGGCTTGTGGTTGGATTATCAGCTTGCGCAAGCGCACCAACACCCCAGGCCCACCAGGATGCCATCGCTACCCTGCCCGTACTATCGTCTTCCTCATTGCCGGCTTCCACACACACCGTCGTCACGGGAGAAACCCTCTGGCGCATCGCCCGCATGTACCAAACAGACCCTGAAGAGATCGCCCGTCTCAACAAAATATCGGATTCGATGACGATCTCTGCAGGGCAAACACTCATGATTCCCGGGCAACGAAAAAATATAGAACCGACATCCAATTTTACGGCCGGAGGCGGCACAGAAGACTTCATCTGGCCTGTCAAGGGCCGCATCACGGCTTATTTCCGCCAAAAGACCGGAGGCATCAACAATAAAGGCATCGATATCTCGACACACGACGTGCAGGATATCATGGCCTCCAGGGACGGACGTGTTGTTTTTATCGGGAGGCTGACCGGATACGGACAAACCATCATCCTCGATCACAAAGACGGCTTGTGCACCGTCTACTGCGGTTACGCGGCCTCCAGCGTCAAAATCGGAGACGAAGTCAAGCAAGGAACCATCCTGGCCAAAACAGGGAATGCTTCCGGCACAGATACGGACTCGTTCCATTTTGAGATCCGCAGAAAACACAGGCCTCAAAATCCGCTATTTTATCTGGACTGACATGGATAACGTTATTGCGTCTTTACGCAAAGAGATCCTGGATCTGCTCCATAAGCGCCTCTCGGACTTCCGGGACGGATATCGGCAAAATGTCGCTATCCTTGGCGAAGAGCTGATCGGCAAGACCACCGTCCTGAAAAAATTTCTGGACGGTTTCAAAACAGAGGGGATCATCCCGATCTACGTGGAGATCTTTCCCCATGAATATTCCCTCTTTCTCAAAAGGTGCCTCAACAGTCTTCTGTTCAACTATCTTAAAGGCGCCCAGCTTCTTTCCTCCCGGGAGACATTGGACATCCTGGTCAAGCGCACCAAAGACCTTCTGCCCCAGACGGCGGCGGCAGCGGAATCCTTCCTGAAGAAAATAGACAAAGAACGTCCCGATCGGCTGTTCTCGGAGCTTTTTGATCTCTTCGAACTTTTTTCCACGGAAAGCCAGCGCCGGATCGTCATCGTTTTCGACGAATTCCATCACCTGAAAAAACTCGGGTATGACGATATCTGCAGCGACCTCGGCAAAAGGATCATGCTGCAAAAGAACACCCTTTTTATCTTTTCCAGCTCCCATAAGACGCTCGCCAAAGACATCCTGCTCAGCGACCTTTCGCTTTTGTTCGGTAATTTTGAAACACTGGAACTGGAGAATTTCACGGGGCCGGGAAGCGAACAGATCATTGCCAAGATCTTCGGTGAGATCGAGATCTCAAAAGACCTGATGGATTTTCTGATCCACTTCACAGGGGGCCATCCGTTCTACCTCAAGATCCTTTCCGAAGAAGCGGCTGTCGCCTGCCGCGCCGCACAGGAGAAAACCCTGAGTGCCGATATCCTCATCCGGACCCTTGAAAAGCTCCTTTTCCACGACTGGGGGGTCTTCAACCTGCGCTTCACGATGCGCCTGGCCCTTCTGACCCTGGGACGAAACAAGAACGACTTCATCTATCTTTTGGACGCCATCGCCCTGGGAAAGAACCGCCTCAAAGACCTGGCGCCCCACCTGCGGCAACAACGTTCGCAGGTCATCCAAAAATGCAACAAACTTATCGATCTGGGCATCCTGGCCAAAAACGGGTCTTTCTATATCATTGCGGACAAACTCCTGGCTTTCTGGCTCAAATTCGCCCATGCAGAAAAACTCAACAGCTTAAGCCACGACCTGACGGAACAAGTGGCTCATTTCCACCGCCAGATCCAAAGCGAGATCGACGTCTTTTTGAACGTCTCCAAAAAATCGTTCGCCGACAGGATCTGCGAAGTCTTCAACCAGTTCGAGGTCGACGATGAGATCTTGATCGACCGCAAAAAATTCCAGCTCGATGCCTTCAAAGAACTCAAACTCATCACATTCGAAAACTCCAACCTGCGCGTCGGCATTTTCGGAAAGACCCAGGACAACCTCTGGATCGCCGCCATCAAAGAAGACGGCATCAACGAACACGACGTCACGGAATTCATTGCAATGGCCAGGTCCTTCAAACAAAAAAAGGTCAACAAGATCATCATCGGCCTGGGAGAGATCGACCGTAATGCAAAGCTCCTGGCCAAAGAGTCCCGCATCGCCACATGGGGCATCGAGAACGTCAACGACCTTTTGGAACTTTACGGCAAACCACGGATCATAAAATAATGCGCATCTGCGTCATCTCCGATACCCATATACCGGACAGATATGAAGGACTCCCCGCCCAGCTCGTTTCAGAAATAAAAAAATCAGACCTCGTCATTCATGCAGGCGACTTTACCTCTTTCGACCTCTACCAGCAGATCAAACATCTCAAACCGCTCAAGGCGGTCCTCGGCAACATGGATGCCTCGGAACTTCGTGAACACCTGAAAGAAAAAGAAACGTTCAACGTCAAAAATTTCAAAATCGGCGTCATGCACGGCTATGGTAAGCCCGAGAAGATCATGGAGACAGTGAAAGAAAACTTCAATAATTCTTTCGACCTCATCATCTTCGGACACTCGCATACGCCGTACCAGGAAACATCAGGCAAGACGGTTTATCTCAATCCGGGGAGCCCCACCGACAAAATCTTCACTCCCTACAATACCTTCGGGATCGTCGAGATCAACGCAGAGTTGCATGCCCGGATCGAAAGGATGGAGCCATGAATAAGCTCTGGGCCCCGTGGAGGATCAGCTATATCAAGAAGATCAAAAAAGAGAAAGGGTGCCTTTTCTGCCGTGCGCGCCTGAAAAAAAACGGCCGTAAGCACCATGTCTTCCTGCGCACGCGCACATCCCTGGCCATGCTCAATATTTATCCTTACAACAACGGCCATATCATGGTGGCACCCGTGCGCCATGTCGCATCACTCGAACGGCTGAGCAAAGACGAGCTGATGGATGTGATGGACTGTCTCAAGAAATCCCAGGTGCTCCTGCGCAGGGCCCTGAAACCCGAAGGGTTCAACATCGGGATCAACGAGGGCCGGGTGGCCGGCGCAGGCATCGAAAAACATCTCCATATCCATGTCGTGCCGCGATGGCAGGGAGACTCGAACTTTATGCCCGCCATCGCCGATACCAAAGTCATCTCTCAATCCCTGAACTCTTTATATAAGGAACTGACGCGATGAATCCTTGCGTCAACATTCACGAACTGGAAGACCGATACCTGGCGCCTTACGCGGCCAAGACGAAAGACTCCCGCGGCCGTCGCTACAAAGAACCGGAACACGCCTATCGCAGCCTCTATCAACGCGACCGCGACCGCGTCATCCATAGCGCCGCCTTCCGCAGGCTGGAATATAAAACCCAAGTCTTTGTCAACCACGAAGGCGATTATTACCGCACCCGCCTGACCCATTCTCTTGAAGTCTCGCAGATCGCGCGGACCCTGGCCAAGGCCCTTCGGCTCAATGAAGAGCTTACGGAGGCGCTCGCGCTGGCGCATGATCTCGGCCACACGCCGTTCGGCCACGCGGGAGAAGAGATCCTCAACAAACTCATGAAGACCTACGGAGGCTTCAATCACAATCTCCACACCTTAAAGATCGTCGACAAACTCGAAGAACGCTATCCCGAATTCCCGGGCCTTAACCTGACATGGGAAACGCGCGAAGGGATCGTCAAACATACCACTTCATACGACAAAGCGCGCATTCCCAGGGAACTGGAACCTCTTTTGATGCCCTCGCTGGAAGCACAAATTGTTGACATCGCCGACGAAATAGCTTATGATAATCATGACCTCGATGACGGACTGACGTCGGGATTGATCTCGGAAGCGGCCTTGGACGGTGTTGCCTTGTGGCGCAACACCAAAGAAAAGATCGAGAGGCGTTTTCCTTCCATCGAGGCGCCGAAAAAGAAATATCAGATCATTCGCAACCTTATCGCCATCCTGGTGGATGACGCCATCGAAGAATCGAGCCGCCGCCTGAAACACGGCAAGATCAGGAACATCGACGACGTCAGGCAATATGCGGGACGGTTGGTAGATTTCAGCGACGCCCTGAAGAAACAAAGGCAACCCTTACGCGCGTTCCTGAAAAAAGAGCTCTACAACCACTATCGGGTCAACCGGATGTCCGATAAGGCCAGAAGGTTCATTGAAGAGATTTTCCGTGCCTACATTCATAACACAGCCATGCTTCCTGCTGAACACCAACACAAAATCAAGACAAAAAGAGATGCCTACGAAGTCGTCTGCGACTATATCGCGGGCATGACAGACCGGTTCGCTCTCGATGAGCACGAAAAACTATTCAACCCTTACAAAAAAGTATAAGGCACTGGTCTCAGCCCTGCATTCGATCTACCGGCTGATCAACACGACCTACGATCTGACCGACCTGGCGAGCCGTCTGACAAAACTCCTGTCCCAGATCTTCAAAGCCGATAACAGCACTTTCGTCCTTCTGACCCCTTCCAAAAACAACAAAAAGATCGCCACGCGCTGCTCCATCGACAACAACAAGCGCCTGGTATCCAATAAGAAGGTCCCTGTCAAGAGCAACCTCGAACGCAGGCTTGTCGCCACGAGCTCGGCGATCAAAAAAGACGACATCCTGGCCGTCCCCCTGATCAGCGACGACATCATCGGTTATATCATCATCCGCCGCAACAAAAAAACCGTCAAGAAAGAAGGGGGGTTCGATTATTTCGATTTCGAGACCCTGATGACCCTGGCCGGCCAGATCGTCATGGCCATCAAAAACCTCCAATTGTATCTTGAGCAGGAAAAAATGGTCATGGGCACCATCAAATCCCTGGTTACGGTCCTCGATTCCAAGGTCCCGCCAGCTTACGCGCACACACCGTATTTCTCCAGACTCGTCAAGGCCCTGGCGGAAGAGATGCACCTGAATAAAAAGGAGGTCGACAGCCTCAAATATGCCAGCATGCTCCACGACGCCGGCAAGGTCAACATCCCGACCGAGATCCTGACAAAAACCTCGCACCTGACAGGAGAGGAATACGACATCGTCAAACGTCATCCCATCACGAGCGCGGAGATCATCAAGCACGTCCAGATCCTCAAACCCGTCCTGCCCATCATCCTCCACCATCACGAAAAATTCGACGGCTCCGGTTATCCTTCGCGGCTCAAAAAGAGCCAGATCCCCATCGGTGCCAGGATCATGTCGGTCGCCGACGCTTTCGATGCCATGGTTTACGGCCGCCCCTACAGAGAGCGAGTTTCCGTCAAGGATGCGATGGACGAGATCAGAAAACACAGCGGAACACAATTCGATCCTTCGATCGTCAAGTGCCTCATCAAGGTCTTTCATAATAAAAAATTGAAAAAATACTTGAATTTAACTCAATAGTAACTATAATACTGCCAACATGATAAACACAAATCCCAGGGGCGAGCAGATTGAATTTGACGTTTTCCCTAAACAGGATAAATCGGATTATTCGTATCTTTCTGGGATCAAAGAAGATGGGGCGAGGAATTCTGCGTCAGTCAATGTCGTGCTCTCCACGCAAAGCATCATCATCCTTTTCATCTGTGTGTTGATGCTTTTGATCGCCAGTTTCACGGTAGGCGTTGAAAAAGGCAAGTTGGTAACAGCAAAGGCCGCAGCGGATATTAAAGAACCGACGCTGCCTGCCGCCCCCGAAAAGGTTGCCCTGCCGGCGCCTGCAACAGCGGAAAATCGCGGCGTAACGGAAAACACTGCCGCGGAGCCGCAGAAGATCCAGATCGCCGCAGCGCCGGCCCCGCAGACGGTCAAAGAGGTGCAAGCGCCATCCTCAGGATACGCTATCCAAGTCGCATCTTTAAAAAGCGAGAGCGCGGCCAAGGGTTTATCTGAAACGCTCGCAAAAAAAGGATTCGCCGCTTCTGTCAGGCCGTCAGGAAGCTACCTGATCGTCCTGGCGGGAAATTATGCCAGCAGGGAAGAGGCGCAAGGGAAGATAAAAGAATTAAAAAAAACATATTCGGACTGTTTCATTAAAAAAATCTAGCCCAGGAAGGGCAGGCCTCCGCAATACCGAATAAGCGGAGGGCCAGCAAAAGGACCCAAATCACATGTCCATCCATCCATCACTGGGAGCAGCAGTCAAAGGCAAACAGGCAAAATCTGTCCTCAAAAGGACCGAACGCATCAAATATCTGATGAGCAAGGGGCTTTGGAAAGAGGACAGCAAAGTTTTCGGTCTGCCCAAAATCAAGGCCGTGCGCATCAAGATCAAAAAAGAAAAAACTGCTGACAAACCGGCTGAAGAAGGCGCCGTTGCAGCAGCTGGTGCCTCCGCGCCTGCCGCCACCCCGGCTCCGGATCAGAAGGCAAAAGCCCCCGCGAAGAAATAAATCGAGTTTGACGAACGGGCGAATGCACGAGCTTGTAAATTGATACGCTCGGACGTCAATGTATTTACCCCGGCAGAAACCTTATCGTAAAACATGGGCATCCTGATATCGCTTTTGGTCTTTTTTTCGGCCATCGTCGTGCACGAATTCAGCCATGCCTTTGTTGCCTATAAACTCGGCGACATGACAGCCGCCAGAAGCGGGCGGCTGACGCTCAATCCGCTTGCCCACATCGATCCTTTCGGTACGATCCTCCTGCCTGTCTTTTTGATCGCTGTCAAGTCACCCGTCCTCTTCGGCTGGGCCAAACCCGTTCCCATCGATTTCTCAGCACTGAAAAATCCGAAAAAAGACATCATCTGGGTCGGCCTCGCCGGGCCGGCAGCCAATCTTCTGTTGGCGCTCCTGGCGACACTCGTCGTAAAATCAGGGACCATCTCCGGGGCGGTCATGACCCAGATCGCCGGACACATCATCCTCATCAACGTTATTCTTGCCGTCTTCAACCTGATTCCCATTCCACCGCTGGATGGATCCCGCATCATCATGGGATTGTTGCCTGTGCCCATGGCTATCCGTTATGCCGCAATAGAACCCTATGGATTTATCGTCCTCTTTGCGTTATTATATCTGGGACTCTTTAACGTCATCATTTGGCCCATCGTTGACGGAATCATCCATATCCTGAGCCTTATATGAAAACGATCAAAGTCACCCTGAGCTCCGGTTCTTACAACATTTATGTCGGCAAAGGCATCCTCAAACGTCTGGGATGTTTGGTCAAAGCTGCCGGCCTGCCCGGCCGCGGCGTCATTATCTCAACGCCTCCCATCCTGAAACTTTTCGAAAACAAGGTCAAAAAGGCCGCGCAGAGCCTCTTGACGCGCTTCCTCGCCATTCCCGATACGGAAAAAAGCAAGAATGCGAACCTCGCCCTCAAGATCATTGAAAAAGTCATGCCCTTTGATAAAAGCAGAGGGGTGTTTCTGGCGGCCCTGGGAGGAGGGGTTGCAGGCGACCTGACGGGCTTCGTCGCTGCCATCTATAAACGGGGGATCCCCTATATACAAATCCCGACCTCGCTATTGGCGCAGATTGATTCGTCCATAGGCGGCAAGACGGCCGTCGACACGCGTTTCGGCAAAAATCTTATCGGCGCTTTCTATCAGCCGCGCTTTGTGCTGGCGGACACTGACCTTCTTGCGACCTTGCCGAAAAAGGAGCTCATGGCCGGCCTCTCCGAGGCCGTTAAATACGGCCTGATCAAAGACCCGGGGCTTTACAGATGGATCGCGCGCAATGCCCACAAGCTCCTGCAGCGGCAGCCGAGATGCCTGGAGCATCTGGTGTGCCGATGCGCGGACATCAAAGCCCGCGTGGTCAGCCGCGATGAACGTGACACCAAAGACATCCGGATCGTTCTTAACTTCGGTCATACGATCGGCCATGCGGTGGAGGCGGCTTCGGATTTTACCTTGTCTCATGGCGAGTCCGTGGCTATTGGCATGGCATGCGCCTGCGACATGTCTGCCGCATTAGGGCTGCTCGACAAGGATGTAGGGGACGGCGTGATCGCCCTCTTGGAAACCATCGGGCTGCCGACAAGGATCCAGAAAAAAATCTTGGGCAAGGCACTGCGGGCGTTGGCCCACGACAAGAAATTCAAGGCGGGGAAAAACCGTTTTGTCCTGCTTAAACGCATCGGAGAAACGCGGATCGTCGGGAATATTCCGGCGGATGTTATTCGGGAAATTTTGACAGGAAGGTTATCTTGACCGTAGGATGATCTTCTGGCCCTCAAAGCTCAATTCCACTTCATCGGAACTGATCTTCTCGACCTTCGCACCGTCCACCATGCCGCCTTCTGGAACAACCCTGCCGTTGATCAAGGCCAGACTCTCCGCATCGCTATAGAGGATCCCCGAAAGAGACAACGTAGGCACAGCCGAAGAAACGGTTGATTCTGCCGGTGGACTTTGAGGCTGGGGCGTTTCAACGACGGGCGCCGCCGGGGCCGGAACCGAAGGGACGACAGCCGGGGCCGCTTGGGGCCTAGGAAGCTTCTGGGTCTTTTTAGAACCGGAAAAAAACGCAAAAAGCGCGGCCGCCAGGAAAAACCCACCGACACCAAAAACAACAATGAACCACAGCGTCCTGTCGGACTTGAGACGGGGCAGTAACCCCGTAGCGACAGCGGAAGACTCGTGCTCCGCAAGGGCGGGTGCATCTTTTTTTTCGGTTTTCGGATCAGGATTTTCCATAGAATTAATAAAATTATAGCACTCGCGTTTGCTTTGTAAAGCGCTAAATAGAACGAGAACAGACGGCTGCGATCAAGCACAAACTGTTTGACACAAAAAAACTTATGTGATATTCTTATGTGGATTTGAGAGGATAACTATGACTTTTGAGGAAAAACGACAAGCCAAGCGCATCCGCGTAAACCTGCCCATCACCTACGAACTTCTTGGGACCGAAAGGCTTTCCGGAAAGACGGTCTCCAGGGACCTGAGCACCACGGGCTTGCGAATGAATATGCCGTCCTTTTTCCCGACTGAGAGCCCATTCCTCATCAAGCTGAATTTCCCGGAAGTCAACAAGATCATCGAGGGGATCGCAAGGGTCGTCTGGTCGCAGCGGATCACATTCTCCGACCAATACCAGGCAGGGCTCCACTTTTCTGAATTGAATCCCTACTTTAAAAAATGGCTCCAGGAATACGTCATCATCAACGATGCGATGTCCAGGTAACACCTTCACGCCGAACAACAAAAAACAATCGAGCAAGGAGAAGAGTCAGTGGCAGACAGCAAGGAATCCAAGAAAGTCAATTGCGCCAAATGCAATAAACCCTTGAAAAGGATCAAACGATATTACAGGAACGGAAAATTCTATTGTAACAGGAAGTGTTTTGCCGCCTCCAAAGTGAAGGCCGCTCCAGCAGCATAACGTCCAAACAACCATGACCTCTGCACAGGAAAGAAGACGTTTCACCAGGGCGGACAAGAACCTGGCCATCAAGATCAAGGACAGGGACGCCGATTTTGTCACCGAAACAAAAAACGTCAGTTGTATCGGTGCTTATTGCGAGATCGACGGCTATGTCCCTGTCCTGACAAAATTACGGGTCACGCTTCTGTTGCCGAAGTCCAGGAACCTCAAGGATTCCAAGCATATCACCTGCGAAGGGACGGTCGTGCGCATCGAGAAAGCATCCGACCCCGTAGAAAACAATAAATACAACATCGCGATCTACTTTAACCAGATCACAAAATCCGACATGAAGCTCGTCGACCGCTACGTCAAGCACTGCGTCGAGAACGCGTCGCTCGGCACCGCCCCCAAGATCCAGCTGTAGGCTCATGGGCACCCCCTTAAAGCCCCTCCCCGTAAAACTCATCACAGGCCTGATCTCAGAAAACACCGAACGGCTGCAGCACGCGCGCAAACTCCTTGAAAGGCATTTTGGCCGCGCCGACATGGTGTCGCCTGTCTTCGCCTTTGACCAAACCGATTACTACGAAGAAGAGTTCGGAAAGGATCTGCGGCGCCTGTTCCTGTGCTTTGAAAAACTCATCCCGGCCGACACCTTGGGCGCGATCAAGCAATGGACGAACAACCTGGAGACCAAGCTGTCCCGCGGACCCCGGGTAAGGACCGTCAACATCGACCCGGGATACATCAGCCTGGCGAAACTTGTCCTGGCGACAACAAAGAACCATAGCCACCGTATCTATGTACGGCAGGGCATTTTTGAAGAAGTGACTCTCGTTTTCCGCGGGCACACCTTTGTGCCTTTGGCATGGACGTATCCCGATTATCGCCAGGAATCTCACGTTGCTTTCTTCAACGAAACCAGAGATGCGTACAAACAACGGATAGAAAAAATTTATGGCGTATCCCAGTTATATCGATGCGTATAGACAGGGGGTGCTGGCCCAAAAATCCCAGGAAACCCTGCGGATGCTGGAACATTGCATGATCTGTCCCAGAAAGTGCGGTGCCAACAGGCTCCGCAACGAACAGGGCTTCTGTCGCACCGGCCGGCTGGCTGTCACATGCAGTTATTTCGCCCATCACGGCGAAGAACCGCCAGTATCAGGCGAGCGCGGCTCAGGGACTATCTTTTTTTCGCGCTGCAATCTCCGCTGCCTTTATTGCCAGAACTACCAATTCAGCCAGCAAGACGAAGGCAGGCCCATGGCGGCCCTGGAACTGGCGGATTGCATGCTCTCCCTCCAGGAAGAAGGATGCCACAACATTAATGTGGTGACGCCCACCCATGTCATGCCCCAGATCCTGGAAGCGCTCCTGTTGGCCGTCGACAAAGGACTAAACATCCCCATCGTCTATAACACATCGGGCTATGAGCTGACGGAGACGCTCAGGATCCTGGAAGGCATCGTGGACATCTACTTGCCGGACATGCGTTACTCAGACCCGGAACAGGCACGGCTACTTTCCAACGCGGCCGACTATCCTGCCGTCAACCGCGAGGCTATCAAAGAAATGCACAGGCAGGTCGGCGCCGCCGTTTTCAACGACGAAGGGACCATCCGCAGGGGCATGATCATCAGGCATCTGGTCCTTCCGCAAGATGCAAGCGGAACAAAAGAGACCCTCAGGTTCATCGCCGAAGAGATCTCCCGCGAGACATACGTGAGCCTTATGAGCCAGTACTTTCCGGCCTACCTGGCGGATAAACATCCTCCTCTCGACAGGCGTCTCCATCTGGAAGAATTCGAACAAGCGGTGGCGTGCCTGAAAAGATTCGGGCTAGACAACGGCTGGATCCAGGAATCCGGCGGCCTCCAGCGTTTTGCAGGAACCCATATCAAAAGAAACATCTAACACATTCCTCATGAAGATCAAGGCCAGACCGGAAGACTTTGTCGTCGAAGAGATACTCGGCATCGCACCGAAAGACAACGGCCCCTACACACTGCTGCGCCTCATCAAGCGCCAGTGCAATACGGTCGATGCCGTCCAACACCTCGCCACTCACATCCGCAAACCCCTTTGGACAATCGCGTACGGCGGCCGTAAAGACAAACATGCCTGCGCCGCCCAATTCATCACAGTGAAAGGGCCCGTTACGTCCCTGAACACCAAGACCCCAAAGTTCCGTCTTGAGCCGGCAGGATATCTGGACCGACCGATGGGTCCGGATCTCATCGCCGGCAACAAATTCCATATCGTCATCCGCAACATAAGCCCGGACGAGAAAGAGCGGGCGATGCCGAGGATTGAAGCGATCTTGCATCACGGTTTTTTCAATTACTTCGATGACCAACGCTTCGGCCCTTTTGACCCTGTCCAGGGTTTCCTGGCAGAGAAGATCGTCCGGAAACACTTCAACGGAGCCGTGAAATTTTATCTGACCCGCAGGGTTTCCGAAGACAAAAAAGAGGATGCCCGCCGGAAGGAATTTTTTTTCGAAAACTGGGGCCAGTGGGAAGAATGCCTCCATGAAGCCTCGAGCCATACAGAACAGGAATGGCTGTCGCATCTTTGTAAACGCCCCAGAGACTTCCTGACGCTCTTGCGCAAGATCCCTGCCGATGAGCTGGCTTTTCACTTCGCCTCCTTTCAGGCCTTCCTGTGGAACGAAGTCTTAAGACGGCTCTTGCAACGCACGGCAAGCACCCTCGGCAGCTATCCCGGTCTGGCGGGCGACTATCTGTTTGGCGACGCAGAAAGGGCTGAAATGGCCGGCGTCATCCCGACGATATCTTCCAAAATGCGTATCGCAGACCCCGTTATCGCGGATACATACCGCGGGCTCCTGCAAGAAAAAAACCTGAAAACCGCCGACTTCAATCTGACAAAAATCAGGCAAGCCTATTTTAAAAGCATCCATAGGGCCGTCCGGATCACCCCGGAAAACATGACCTATGCGTTCGGTGCCGATGAAACAGCCAGGCAAAGCGGGGCTGAGCAAGCAGAAAAACTGACGCTTGACTTTACGCTTCCCCGGGGTTCCTACGCCACCATGCTTATCAAACAGGTATTCGCTGACGCCTGATTCTCTCCCACAAAAACATAAAAGCCTGAACAAATGAATCTCCCCGCATCGTAAGATATCGCGGGGTATCTTCGCCGCATTCTGCGGCTTGATTAAAGAAAGATTGACACATCTTGTTCTTTTAGATAGACTTATCACAAGAGGAGGACCGATGAACAAAAAACAGATCATCATACTGATCCTGGAAATTCTGGCTATCGTTCTCATCGTTTGGCTCACGCCGCGCTACAAAATCACAGACATCGGCGGCAACAACTACATCATCACCGAACAGACCAGCTCGCTCTACGAAAGGTCTCATGGGGCCGTCAAGCTCCACTGGGGCAAGGTCTTTTTGTATACAGGCATCACTATCCCGGTTTGCGGTCTGTTTGTTTGGGTCCTTCGGAGGAAAAATGAATAAAATCCTTTTTGATCTCAAGAACCAGATCTATGAGACCGCAATGCTTGTCGTCGGATTTTGCAAAAACATCAATCCCTACGTGGCGGGTGCTGTATTCTTGGCACTCTACCTCGTTGTCTTGCGCAAATGGATGTTCAGCAAGATCCTGTCATTCTGCGTGACGATATTCCTGCTCTTCATCTTTTACATCCGGATAGAAAACGTCCTTTTGACAACTTTTTCGCAGGACGCCACGAGCTTCGCTGTCGGCGTCTTCCGTACGGTCAGCGTCATCATCGCAGGCATCATCCTTCTGTATTATGCGGCTGTAAAACAGTAATATGTCAAAAAACAAAAAAATTCTCCTGGTCATTGAAGACCAGGGTCTGGAAAAAATCCTCACGTATCTCCTGAAGGCCTGGAACTACGACGTCCTTGTTTGCTCCGATGGAAACCAGGCCTTGGCAGTCGCCGCCCAACGCTGTCCCGACCTGATCGTGATCGACGCCCACCTGACGGCGACCGACGGCCTGAAACTTTGTAAGGTGCTGAAATACGATTTTGTCACCTCCTACATCCCCATCATCATCCTGATCGAAAAAAGGCAGCTGCGCCGTAATCTGCTTGAGATCGAGCAGGGGGTCGACGACTTCCTGATCAAGCCGCCGGACCCCATCGACCTTGAGATCCGCATCGCCCTGTCTTTGCGCAGCGCTGCGCACCAGTTCCACGCCAATGCGCTGACGAAACTCCCGGGAAATATCTCCATCGAAAAACTGGTAAAAGACCATATCCATAACGACAAGTCGTTTTCCTTCGCCTATGTGGACATCAATAACTTCAAATCGTTCAATGACAAGTACGGATATATCGCCGGGGACCGCGTCATCCTGCAGACGGCAAAGATCTTGACGTCGGCCGTCAAAAAATTCGGGAACAGCGACGATTTTGTCGGCCATGTCGGCGGAGATGATTTCGTGTATGTGACGACGCCGCAGAGAGAAGAGATCGTCGCCCAGGAATGCATTAATGAATTCGACCGCCTGATCCCCCTGCATTATTCAGCACAGGACAGGCAAAACGGGCACATCAAGGCCAAAGACCGAACAGGACGCCTGACAGACATCGCGCTGATGGGATTGTCCATCGCCATCGTCAACAACCGTAATTTCAAGATCGCGTCCATCTTCCAGCTCATCGAAGTCGCTTTCGAAATCAAGAATTTCCTCAAAAAACACCACACGAGCAACTACCTGATCAATCGCCGGATCACGGACACGGGATTGCGCGAACGCAAGAACCTTCAGGAAGAATATTCCATAGAGCTCAGAAAACATCGTCCCCATCTCAAATCCTCCAAGCCGATCGGCCAGATCATGCTGGAAACCCATCTGTTGAACGAAATGCAGCTCAATGAGACACTGCACTACCATTGGACGACAGGACAGCGCCTGGGCGAAGCCGCGGTTTCTATGGGTTTCATTGAAGAAGCTGACGTCGAGCGGCTCATCGACCACCAACCGTCATTTCACAAAACAAAGGAATAATTTTTAAGGAAAAAATCAAGGGGGTTTTATGAAACGCTGTCGTGCATGCAACGTTCCGCTGGAAGGCCGCTGGGCCCATATCCTCAAAAAGGTCCTGCGTTTGGAACAAAGCGCAAAAGACCCGGGTCTCTGCAACAAGTGTGCTGCCAAAGGCACAAACGTCGCGCCGGCTTCCAATTACGTTTGCCCGATCTGTAACCGCCAGGTCGATGAAAAAACGGCATTAACGCACATCAAGGCCGAAGAATATCTTTTGGAACTGATCCGGCGGGACCATCCGGAATGGAAAGAGGGTCAGGGCGCCTGTCCTAAATGCATGGACTATTACCGCCAATTGATCAAACAGGCGAAGATTTAAAAAGAAAGGGGAGGACGCAATGAACAGAAAAACAACCATCGCTTTCTGCGTCTGGTTGCTGGCGGCGGCTCTCTGTGGATCCGCAGCGGCGCAATCCGGCGTATCGGCCGTCAAACTCTTCTATGTCTATTCCGACAAAGGCGCCGCCAACAGCAATTTTTTCATCCCGTCGGGCTGGATGGGGGATTATGCGGACCTGACGCTGGACAACGGCTGGTCCGATAACGCTTATTCCGGCGGCACGTGCATCAAGATCACTTATTCGAACAGGGCCTCCAGCGGCGCCCGCTGGGCCGGGATATACTGGCAAAACCCGGCCAATAACTGGGGAAGCAAAGAACACGCCGGCATCGACTTAAGAGGAGTCTCGCGCCTCACGTTCTGGGCCAGGGGAGAAAAGGGAGGCGAAAGGATCGAAGAATTCAAAATAGGCGGCATCACGGGCCCTTACCCTGATTCCGACACGGCCGGCATCGGCCCAGTCGTCTTGACGCCGGAATGGAAACAATACACGATCGACCTCAAAGGTAAAGACCTGTCCCATATCATCGGTGGGTTTGCCTGGGCGGCCAATCTGGACGGCAATCCGCGAGGATGCACGTTTTATCTCGACGAAATCCGGTATGAATAATACCGGAATGCGCGTGAGCGACCATGCTTAAACTGATCCTACTGGGGGCCATCCAGGGCCTGACGGAATTTCTGCCGGTCAGCAGCTCCGGACACCTGGTCATCGTTCAGCGTTTTCTGGGTTTGCGGGAGAATCTGGTCTTCCTTGACATCTCCCTTCACATCGGCACACTCTTAGCCCTGGCGACATTCTTCTTCAAAGATATCCTCTCGGCCTGTAAAGATGCCAGGATGATCCTTCGCATTCTGATCGTCACCGTGGTCACGGCTGTGATCGGGCTGACCTTCAAAAAAATCTTTGAGTCCTTTTTTGCGGAACCAATGCTGGTCAGCGCCTTATTGATCGTCAACGGCCTCCTCATTCTGGCGACGCGCTTCATCAAAAAAGGCGGCCGTCTACCGGGTTATGCCGACAGCGCCCTCATGGGCCTCAGCCAGGGGATATCCATTACACCCGGCATCTCCAGGTCCGGCGCCACGATCTCCACCCTTCTTGCAAGAAAAATCGAACCGGGACAGGCCTTCCGGTTTTCCTTTCTGGCGTCCATCCCGGTGATCCTGGCGGCGTTTGCGCTGGAGGCCAAAGATGCCGACTGGACAAAGATTACCGAATATCGTCCTCTCGACGTGACAACAGGCATCGTTGCGGCATATCTTTTCGGCATCCTGGCCTTGTTCATTTTGAAAAAATCCCTGCTAGGCGGACGCTTCCACATCTTCGGGTATTACTGCATCCTGGCAGGAACAGCATTTCTCCTTTTTGTGAGATGATGCCTCGACACCAAGAAACTTCCAAAACCCTCATCGACATCCTGTCGCGTGCTAATCGCCTTTACCCTGACAGGACGGCACTGGTCTTCGGCTCCAAGGAGATCAGCTACGCCGAAGTCTTGCGAGAGTCCTGCCGCGTCGCATCCGCCGTAAGGGCCGCCGGGGCGAAACAGGGAGAGAGAGTCGCCATCCTGCTGGACAATTCCCCGGAATTCGTCTATGCGTATTTCGGAATCCTCTTGAACCGCAGCATCATCGTCCCCGTCAACCATATGTTCAAGAGGGAAGAAATTAAATACATCCTTGACGATTCCGGGGCCACAGGATTGATCACTTCCGCCGCCTATGCATCTATTTCCGATGAGTTGAAGGCAATGACGGAAAACCTGACATTTGTCCTGCAGGTCTCGGGTGCCAAAGAACAGCCGGTCGATACATCTTTCGCACGATTCGTCGGCGCCCCCGAGAGATCTGCAGAACCGGCCGTCTTTCTTTACACATCCGGGACGACAGGCCACCCCAAGGCCGCCGTCTTGACACACGGCAACCTCTTGTCCAATATCCACTCCTCATCGCAGTGCATCCGCGTCACGCCGAAAGACACCTTCATTTCTTTTCTGCCGCTCTTTCATTCTTTTGCGGCAACCGTCTGTCTCCTGATGCCGCTGGAAACAGGGGCCAGGACCGTCATCATGAAATCGCCCCGGCCGATCAAAAAACTCCTGAGGACGATCCGCAGGAACCGGGTCTCGATTTTCGTCGGGATCCCGTCCATCTACGGAATCCTCAAAGATATGAAGCTGCCTGCGTTCCTGCCGCCGTTCCTCCTGAGATTCCTGAACCCCATCAGGCTCGCCATCTCCGGCGCTGCGGCTCTCCCCGTCGAAGTCTTCCTGGGATTTGAAAAAAAGTTCCGTCTGCCGCTTTTGGAGGGATATGGGTTAACGGAGGCCTCGCCGGTCGTTTCCCTCAACCCCCTGAAAGGACCCAGGAAGCCCGGTTCCATCGGTCTGCCCATCCCGGATGTAAAAGTCAAGATCATCAACGACCGCGGGCAGACGCTCGGCCCGGAACAAGAAGGAGAGTTGTGCGTGCGGGGCCCGAATGTCATGCTCGGCTACTACAAAAAAGAAGAAGACAACCGCCAGACGCTCAAGGAAGGGTGGCTCTTGACCGGTGATATGGCGAAAATCGACAGAGACGGATACATCGTCATCATGGGGCGTAAAAAAGACATGGTCAATGTCCGGGGGCTCAACGTCTATCCCCGCGAAATCGAAGAAGTCCTCTACCGAGACCCCCGCATCAGGGAAGCGGCGGTCATCGGTGTTCCCGATCCGCACAAGGGAGAGGTCCCGAAAGGATATGTCGTCCTCAAAACAACCGGTTCAGTGACGGAGCATGACATCATCGTTTATCTGCGTCAGCATCTGGCCGACTACAAGATCCCCCGGAAAGTCGAAATCAGAGCGGAGCTCCCGAAAAACTCGGCCGGCAAGATCCTTAAGCGCGTCCTGATCGAAGAAAATGCCGCGGCGTCCCACAAAACCGGGTGAGTTTCTATTGACACCCCCCGAATTCAAGCTCATAATATATAAATGACAAAGTTTATTAACATTTTTAAAATCCGCCGGCGCATGGGGAAACAACTCTTTTTGAGACGAAAGCCATGACAGAGATCAAAAGCAGGAATTACAGGAAATCACGGGCCAAAAATGCCTTACGCAGGACCTCAAAGAAGATCCTCCAGATGGGGATCGTTGTCATTATCGGCGAGTATCTCCTGTTGAATGCCATCCAACTCTCGCTGTCGGAACCGAATCCACTGTTCTTCTACAGTAACGTCCCCAACCGCATCGTCAATCTTGCCGTCAGCGAAAAACCCATCTTGAGGGTCGCCCAAGCCTACGATTCGATCAAAAACAACATAGAGTTCGATAAGATCGTCCAGGACCAGTTCCCCGCGCAGGTCAAAGGAACCCGGCCTGACTTCCGCACGACGGACCTCCAGGACCAGGAAGGCGCAAAAGTCGGCTACGTCGTCAAATTCTGACATGAACGAAAGGAGACACATGAACAATCTTCAGAAAACCGTCCAGAAAAAAATCGAAGAGGTCTGGCCCGATGCCCAAAAGAATATCTCCAAGATCAGCCGCAAAACGCTCAAGACCCTGAAAAAAAGCGAAAAACAACTCTTGGCGATCTATGGCAAGACAAAGAAAAAAGCCGAACAGCTCATCCTTCAGGCCAGGCGGGAAGAACTTTATTACGAGTTGGGAAAAGCCATGGCGCCGCTATTGTCCTCGGACCAGCTCAAGAATAAAGCCATCTTAAAAATTTACAGCGAAATCCAGGGGATCAATAAACAGCTGCGTTCAAAAACCAGGTCATGAAGGACGCGGACACCCCCAGCGATATCACAGCCCGACAGGCAAGCATCCTGGGTTTTATCCAGAGAACCATCAACCACACCGGAAGACCCCCGACCATCCGGGAGATCGGCAAACACTTCGGTTTCAAATCCACGGGGACGACGCGCGACCACCTCAAAAGCCTTTCCCGTAAA
Source organism: Candidatus Omnitrophica bacterium UBA6210 (assembly GCA_002421805.1). Taxonomy (GTDB): domain Bacteria; phylum Omnitrophota; class Gorgyraeia; order Velamenicoccales; family Velamenicoccaceae; genus Velamenicoccus. The sequence continues at coordinate 108,133 of DISM01000002.1, forward strand.
GGTTTCATCACGCTGACGCCGCGCCAGTCGCGCGCCATCAATCTCAAGACGCCGGTCGCCTTCCGCATCCCGATGATCGGCAGTATTGTGGCGGGGATGCCCGATATTGCCCTCGAGGAGATCGACGAATATGTCTATCTTGACGAATTCCTCCCGGGGCCGGACAAACAGATCTTTGCCCTGAAGGTCCGCGGCGACAGCATGAAAGACGCAGGGATCAACCCCGGAGACATCGCCATCGTGCGGCGCCAACGCATAGCCGATGCGGGCCAAGTCGTCGCGGCGCTTGTCGGCCATGAAGCCACGATCAAAACCCTCGAAAAAAATAAAGCCGGCTTCTATCTGAAGCCGGCCAATGCCTCTTACCCCGATATCCGCGAACCTTTCAGCATCCTCGGCAAGGTCATCGCGGTCATTAAGAAATTCTGAGCAAAAAACTTAATCGTTCCCGGAGCTACGCCAATCCCTCTTTGCGGCGTTTTCTCAAGACAAGCGCGCTCTTGTCACGCAGGACATAAAGAATCAACAACCCCAAAGGGCCCAGTATCCCCAGAGAACTCACCAGCCACCCGTGACCTTTGCCGCGGCCATACATATATCCGCCGCAGGCCATAAGGACATAGCCTCCCGCTACCATGGTATAACCGAAATAGAGATAAGAGGCGCCCTGACGGGAAACGATGTAACCGAGGCAACCGAAAAGAAAACCGCCCCACACGCCGATGATCGTCTGCGCCCTGTATTCCTTAAGCATTGCATCCTTTCTTGTTGTGCGCCTTACGGGACGCATTGTATCACAGGTTCCTGCGATTTTCATAAAGAATTGTCATCCGGCTGCTTTTTATGTACAATACATATTGTTATGGATCTTCTGATTTTCGTCATGGGGCTTGTCTTTTTGGGACTGATCGGGGCCGGGATATTCTTTTTCCTCAAGGAACCGGCTTTTTCGAAAATGCTTGGATTCGGCGCCGGCGCACCTGTCAAACCCGCTGAAGGCGGCGCCGATCCCGCCGCAGGGCTGCAAAAGAAAATCCTTCATCATGAAGAACGTATCGCCACGCTGGAGAATGAACTGAAGGCCTCGCGGGAAGAAAGCGAGAGGCTGCGCGGCAGAGAACAGGAACTGCTGAAAGAACGGTCAAACGCAGCTTTTGACTCCGAGAGCTTTGAAAAGATGAAAGAAGAACACGTCTTGCTGAAGAAAGAACTGACGACGAAAGAAGAAACCCTTGAGACAGAGATCTCCGCGAGGCGCCGGCAGAATACAGAACTCACTCAACTGCGCCTCGAATACGAAGCCCTGAAGAAAAAAACAACAGAGACTGAAGACGCCTTGCGCAAGGCCCAGACGACCATCGAGGGCCTCAGGGAAGAAAATAAGAACATAAAGTCCTTGCTGGAACAACACAAGAAGATCGTCGATGAACACAACGTCAACAAAAGCGAAGGACAGTGGGTTTCCCGCATCGAATTTGAACGAGTGGAGGCAGTCCTGAAAGAAAAGGAACGCCTGATCGAAAAGTTGCAATCTCCGCCGGAGAAAGAATGAATCCTGCACGCCGAAACACAACGATCTTTCTTGTTTACGTCTTGGGCTTTGTCCTTCTTTTGACACAGCCACGGCCCTGCCGGGCGGAAGCCAAGATCGAGCCGCCCAAAAAAATAGACTATGACGGCCTGCTGCTTTCGTATAACCCGTCATGGAAAAGCGAAGAAACCTATCTGGAAGCAAACCTGGATGACGACCCGGAACCGGAGATCATCATCAGCTTCGTAGCGATGTATGTCACCGAATCCAAAAAAACCAGAGAAGAACCGAAACCTTTCACCGTGGCCGAGAAAGAACTTCTGCCCGTCTATAATTACGTCTTCTATCAGATCTACGACATGGGGCCCGATAAAAATTACAGGCTCGCCAGGACCTTTACGGGCATGGACCGTCCTGGACAGGTTTATGTCGTACCGCTGGAAGAAAACAAGCCGCCAGCTGTGATCTTCGTGAGCCCCGGAGGAACTCATTACAAAGATATCATCGTCTACCGGTGGCAGGAGGGCGGCTACCGTCAGCTGTTCGATCACGGCACCGGCGGAGATGTGACCGTCATCACGACTCCCGGAAAACCCAGGATCGTCCTTGACAAAAAGACGTATGCCTGGCGGGCTGAAAAAGGGCGTTTTGAACCAGAAGCCGGTGAGATACAAGAACAAACAAAAAGTTAAAAATATATAGAAAATTAAAGGTTTTAGGTTATAATTGTAAGCATGGAAGACAAATCGCTCGATATATTGCTGGTCGACAACGAAGCAGAATTCTGTGAATCTATGTCGTATTGGCTGGAGACCAAACACCATCGCGTGCATGTTTGTTATAGCGGCGAAGAAGCCCTCACCTTGATCAAGAACACGCCCTTGGACATCGTTTTCCTGGATATCCAGATGCCCGGCATGGATGGGATGGCCGTTCTGAGGGAGATCCGCAGTTTTAATACAACTCTGCCTATTGTGATGGTCACCGGATACCCCAAAGAAGAAAGAATGACCGAGGCCATCTCCCTGGGGGTCTCAGGGTTCTTTCCGAAAACATCCAGTTTTGAAGAACTAGGACGCATCATCAAGGCTTCGATTCGCACGCACAAGGATTTGCACTAATCGGTCATCCGCCTCCTGATGGAGATCCGCGCACGCCAAAAAGACAACATCATCATTCTTGACCTCATAGGCCGCATTGATGTGAATGCGGCCCATTTTGTCGAATCCGTCGGCCAGTGTCTGCGCGACGGTTTTACGGACATCCTCTGCAATTTCGACCAGATCGATGCCATCGATTACATGGGCATCTCCGCTCTCGTTCTGGCATACAAGGAAGTCACCAACAGCAACGGCCGCATGAAATTCTGCCAGATCCCCGTTCACGTCAAGAATGTCCTGTCCGTCGCAGGGCTCGACCGCGTCATCGATATGTATCCGACGGAAGAAATCGCTTTGGCGGCCTTCGGCGAGGACCAGATCATAGAAAACCTTCAAAAACTTCAACTGCGCAGGCGCTTCAAACGCCTCCCGATCGATATCAAGATCGAACTGCGGCCCAAGTATCAGAAAAACCCTGTCTGCCACAAGGCTGAGGTCGTAAACTTGAGCGGCATCGGCGCCTACATCTTCGGTTGCCAGCAATTCAGCCTTGGCGATGAATTCGTCCTCACGTTGCAACTCTCTCCAAAAGAGGCGCCTCTTGTGCTCGATGTTAAGGTCGTCTGGCTCCCCGATAAGCATATCCAACCACATCTCTATCCCGGTGTCGGCGTCGAATTCCACAAGATCTCCCAATCCGACCAACAGAGGCTCCTGGACTTTATCGAAAAGAACCTTTCCCGGATCATTTCAGAAAAATAGCATCACTTCTTAAAAAGGTGTCCTTGCGGGGAGAAGACGGAGACACCACGTCCCCAAGTATCGCTTGACAGGGTATCCGGGGTTGCTATAATCAGCCTTAACTCACTGAAAACAAAGCCGTTGCCCCGAAGGGCCCCTTATTCACCCTCGAGAGCAGCTTAGAACATGTTGCACATCCTAATGGAGGCGTCATGAAAACAGGTCTGGTGATCGCAGGGATATTCCTCTTCTTGTCCGGCTGCAAAACCATGGAAGCGCAGCCTGTGGAACGAAACACCGAGACGACAGCATCAACGACCTCTTCTGTCCCTGTCTCTTCCAATACTTCGTCTTCCTCTTCAATCGCCCCATCTTCTTCAGAGATGGAAATGCCCCGAGGGAGTTCCCAGAACGCCGCCATAGCTCCAGAGGTGACCGAGCCGGCAGCCGTCGTCCCGGAAAAACCAACGAAAAAAGATATCCAGACCGCTTTAAAGAACGCCGGCTATTATGCGGGCGAAATAGACGGAAAGTTCGGTCCGAAAACGAAAAAGGCCGTTGAGGAATTTCAGGCAGCCAACAGCCTGTCCGTCGATGGAGTCGTCGGGCCGCTCACCTGGAACCTCCTGAAAAAATATCTTAATCTCGAAACACAGCCATAGGCATCTTTAAGCTATCAAAAGGAGAGGTGGTCATGTTTACCAGCACATTTCTTAAAAAGACGGGCCTGAGGGCCTGTCTTGTCCTGCTCGGTTGCGCGATCCTGTCCGCTTACGGCACAGCCGCAGCTTCCAACAAGGAAGAAAAAAGAAAAACAGAGATACAAAACACGCAGGAAGAATTCAATTGGTGGCCGACGGACGCAAAGCCGGAACCCGTCAAAGACGCCGATCGCGGCGGTTACTGGTGGTGGCCGACCCAACCGGGCCAGGTAGGCCCGCTTTGGGGCAATCGCGGTTATGTCTACGTCTACAAGATCATTTATGATTATAAATCGGATGAATTGCCTGCGCCCAAACCGCAGGAACTCAGGCCTTCTCTGATCATTAAAAAGATCATCAAGAACGTCAAGATCTATTTTGACTACAACAAAAGCACAATCCGGGAAGACGCGGCCACCATCCTGAAAGATGCCGCACAGACCCTCCGGCGCAACCCCGAGTCCGACATCCTCGTCACGGGTAATTGCGACACGCGCGGATCTGAGTCCTATAATGAGAAGCTCGGCCGTAAAAGGGCGGAGGCCGTGCAGAACTTTCTCATCGGTCAAGGAGTAGATGAAGCACGGGTCCGGATCATCAGCCGCGGCAAGCTTGATGCCGTGGCGCCTGTCACGGACATCGTCGGTATGCAAAAAGACCGCAATGCGCAATTCATGATCGCAGAGGTCGAAGAAGTCATGATCCCTTACCAGGGAGAGGCGGCGAACGAACCCGTTTCGCAAGGACAGCTCCTGGCAGAAGAGGGATCCCGGGAAAACAAGGTCGTCGAGAAAGAGACCGTGGAAAGCGCTGTGCAGGTCGCAACCAAAGAATACACCATCAAAAAGAATGACTCTCTCTGGTCTATCGCCAAGGCGGAACTCGGCAGCGGCCACAGATGGAAATACCTCTACGAGATCAATAAAGACCGCATCAAGAATCCCAACAAACTGAAGGTAGGCACAAAGATCGTCATTCCCGTCGAATAAGACGTAAAGCCCCCCATCGGGGAAGACCGCTTCCCCGATGGGGATCAACCTGAACAACATGGGCATATCCAAAACCCTGTGGGACCGATGCCGGGCCATTGAGCTCAAACGACGGACAGCGCAAACTGATAAAAACGCTGTCGGAACAAAAAAAATCTGGTTTTTATCCTCACGGACCGCTGTAATTTTTCCTGCCGCCATTGTTTCAGAAGCCCCGATAGAAAAGACGATCTAGACCTTGCATTAGCCAAAAGGATCATAAAAGAATCCCACCGTTTCGGGTTCCGGCACGTCGCCATCACAGGGGGCGAGCCGCTCTTATATCCTCACCTGCCCGAACTGCTGGAAGACATCTGCGCCAACCATAACACCTTTTCGATCGTCTCTAACGGCTCTCTCTTTGCCGAATATCTGGATACCCTCAAAACCTATCGCAGGAACATGTCTTATATCGCCTTCAGCCTCGAAAGCAGCGATCCCTGTCAGCACGATCATGTCCGTCAAAAAGGTTCCTATGAAAAACTCATAGAGGCGTTTTCTCATTGCCGGCGGGCCAAGATCCCTTTCAGGATCGTCACGGCCGTCAGCACAGCCAACTTCGAGCAACTCTTCGATATCGCCCTTCTGAGCCGTAAACAAGGAGCGCAACGACTCATCCTGTCGACAATCTTGCCGTGTCCGCATGCGCAAGATAATCAATACGTCCTGGACCCACAGCAGCGGAATGAACTGTTTTTAACCAGTGCCGCCCTCTCGAAGATCGCCGGCATCCCCATTGGCATAGCCGCAGATATCCGCACCTCGGACCCGATCCGGATGTGCGTGCCCCTTAACTTCAACGAAATCACCGTCAACGCCAGGGGAGAGATGGTGCAATGTTGTGAGCTGGCAAATTTTGATAATGAGGACATCCGAAGGTTCTCCTTTGTCTGCTCCCTGAAAGACAGAACGTTCGCGCAGGCGCTTGAGATCTGTTCCCATCGGCTCTCGGACCTGGAACAAAGCCGTATCAAAGACCTCCAGAACGCGAAAGACCCGAACCACGTCGACGCCAACAGCTGTTTTTACTGCGTTCACAAACTGGGGGCGAAGGGTTGACGCACCCATGACATCTGACAGTCTTATTTACGGATTGAGCGTCCTGTTTTTTGCCTCGATCGTCTTCTGGGCTGTCTCAGCCTATGCTGAAATGATAATCTATAGAGCCGTTCAGGAAGCTTCACGGTTGATCCAAGGCATTCTGAAAACGCACCGCGAAGCCGGCGAAGAGGGACCCACAGATTACTCTATTGTCGAAGGCCGTTACAAGAACCGGGCGATGATCTGCCGCATCAACAGGATCGCTGCCCGTTCCTGGTGGAATTTCAAACTCGATCTTCATTGCCACGTCGAGCCTTTGCGGACGCCCGCGCAAGACAAGGCGTGGTCCTCCAAACCTCTGGGACACGCCGATGATGTTTATTATCCAGCCACATCCACAACCTTTGTCCGGTCTTTCGGTCCCAGTGAAAAACTTTCCAAAAACGACGTCTTAAACATATTCGAAGACCTCACGAAAGCCGCCGAGATCATAGAGAACCAGGAACCTGTCTGAAGAATGGATTCCGACTCGATGCCGTGTTATAATATGTTTGTGTCCAGACAACTCCCGCATCTCCCCAGAGGCCTTTGGAAGCCAGCACGCATCCTTGCAGCCGCGGGACTATTGTTTTTCTTCTCTGCAACGGCAAAACCCCTCCTGGCCCAGGATTGGCAAACGGTCAAAAGCGAACATTTCCTCGTTTTCCATCAGGGGAGTGAGAATTTTGCACAAAAGGTCGCCAATAAAGCCGAGCAGTATTATCAGTCGATCGCCTACGATATAGGTTATGCCCGTTATTCCAAATTCTGGAGCTGGGAAAATCGCGTTAAGATCTACATCTACCCGGACAAACCGGCTTATCTGACGAATACAGGAAGCCCTGAATGGACGGAAGGCTTGGCGGATTACAAAAACCGCAGCATCGCCAGCTACGCCGGCAGCGAGAATTTTACGGAAAACGTCCTGCCTCACGAACTCGCCCATCTGATCTTCCGTGACTTTGTCGGGTTCGAAGGCGATATCCCCTTGTGGCTCGATGAAGGCATCGCTCAATGGTGGACAACAGGGAGCAAGAACCAATCCATCCAGACGATCGCCAAACAACTCTACGCACGGGACGCTATCTTGTCGATCAAGGACATAACGAACTTCAGGATACCAAAGGCCCTGCAACTCAAGTATGTGGAAAAGGTCCAGACAAAAGACGGTTCGCCGGCCATCCTTATTTTGACGCCGGAACAACTCATCAACACCTTCTATCTGCAATCCGCGTCCCTGGTCGGTTTCATGAGAGAACGCTACGGCCAAGACCGGTTCGCCAGATTCTGCCGTGAGTTACGCGACGGAAAAACCATGGATAAGGCCCTTCAAGCCGTCTATGCTGATTACTTCAGAGACCTACAGGGCCTTGAAAAGGCATGGCGCGAATATCTTGCCGCCTAAGACGGCCCTTCATCATACCTTCTGATTGCGTTTTTAGAAAACTCTCGACCGGCTCGTCCCGCCCGGAGACAAAAGAATGAAAAATGAGCATTTGGCCGACGGCGTCTTGTTCACGGATTTCTACCAGCTCACCATGGCCCAGCTTTACTATCGCACCGGGCTTTACAAAAAATCAGCCCAGTTCGATTACTCGTTTCGCCATTACCCCGATTACGGCGAGCACCGGGCAGGATACTGCATTCACGCAGGACTTGAAAACTTCCTGAGATGGATGGAAAAATCCCGCTTTGGCAAAGAAGAACTGCGATATCTGCGCGCCCTAAAAGGGAGGACAGAACATCGGCTGTTCGCGGATGATTTTCTGGGATGGCTGAAAAACAACGGAGGTTTTGAAGGAATCTCGATCGCCGCAATCCCAGAAGGCCGGGTCGTCCATCCAGCCGTCCCGCTTGTCACCGTTAAAGGGCCTCTCGTCCCAGCGCAGATATTGGAATCATCCCTTTTAAACCACATCAATTTCCAGACATTGATCGCAACCAAAGCCTGTCGCATCAAAGAATCCGGATGTCGGCAGACCATGATCGACTTCGGCATGCGCAGGGCTCAGGGACAGGGAGCCAATGCCGCCACGCGCGCCGCTCTCATCGGAGGGGCCGATTTCTCCTCGAACACCGGAACATCCTGCCTCCTCGGATATCCGCCGAAAGGAACTCACGCCCACAGCATGGTCCAGGCTTTTATGGCCCTGGGGACAGGAGGGGAACTGGCTGCGTTTCGCGCCTATGCGGATATCTATCCCGATGACTGTCTCCTATTGGTCGATACCATCGACACGCTGAAAAGCGGCATACCGAACGCCGTCAAGGTCTTTGATGAGCTCAAAAGAAAGGGCCACAAACCCATTGGGGTCAGGCTGGATTCTGGAGATCTGGCCTATCTGGCCATCCGGTCCGCCAAGATGCTCGACGAAGCCGGATTCCCGGATACAACGATCGTCCTTTCCAACCAGCTGGATGAAATGGTCATTTGGCAAATCATCGCACAGATCCGGCAGGAGGCCGGCGCCTATGGCGTGAATCCGGAACGCCTCATTGCGCGGCTGAGCTACGGAGTAGGCACACGGCTTGTCACATCATACGGGGATGCAGCCCTGGACGGTGTCTACAAACTGGCGGCGATCAAAGATGGAGCACGATGGAAAGCCGCCATCAAACTATCAGAAGCGCCGGAAAAAATCATCAATCCCGGCGGCAAATCCGTCTGGCGTGTCTATGATGCAAGGGGTAAGGCGTTCGCGGACTACGTGACCCTTCAAGACGAAGACCCGCGTAAAGAAAAGGTCCTTTTCCTGCACCACCCGACAGAAGAACAAATCCAGGAAACGATCCGCGCTTGCGACATTTCCAAGATAGAACCTCTGCTGACCGACGTTCTCAAGGACGGCCGACGAGTCTGCCATCAGCCGACCATCGAAGAGATGCGCCGGGTCCGCCAGGGCGACATCGACAGGCTCGACCCCGGCGTCAGACGCCTCATCAACCCGCATCGATATCACGTCTCGTTGAGCCAAAGACTCTGGGACCTCAAACAACAGCTCATCCGCCAGCAAAAAACTAAAACCCCGACAAGGAAAAAACGCCGTCAGGCCCTCCTAAAAGGCCGCCCGGAAACATCAAAAGGGAGGAAGATAATATGAATAAAACGATCACCTTCAAAGGCACAACCTTGACCCTGCAAGGCCGGACACCCCAAGAAAGTTCTATCGCTCCGGACTTCAAACTGACGAACCAGGAACTCGAAGACGTCGACCTTTCCCGATACGGGAACAAAACGAAGGTCCTGACAACTTTCCTCTCGCTGGATACGCCTGTCTGTGAAATGCAGGTCATAGAATTCAACAAGAAAGCTGCAGAATTATCCGAAGATGTCGTCATCATTGCCATCAGCAACGACCTTCCTTTTGCCCAGAAAAGATTTTGTCAGGCCCATGCGATCTCGCAAATCGAGGTCCTGTCCGATTACCGTTACGGATCCTTCGGCTTCCACTACGGCCTCCACATCAAAGAACTAAACCTCCTGGCTCGCGCAGTCATGATCGTCGACAAGAACAACATCCTGCGCTATGCACAGATTGTCGCGGAAGCGACACACCCGCCGGATTATGCTGCCGCGCTCAAAAAACTCGACGATATCCTTAACCATCCCGCTCCTGCGGCCGCTGCGCAAACAGCCCCTCATTGCGTTCCCTGCCAGGCAGGAACGCCTCCCCTGAAGGAAGACGAGGTAAAACAGCGACTGGCAAAACAGGAGGGATGGATAACCTTGGATGCCAAAAAAATAGAAAAGACATTCAAAAGAAAAACCTTCATGGAAATAAAAGATCTCGTTGACCAGATCGCAAACGCATGCGAAGCAGAAGGCCATCACCCGACGCTGACATGGACCTATCATACGCTTAAAGTCACTCTGACCACGCACGCCTCCGGCGGACTGACGAACAATGATTTCATCATCGCCGGCATCGTAGACGATCTGGCAGCGGCATAGTCCCTTGATGCCTCATGTTCCCCCATCTGCAAAAAAAACGAAGCACCGCCAGATACATAGCCTTGAACCTGGAAGGCCTGCCCGAGATCACCTTGATCCCCAGCCGCGGCCGCAGGAAAACAATCTCCCTCTGTATCCACGATAACGGCCGGATCACGCTACGCTTCCCGGCCCGCCTCGGTATCGGGCGGGCGACAGATTTCATCCGATCGAAGACGAAGTGGCTGGAGAAAAAACTCCTGGCATTCCGGTCAAACTCGCAGGTACAGGAAACAGATGATTTTTACGAAGGAAAACCTATCCCTTATCTGGGGAGGTACTTTCCGTTGAGCTGGAACCTTCCGCAAGAGGGAGGCGCCGCCGGACGACAGCTCGTCTTCACCGGCGAAAAATTCATCCTGCCGGCGCATCTCAAAGGCTCCGCCGAAGAGTTATTCCTGTCCTGGTACAAGAAAGCCGCTTCGGACGTCCTGATGCCGACAGTAACGCATTACAGCGCCCTGATGCATGCCGTCCCCAAAAACATCAGGATATCCTCGGCCCGAAGCCGATGGGGATCCTGTTCCGCCAAAGACACACTGAGCTTTTCGTGGCGCATTGCCTTCTTGCCGCAGGACATCATCGATTATATCGTCGTTCACGAACTGGCGCATCTGACGCATAAAAACCACAGCCGCGCCTTCTGGGACACCGTCGGAAACTTTATCCACGGCTACCGAACCAAAAACAAATGGCTCAGAAACTACCGCTGCCGCGGGCCTGCTTGGAAAATCAAAAAAAATTAAAATCGTCTCTTTACAAACGACCTCGCGGCGATATAATAAAAATACTTCGTATCCTTTTTATCTATTATTTCATCCGTGTCTTTCCGGCTTTTCTTAACACGCCCCACGCTCGACTTAAAAGGAAAATACCATGACCCATCCTGCTATAGCCGTCTGGCTTCAAGAAGTAAGGATCGTCCTGATTCCCCTGGCGATATTCCTCGCCACTATCTTTGCCGGTGTGGCCGTCAAAAGGGTTATTTTTGTGCGCCTGAGCCGTTGGGCCCTTACCACCAAACATCAGATCGACGACATCATCATTGAAAGCATCCGCCAGCCTCTCATGATCTGGTTCGTCATGCTGGGGCTCTATCTGGCCCTGGGTGCCACAAGTCTGCCCGAACACTGGGTGCAGACGATCGGAAAGATCCTTGTCGCTCTGGGGATATTCTCGGCGACATTGGCAATAGCCGCAATTGTCGGCAAGCTGATCAGCCTCTATGCCGCCAAGATCGAAGGCGTCATGCCAGTGACCTCGCTGACCCAAAATATCAGCCGGATCATTATCTTCGGCATCGGCGTCATGATCGTCATGAACAGCCTCGGCATCTCCATCACGCCGATCCTGGCAACCCTGGGCGTTGGCGGATTGGCGGTCGCCCTGGCCCTGCAGGACACCCTATCCAATCTCTTCGCGGGATTTCACACGACAATCGCCCGCCAGGTGCGCGTCGGAGACTATGTGAAGCTGGAAACAGGAGAAGAGGGATACGTTACGGATATCAACTGGCGCACGACCAAGATCCGCATGCTGCCCAATAATGTCGTCCTTGTGCCGAACGCCAAGCTCACACAAGCCATCATCGTCAATTACTATCTTCCCGACAAGGAAATGGCCGTCCTGATCAACCTGGGCGTGCACTATAACAGCGACCTCAAAAAGGTCGAGCGCGTCACCTGCGAAGTCGCCAAAGACGTCATGAAAGAAGTCCCCGGAGGCGTACCCGAATTTGATCCGTTCATCCGCTATAATAGCTTTGGCGATTTCAGCATTAATTTCACGGCCATCCTGAGAGCAAAGGAATTCACTGACCAATACCTCATCAAGCACGAATTCATCAAACGCCTGCACGAACGCTTCACCCGGGAAAACATTACCATCCCATATCCCATCCGCGCGATCAACTACGGACAGGAAGACGCGCAAAAACGGGAATAGCCATGTGGACAAAAGAGACGCTCCACCAAATCGTCGGCGAAAAACTGGGGGATTATCTTTTCATCGTCGTCTCCAACAGGGAGCCCTATGTCCATCAGTTTAAAATGGGCAAGATCGAATACATCCGCGGCGCCGGCGGTGTCATCACGGCCCTGGATCCCGTCATGCAAGCCTCAAATGGTCTATGGGTTGCCCAGGGATCCGGAGATGCCGACCGGAAAGTAACGGATAAAAGCGGCAAGCTCCGTGTGCCTCCCGACAACCCGTCCTATACGCTCAAGCGCGTCTGGCTCACCAAAGAAGAAGAAAACGGCTATTATTTCGGCTATTCCAACGAAGCCATCTGGCCCCTTTGCCACCTGGCATTCCAGCGGCCGACATTCCGCGAAGAAGACTGGAGACATTACGAACGGGTCAACCGGAAATTCGCGGATGCGATTTTAAGCGAGATCGGAGACAAGAAGGCCTTCATCTGGATCCAGGACTATCACCTCTGCCTTTTGCCTCGCTATCTCAAGGAACAGGCAGGCAACCAGCTTATCATCGCACACTTCTGGCACATCCCCTGGCCGTCGCACGAAGTCTTCCGTATCTGCCCCCAAAGAAAAGAGATCCTCGAAGGGCTCCTGGCCAATGACTTGCTTGGTTTCCACATCCGATACCATTGCGATAGCTTCCTGACGGCGATCGACAGGGAACTGGAGAGCAAGATCGACAGAGAACGATTCTCCGTCATCAAGGGCGGCCACGAGACCCTCATCCGGCCCTATCCCATCAGCGTCGATTTTGAAGGCATCAGTTCCGCCGCCGATTCCGAAAAGGTCAAAAAAGCGCAAGAGGCCCTTATTGAAGAGTTCCACCTGGAAGACCAAGCGGTCCTCCTGGGCATCGACCGCATTGACTACACAAAAGGCATCCCCGAAAGAATGCTGGCCGTCGACCGCCTCCTGGAAAAAGAGCCGAACCTCAAGGAAAAAATCACGCTCTTTCAGGTCGGCGAGATCAGCCGTCTTCATATCCCCAGGTATAAAGCCTTAAATGACGAGATCAACGCTCTGGTCGAACAAATCAACTGGAAACATTCAACCGATAACTGGAAGCCTATTACCCTTGTACGACGCCATCTGAATCTCCAGGAACTTCTGGCCCTGCACCGTTATGCCCGCGTCTGCCTGGTAAGCTCGCTCCATGACGGCATGAACCTTGTCGCCAAGGAATTTGTTTCCAGCCGCACCGACAACAGAGGCGCCCTCGTCTTGAGCCAGTTCACCGGCGCATCGCGGGAATTAACAGATGCCATTCTCGTCAATCCCTATGACCGACAGAATATCTCGGATGGCATCTATGTGGCCCTAAACCTTCCGGAAGACGAAGAACAAAAGCGCATGATGAAAATGCGCGAGATCGTGCAGAACAACAACATCTTTCGCTGGGCAGGCAAGATCATCTCTGAATTGCTTAAGTTTGAATTCAAGGAATAATGCCCTTTTATGAAAAACCTCTTTTGCGATTGGGATCGCATCCAGCTGCTCGTCCAACAGAGGCCCTTGCTTATCTGCCTTGATTACGACGGAACCCTGAGCCCGATCGCGCCGACGCCAGGACAGGCCATCCTGCCGGGAAAAACGAAACGGATCCTTCGGGCCCTTGCTGCGTCCCCCGGCGTATTCCTCGCGGTCGTCAGCGGCCGGTCCATGCCTGACGTCAAATCCATGGTCGGCTTAAAAAATATCGTCTATTCGGGAAACCATGGCTTCGAAGCAGAAGGGAATGGCATCAGGTTCAAGCTCCGCATCCCGGCCGCCTATAACAGAATCGTTGCCCGACTCGAGAGGACGCTCAGAGATAAATATAAAACAACGCGGGGCGTCGTTATCGAGAACAAAAAACCTTTCCTGGCCGTCCATTATCGCCTGGCAGACAAAAATAATATTCCGAACATCCGGAAGATCTTCCGCCAAACCGTAAAAGAAGCGGGCGCAAAACAGCTCATCCGCACAAAAACCGGCAAGATGGTCCTGGAGATCCAGCCGTCCGTGGACTGGGACAAAGGCAAGATCGTCCAGTGGCTGCTGACAAAAAAGAGATCCATGCACGGCGGGCAAAACATCTTGCCCATCTACGTCGGAGATGATATAACGGATGAAGACGCTTTCGGCACGCTGAGAAACAAAGGGATCACCATCCTTGTGGGGCGCTCCCGGGCATCCGGCGCGCAATACTACCTTTCAGACACGGACAAAGTCCATGCGTTCCTGAAACGTATCGTATCGTTGAAATCCGCCAAGAAAACATGACAGAAGCCATCAAAGCCAAAGAGCCTTTCCGCTTTTACACCCGGTGGCACCTCTCGGAGCTCCTGGGCATCAAGGCATCCAATTTAGGACAGCTCCTGGAACACATCAAAAACGTCCCGGGCTCCTGCATCTATCATCATACCCATCGCTTCCTGCAGCAACATCAGTATCTTTCCCCCGAACCGCCGAACGATTTCGCCTACTGGGTAAGGGGAGTCCTGGGCGACGACGAGCTGGGGGAGAGGCTGGCCAGTATCGACACGATCCAGTACAAGACGATCCGCTCCCTGCGCGAAAAGATCGTCGAAACAATCGAAGAATATCTCAAAGGCAACCCCAGGGCAAACCTCCGTTTTGCCAGGGAAGACGAACAATTCCATTTCATCAAATCCGTCAGCTTTATCGCCCCTACGAACGATACGGCGACAGACCTGCGGGAATTCGCCGAGGCGCTCAAGAAAGTCACGATCGATTCCATCTATTTTCACATCTTTGAGGCGCATCTCAGGCTGGAAAAGGGGACCAATGACTTCTCCAACTGGCTGGAAACATCCCTGCAGGAAAACGGATTGGCGGCAAAGATTGCCAGGCTCGATCCTTATACATACACACTGGACGGTCTAAGAAAAACAATCTTGAAGATCGTTGAAAAAAGATTGGCGGCTTGACGCATGGTCCACATCAACGACTATATCCCCATTGTTGGACAATCTACGATCGACGACCTGAAACTGCTTGCCGAACGCCTCAAGGGCAAGGTCATCCAGCATATCAACTCTACCTCCGTCGGAGGAGGTGTGGCGGAAATTCTTAACCGCATGGTGCCTCTCTTAGGAGAGCTCGGCGTCGACAGCCGCTGGGACCTCATCAAAGGCGGAGCCCAATTCTTTGACGTCACAAAGAAATTCCACAATGCCCTGCACGGCCGGCCGCAAGACATCACGGACCACGATCTGGAAATCTTCACGGAAACAACAGAGACAAACCTAGGGCTCATGAACACCTATGGCGACATCGTCTTCATCCATGATCCTCAACCGATCGGCCTCATCAAAAAGAAATCCGGGAATAAATGGTTGTGGCGCTGCCATATCGACGTTTCACATCCCCATCAAAAAGTCTGGGATTTCCTCATGTCGTTCATCCCGGGCTACGACGCCGCTGTCTTCTCGTCGCCGATCTTCTCACAGAGCCTGCCGATCCGCCAATTCCTGATCTCGCCGTCCATCGATCCATTGAGCGATAAAAACAAGGAACTCTCTCAGGACGAGATCGACGCGGCCCTTGAAAAATACAACATCGTCAGGGACAAACCCATCATTACGCAGATCTCACGCTTTGACAGGCTTAAAGACCCTCTAGGCGTCATCGATGCCTACCTGCAGGTCAAAAAATACATCGACTGCCAACTCATCCTGGCAGGGGGGACGGCCACAGACGATCCTGAAGGCGTCCAGGTCCTGGCCGAAGTCCAGGAAAAAGCAAAAAAGGACCCGGACATCCACGTCCTTCTCTTGCCGCAAGATGACATCCTCATCAACGCCCTGCAAAGGGCCTCCGACGTCATCATCCAGAAATCCCTCAAAGAAGGATTCGGCCTGACAGTTGCCGAAGCGCTCTGGAAAGCCAAACCGATCGTCGCTTCCCACGTAGGAGGCATCTCCCTACAGGTAAAACATAAATATTCAGGACTTCTATGCCACTCCATCGAGGGAGCGGCCTTTGCCATCAAGCAGCTCCTCAATAATCCTGAGTATGCCAAAAAGCTCGGAGAGAATGGACGGGAACATATCAAAAATAATTTTCTGCTGACACGGCACCTGAAAGAATACATGCTTCTGTTCTTGTCTCTGTACCATCCAGAGGACATCGTCTACCTCTAAAAAACAAAAAAATTTTGACCCGGATACCACACAAAAGTGTGGATAGGCATCACGACGCCCCTTAATGAAATAACACCTCGACGAAACCATGTTCAATCACCAGGCGCGATGGGATAAGGAACTCCCCTTTCAAAAAGGAGATGATTACAGTACGCCTATTGCCGTGACATGTGTCATGGAAAAAGGGAAAATCACCCCGAAATCCTTTTTATGGAAAAACACAAATTTTGAAATCATGAAAACAAACTTCTCCTGGAAAGACTGCCGTGGAAAAAAAGAACTCCTTTTTTTCAGCGTCCAGACTCCCTGCGGCCATTACCAGATCGTGTTGTGTCCGGATTCTTCGACATGGTATCTGATAAAACTCCTGGGACCGTAGAAAGCTACAAAATCAACCCATGATTACCCCAGCCCGGCCAAACGCATAAAAGAAAACAAGTTGACCTCTCCTGCAAACTCCTTTATACTCCCTTTAGTTGAAATAATATCCCCACTTAAAAGGGAGGTCGCCCCATGAAAAAGATTCTCCTGATTGCGGTTATTGTCCTCATCGCCCTGTCGGTCATCGCCGTCCTCAAGGACCAGATCATCAAGAACACCGTTACCATGGCCACAAGCCAGATCACGGGCGCGCCGACGACCATTGATAGCTTCTCTTTAGGTATCATCCAACAAACCGTCACCGTCAAAGGCTTCAAGCTCTACAACCCGCCCGGATTCCCGAAAGAGATCTTCGTCGACATACCCGCCATCCATGTCGCGTTTGTCCTGGGCGATATCCTCAGAAAAAATATCCACTTTAAAGAAATGGATATCTCACTCAAAGAACTCGTGATCATCAAGGACAAAGAGGGAAAGCTGAATGTGGATGCCCTCAAGGTCGCCGAAGAGCCGCAAAAACCGAAAGAGGGAACGACCCAAAAACAACCAACAGGACAAATGCCTCTGCAGATCGACCTCTTGAAACTCAGCATCGGAAAGATCATCTATAAAGATTATTCCAAGGGTGAAACGCCCAGGATCGAAGTCTATGATCTGGGTTACAAACAGAAGACGTACCAGAACATCACCAGCGCCCAACAGCTCGTCGCGCTCATCCTCTCGGAAGCCATGAAAGGTACGGCCATTAAAGGCGCCAAGATCTATGCCGCCAGCGCCATTCTGGGCGTCGGCTTTCTTCCGGCGGGCGTCGCCTTCACCTTAATGGGTAAAGACAGCGCGCAGAATGATTTCAACATCCCATTTGAAAAAGTCTATACAGTGGCCCTGAACACCGTTAAAACGCTCGGCCAGGTCAAATCGGAAGACAAAAACAGCGGGACCATAAAGGTCCTCATCGACAAAGACGACGTGACTGTCAAAGTCCAAAGCGTAACGGAAAAGACAACGCGGGTCATAGTCCAGGCCAGACGCCTGCTCTTGCCCAGGCCTCAGATCGCCGGAGGGGTCCTGCAGCAGATGATCGATAAACTCAAATAAGACCCCCGGGGCAGTAGCTACGGTTATCATTTCTAACCGGAGGAGATATATGAACAAGCTCAGAATGCACATTTTTAAGATCAAGAACCGCAAAGGATATGCCGCGATTTGCTGCAACCATCTGACCGAAGGCAAGACAGCTGCCCAGGCATCTGAACGCATGGAAAAAGCCCTGCGCAGACGTAAGAAAACAGCATAAAACAGATATGGAATTAAAAAATCCTGAAATGTTCTCTGCCATTGCCCGCCGCTACGACATCCTCAACAGGATCCTGAGTTGCGGATTAGACAGAAGATGGCGCCGAAAAACGGCGCAAGCCGCCCGTCTGAGTCCCGGCAGCCGCGTCCTCGATGTCTGCACCGGCACCGCAGACCTGGCGCTGAGTTTCTCTGAGGCCCAGCCGCACAGCTGCATCACCGGCATCGACCTGTCGCCGGCCATGCTTGAGATCGGCGCCGCAAAGATCAATGCCAAACGCTGCCGGCCGCAGATATTCCTCGGCCGCGGCAACGCGCTGGATCTCCCGTTCGAAGATTCTTCCTTCGACATCACGGCCACTGCGTTCGGCCTCAGGAACATCCCGGACTATCATAAAGGGCTCCGGGAGATGAAGCGTGTCACAAAAACAGGAGGGAGGATCCTGATCCTCGAATTCGCACCGCCCCGCAAGGGCCTCTGGGCGATCCTGCTCGGCGGCTATCTCAAACATATCGTCCCGCGGATCGGAGCGTGGCTCAACAACTCCTCTCAGGCCTATGCCTATTTGTCCTCGTCGATCTTTTCATTCCTTACGCCGACAAAATTATGCCGGGTCATGGAAGAAGCCGAGCTTGGCGAAATCACGAGCCAGCCGTTGACCGGAGGCATCGCCTATCTTTACCAAGCAAAAAAGATATAGCTATTCCACCTGAACAGGAGGAACGCATGCTGGCCATTGAAGCCCTGAAGCTCGCCCTGGAGAAAGAGAACGGCTCCATCGCGCTCTACACAAAACTTGCCAACACCCATGCGGAGATTAAAGATCTTCTTGCTGACCTGCTCAACGAAGAATACAAGCATAAAAAAAGAATTGAAGAAAAAATCCGCGAGTTGACGAAATATTAAAACCGACAGCTGCACCTCTTCCCTTGAGGCGCCAGACGTCATCACGCACAAAAACAAATACAAAGGAGTACTTGTTATGAGCGGACTCTTCGGCGTCGTTTCCACGAACGAAAACTGCAACCAGGCCCTGTTTTACGGAACAGACTACCACTCCCACCTCGGGACGGAATTCGGCGGCATGGCCGTCCTGGGTGAAAAATTCCATCACAAGATCCATGCGATCAACCAAACACAGTTCAAATCTAAATTTTTTGAAGACTATCATCAGATGAGCGGCAAAAAGGGAATAGGCGCCATCAGCGACACGGACGAACAGCCGATCTTCACGCATTCGCGCTTCGGCTCTTTCTTTATTGTGACGGCCGGCCTTATCGAAAACAAAGAAGACCTCGTGCAGGACCTCCTGGAACGGGGAATATCCTTCAGTGAACCCAGCCGCTCGGGAGTCAATACGTCCGAGCTCATCGCCAAGCTCATTACGACGGGCAACAACCTGATCCACGGCATCGAAAGCATGTTCGAAAAAATCCAGGGATCCTGTTCGCTTCTGATCCTTCACGAGGATGGCATTTATGCCGCACGCGACCGTAAAGGATACACACCACTGGCACTTGGAAAGAATGACGGCATGTGGGCGGTCGCAAGCGAAACAACCGCCTTCACGAACCTGGGCTTTGAGACCGTCAAGTTTCTCAACCCCGGAGAGATCATCCTGATCAATGAAAACAACGGGCTCGTCAGCCGCACGCCCGGGCGCTCCACACAACAGATCTGCACGTTCCTGTGGATCTATACGGGATTCCCGGCGTCCAGCTACGAAAACATAAGCGTGGAGCTCGTCCGCGAGCGTTGCGGCCAGGCGCTGGCGCGTCAAGACAAGGATATCGAAGCGGATGTCGTTTCAGGCGTGCCAGATTCTGGCGTCGGGCATGCGATCGGCTATGCGATGGAATCCGCAAAGCCTTACCGCAGGCCCCTCGTGAAATACACGGCCGGATACGGCCGCAGTTACACGCCGCCATCCCAGGAAACCCGGGACCTTGTGGCCAAGATGAAACTCATCCCGATCCGCTCGATCATCGAGGGCAACCGCATGATCGTCTGCGAAGATTCAATCGTCCGCGGCACGCAATTGAAAAATTTTGCCATCCGCAAACTCTGGGATTGCGGCGCCAAAGAGGTCCATGTCCGGCCGGCCTGCCCGCCGCTCTTGTTTCCCTGCCGCTTCTGCCTGTCGACACGCACCACACAAGAACTGGTCGCGCGACGCGCCATCCGCGCCATCGAAGGCCGCGACATTGAGGACATCTCAGAATACCTGGTCCCTCATTCGGAAAAATATACCAAGATGGTGGAATGGATCGCGAGAGACCTTGAAGTGACGACATTGCGGTACCTGACCATCGACGATATGGTCAAGGCCATTGACCTGCCGAAAGAGAAGCTTTGTCTTTACTGCTGGACCGGCAAATGTCCGGATGGGCCGCCCGCGCATAAGAAAACAAGCGAATCAGACAAAGAAATAGTAAAAAAACAAAAATAAAATAGTATTTGACAAACAAACGAACCGTGCTATACTCATCCTCGTAGTAAACAAAGATTAGAAGTCTTCAGGCCGCAAGGATGAGAAATCTAACCTTGCGGTTTTTTATCTGTGTCATAATTACCCCGTTCGAGATCCTCGCAGACAGGTAAAAGTGAACAGGATTTCTAACGGGGTTTACTATAAATTTCAAGAAAAGGAGGTAGCAAGCTATGGCAAAAGGAGTTGTGAAGTGGTTCAGTAACCAGAAGGGTTACGGATTCATCACCCCCGAGAACGGCAAGGATGTCTTCGTGCATCACACCGCGATCAAGGGCGAAGGTTACAAGTCTTTGGACGAAGGTCAGCAGGTCGAGTTCGATATCGAACAAGGCCCCAAGGGCGAGCAGGCGACAAACGTCGTCAAGCTGTAATCCTTAACCACGCTTAAAGCCCGGCGTCCGCGTGATGCCGGGCTTTATTTCTTTCCTTCACATCCTGTCCGCCGTGCTTCTTCCTCAAAGGAGACTTTCCATAATGACAAATCATCAATCTGCAAACAAAAACACGCAAGAACCTGTCGCGCCCGCCGATACTTTTTTCGGATTAGGCATCGCGCCGGGAATTCTCGACGTCCTAAAACGCATCCACTTTGTAACTCCTACACCTATCCAGCGAAAAGCGATCCCCCTGGCACTGGAAGGCAAGGATGTTGTCGGGATCGCACAGACAGGAACAGGAAAAACCCATTCTTTCGCTATCCCCATGATCCAGCGCCTCAGCCAAACAAAAGGGATAGGCCTGATCCTGGCGCCTACCCGGGAACTCGCTATCCAGATCGATGAAGCTTTCCGCCTCATCGCGCATCCATTCAACATAAAAACAGCCTGCCTGATCGGAGGCGCCCCCATGGAACCCCAGACGGAAGCGCTGCGCAAAAACCCGCGTATTGTCATTGCGACGCCGGGCCGGCTCCTGGACCATATGAGACAATGGCACATCATCCTCGACGATGTGATCATGCTTGTCTTAGACGAGGCTGATCGCATGCTGGATATGGGTTTTGCTCCCCAGATCAACATGATCCTCAAATATGTCCCCAAACAAAGACAGACGATGTTATTTTCCGCGACTATGCCCAAAGAAATCATGGAGATGGCCACGCACCAGATGAAACTGCCCGTCAGCGTCGAAATCGCCGTCTCCGGGACTGTCGCCGAGCACGTCACGCAGGAATTATTCATCGTCAAAAAAGAAACCAAGATGAAGCTCCTGGATAGAATCCTCAGACAATACCGGGGTTCGGTCTTGTTGTTCTCCCGCACCAAACACTACGCACGCAAGATCACGCAATCCGTCCGCGGGATGGGGCACCGCGTGGCCGAGATCCATTCCGACCGTTCCCTGAACCAGCGCCGCGAAGCGCTGGAGGGCTTCAAATCCGGAAGATACAGGATCCTGGTAGCAACGGATATCGCATCCAGGGGAATCGATGTGTCGGGGATCGAACTGGTCATCAACTACGATCTCCCTGAAGACGCGGAGAACTATGTCCACCGTATCGGCCGCACGGCCAGGGCAGGGTTAAAAGGACACGCTATATCCTTTGCCACGCCTGACCAGAGCCGTGATGTCCGGGACATAGAAAAACTTATACGGGCAACCTTGCCCATTTCGCGGCACCCGGAAATCCCTTCAGAACAATTCACGCTGGAATCGCACCCCAAGCACAAACCTCAAGCCAAAACATTCGGGCGCCATAACACCGGCAAACGATTCTTCCGTCACCGCTAAGCCAGACCCCGTCCCAGGGCGGCCGCCCACATCACCTCTTGACAAAGGGCCGTTTCTGATAAATAGTAAAAGAGATGGCAAACGCTCCCGGTGCTAAAACACAAGCTTTCCTTTCTGGCGCCGGGGTAGAAACAGGAACAACACCGCAAAAAAGGGAGGGGACCATGAAGGCATTTCTGATAGGCCTGCTTTTTCTTTTTGTCCTGGGTTTCCTGATGTGCGCAGGCATCATTCTCTTTCCGTTTTTGATGCTCCTTGTCTTCTTTTTAAGAATCCTCATCGTCCTCGCTCTGGGTATCTTCTCCATCTGGCTCCTGGGAAAAATCGTCATCCTTTTCTTTGAAGAGCTTCGTGGTAAAACAGGGAAACGCGAGCAAAAGGGGGCAGAAATGACAGAAAAAGAGATCGGTGTCATCTCGCATTACTTCGGAAAGGTCTCCGTCGGCATCATCGCCCTAAACGACACCCTCAAGGCCGGAGAGACGATCCATATTAAAGGCATGCATGATGATTTCACGCAAAAAGTGGAATCCATGCAGATCGAGCATGCCGATGTCAAAGAAGCCAAGAAAGGCGATGCCGTTGGGATCAAGGTGGCGCACCCTGTCCATGAACACGACAAGGTCTACAAGATAGCCGCTTAAGGCCTCTTTTGAGCTCATCCGTCTTCCAGCGACACAAAGATGAACAATAAATTCCCAACTTGGCTGATTGTTTCCATAGGCCTGGTGCCGCTTCTATCCGTTGCTTTTCTTCTCATCTGGATGGCCTCAACAGGAACTGTCAAGTACGAACAGTCATATAAACCCACCGCGCCTATCCAAACCCAGCGACAGGAGCTTGACTACGGGGCTCTTCTGGAAAAAAACAACCGGAAAATAAAAAACATCCAAACCCACGAATTCCTCCTTCAAGACCAAAAACAAAAAGAACTCAACCAGACACGCCAGGACACGGAAGACCAGCTCCAATTGATGGCCACCCAGAAGGAATTCTCCGATATCTAAACACCTGATTTGAAATCTCAGGGGGAGAAAAACGCGTTGGCACAAACCCTGATCCTGCCTTTCCTGACAATCTGTATTTATCTTTTTTTCATCGGGATCTGTTTTTGCGATGGTTTTAAACTGCACATCGCCAGAAAACTCATCTGGTTTCTTGTTTTTCTCTCTATCAGTATTTACGTGCTTAAGGAAACGGGCGGGTTTGATCTTGCTCTCACCTTGCCCGTTCCCACGTTGCTGGCCATCCTCTTCTGCAGATACGAACTGAAGAAGGCCCGGTAACATCCCCGCGCGGCCTCTGCGCTGTAAGTCCCCGGAATCCTACACAACAAACAACCCCAAAAAATATTTCCTGCGAAGGTAAACCTTTTGCTCTTGAGATCGTCTAATCATCAAAGCGCCATATGCAAACGACAAGAGGAGGATCGTTATGAAAAAAAGCTTAGGCATCCTGATTGTCCTGACATTGTTCTTCGCGTGCGCTCCTGCAGCAAAGGCGGAATATGTCATCAGTTTCGGCTTCAGCAATGCAGATAGACATGTCCAAGACAGAAGACATGAAAAAAACCGCCTTTTCTACACCAACTACGGCCATTATCCTCACGGATATTACTATTGGCCTCCAAAACCATATTCCCGCGTTTATACACAGACCGTTATCAAGACGGTTGAGGTACAGCCAAAACGAACGACCGGATCCAACAGCCTGGAGAAACTCGGCATCTCCGACATCATCGTTTTAAGCAAAGCCGGGGTCGGCGATGACGCCCTTATCGATAAGATCGCCAGGACGCATTCTGTCTTCAGGCTCACGGCCGAAGAAATCAGCGCCCTGGTCAAGGAAGGCGTCAGCAACCGGGTCATTAACTTTATGCTGAATACGGCCGAATAGATTGCCTTGCGAAAAGAAGGGAGGGGCACAAAAAAGCTCCTCCCTTCATTAGTCCCTTGATATCCACACAAATGTGTGGTATTCTTCACATAACCCCCAGGCTCCCCACAACGAACCTTTAGCCATGATCATGCACATCGATATGGATGCGTTTTTCGCCTCCATTGAACAACAGATCAATCCCTGCCTAAAGGGAAAACCGGTCATTGTCGGTTCCAGGGACAAGAAGTACCGCACGGTTGTCGCAGCTGCATCCTATGAGGCCAAGGCCTATGGGATCACATCAGGCATGCCGAGCCATGAGGCTTTCAAGATATGCCCGCATGCGGAATTCGTGGCCTGCGACTGCGCCAGATACACCTATGTTTCACACGGAATATTCAATCTCTTGGAAGAATTTTCACCCTTTGTGGACCACGCGACCATTGATGAATTCGACCTGGATATCCGAGGCCTGGAACCTATTTTTGGGCCGCCCTTAGAACTTGGAAAAACCATAAAAAAACGTATAAGGGAGGCCTTTGGATTAGGATGTTCCATAGGCATCGCGCCCACCTGGATATTGGCAAAGTTGGGCACAAAAATCAGGAAACCGGACGGCTTGGTCCTGATCAACGAAGCCAACTCGGACGCCCTGTTCCATGGGCTTCCCGTAGAGAAGATTTGCGGCATTGGCCCGGCCTTGACAGCTTGTCTGGCCGGCATGGGAATCCTGACCTGCGACCAGCTTAAAACCGCACCCGAAGATATACTGGTCGCGAATTTCGGCCAGACCGTTGGCCACTGGCTATATCAAGCCTTACGGACAGATGAAAACCTAACCTACAGGAAAGGAAAAACCGACACGACCGAACTTCCAAAATCCATCGGCCATTCCTACACATTACCAGCTGAAATATATGACCAAAATATCGTCTTTTCATGGCTCAGGATGCTCTCCGAAATGGTCGCCCAACGCGCCAGGAAAAACAACTGCCTGGGCAAAACCATCAGCCTGTGGATCAATTCCAGAAATGAATCCTTTATAAGGCAAAAAACCTCCTCAATACCTACCAATGACGGTTGGGAGATATTCATGCGTTCTAAGGCCATTTTTGGCCAAAAGAAGGGCATTTTTAGGCCTGCCAGGGCCCTCGGTGTCACCCTTTCCAGCCTCGTTTTTGATGAAACCCCTCCCTTGTTATTTGAGCAAAAAAGAAGGGAGGCCCTCCTCATGGCCCAGGATAAGATCAATGCAAAATATGGCGATTGGACCATCTCACCAGCCGTTCTGGCCAGAATTCTCCCAAAGTAAGAAGAAGTAGGTCCATTGGAACACATTTAGGAGGAATTAAGATCCGGTAAAACCAAACCCGTAGAATGATGACCAGAATTCCATTTTACATAACCTATTATAACCATGCTTGCGTGCGCCAATTCTTCACATATGCTCAAGTTAACATAAGATATAGTATCAGAAAGCTCGACGGAAAGTAAAATATTCTCCGACGGAGAGTAAAACCAGATTTAACAATTACTCTCGACGAGCTACCTTATGACGACCTCGAAAAATGCTGGGGACGTTATGAGGACAAAAAATCAGACAACCGAGAAAATCCAGAAAGGTTTAAAAACTTTTTCTGGGTTTTTTTATGCCCTCCACCGGACTTCCCAGCAGTCGAAAACAATGGACAAAATCGTCGTCCGTTGGCCGGTTGGAGGGCTCTTTTTTTAGGGGGTGATGACTATGTTTGAACGCTTGAATGTTTTGTGTTCGCGGAGGTTCCACTTAGAGCAGATCGTCAACGATGAATGGACGCCGCAGACGCGCGCGGAGATCCAACAGAGGCTCAAAGACATTGAGGCTGAGCTTGACAGATTGAGCAAAAACTTCCTTGCTCCGGGAATCCCGGCATAGAAGAGTTTTGCGGTTGAGGAGGTTTGAAATGAAGGTTTTATCGCTTGTGTTTTTGGTCTTTACGTTAACCGCAGGCCCCGCGTGGCTTTTTCTTAGCCATAAGCTGGACGAGCTGGCAGAAAGAGACTTCGGCGGCGGCAGGTTTGTGCCGCCAGATAGCGATCGGGGAATCTTCCTACCCAGGTTTCCGCGGACAAAGGAGGAGTATGAACGCACAATACAGGCCCCTACCAAGAGGGGCGAGGGTGATAGAGCAGGGCAAAATTAGGTTTCCGTCGGTAACGACCATCCTGTCGGGGGTGGATCCCATCCGCTTCCCTGAGTTTCTTTTGAGGCAATACGCTTCCCGCGGGTCCATTTCCCACGCACTGGGAAGACATTTTTTGACGACAGGGAGGTGGGAGAGCGATCCATTGAAGACAGCGAGGACGCCTGAAGAACGGATCCGGATGCTTGAGGACATGGAGATCGTAGCTCGCGGGAACCTTAGACTCCGCTGGCAGGACTGCAACTTTCCCGGGTTTTTGGAGAAATACGGAAGGGATTTTAAGCCATGGCCCGGAAAGGCGCCGGAAGAGAGGTTCTTTGATCAGGACTTCCGCTTTACTGGGGCGCCTGATTGGCCGTGTCTCTACAAAGACGAACCGGCCATCGCCGATCTCAAGACAAGCGGATTCTACCCGGCCCAAAGGGTTCTGCGGTTTATGAAGCAGCTGGCGGCATATGCAAGGATCGCGGCCGGAGAGATCAAATACATCATCACGATCCCGCTGAACCCGAGAAATAAATGCGGGTTCGGCGAGCCGATCGTCTCTACGAACGTCGACGGATACTTCAATATGTTCGTCCGGGACCGCTGGATGTTCTTGCGGTTGTTTGGACTATAACCAGGAGGATGAAATGGGTAAAGAAGAGGCAATTTTGAGCGTGTTGGCTGAAATCAGAGATCTGCTCCGCGGTCTGCGGCCAGCGGTTGAAGTATCAGCAGGAGACGAGGCTGTCGCGGCCGTTTTGACGCGCGAGCACAGATCTCTTGAGCAGTTGAAGTATGCCCCAGACAGGATGTTGAAACGCTCCGATGGGTCTTTCCTCGATCTCTATCTTTTGGTTTACTTTCGAGCACCTTTCTTCTGGTCGCCCGTCGGCAGTGAGGAACACTCCAACTGGGGAGAAGCTGAAAAATATGCAAAGTTCTTTGGCCGTCAGCCAAGTCGGTTTGAACTGGAGAGTCTTATTGATCCGACCAAAAGCAATCCGGCCCTGGTCCCCGGAGCTCTTGTCCTTGGCTTAAAGCTGGATGACTGTTACTGGACAAACGAAGGAGTTGCCGGCNNTATGTGCGTCCCGTCCGCCTCAGCCAGTGATTGGCAGTTTGACAATTTAAGAGGTTTTGCAAAATCGAAAGGGCAAAGACATGGATATATGCGTTACCAAGAAGCTCAATGCGACCACGCAGCTCACGATCAAGTTTGACGGTGAGCGCGACCTTAAAGAAGCGTTGCTGAAGGCGACGCCCTTCATACAGCTGCACGGCGTTTGCGGACTCTGCGGCAAGGACAACGTGGAATTACGCGCCCGCCAGACACCTGACGGCCAGTATATCTACATTGAACAGGTATGCCTGGATTGCGGCGCCCAGCAGACCTTCGGCGAATACAAGGCGCCCAAAGGGGCGTTTTATCTCAAGAAGTGGCAGAAGTTCGTCCCAAAGCAACATGGGGAAAAGCTGTGATGGGACAAACTATACAGCAAAGAAAAGAAGCTCTCCGCCGGCGCAAGAACGCGCATAGGCGCGGAAAGCGGCGCCGCGCCCATGGCCGGATTGAGTCGTGGAGGAGCGAGTGATCCCCTGGCAGGACATGGTTAACGGCTTATTTGAAGCCTTAGGAGCTCCTTTCATCTTTTTGAGCATTCTCAAGCTTCACCGCGACAAACAGGTATGCGGGGTATCGTGGCTGCACGCAGGCTTCTTTGCAATGTGGGGGTATTGGAACCTCTATTATTATCCCCACTTGGGCCAATGGTGCTCGTTTGCCGGAGGAGTGTTTATCGTCCTGGCGAATTCAATATGGTTGGGGCAGTTGATCTACTATTCGGTCCGCTCACAACAGGGGAAGAGATGAAAGACTATTACCCGGGAAGAATGAACCAGAAGGTCATGGAGGGGGAAGCTTCATATTTCACGGTTAAGTCATGCCTGCGGGAAGGAACAAGCGGGATCATGGCTAACGGGGAGGCTCTGGATGATACGAAGTTGGTTTGCGCGTCTTGGTTCTATCCTTTTGGCGCTCTTCTGCGTGTTACTGCTTCGCGCAGCGGTAGGAGTGTTGTGGTGGTGGTATCGGACAGGGGCCCGGCAAAGCGCCTTGTTGAAAAAGGGCGCATCATCGATCTTTCGCAAGCGGCATTTGAGGCGATAGCGGACCTGAAAAACGGCGTCGTTGCGGTCAAGACAGAACTCTTGGAAGGAGGCGCTCATGGGGCAACCTGAGTTTTCTACTTCAATGGTCAAGAAGGCCGAGAAACTGATCGAGCTTGGACTTGTGGAATACCAGGGGTTGGGCGTGTGGTTCACAAAGCCGATCCCGGGTTACAACAAAAGCAATGAACCGCACCGCGTCCGCGCAGACAAGATGTTCAATTTCTCATGCGACTGCCAGGGCTATCGCATCAAGGAAGCCAAATACAAGAATCTTTCTTCTTCTGTCTGGCCCGTCTGTTCCCACATAGCGGCCGTCGTGAAGTTCGAGCAGCTCAAGAAGCAGAAAGAGAGGCTTGAGCGGGAACGGCAGAGGGACGCTAATCAGTGCAAATTCGAGTTTCCTCAGGAGGCTGTCCATGTCTCTGCTTAATAAGAAAGCGATCAGACAGTTTTTTCACGATAAGGGCAAGAGGATCACAACGGCGGCCATGGTCGCCCTGGAAGTAAAGGTTGAAAACATACTGTGGAGCTCCATGCGGCTTTCCAGAAAATTCAAAACGATCAAGGAGGCGGAGATCAATTTAAGTAACGGCAAATAGACGAGATGGAGCACAACAAAAAGGAGAATGGTATGGATAAGAAAAAGGAAGTATCCGGCAATTCTGGCGCGCAGAGGGAAATGACCCTTGAAGAGCTGCGTCTCAGTCCTGATCGCGCTGTCTGGGTCGAGGACAAGAATGCCTGGGACGACCGCTGGACCGCCAGGCAGCTGGGGCAGGAGCACTACTACATCTTGCCTGTTAAGCAGGAGAAACACGTTCCCTATGGGGAGGGTGAGAAATTCGCCAAAGGGCTGAAAGGCGAACTCTTGCCTGTCTTCGTTTTGGTCAGCCTTTACGACTATGAGAAGCGTTGCATGGTTCCGGCGGCCGTCAAGATGGGCTTTAAAACTGATGACTGGTATTGGGCCAAGGAACTCTCCGGCAATCCGGNNTATGTGCGTCCCGTCCGCCTCAGCCAGTGATTTGACTGTTTGACAATTTAAGAGGTTTTTATGCAGTCGCAGTCAAGGTATGAGAATCTTCCGGTTTATAAGAAGGCCCAGGACCTCGCGGTGTATTTTGAGACTCTCGTCCGGCATTTTGAGAGATACCACAAATACACCATCGGCGCTGATTTTCGGAATCTGTCGAGGAGGGTCTTGATATTGGTCGCAAAGGCCAACACTCAGGCTGTCCGCCTGGAATATCTAACAGAGGCCCTGGACAATCTCCTGGAGTTGAAGATTCTCGTCCACCTTGGCAAGGAAGTCAAGGCGTTCAGGTCGTTCAAGAACTTCGAGACTGCAATAAAGCTCGTTGTGGATGTATCAAGACAGTGCGAAGGGTGGTTTAGGAGCCGGAGTTCTTCAAGGGGAACGCCTTGAAGAAGCGAGCGATTAGGAAGCCACTGGGCGCTCATTCCACCTGCAGGTAGGTATAAGAACACAAAGGGTCGTAGCCGCCGAAGCGGTATCGGCCCTCGAGGGTCTCTGTGTTTTGAGACGTTAAGTGAGTGAGCAAGAAGTTGCCGGCAATCCGGATTACGCCCGGATGGTCAATCTCAAGAACGGCAACGTGAACAACTACAACAAGGACAACAGCAATTATGTGCGTCCCGTCCGCCTCAGCCAGCGGCTCACAATGCGATATTTTCTCTTACCGGAATATTTACCGGTGCTATCTGGCATGTCGAAAAAACAAGCGTATGACAGCCAACGCTCTGAAATTCGAGCTGAATGCCGAAGAGAATATCCTTAAGCTTGAGCAGGAACTCAAAGCAAAAACCTACCATCCTTCGCGCTCTCTCCTTTTCGTCGCCCAGAAACCCAAGAAGCGGGAGATCTTCGCGGCCGCCTTCCGGGACCGCATTGTCCATCATGTCCTCGTGGACTACTTAGAGAGGATCTGGGAGCCTGTTTTTATTTACGACTCCTATGCCTGCCGCCGGAAAAAAGGCACGCATAAGGCCGTCGATCGCCTCCAGGTGTTCTTGAGGAGGATCACAAAAAACGGCCACGTCCGGGCGTGGTATCTCCAGCTCGATATAAAAGACTTTTTCACCTCTATAGACAAAAGACTTCTTTTTAATCTTCTTAAAAAGAAGGTCAAGGACGAAACTATCCTGTGGCTGGCCCGGACAGTGATCTTCTGGGATCCTACGATGTCTTATGAGATCCGCGGCAGAAGTAGGGATGTCTCAAGCGTTCCGCCCAACAAAAGTCTTTTCGGGAAACGGAATATGAAGGGGCTCCCGATAGGAAACCTCACCAGCCAGTTTTTTGCCAATCTTTACTTAAACGAACTCGACCAATTCGTCAAACACACCTTGAAAGCGCGTTACTACCTGCGTTACACGGACGACTTTGTTTTACTTTCGACCAGCAGGAATGATCTGGAAAGATACAGGGATTCCATCGAGGAGTTTCTTAAGACCAGGTTGGCATTGATTCTTCATCCAAAGCGCCGAAAGCTGGCCTTGGTGTCAAGCGGGATAGATTTTCTGGGATACATTGTCAGGCCGCAATACGTGCTTGTCCGCAATAGAGTCATCAATAATCTAAAATCAAAATTAAGAAATTTCAAAGGCACTCTTAAAGCTCGAAGAGATATGGTCGCTTCTTATGTTGGACATTTTCGATGGGCCAATGCCTATAGATTAACGGAGGAGATTTTGAAATGATAGACAAAAAAGTATTAGTCTGTGGTGGCACGGTGCACAAATGCGATAACTGTGAAAAAAGCGATGGCCGTCCTACATTGTTCTGGAAAAAAAGGAATTTTGATCTTTGCTATGAGTGCTTATCATCGTTATTTTTTGAGCACTCCGGATACTTCGATAAGAAAAAAGAAAAGGTCTTGATTTCCCGCCAGGCAATATCCGAAAAACTCCGTGAAGAAATTCTTGAGCGAGACAATTATAAATGCGTCCAGTGTAAATCCGTCGATGATCTTCAAATTGATCACAAAATACCGTTCTGTCTCGGAGGAAGAACCATAAAAGACAATCTTCAGACTCTGTGCGGTAAATGCAATAGGCGGAAGGGCGGCCGTGACTCAAGAAAAACTTCCTAAGACGTTTTGTCCGATAAAAAACACAATCATCGACGCCATTTGCGCGTCAAGGTTCAGCGCTTACGAGACGAGTATTTTGTTTACGGTCGTACGCAAGACATATGGCTGGAAGAACGGCAACGGAGCGCGCAAGACAGAAGACTACATCTCGCTCTCGCAGTTCGAGACCGCGACTGGGATCAAGCAGGCGCACGTCAGTAGGACCCTGAGGCTCTTGATGAGAAGACGCATACTTACCAAAAAGGGTAAATTCTTTGGGGTCAATAAAAAAACGGAGGAGTGGATGGATTTACCAAAGGGGGTAAACACCCACAAACTTACCAAAAGGGGATATGAACTTACCGAAAGGGGTAAGAAAAACTTACCAAAGGGGGGGGACACAAAAGAAAGGAAAGAAACTTATACAAAAGAAAAAAGACAGCCGGAGGCAGGGCTTCGCCCTGTTTTGCCTGTGGACAACCTGAGTTTAAAAGAGCTTTTGGACTTGGTTTACCGATCAGGCTTCAATATCTACAAACTTGTCAATAAGTTCAAAAAGAAGGCAAAAGAGGCAAAACTTCTTATGTTCGGGGAAAAATACGAGATCCCTGAAGAAGTACTGATGAGCGTCGCCAAGAGTTATCTCAAAAATAAGAACGGGATCAAAGGGAAGCACTTCCCCTGGGTCCTGGCGGCGCTCAGTAGGGCGGCGACCGAGTGGTGGGTCGCGAAGCAGGATAAAGAACACCAGGAGCAAAAGGCGGACAACTGGACCAGCCGCGGAGGGGTAAGCGCAATTCAAGAGGTCGTGCGACGGATGATGTCGGGTATGAAGGAGGATCAGAAAACATGAGAGCCAGAAGGCATCACAATAACGACGGCCGCAAGATGATCAAATCAGGAAGCCATCTGCCGCGTCTCAAGCGGCTGGCGCTCAGGATGGGCGTAGAGCACAACCTACAGGACGTTGAGATAGGGGGAGGGCATGACAGTCAGATGCAGGATCTGCAACACGTTGATGGGGGGCAAGGCGAGTTTTGATGCCTTGACAGCGGCCAAAAAGCACTTGAAGGAGCATCACCCCAAGGAAGACGCCAAGATGCGGCGAGGAGGTTCAGCCGCCATGATCAAGGCGATGTTCAACCAGTTTTTTGAGGTCTGCTGATGTATCGAAACACAGACGGGCTAAAGTTTTTGAAAAGCCTTCCGGACAATTCGGTTGATGGAATTTTCACGGATCCCCCATGGGGGGGGGGCAGTAAAAATAATGGGTAACAATAAACCTATGGAACTTATGCGCGCGTTCGATGACGAAGCGCCCAGGATATTAAGGCCCGGGGCCCGGGTTTTGATTTGGATCGGGACCAGGCAATTAGCTGATTTTATTCGGGTCTTCAAAAACCTTGAATATCGTTGGATGATCGTGTGTCAATATATTCCGGCACGCTACATCATCAAATTTCAAAGCCAACTTGACCCGATACTGTATCTCTCTTTACCGGGCGAACCTTATCCTAATCCGGAAAAATCCTTGCCACAGATCTATCAAAAAGTGTCCTCCGGGCGAAGGGATACTCTGCATCCCTGTGGACGTCCCATACAGATCGTCCGGCGGATCATTAGAGACTGGTTCCGGCCCGGGGAATACATCATCGATCCGTTTGCGGGATCTGACACAGTGGGCGTAGCCTGCCGTGAACTCGGCGTCCAAGCTGACACCTGCGAGTTGGATCCGAAGATGTATGTCCATGGCCAGAAGAGGAATGCACAAGGGTTTTTGTTTGAGAGCGTAGAGGTAGGAAGATGAACAATCTTCAACAGACCGGCTTTTGCTGGGAGTGCGGCTTGCCGACAGACGGGCTATTTTGTAAGTCAGTTTGTCAGAGGAAATATGAGCGCAGGTACAAGAAAAGTCAGGAAGATGCCGTGAAGGAAGGCCATCGAAGAGGGTATGGATTGAAGGGGAGTACGCATTGAGAATCGCAAGGGTTTTCCCGAGAAGAACAAGCATGTCCCCATGAAGAGTTTTAAAAAAGGGCAATATGCCACGCCGCACGTTTAGAGGCACAGGGGGAGAGGAGGTCATCCGGACAGGCCGTTTCGGCCACGGCTACCGGAAGTACAAAAACATCCGGGTCAAGCTGGACGGGTACAGCTTTGACAGCAAAGGCGAGGCCCGGATTTACCTGCGGCACAAAGCGGAAAAAGAGGCCGGGCAGATCAAGGACTTCGAGGTCCATCCGGTTTTTAGGTTCCCGACCGGCACAAAGTTTACGGCAGACTTCCGGGTGATCCATAACGACGGTCGGGAGGTGATCGAAGACTACAAGAGTCCGATAACACGCAGAGAGACGGCTTATCGGATCCGCATCAAGTTGCTCAAGTTTTTCTACCCAAAGGTCAATTTCGTGGAGGTTTAAACGGAAAGAAACACAAACAAGAGGAGGAGTTATGGCAAAAGGAAAGCAGAAAATGACGGTAGAAGAACTACGCTATAGCGTTAACCGGTTTGATAGACAGGTCAAGGTGAAGGGGAGAAACAAGGGTTGGTTTCTTGATCTCTTTTGGCTGGCCTATGCAGGCAAAAAGCTCTATGTTTCCCCGAAAGCGCTCTATGCCGATCTCAACTGGCGCGCAGGCATGGAGTATTGTGCCAAGCTCGGCGGCGAGGCGCACGATGTTACCTGGTTGGACAGCCTGGTTGACCGCAGGACAGGACGCGCAGAGCTTGTTGCCGGAGCCAAAGCCATCGGCATTAAAACTGGCTGGCATTGGGCGAAGCAAGAAGTTGCCGGCNNTTATGTGCGTCCCGTCCGCCTCAGTCAGTGATTGACGATTTGACAATTTACCGAGGATAAAAAGTAGCGGCAAGAGGAGCAGAGTTATGGCCGGTTGGGTGGAGATAAAAAACAGCAACGGCGAGCGCGTGTGGATCGAGAACAGGGTCCGGTCCCACGCGCGCTGCAAATATTGCGGCGCCGTGATCTTCTGGGGGACGACACAGAGAAACAAATATGTGCCCCTGGCGAAAGAAGAGGATGGCGAGTTCAGCCTTCATCGGCTCAAATGCCCGGGACCCCCGGGATCCAAGAAGCCGCAGGAGGGAAGCTCTTTTATGGATAGAACGCAGGGTAGCTGAAAGGAGTAAGGCTTATGGCGGACGAAAGATTGGTCGAGAAGGTCAAGGAGGTAATCGCGGACATTTTTTCAGTTTTGCCTGAAGACATTAAAGAGGAGTCCACGATAGAATCGTTCGGCGGAGATTCCTGCGATGATATCGAACTTGTGGTTGAGCTTGAGGAGGTGTTTGGGATAGAAATTGAGGACGCCATCGCAAAAGACTTTAAGACTATCGCTGATGTGGTGCGATGCGTGGAGGAGAAGATATCAGCAAAGAGAGGTGGTCTATGAAGATAACCTTTGAATCGTTTGTATTTTTTCGAGATTCCTACCCGGTGACAGGAGAAAAAGAGAAACAAATCGAGATTCGGATAGAGTGTGAATACCGAGGCCTGAAAAAGACTGTGGTAAGGATTTTTCCTGATGCCGTCGGCCTAACGGGGGAGAGAGGGCTGATGAAGCGCTGCGTAGATGCTCTTTTTTATGAGATGCGCGAAGCAGTCGAAGCAGAATTTTTGAAAAATTTTGAGAGGTCAGCTCTGTAAGATGATCCTTGGCCGAAGGAAAAACGAGGAGGTGTAAACGATGATGTTGTGTCCTTATTGCAAACTAAGACCAAAAATCAGAAAAACCTGCGGCCATCCGGAGTGTCAATATAAACATCACAAACAACATCACAAGGCTTATTTCGATAAGTTCTATCGAAAAACAAATCGCAGGGTATCTATTTCGATTACAAGGATTAAACAGCAGGCTGAAGCATTATCTACGCGGTAATTCCTTCCCGATATATCGGGAGTATTTGTCGCTTTTATAGGCGCCGCAATGAGATAATATAATCAAACAATTTAACCAGACAGGGTCGCTCCCTGTCTGGATTTATGGCCGATTCCGTGCACGGCGGGGTCGGCCTTTTTTATTTTTAATATTTTACAAAGGAGGATGGTATGAGCAGTAATGCAATAAAAGCGCAAGGAACGGAGTTGCAGTTAGGTGCAGGTTCTCCGTTGACTTACACCAAGATCGCGGAGATCAATTCGTTCAGCGGCCCGGGAGGATCCGTCTCAGTCATTGACGTGACCGATCTGTCCAGCGAGGCCAAGGAAAAGCTTGCTGGACTGAATGATAATGGTCAGCTTTCATTCGAGGCCAATTTCATCCCGACAAACACACAGCAGGCGGCTCTTCGCACCGCAAAGGAAAATGGGACGACGTGTAGCTTCAAGCTTGTTTTCACTGACGGAACGGAATGGACCTTCAGTGCCATCGTGACGGGGTTCTCGACATCCGGTTCTATTGATGGCGTGGTAAAACTGTCGGCGACGTTGGAAATCAGCGGCGAGATCGTCGAAAGCTAACGAGAGGGAGATATAAAAAGAGAGGACGCGTTATGTTAACTCGAGAAGAGATACTTGAAAAGACGTCTTTGAAAACAGAAAGCGTCACGATCGAGGAATGGGGCGGAGATATTATCGTATCGGAAATGTCCGCCGGCGCCAGGGATGCCTGGGAGCAATCCATCAGAGAGAAAGACGCCTCCGGTAATATCGTCTCTCCGCGTGCCAAGTTGATCCTTTTTACGGTCGTCGATGAGATGGGTGCTCGATTGTTTAAAGATAGTGATGTCGAAGCTATAGGCAGGTTGTCTTCGGCGTCTTTGGAAAAAGCTTGCGTCGTCGCCATGCGACTTAACGGGTTGGGCACAGACGAAATCAATAAGGCAAAAAAAAACTGATCTGCGCCCCTGAGAGGCGGTTTTATTTTTTTCTTGCCGAGAAGCTTGGAAAAACCGTTGAAGAACTGTTGGCAGAAGCCACAAGTTATGAGATCACGGAATGGATTGCCTATTTTAGTTTGCAGGCAGAGGGCGATCCAGTGGATGCCAAAAAAGCGTTGTCGAAAATATTTGGCTCAAGGATAAAAAAGAAAGGCAGATGAGATGGGAATATTGGGGACCTTGGGGAGTCTGAATGTTCTTTTGAGCGCGGATACGGCGCAATTCTCTTCTGCGATGGAGAAGGCGGCCTATACGGCAGAGAGCAAAGCCAGGCGAATGGGCCTCGCCGTTAAATCAGTGGCACTCATGGCCGCCGCAGCCGCAACATCTATCGCCGTCAGCATCAAAAAGACCATCGACCACGCCGACGAAATCGGCGAAATGGCGTCTTCGATCGGATTGACCGTAGAGCAGTTATCCAGCCTTGAATATGCGGCGAAATTATCCGGTGTGGAGATAGAGGGTCTTCGCACTTCCTTCCAGAAATTCAATAACACCATTTTTGACGGAGCCAAAGGAGTTAAAGAGAGTGCTACGCTGTTCAAAGCGCTTGGGATCTCTCTTGATGACAACAACGGAAAGCTGAAAAGCAATTACGATCTCTTCCTTGAGACCGCAGACGCTTTGTCAAGAATGAGCGATGGAGCGACGAAATCGGCTCTGGCGCAGGATCTTTTCGGCAAGAGCGGCACAGCTATAATCCCGATACTTAACTCCGGAAAAGACGGAATTAAAAAACTTGCCGAAGAAGCCTCAAGGCTCGGCATAGTGCTTAATGGCGATACCGCGCGAGCTGCGGATAGATTCAATGACAACATGACACGCATGGCAAGCGCCACACAAGGGATTGTTTTAAGTTTTACTTCCGGCCTGCTTCCTACTCTGACGAATTTAACCGAAAACCTGAACAGTGCAACAAGTGCTCTGGAGTCTTTTAGGGAAGCTGGAAAAACGACCGGAACAATTATTACGGCAATTATCAACGGATTTATGTTTTTAGTCGATACCATCAAAACCGTTGTCGATACCTTTCTTTTACTCAATGCCCCCGGGGGTGGAATGTTGGAGGCATGGAGTGTTTATATTGAAGATCTACAAAAAAGAGGGAACAATTTTTCGATCAATGTCGAGAAAAACTGGAATGCTGTGTCGGATACAGTCGAAAGCAGCACACAAAAAATCAAAACAAGTGTTTCAGATGTTTCTGATAAGATTGGAAAATTTTATNNAAGGAGGAGGAAGAAAAAACCAGAAGATTGAAAACCGCTACGGAGAATTTAGGAATGACTTTTCAGTCGGCCTTTGAGGATGCTGTTATTGAGGGGAAAAAATTAAGCGAAGTCTTATCCAGCCTATTGGAAGACATTGAGCGCATTATTTTAAGAACCGCTGTCACGGGGCCATTAGCGGAGGCTTTAAAAACAGGAGTTCTTTCTTTGTTTGGCATAAGTTCAGCCCAAGGAAATATCTTTTCTAACGGAAGACTTGTTCCTTTTAAGAACGGAGGGCTTATTCCCAGGCCGACGTTATTCCCTATGGCAAACGGCGGCGTGGGCCTTGCCGGTGAAGCGGGCACAGAGGCTATTATGCCCTTGTTTCGCACAGGAAGCGGTGATTTAGGCGTTAAATCGGGCGGCGGAGGGGTAGAGGTTAACGTTTATGCCCCCGAAGGCTCAAGCGTCAAAACCAACAGTCAAAAGATGGGCGATATAGAACAGATCAACATCATGATTGATGAAGCCGTGGCGGGATCGGTCGGCAGACCTGGCAGCAAGACCTATAAGGCGCTTAAAAATTCCTTTGGGTTAAGACAGTCATTGACGACGCGGTAGAAAATGCAAAACATATTATTTTTGCCAACTTGTAACAAAACCATTCTCGACGTAAACATACATGACGCTTTCGTAACTATTATGATAAACGTATTGGCTATGTTTTCCCCATATCCCAACGCTTTGGTTTATATCATACGGGAAGCCGAACGAACATATCAGTCCGAGTTCGCTCATGCCGATAAAAATACTTCCGCTATCTATTGCTTCCCATTCACTCTCTTTAATTTCTCTTCTGCGATAAATCTCATCGCGAATTTTTTTAGATTTTGTTGTCGCATATGCGTTGCACAAGGTTATCGTATTTTGCCCTTGAAGCTGGCTTGGTGACATGAATGATAATCGAACAGGAGAACCAGCGCATCCTGTTAAAAGTAGGGAAGAAAAAATAAAGAAAACACAGAGGGTGATCTTGGATTTCATGGTAATTGAAAAAATAGCATATTTTTCTTTATTTGTCAAATAAGAAAGGACTAAACGATGGACACCTGGCCGGTAACGCTGCCACAAAGACTTTCCGCTGATGCGTCTGTTCAGGATGACGAAAGCAGGGCCACAACGGATATGGATGCCGGGCCCGCTTCCGTTCGTAACAGGTTCACGGCAATCACCCAGACTGCCAAAGGCTCCATGATCCTGACCGGCGCGCAGCTGGTAACATTTAACACTTTTTTCAGGACGACGATCAAGCACGGATCGTTGTCTTTCTACTGGATACATCCCTTCACCGAAGAGGCGGCAACGATCAGATTCAAGAGCAAGCCGGAATGGAAGTGTATCAAATCAGACGCAAGCGTCAATGACAGATTATTCCAGGCAGCCTTCGAGCTTGAGATCCAGCCATGACAGATATCTCAGACGATTTAAAACAAGACGCCTGGCAAAACGAGAGCGATCTTCCGCTGATCCTCTTGACCATAAGCCATGCTGATCTTGAAGACGATATCCGTGTGGTCAATAACAAAGAGGCCGTTACGTCGAACGGTTTGGAATATATCGCCTTCCCATTTGAAATTCAGCTCCCGGACTCAAAAGAGGATTCTCAGCCTTCGGCCAAACTCACTATCTCGAACGTCTCAAGAGAGATTGGCCTGGCAATCAGGTCGATATCTACGCCCCCAAGCGTGACAATAGCGGTGGTGAGGCAGGAAACGCCGGATATCGTGGAGGCCCAGTTCGTCGGGATGCGGCTCAATAATGTCAAATATAACGTGATGACGGTAACGGCTGATCTGGAGTTTGAGGATTTGACCAGGGAGGAGTTTCCTTCTCTTAAGTTCTCGCCGTCCATCTTTAAGTCAATCCTATGACGCTCGGTGAATTTATTGAAAAAGCTCTGCGCGTAAGGTTTAAAGACAAAGGCCGGGATTATTCGGCTTGGGATTGTTATTCGGTGGTCTTGTTGGCTTACCGGGAAATTCTCAATATAGAGCTTCCAAGCTTTGTAGATGATTATGTTGATGCAGGAGATACGCCGGCGTCCCGGCGTGTCATTCATGACATCATTTTACGCCAGAAGCAAAACTGGACCCGGATAGATGATCCGCAGGCGTTAGATGTGGTCCTTTTCCAGTTTGGGGATGCCCAGACACATCTTGGCCTTATGGTGGATAAAAAAAGGTTTCTCCATTGCGAGAAAAAAATTAACACAGTTATTGAGAGGTTAGACAGCGCGAAATGGGCGAAGCGGGTGGAAGGGGTTTATCGGCTAAAAGCCGTCGGCTGTTCATCAAAGGAAGGCTTTAAAATAAACAAGGTCTAATTCAGGAAAAAATGCCCAATAAGATAAAAATGACGGCCGTGGTCCACCCATTCAAATCCGAGAGGAGCAAGCTCGAATTTGAAGAGGGATTAACGGTCAAAGATATGGTCCTGATCGCACAGCCGGATGCGGCGAAGCTGCGCCACGCTGTCGTTTTCATCAATGGAAAGGTCATCCCAAAGAAGTTTTGGGCCGAGCATAGGCCAAAGGCCGGCCAGCTGGTGGAAGTTCGGGCCTGTCCTATTCCCCATGGAGGAGGAGGAGGAGGTAAGAACGTTCTTAGATTCGTTCTTACAATAGCCGTCATAGCCTTGTCTGTCTGGGCCGGTGGCGCCCTGGCCGGGGCCGCGAACACTCTTTTTGGACTTAGTGCCACAGCTTTAAGAGTGGCGACAGCTGTTTTTACAGCGCTCACAGCGGCCGCCGGATTACTCGCCGTCAATGCCCTGTGTCCCACCACGAGTTCTTCGACATCTTCATTATCTGGTTCTGATACGCCAGATAGCAACACGCTGTATATTGAAGGCTCGAGCAATTCTGTGGATCCATTCGGCGTTGTTCCTGTGACCCTGGGGAAATACCGCCAGACGCCTCGCCAGGGATCAAAACCATATACCGAAATCATCGGAGAGGATCAGTTCTTCCGGATGCTCTTTGTCTGGGGGATAGGGCCGCTCTCAATCGATGAAGCTTCAATGAAAATAGGGGATACCCTGCTCAGCGAGTTTTCCGATTATCAGATTGAGCACAGGGAGGGATATGATA
This sequence comes from Candidatus Omnitrophica bacterium UBA6210, assembly GCA_002421805.1. Lineage (GTDB taxonomy): Bacteria > Omnitrophota > Gorgyraeia > Velamenicoccales > Velamenicoccaceae > Velamenicoccus. The sequence goes on from DISM01000002.1 coordinate 148,892, forward strand.
CGGACGAGCCATTGACGTTGTTCCCAAGCGCCGTAAGCGAGGAGGATTTTCAGGTCGCCTTAACGGCGGCGGGCGACTGGATCACGCGCACGACAACGATTAACGCCGATGAGATCAGCATTGATATTTCTTTCCCGGGCGGCCTCGTGGAATATGACGCGAACGGAAACAAGCAGTCCCGGGCTGTCAATGTGGAAATCCAATACCGTAAAACAGACAGTGGCGATCCTTGGTCGAGCATAGACACCGCGGGGGAAAAATTCCAGGTGACCTGTGACGCCTCCTGGCTCAACAAGACCGGAGACACCCTTGACAGCATAACATTTACAGGCAAGAAGACGTCGTCCTTGAGATTCGGTGTCCGTTGGGGGGTAGTAGAGGAGAGGACACAATATGACGTCAGGATCCGCAGGACAACGGCAGATACGGAATCAACCCTCATTTCCGATTTGACCTATTGGACGGCACTGCGTTCCATCAAGATTGAAGATCCGGTAGACTCTCCGGTTCCTTTGGCCATGACGGCCTTAGTCATTAAGGCCACGGACCAGCTCAATGGGATTATAGATACTTTTTCCGGGATCGTAACAAGGGTATGTCCAGATTGGGATTCAACAACAGAGACCTGGATTACCCGGGCGACGCAGAACCCGGCATCCCTGTTACGGTTTGTTTTACAGGGCAATGGCATGGCGGTTCCTTTGGAGGACGCCAGGATTGATCTTGAGGCCTTGGCAGACTGGCATGAGTTTTGTGATGAGAAGGGTTTTAAATTCAACCAGGTCCGCGATTATTCCGCCTCCGTTTGGGAAACTTTAAAGGACATCTGCGCAGTCGGCCGCGCCGCTCCCACAATGGTAGACGGAAAATGGTCTGTCGTTATTGATCGCGAGCAGGCCACTCCCGTCAGCGTTATAACGCCGAGGAATAGCTTTGACTTCTCGGCTGAGAAGTTCTTTTTAGACCCGCCGCACGGCTGGCGTATCCAATTCTCGAATGAGGACCAGGACTATAAGACTGATGAACGCCGGGTTTACCGCGATGGATACAACGACGATAACGCCATTAAGTTTGAAACACTGGACTTGATCGGGGTCACTGATCCAGATCAGATCTATAAACTTGGCCGCTGGCGGATAGCTCAGGTTCTCAATCAGCCGGAGCGCTGGACCTTCAAACAGGATATGGAGTTTTTGACCTACCGGCGCGGAGATTGGGTCAAGATAGCGCATGATGTCATGATTATAGGACTTGCCCAAGGAAGAGTTAAAAGCGTAGTCACAACCGTAGAGGATAAGACTGTTGTTTCCATCGAGCTTGATGAGGAAGTCACGATGGAGGCAGGCAAGACCTATGGTGTCGTCATCCGAACCTTGGACAATCCGGATCTTTCCACGCAGGTCCTGACGTCCGAAGGAACAACAAAAGAACTTGTTTTTTCAGAAGGAATAGCCGCTGTGGGTTCCCCAGGTGAGCAGGCCGTGAATGTCGGTGACGTTGTCTGTTTTGGGGAATTCGGCGAGGAAACAGAGGACGCAACTGTCATCTCAATATCCCCTGACAATAATCTCCAAGCCACAATCATCGCCGTTCCCTACCGGCCGGCTATCTACGCTTGCGATACGGAAGAGATTCCAGAGTTCGTGACAAAAATTTCGGCGCAGGATGCAATCCCGGCGCCAAATGTGACATCAATGGTTTCCGATGAAACCGCAATCGTCATAAGTTCTTCTGGAACCTTGAAAATAAGGATCGGGATAAACTTCGATCCGTTAAACACAAACATTTTTGGAACAGGAAACGAGCTTATTGTTCAGATCAGACAGAATGGGACAGGAGAGTCTTTTTACCCGGCGGTCATAGAAGAACAAGGAAAAGGCTACGTATTTATCGGAGATATACGGACAAAAGAAATTGTCGATATTCGCCTGAGGTGGAAGGTCGGCGGGAAGCTGCTTTCGGGCCCATGGACAACTATCACTGGCTATACCGTTGTCGGGCGGTCCACAAGCCCTTCTCCGCTCAAGAACATGACCATTTCAGCCATCGGCGGCCAGGCAATGATCCGTTGGGATAAACCTGATGAGCTGGACGTGCTTTATGGCGGAGAGGTTGAGTTCAGGCATTCCCCACTACTGGAAGACGCTTCTTGGGGGACCAGTGTCAGCATAGGCCAATCTGCCTTAGCAAGAACTTTGTTCACAGTGTTGCCTTTGAAGGAGGGAACATATTTTGCAAGGGTATACGATGTTGACGGAAATCCATCAGATACCATAACAGTCGTGACAACAAAACAGGTGAGCGTCAACGCTTTCGCTTCCGTCACGACATTGGATGAAGCGCCTGGCTTTTTGGGGTCACACGATGGAACAGAGGAGGCCGAGGGGGCGCTGAAACTCATTGACGGATCTTCTCCTGAGATTTTGGCCGGGACTTATTATCTTGCAGACGGGATTGATCTTGTCTCCGTCAAAAACGTGAGAGTGACGACAAGGTTATCCGTCAGCATTTACAACGTTAATGACGAGGTAGACTCAAGGCTTTCCAATATCGATACGTGGCAGGATTTTGACGGCAGCGTTAACGGAGGCGCGGATGCGCGGATATATGTCAGACATACGGATGACGATCCGGCAGGCTCTCCGGTTGCTTGGAGCTCCTGGGAGAGATTAGACAGCGCGGAGTTCAACGCGAGGGCCTTTCAGTTCTACGTCGTTCTTGACAGGGAAAGCGTTGATTACAACATCTTGATTAGTGAGCTGGGAATAGATATTGACGAAATAGCTTAAAAAGGGGGATTTTATGGCACAACATGATTACGTGATTGAAAATGCCGCCGGCGCCGCTGTCCGGGCCGATATTAACAATGTCTTGCAGGCCATCATCACCAATAACAGCGGGGCAACGGAGCCGGCAACAACATATCCGAATATGTGGTGGTATGACACGTCCACGGGATTGTTAAAACGCCGCAATAATGCGGATGACGCGTGGATTACCGTAGGGCTTGAGGCGGCCGATACGGATGGAACATTGGCGGCGAATTCCGACAGCAAGATAGCAACACAGAAAGCGACCAAGACCTATGCCGATACGAAAGTAGCAGCTTCGGCTTTGGATACCGACGGGACTTTGGCCGCTAATTCTGACTCGAAAGTGGCGACACAAAAAGCGGTTAAGACATATGCCGATACTCTCCTGGGGAGTTTCGACATTACGGATCATGTGGCAATCTTGACCGGGACGATCACGAATGGACAGACAATACCACTTCCCGATGGATTCAGCCAGGCGCAATGTAAGTGGATGGTCTCTTTTGCCACGATTTACGGAAATGGGCTTGATCAACACGAAACCTTCGTTTTAGACGCTCATTGTTCCGCAGACGCAAATAGGGTCGTTACGGTCAACAACAAGAGGGGTTCGTCTTCATCGGCGACAGCAAACTATATGATCATTGGCATTAAATAAGGAGGGTCAGATGTCTTTTTACATTGTGAAAAATAAGAAAATCCTGGCAAGCTGCGACCGTAGGCCGGATGAGAATGACCTGGCTTCCCGCGGAGAAACCGCTATCGAGGACCCGCGTGTTTTGGATATCAGCATGATCGCCGAAGAGGCCGGTCGGATCGTTCTTAAACCGGCAGAGCCCGTTGACCAGGTTGAGCAGCTTGAAAAACAGAAAATGTCCGTCGATCACGAGTTGTCACATTTGGCGATGCAAAAGCTTTATGATTTTCTCAAAACCAATGGTCAGACAACACCGGAAATGGATGCCTTAAAACAGCAGAGCGACGCCCTGTCCGCACAGATAGATACTGAAAAGGCAAGGCCAGGCAAATAGCATGAATTATATTTTAGACAGCTATTTTGGCTTTGGCGACAATATTTATCACATCCCTTTTGTGCATAAATTGGCACAACAGGGAGAGGTATTTATTTACACGCCATTCCCGGAGATGTTTCAATTTCCCAATGTCTATTGTTTAAAGCCGGTGACAAACCTGAAACTTCAAAATGAGAATATGACTAACAATGGCCTTTATTCCAACTCATCAGGCCATAAACCAAACGGCAATCATTTAAGGTTTAATTACGGCGAGGGGTTTAAGAAGGGCCTCACGATCATACAGTCGTTTGAGAAGCTGATCCCTCTGGGGGGCGATTGGTTTTTTGAGTTTACCCCTAAACCGTCTAAACAGGCAGAAGGAATCGCAGCCAGGGCAAGACATAGCAAAAAAAAATTATGCGTCGTCAGACTCCCGTCAGTGAGGAAAGAATGGGCCTGCCCGTCTCGTATGCCTTTGATGGAGTATTTTCAAATCTGTATTGATTTTGTCAGACAAAATTACTATATCGTCAGCGTTGGAGATATAGGCAACCAGGAGGAATTCACCGGACCGGAGCCGTTTGGGATAGACGAAAAAAGAGACAGACACTTTGTCAACCACTTCGGGATATGGGATGTTTTTGATCTGCTGAATAAAGCCGATTTAGTCATATCGCCCCAATGTAATATCCTGCCGATGTGTCAGATATTGCGAAAGAAGTCTTTTTTTATCTATGGGGGATATGTCCCTCACGCTCCTTTGAACGATCCACGTTTTTATCAGGTAGGTTTTGTTGAACCTAATCCATTTTGTTTTTGTATCCGCAATGGCCAGGACGGGCATAGATGCAATAAAGAAATACCGCAGGATATCTTGTTGTCAAAATTACATGAGACAATAAAAAGGCAGGAATGAAATTTATCTGGGACGTATATAAAGAAGAGGGATTCCTCAAGATCACCCCGCGTAATTACGATGTGGAATATTTCCATAAATATGAGGAATATTCTAAAACCCCTATGGGGGCAAGGTTGACTGAGGATAGAATTAATTTTGTGGATAGATGGCACACCGGCAAATTGCTGGATATCGGAGTCGGATCTGGCCAATTTTTAAAAGCCAGGGGAAATACCTACGGCTATGACATAAACCCGGTTGGAATCAAGATGCTAAAGGATATCGGGAAATATGCTGACTGGAAGGACAGCGTATTTCCTGCGTATTCTTTTTTCGATAGCTTCGAGCACATAAAAGACCACATGACCATGCTCAACACCATGTGTCCAGGAACATTGATATTTATATCAATTCCTATCTTCAGGAATGTTCAACATATTTTTGATTCAAAACACTTCAGGCCTGATGAGCATTATTGGTATTTTACTACGCAAGGGCTTCTGCGGTATATGGTCAACTATGGATTCGCCTGTCTTGACATAGATAATTTTGAAATTAGAGCCGGACGAGAGGATATCTGGTCTTTTGTTTTTGAGAAGAGGCGATAGTGGAAATATTGATTTGTAGACTCAAGCCTTGGATGGCGATTGAGGTCGCGAAAAACTTATCCGCACAAGGGCATGGAGTGCATTCTATAGATCACGGCCAACTCGAAGAATATGAAGCAAGCGGTGTCTTTAAGAGTTGCCACCTATGGAAATGGATAGATACGCCTAAAAAAGAACTTGAGGAACAATTCCGGGAGATCGTTACACAACATAAGATCGACCTGGTCATTATCACGCAGAAGCTGTTTCTTTATTCCAATGTGGCCGAGAAAGTTTGCGCGGATCTCAATATAAAACGTATCTTCACGGAGTTTTTCTTTGACGACAAGCTGATCTTTGATGATATAGGTCTGCAATATACCAGAGACAATCAAGCCACCGGAGCCAGCAATCTGCCAATAGATTGGCCTAAGAGCGATCGGGAGACTCAGCCGAGTGATATATATATGACAGAGTTGCGGGCAAAATACAATCTATTGACAGACAAAAACGTCGTAATATACGGACAAGTATTATGGGATATGAGTCTTTTGGAATCTCCATGCGGGATAACTTATGACGAATATATAGAAGGCCTATGTCGGAAAAATACGGACACAACATTTTTATTTAAGCCTCACCCGAAGGATGCATGGGGCACGCCCACTTCTGCCAAATATTCATATCCGAATTTGATAAGAGTCAATGAGTCTTTGAGGACGTTGTTCAAATTTCAAGCTCACACAGCTTATTCTTCAACAGTGATATTCGAAGGTGTATCGCGAGGCCTTCGCTTCGCCTCGGTTGGCTATCACTTATTGCAAAATCACACACACAAGATAAAACGCGGAGAGTTTGGCGATATCTTCAACAAGATCTTGTCGTATAAACCCAACACGGTATCCATTCGGCATGAAGCGTCTTATATCACGAATATTTATGCCATGCCGATGTCAGACCAATATCTTGCCAACAGGTTAATCCACGGGTTGAATCAAACGCAGAGGGAATATGTCCTGGAAAAGAAAGCAGTTTGATCGGCGCGAAAGAATCCAAAACAGAACTACTGGTCGGAAATGGATGCGGATGCGCCACGCTGTGCTTGTGGAGGAACCTGTATGCCGGATATGTGGCCGGCGAGCTTCGGTTCAAGTGGATCACATCGTGCCTTTAAGTAAAGGGGGCACAGATATGAGAGACAACCTTCAAGGGGTATGCGACGATTGCCACGATGAAAAGACGGCTAAAGACTTGAGTATTAAGCCCCCGCCAAACAAGATAGGTTTAGACGGATACCCTTTGCCAAAAGGAGACGAGAGCGATGGCAAGAAAATTTTTTAGATTCATTATGTCATTTATGCTTTGCATGCTTCCTTTCGGTGTTGTCGTTCTCCTTATATTTATTTCAAAAGAAATCAATAAGAGGAGTCGCAGGTATTACGAATGATATAAAACGTGCTACTGATGTGCTACAATTTTGTTAAAACGTGCTACTGATGTAAGTATATGATGTGCAATAAGATGGGGCGGGGGTGAAAAAGTGATTGAGCTCTCCGACGGAAATCGGACGCCCAGCCATTTTTTTGCGAAACCCGGTTTTTGGGAAACAGGGGCAAAGGCAAAATAGGTGAAAAATGGGAAGACGCGGCCCAATGCCGAAAAGCAAGGCTTTGCAGATGCTACATGGCACTATGCCATTAAAGGCAGAGGTTGTCGATGAGTTAAAAGAAGAATTTACCCCTCCGGAAAAACCAAAGCATTTTGAAAAAAAAGAATCTGAGGCGTGGGACAAAACTGTTGAATTGCTCCGGCCGATGATGACGCTCAGAAAAGTTGATATTGCTGTATTGGGAGCGTATTGTTCAGCTTTCGTGAGATGGCAAAAAGCAGAAGAGGAACTGTCTGGAAAAAATTTGTGTGTAAATGGAATGGAAGGACCAAAGGTTAATCCGTTGGTTACCATAAGCCGCGACGCGCAAAGAGATATGGTGTTTTATGCTGCTCAACTCGGAATGACTCCAGCATCCAGAATAAAAATGGCGACGGGAGCGACAAGGGTTATTGAAAAGAACCCCTGGGTTAAACTGAAAAGCCTGAAAAAATGAAAAAGCCTAAAAAAAGAAAAAAGGTTGCTAATCGTCAACCCTCTCAGGATGCCATTCGTCAGGAATCGTGGACGAATATTGCTATAAGTTACGCCAAGGAGGCGACCGATCCGAAAAATGGCAAACGGTTTGGCAAATGGATACGGCTTGCCGCGGAGAGATTTCTTAAAGATTTTGACCGGGCAAAAAGAAGCGATAGACCGTTTGAATACATTGAAGTTGAAGTCGACCAAGTGTGTGGTTTTATCTCTAATCTTCCACACGTCGAGGGTGTATGGAAGACCGAAAATATCACACTTGAGCCTTTCCAAATATTCTTTTTATGCAATTTATTCGGGTTCAGGAATCTTGACGGAACACGAAGGTTTACTTCGGTGCTATTCGGCATGGCCCGAAAGAACGCCAAGAGCTCGCTTGCGGCCGGCATCGGCCTTTATTGCCTGACGATGGAGAACGAGAAGGGCCCACAGGTAATTTCCGCGGCGACCACCGGAGATCAGGCGGCCATTGTGTTTAAAATTGCCAAGCGGATGGCGGACAAGCGACCACAACTGAGAGAAGCTTTCAACGTCGAATGCTTTACCAGGGCAATCTCCTGTTATGAAAGCGGGGGGTTGTTTAAGGCTATCAACGCCAAGGCATCGACCCAGGATGGACTTAATCCATCTTGCGCCATCCTGGACGAGATCCATGCCCACAAAACCCACGATCTCCTGAATGTCCTGCAGTCGGCCGCCGGCGGCCGGAGGAATCCGCTGTTTCTGTTTACGACAACAGAGGGGTATGAGACCCCAGGGCCATGGCCGGAAATGCGAAAATTCGGCCAGCAGGTCCTTGAGGGCGTAGTTGATGCCGATCATTTTCTTGTTATTTTTTATGCCATTGACGACAAAGATGATGAATTCGACGAAAACATCTGGCCGAAGGCCAATCCACTCATTTCTGTTTCGGATCCGTTATTAAAAGCCATTCGCAAGGAGGCAACAGAGGCTAAATCCATGCCAGGCCGTCATGCCGAATTTTTAATCAAGCGCATGAACAGGCAAAGCTCGACAGCTAACGGCTGGATAGATCTGCAAAAGTGGAAAGCCTGCGCCGGTGTGGTCCCCCTTGAAGACTTAAAAAATGAGCCGTGTTATGGCGCCCTCGATCTGGCAAGCACCAGGGATCTTGCATCTTTTCGATTAGTATGGAAAAAGGACGGGACCCTTTATACTTATGGCTGGCGTTGGGTCCCCCAAACCACGGTCGCTATCAGGACACAAAGAAATCTTGTCCCTTATGCGGGTTGGGTAAGAGCCGGATTTATGCTCGAGACGCCGGGGGAAGTGACAGATTATGATGTGATATTCAAAAAGGTTTTGTGGGTCAAAGATAACTTCAACCTTGCGGCCGTCGCTTTTGACCAATGGAACGCCGCGCAAATTGCATCAAAGCTCTCTGCCGAAGGCTTAGAGATGATCCAATTTATTCAAGGCCCTAAATCATATCATCCATCGATGAAGAATTTTGAGGAAACCTATGTCGGAGGAAAATTCAAGCATGGCGGCGACCCCGTGCTTACCTGGTGCGCCTCAAACATTGTTGCCAGAACAGACGCCAACATGAACATGGCGCCCGACAAAAAGAAAAGTGCCGACAAGATAGACGATATGACAGCTCTTCTCATGGCCAATGGGATTTTGATAGGGCAAAACTCGCAAGAGGAAGGCGATCTTGACGATTTTCTCAATGATCCCATAATCATAAAATAACCTACTTCACAGGTGGACTGCGCAAGTGATTATTTTTCTAATACGGCAATTATGGTTTCTGCGGGGAATAAATAGGTCCAGAAACGTTCATACTGTTCTGGGTATTTATTGAATAGCTTTTGAAGGCCGAAAAAGCGGAAGGTTTTATAAAATCTAATTAAACGGGTTGTTTTTTTAAGTTGTTCTTCGCCAAGTAATGATCTAAAAGTAAAGTAGGAAAAATATCGTTTGTGTTCAAGGTCTGAATATGCGACGTAATTTGAAAAGTGCGGAACTTCCATAATGAGGTTTCCACCCGGCTTTAAAATGCGGATAGCTTCTTGAACAAGAATGCACGGATTATTGAGGTGTTCAAGAATATGTTTTGCATAGATGAGATCGGCAGAGTTATCAGCGAATGGAAACGGTTTTTTTTCAAAATCATGGATAACATCGGCATCACTGTCGGAATTGATATCAACACCTATGGCTCCTTTAACTTTATTTTTTTTACAACCAAAATCAAGAATAACCATAAGCTGAAATTATCATTTTTATGCAGCCTTGTCAAGCGCGCCATAGGATTTTTTAAAACAACATTCCTTCCCGATATATCGGGAGTATTTGTCGCTTTTATAGGCGCCGCAATGAGATAATATAATCAAACAATTTAACCAGACAGGGTCGCTCCCTGTCTGGATTTATGGCCGATTCCGTGCACGGCGGGGTCGGCCTTTTTTATTTTTTGGCAGAAGGAGGAAAGCATTTGTTGAGGTCAATCATAAGCTTTTTCACTGGCAGCGGCACCCGAAGGGATGTAGGGACGCAGAATTTGACACCGTCGTCGGGAAGAATGACGACAAAGACCGTAAATGACGATACGGCTTTGCAAGTCGCGGCCGCTTTTGCCTGCATCCGCCGCACAGCGGAAACAATGGCCTCTTTGCCTATTCAATTTTTTTCCATCAAGCGAAATTCATCTGGCCGGATTATTGACAAACAAGTTATCACGAAACATCCGCTATATCGTTTGTTGCGCTGGAAGCCGAACAGATATCAAACGAGAGGCGAGTATTTCGAGGTTTTGTATTATCAGTTGGCTTTCCGCGGGAATGCCTATTCGCTTATCGAGCGCGACAGCAGCGGGCAGATAATTTCTTTATTGCCCCTGATGACTTCGCAGGTTGAAACAGTCCTTGCGGCCGACGGCCGGATCGTTCACAGATATTGCGCTTCGGGAAAAATGATTGAATATTCGGAAGACAATATCTGGCATCTAAAGCTCTTTGGCAACGGGATCATTGGCCTGTCTCCTTTGGATCAGGCGAGAAACACTCTTGGGATTTCACTGGGCGCCGAGGAAAGCGTTAATAGACTTTCCAACAGCGGATTTAAACAGTTCGGCGTTTTGTCTATCGACAAAATCCTTACTAAAGACCAACGCAAACAGCTAAAAGAAAACTACAACGATATAACGAGCGGGAAAGAAGAAGCGTTGCGGGTCCTTGAGGCCGGTATGAAGTTTACGCCGACGTCCATGCTTCCGAAAGACGTCCAACTCCTTGAAAGCCGGAAATTCCAACTCGAGGATATTTGTCGGTTTTTCGATGTGCCGCCGGTTTTGATACACGATATGTCATCTTCTACCGTGTGGGGATCGGGGATCATGGAGATCGTCCGCGGGTGGTATAAGCTCGGATTGTCTCCATACCGCACAAGGATGAAAGACAGTATCCAAACACAGTTGCTGGATATTTCTGAAAGAGAAACGGTTGAGCCCGATTTTGACATCGACGAATTATTGCGCGGAGGGGAAAAAGAGCGTTACGAAGGTTATCAGGTGGCGATCAGAAGCGGTGTTATGACGCCAAACGAATGTCGAAGCCAGGAAGGATTACCTCCAGATGCCGCTGGGGATAAATTATTTATCGATCAACAGCTGGTCTATCTTGAGAACGGAGGAAAGAAAAATGAAACTAAAACATTTACTGTTAAAGACTGACGGTCTTAATTTTAACCGGAACAAGATAGAAGACGGCATCCTTTCTCGTTGGGACAAAACTATTGTTGCCGAAAAAAAAGATGAAGTCGCTTCTATCGATATTTTTGACGTCATCGGTTCTGATTTCTTCGGCGAGGGCTTTACCGCCAAGAGGATGTCTGCTGCGTTGAGATCGATCGGTGAAGACAAAGATGTGGTGGTGAATATCAATTCGCCCGGCGGTGATGTCTTTGAGGCAGCGACGATTTACAACCTTCTGGCGCAGCACAAAGGCAATGTCACCGTGAATATTTTGGGTTTGGCGGCATCGGCGGCATCGGTGATCGCGATGGCCGGCGATGACATCAAAATCGCCCACAACGGTTTTTTGATGATCCATAACGCCTGGGCCATCGTCATGGGAAACAAAAACGACCTGCGTAAGGCCGCGGATACGCTTGAGCAGTTTGACGAATCAATCCTGGCTACCTATGTTGCAAGAACAAGTCTTAGCGAAAACAAGATAGCCAAGATGATGGGCGAAGAAACATGGATCGGGGCCAAGGATGCCTTGGAATACGGATTTGCGGACGAGGAAATCGAGGCAAAATGCGATCCCGACAAAAAGAAAGAAGATAAGCAGGGAAAAGCGCAGGCAAGAAGAACCATCGAAATGGCACTTTCCCGTGAGGGATTTTCCCGCAAAGAGCGGGAAAATATCTTCCTGAAAGCCGGCGTGCGTGATGCCGCCGAGCTTGTCCAGCGCGATGCGGACGAGGAAGCGTGGGATGAGTTGATCAAAACGATGACCAGTTAGAAAGGAGAAACATATGACACCTGAAGAGCTAAAGAAAGCGTTTGATGAGTTTAAGGCATCGCAGGTAGCGGCCAATGAGGCTGTCAAGGCGATGGTGCAAGAGCAGGCAAAGGGATCCAAGGAAGGCTTGGCAGCGGCAGTTGCCAAGGCAGACGAAGCCGCCAAACAGGTGCAAGTCTGCGCTGACAAGATCGTTGCGCTGGAGCAGAAGCTTACCGGTGCCATCCTGGCCGGGAAAGAGGCTCCGAAATCCTTCGCGCAGATCCTGGTGGAGGATCCGGCCTACAAGGCCTTTGCCTCCGGCCAGACCAACAAATGCCGCATCACCCTGAAGAACGGGTTTGGCGCCCGGAACAACACCATCACGGGCCAGAGCGGCAGCCCGGCAGCTAACGATGATACCCTGGTTTCTGCCGATCGCAGACCCGGTATCATCCCCGGTGCGTTCCGCACGCTGCGCGTTCTCGATCTCATCGCGAGAGGCAACACCATCAGCAATGCGGTTGAGTTCACCCGCGAGTTGCTCTTCACCAATGCTGCGGCAGAGACGGCGGAAGGGACGGCGAAGCCCGAAAGCACCCTGACCTTCGAGCTTTATACGATGCCGGTCGTGACCATCGCTCACTGGCTTAAGGTTTCCCGCCAGATCATGAACGATGCTCCCGCCCTGGTGGCGTATATCCAGAACCGCCTGCGCTACGGCGTGGAGTTGCGCGAAGAGACGCAGATCGTTGCCGGAAACGGCGTCGGCCAGAACCTTACGGGCATGACCGTATCTCCGAACTTCACGGCGTTCACGCCCACGTCGGGAGACACCGCGATTGATTCCATCAACCGCGCCATCCGCGCTCTTGACAACGCGGATTATCCGGCCAACGGGATCATCCTCAATCCGGCGACCTGGGGTTCCATCGAGCGCCTGAAGGACGAGAACAAGAACTATCTGGTAGGGTCTCCGTTCGGCGCCATCGTCCCGACCCTGTGGGGTAAGCCGATCGCTCTGACGCCCAGCATGACAGCGGATAAGTTGCTTGTTGCGGCGTTTGACATCGCGTTTATGTATCTCACGCGGCAGGAAACAGAAGTTGAGATGTCGGAAAGCGACGACACCAACTTCCAGCAGAACCTGGTCACGATCAGGGCCGAAAAGCGCGGTGTGCTTGGCGGGTTGCGGCCGGCATCGGTGCGCTACGGAAGTCTGACTCTCTGATGAGTCAAGAAACGAAAGGTATGGCATGAAGATCATCGCAAAACGTCCATTTATAAGCTCAAGGCCAGGGATCGGCAATGTCCCGGAGGGGCGCATAGTGGACACAGACGATGGTTATGCCAAGATGCTTATCAATGCCGGGCTTGCGGAGGAATTTTCCGCGGGCCCGGCATTGAGGGCCCCTGGGCAGCCATCTTTTTCACCCCCCGTCGGAGCGAGTGCAAAGAGTGGGCTATCATTGCCAGCGGCCCAAGCCTTACAGATTCCGACTGCAAAAAAGTCAAAAAGTGGCGCGAGAAAGACAAAAACCGCAAGGTAATTGTCGTTAATACGTCTTATCAGCTGGCTTTGTGGGCTGATATTCTTTATGCTTGCGACGGGGAATGGTGGGAAAGGTATATTGGGGACGTCCTTCGGGAGTTCACAGGGGAACTGTGGACCCAGGATGTCACTGCGGCATCAAAATATGGCCTGAACAAAATTGACGGTGATAAGGCCGAGGGGTTGGGCAGGGAGAGGATAAATTACGGGGCCAATGGAGGTTATCAAGCTGTTAATTTGGCCTATCTTTTTGGAGCAAAAAAAATTATTCTTTTAGGGTTTGATATGCAACGAGGGAAAAAGAATAAGACCCATTGGCACGGGGATCATCCAGGCCGCCTGAACAAAGAGATGCCTATCAGGACTTGGATAAAAAATTTTTCCAAGCTCGCGGATGATTTGAAGAACGAACAGGTTGAGGTTATAAATTCAACGCGCGAAACGGCCCTTGAATGCTTCAAGAAAATCCGGCTTGAGGAGGCCCTATGTTAAAACTGATAACACCGCCAGCCGCTGAACTCATAACTGTAGACGAAGCCGCAGAGTTTATGCGCGCCGAGTTTTCGGATTCTGAGGAGACCCTTATTGAAGCCCTTATTTCCACGTCGCGGCTTATGTGCGAGGAATATCTCTTCCGCCGCATCGGCGTCCAAACCGTTGAACTAAGAGATAAAGGATTTCCTGTCAACAATGCGCCTATCGTTTTACCCGCGCCACTTCGATCTGTAACATCAATAAAATATCTCGACAGCAACAATGTGGAGCAGACGCTTGACTCCGATGAATACATTGTGAGCGATTCCGAACCAGGGCTTATTATCCCTCTAAATTCCTGGCCGGTCGCCTCCGGCGCCGGAGATTCTTTGCGTGTCAGGTTTGTTGCCGGTTACGATGATAGCGATCCTGGGGAAAGTCCTGCAACGGGCACAGCATTACCGCCGACGATAAAAACAGCCATGCTCATGCAAATCGCAGATCTATTTGAAAATAGGGATGCCCAGGTCGAAAAACCTTTGGTTGCCAATCAGGCTTTGGTAAATCTTTTATCTCTTTACAGACTGGAAATGGGGACATGACGCAGGCGGGCAGGCTTAACAAAAGAGTGAAGATATCGCAACTTGTGACAGGCAGTCCGGCTGTCGATGCTTACGGCCAGCCTAACACAAGTTGGGAAGAGGTGGCCACTGTATGGGCCGCCGTAGAACCAGTATCTGGACGTGAGTTTTGGGCGCAGCAACAGGTCCAAAGCGAAATAACGGCGAAGATCAGGATCAGATACCGGAATGATGTCTCCGCAGGGATGAAAGCCGAATATGGCGGGAAAACATATGTGATCCAGACCGTCATCGATCCATTGGAAGCGCACAGAGAATTGCAGTTGATGTGTTCGGAGGGCGTGATAAATGCCTGATATGGTTATAGTCAAAATAACAGGACTTAAAGAATTAGAAAAGAAAATGCTCGCCCTGGGGCCCAAGATCGGTCGAAAGGCCTTGAAGGGCGCCCTCGTTGCCGGTGCGAAGGAGATTAAAAAAGAGGCCCGAGCCTTGGCTCCGATGAAAACAGGCCGATTGCGTAGGGCGATGTATATAAAAACCATGTCTAAGCCTAACCCTTTCAAAGAAAACGTAATTTTTGGCGTAAGGCATGGCCGTAAGATGTCAAAGAAAGATTTGGATGCCTATTACTGGACCTTTCTCGAATTTGGGACAAAATTTATCAAAAAGATGTCTTTTGTTCAAATAGCGTTTCAACGTGCTCAAAAAAAGGCGCTGGATAAATTCAAGGAAACTCTTGCTAAAAAAATATCACAACTAAGCCAGGAATCCGCATGATGCAGACGGATGTTTATAAAACATTGGCTGAGAGCGACGGGATTATAGATCTCGTTTCCAACAGGATTTATCCAATAGAACTGCCCCATGGGGCAGCTGTCCCGGCTATTGTTTATAGTTTTAGCGGTATAACTCCAGTAAAAAGCTTGGATGGAGAAAGTGGACTTGACGCCGGTATTGTTGAAATAATTTGTTGGGCAAAAAGTTATATGACCGCCCATCTTATCGCGGAGGCAGTCAGGACTGCATTCAAAGAATCCGGTCTCGGAGTTATGACAGATGCGTTGCAAGACACCCGCGACGAAGAAACGCGGAATTATGGCGTTATTTTAAATATGAACGCCTGGTCTGAACCTAACCTGGGCGGAGGTAGCTCAACAATTTCTTCCTATACAGCACAGAAGGCCTTTGTCGGTGACGGCACGACAAAAGATTTTATTTTGCCTAAATTCCGATCTGGGAGTCTACTTGTTTTCTTTAATGGCCGCCTGGCTAAAAAAGGAGCAGAATCAGATTCAACAGCGGCGTATTGGGAAAAATCGACGTGCGATGGGTTTGTTTTTAGAGTGGCACCAAAGGGCGGGGATTATGCTGATGAGGTATTGGCCTTTTATGAAAAAGCTTAATCTTCTTTTTTTATTTTTTCTGTTTTTCCCTTGTAATGCTTTTGCTGATTATCAGATCAAAAGCGATGATGTCCGCGTTGACACATCGAGTTTTTCTGGAGCCCTGTCTTCCGAGGACAACACTGTTCAAAAAGCCCTGGAAACATTAGACGCCTCTTCCGAATCCGACCCCGTCTTTGCCGCCTGGCAGACTGCCTACGACCATCACGCCAACTGGGACACCGCCTATGGTTGGGGGGACCATGCGGGGCTCTACGACGCCACCGGCACTGCGTCAGGCTTGCTCTCTACCCATAACTCGACCTACAATCACTCCTTGATCGCCACCGCTTTGCAGTCCGAGTCAGACCCCGTCTTTGCCGCCTGGCAGACTGCCTACGACCATCACGCCAACTGGGACACCGCCTACGGCTGGGGGGACCATGCGGGGCTCTACGTCCCTTATTCCGGGGCGACGAGCAATGTTAACCTGGGAAGCTACACGTTTTCTGCCGGCCCAGGCGTATACGTCAACAACCCCGTTACCTCCGGCAACCCTACACTCCGTATAAATCAGCAGGGCGCCGCGTCACGATCGAAATATCTCGACTTTGCTTACCAAGAAACAGTTAGGGCGCGGATAATGTCCGACGGAACGACGACCGGCAACATGACCTTTAAGGTGCACAACGGCAGTGCGTTGGTGACAGCTCTTGTTTTTGACACCTCGGGAGCCGCGAATTTCCAGGCGAATGCGATCAGCACAACGGGGGTAATAACAGGATCAAACGTCTCCGGAACAAATACAGGCGACGAAACGCAGTCAACAATCAAGACAAAACTCGGCGCGGCATCTTCCGGGGTCGATGGGTATTTGAGCGGGACGGACTGGACAACTTTTAACGCTAAGCAAGCAGGACACGCCAATCTCACCAGCCTGTCGGCCCTTAGTTACGTTTCATCTGCGTTCGTTAAGATGACAGCCGCGGGGACGTTTGGTTTGGATACCGCCACCTACATGACCGCAGATGAAAAGGTCAAGAACGTCTCAGGGGACGCCTCAGCTGGTTACCTTGCTGAGAAACTCGCAGCACTTTACCCAAGCCTTTACCAGCGCGACCAGAAATGGGCATTAAAGACGCCCTACACCACGGCAGCCAACAGGTATACGATCCTCACGCCCAATAAGCTCTCGGTGGACATCAACGGCACAGTCTACTTCTTGACCGCTCAAGCAGAGATAGACTTATCCAGCGCCGCCAACTGGGACACCACAAGCCCGACAAACTACACCACAGCAGCCAACAGAGCAGGCAAAGACTTCTATATTTACGCCTGCGTGCCCGTAAGCGGATCAACGCCTAAGGTAGTCTTATCAGCCAACTCAACTACGCCATCAGGCTACTCAGCCTCAACGTCGCGCAAGATTGGCGGTTTCCACGGGCTTTGTGTGGCCGTAGGCACTATTTCGGGCCATACCTTGACCGACTTTGTTGCCGGCGACGTTCTGCCAGCCTCAATATGGGACTTGTTGCATAGACCGGTTTCTAACCCAGAAGGCATGGTCTACAGCGACGCTATCAACAAATGGGTAGACATTTACCTTGCTTCCGGCACTGGCTCAAGCACAGCCTCAGTTTACGGAGCAAGTATAACAGACACGCGCGATTGGAACGATTTTGTAGATGATGGAGCGGCGGTCAAAAAGAGGATGCTTGACGATGGAGAGTTCCAGGTCATCGCCGCAGGATCGAACGAACAGACAAATATTTATGGTTCTTCAGATCCAGGCACTACCGGCGGACATATAGACACAGCCTCGAGGCGAATGATTTCGAGCATAGGTGTTGAGGATGCCTGCGGTGTCGTGTGGCAGTGGCTTAGCGACCAGTCATCCACCTATGACGCTACAGCGACGGAAGGGTGGAAAGGAGCCGACTCCGGCAAAGGCTACCTTTATTATTTGGCTTACACAAGAGACATAAAGCTGGTTGCCGGCGGTGACTGGGGTGGCGGCGGGGTTGCGGGATCCCGTAGCCGGAGTGCGAATTGCTCCCGCTGGGATGCGTATTCGGATATCGGCTGCCGGTTCTGCGCGGAGCCCGTTTAGGCGAAGATTACGAGGACACGGAACACGTCCGCGATATTTTTTGAAAAACAGATGTTTCACAGGCTGATGCGTCAAAAGGCTCGCTGATTGCCGGCGGTGACTGGGGTGGCGGCGGGGGTGCGGGATCCCGTAGCCGGAATGCG
>DISM01000003.1 GCA_002421805.1 Candidatus Omnitrophica bacterium UBA6210
TATTGCGAGGTTAACATAAGATATATTATAGGAACTTAAGGATATGGGCAATCCACGGCAATTTTTATGGTTTTTAATGGAAAAAACGGCGAGATTTTGTCTTTGGTCAGCTCCCTGATTTTCAAAGAAAAACCAAATAAGTGATGCGAGGATCATCAATCAACTAAAGAAAAAACAAAAGAGGATTGTGCCAGCCGATCCGCCAGGATACCGGAAAAATCTTGATGCAGTCAGAGATCGGTTGGTCTGCAGGCTTTCAGACTCAAAAATAACCAATTTTCTCTTTTTATTGCCCCCTCAAGATGTGGTCCCGAACCTCTGCCAACAGGCTTTTTTGTTCCACAAAAGAAACAAACAAGCGACAAAAAAACGACCTTTTTTAAGGTCGTTTGGGCTGCTTGTCTTAATGAATTTTTTGGTTATTCGATAGGTGTCCCGGAAGAAGTATTGCCGACCCTGATAACGCCTGACTGATCCAGGAAAAACTCCCGGACGCCTGTCGCATTGGGGGTCTGGGGCGAAGCAACAACAGAATAGGTGTTCGTCCCCCCTGTCCAGAAAAAGCTATAACCGGACTTGTTGCCGCTGGCAAGAACAACATCGATAAAAGGCGGTTCCGTACCGGTCATTTCACTCAAATTCCCCGGAAATCTGGATGGCATCTGGGCCATTCTGAAAGCCTCTGCCGCAGATGTCAGGGTCTTTAAAGAAGCCACTGCAGACGCCTCATTGGCATTGATCCTGGCCCTGACAAGATTGGGGATAGCGATGGCGGCCACGGTAACAATAATGGCAACAACGATCAAAACCTCAACCAGTGTAAACCCTTTACGGCGGCATCTTCTCATAGGTATGTATTATACGGAATCCTTCCCAAAAGGGCAAATGTTTTTCACATATTGTGTTACAAAAAAAGACCTCCGGAGAACTACGTCTCCGGAGGTCTTTTGCCGTACCAACCTCCCACGAAACAACCTGTTTCTTTAAGGCTAAAATTACTTCAACAAACCCCTGTCTTTCTTCTTGTCGGCATTCGTTTTGCTGCCGTGTTTTTTACCCGAAACGTTTTCTTTCTTATCTTTCTTATCTTCACGAAGATCCCGCCTGTCTTCTTTCCGGTCAAGTTTATCTTCATGCCGGTCTCTTCTATCTTCGCGATGGTCAATCTTATCTTCACGACGGTCCCTCTTGTCTTCGCGACGGTCCGCTATATCCTCTCGCCTGTCACGCCTATCCTCCATCTTGTCTCGCTTCCAGGCCTCCGTACCCACAGGCGCGTTATGCGCAGCATCCCAGGCATCTTCCCGGCGATCGCGAATATCCTCACGGCGGTCGCGACGGTCTTCCTTGCGGTCTAAAACATCTTCTTTCTTATCCCGCCTGTCTTCCCGCCTGTCGCGATAGTCCTCGCGCCTATCCTGGACATCTTCTCTCCTGTCTCTGCGATCCTCTCTCAAATCACGGGGACCCTCCCCCTCATGGAACTCTCTGGGGGGACGATGCCTATAGCCCCCTTCCGGTTCATGTGGTCCAGGCGCCCCTTCCTCTGAAGAAACATCCCCTGTTGAAGATTGGTCTCCGGCAGGTCCTCTTCTATGAGGCCCATCTCCTCTTTCCTGGTGCGCTTTCTGGATATCCTCTTTCAAATCCTGGCGCGACGATTGTAAATTTTCAAAATCTTCCTGGCGCTGCTGGACATTTTCCTCATGCATGGCACGAAGCTGTTCACGAAGCTTGTTGGCCGCTTCCTGATCACCGGCCTGCATGGCCTGATGAATCTGATCCCGCAGATTTTTTTCTTCCTGCCTGGCAGTCTGGGCGTTCTGCTTGATCTGATCGTGCTGCCCTTTTAACTCCTGCTTATCAGAGCTGATTTCTTGCTTCAGGTTCGTACCGGAATTGGAGGCTGCTTCATCCTCCTGTGCCATGGCCATGCCACCTGCCAAACACAAGACACCTGCGCTCATGCACAGCAAAATCAATTTCTTTCTCATACCCCCTCCTTTTTCGCCCTTAAAGCCAAGAGATCCTTGTGTCTGTTTAGACGAACGTCTTGCAAAAAGGTTTACCTCTCACAAAAAGCGGAAGTTGAATAAGGAGCAAAACGCACAAAAACAGTTTACTCAATAAAGAAACTTTTGTAAAAGGAATTTTGCTTATTCGGAGGATGCAGTGGAATATTAACAATCCCCCATGGGGAGGGCTTTAACTAAGGTCTTCTAAAGGGAAAACGAAAGCCTTGACGCCTTCTTTTCCAATCTGCTTCCGCAGCTCTTTGACACATGCAAGGAGACGCACGCATTCCTTGTCCTCGCAGGCCACGTAAAGAATGTTATTTTTCCCGGGCCAAATATCATTTCCCAAATGGATCCCTGAGGTCTCTCCGCTGCCGAAAACACCCATGATTTTTGTATAATTGTTCATAGAACAAGAACGCAGGGCTTCCATCACCTCAACATCAATGGCTTCGTTATAACTGATCATGACCATCTTCATCCCGTTAGACATATCTCCACCACCTTTTCTCTGTTCGCCGAAACTTCTATTTTTGGCACTTCTATGGTCCAGTCTTCATATCATCCCATCAAAAACTTTGTCTAACGGGATTCATGGCTTCGCCCCTCCATTCTTTTTGAGCCGATTTTCAAAAACGGCATACAGCGTAGGGACAAAAAGCATCGTGATGAACGTAGATACCAGGAGCCCCCCGACCATGGTCACGCCTAAAGGCTGCCAGGTTTCCGAACCTTCGCCTCTCGAAAGTGCCAACGGCAGGAGACCGACCAAGGTTGTGATCGTCGTCATTAAAACAGGCCGTAGCCTCAGCCTGCCGCCTTGAGTGATGGCCTCTTCCATCGACGATCCCCGAGCGCGCAGGATATTGATATAACTGATCAAAACGATGGCATTGTTGACGACGATGCCCATCAACATAACAATCCCCAGGAAACTGATAACGTTCAACGTACTGTGCGTCGCCAAAAGCCCGAGAATAACGCCGGTAAACGTAAAAGGCACTGCGAACATGATGATAAAAGGATCCAGCAGGGACTCGAACTGCGCCGCCATAACCATATAGACAAGAATGATGCCCAAAACAAGCAAAAGGGCCAAATCCCTAAAGGCCTTGGTCTGCTCTTCCGCCTCCCCGCCGAAATTGATATAAATATCGGCCGGCAGCACGATCTTGCGTATTTCTTTCTTGATGTCTTCGATCACTTTTCCGGAAGACCTTTTGAAAGTGTTGCAGGAAACGCGCACCACCCTTTCACGGTTTTGGCGCTCGATCTCTACCGGGCCTACGGCCTCTGAAATAGTCGCGATATTGGCCAGTCTTATCTGCTTGCCGGAATAAAGCGACGTGATGGACAAGTTCTCGACATCTTCGATTTTTGTACGATTCGACTCCTCCAGCCTGACATAAATATCATATGTTTCGCCCTTTTCGCGGTATTTTGTCGCCACCGCACCTTCGATATACGTCTTAATACTTTCAGAAACTGTGTCCATGTCCAGCCCCAGCGCGCCTATCTTTTCCCTGTCGACCTTAATGACCAATTCAGGCCGTTTCAGTTCGCGCGAGATAGACACATCGACAGCACCGGGGACCTTTTCCATAATATCCTTGAGTTGATTGGCAACGGTGTCCGTCTCTTCAAAAGAATGCCCCACGATCTCAACCTGAATGCTCTTGCCTCCCGTCCCCGTGATCATCTGCCCCAAGGGATTGCCTGTTGTGATATCAACTTTCAGGACGCCGGGGATCTTGGCGATCTGCTTTCTTACGACTTGACCGACCTCTCTAACGGAACGCTTTCGTTGTGTCTTGGAAACAAGTTTGGCGCCAGCCGCAATAACGTGGCTCCCTGAAGACTGCCCCGATGTCCTGCCCATACCGGCCATCTGCCCGGATCTGACGAACAAAAACCGTCTCTCTGGGACCTCGTTTACAAAAATTTCCTCGATTCTTTTTGCTACCTTATCCGATTCTTCCACCCGGGTCCCTATCGGAAGTTCGACCGTCACTCTTACGTCTCCGGAATCCTCTTCAGGTATAAACTCATTGCCGACAAACGGCGCCAGAAGAAGACTGCATGCAAAAACAATGGAAAAACCGACCAAGGTAAATTTCCTATGCCTCAAACACCGCCCGAGGGTCGAAGCATAAAAATTTTCCCAGGAAGTGAAGATTCTTTCAGAAAAATCATAAAACTTTGCAAACACGCCTCGAGCCGACTGCGTCCTCTGCGATACAGAATCTATCCTCAGCCACTTCGCGCAAAGCATCGGGCTGAATGTGACGGCCGTAAAAAGAGAGGCCAAAAGGGTCACGATAACAATGATCGCCAACTCGCCGAACATGATGCCGACAACGCCAGAAATAAACAACATAGGCAAAAAGACCACGACGGTTGTCATCGTCGAGGCGGCTATCGCCAAAAACATCTCGTTCGTTCCAAAGATGGCCGCCTCTTGCGGCCTGTTCCCCTTTTCCAGGCGTCGATGGATATTATCAACGACAACAATGGCATTATCCACGACCATGCCGCTGGCGATGGCCACGGAAGAAAGGCTGATCGTATTGATGGTCTTGCCGCTTAAAAACAGGTAGATAAACGTGATCAAAAGCGAAAAAGGGATCGTCAGGGCGATGATCATGCTGGGGCCGGATTGCCGCAGGAAAAACCATACCACGAAAATAACCAAAACGACCGCCACCCAGACAGAAGATGTCAAGGTATTGACTGAATTGATGATATCTTCGGAGGTATCAAAGATAATCTGCATATGGACATCGGAAGGCAATGTCTTCTGGAGCTCCGCTACTTTCTTCTTGACGCGTTCAGCCACCTCGACCGTATTCGTGCCCGTCTGCTTCTGCACTTGCATCAGAAGCCCCGGGTTCCTGTTGATACGCACGATCATGGTGACTTCCTTAAAACCGTCCTCAACACGGGCGACGTCTTTGAGATAAACGATCTTGCCGCCGCTTTTGCCCAAAAGGACGGAATTGATCTCATCAGGAGTCGCAAATTCTCCGGGAAGACGCAGGAGATAATCCGTCAAACCCATCTTGATATTCCCGACAGGCTGGGTAACATTCTCCTTCTCCAGCGCATTTTTTATGTCCAGGATGGAAAGTCCATATCCTTCCAGCCTCTCCCTGTCGATCCACACGTTGATCTGCCGCTGGAGGCCGCCGAAAAGATTGACTGTTCCGACGCCCGGCAGCTGCCTCAAGGCATCTCCCACTGAATTATCGATAAGGTCGTAAAGCTCCGGATAGGTCTGCTTGGCCGTGATGCCGAAAAAAACGATAGGAATATTGGCCGTATTGAATTTATACAGAAATGGATTATCCATCTCATCGGGGATATCCGGCAAAAGGCGTTTGGCCTGTTCGATGCGATCGCGTATGTCATTAGAGGCTTCGTCCAGGTTTGTCCCCCATTTGAACTTCAATGAAATTACGGAAGCCCCTTCCATAGAGCGTGATGTGATCTTTTCCAATCCGGGCGTCGTGGCCAGCTGGTTTTCCAGGGGCTCCGTCACTTTGATCTCGACATCCTGCGGATTGGCTCCTGGATAAGCGGCGATAACGGAGATGATCGGCGGCTCGATCTCCGGCATAATATCAATACCGATCCTCGTCAGGCTGTAAAAAGCCAGAATAAGGATGGCGCTGAATATCATCAAATTGCTGACGGGTTTTCTGACCCCGAATTCAGGCAGACTCATTTCAACTCCTCGGTTTCGACCGAAGCCCCGTCATGCAGCCTCTGCTGTCCCATAACCACCACAACATCGCCGCTCTTGACGCCTTCCGTGATCTCCACCAACTCCCCATAGCGGATGCCCGTCTTGATAGGTCTCATCGAAGCCTTATGGTCTTCAACGGCGTAAACATAAAGGTTGTCCCCCTTCCCCATCAGGGCTTCCTTCAAAACAACGGGAACATTCTTGTGCTCTCCGACCACAAGCCTCACCTCGGCAAACATCCCGGATTTTAACAATTCATCCTTATTATCGATCGTGATTTCAATAGGAGCGCTACGGGTTTCCAAGTCAACTACCGGGCTGATCAGCGTCACTTTGCCGATGAAGACCTTGTCCGGATAAGCATCTACCGCGATCTTTGCCTCCTGCCCCAGGGCGACGAAAGGCAGATATTTCTCAGGGATGTCCAGGTCGATCTCCATCCTTTCCATATTAACAACAAAAGCTATCTGCGTTGTCGGCTCGACATTGGCACCGAGATCGACATTGATCCTGCCGACGACCCCTGTCAAGGGACTCTCGACAGGCGCCTTTTCAAACGTGAAACCGACCTCATCTCTGTCGATATAAACGATCACATCCCCCTTCTTGACGGGGCTTCCTTCGTCCTTGACCTTCTCAATGACCTTTCCGCTGACTTTGGGGTAGACGCCGGCCTCATCCTTCGCCTTGATATTGCCCACATAATCAAGGGTCTTTTCCAGGTCTTTTGCCTCAATCGTCATCACCTTGACAGGGATGGCCTCTTTTTCTTTGTCGGCCTCCTGGTTCCCTGATCCGCAGCCGGCCATAACAGACAGGGACGCCGTCACACATAAAAATAAAATTCCCCGGATGTCGCGCATCGTCATGCTCCTTGTGCTCCTTCCAACTTCACATTATTGTTCGTCAGGGTTAAGCCTTCGCTCCTGTCCAGATCGATCAAGGCGATGTTATAATCGATCAGGCTTTTGATATAATCAAGGTCCGCCCGGGCATATTTATCCTGATAATCAAGCATATCGTGTGTCGAGATCTGGCCCGCGGCATATCTCTCCCTCTGCGCCTCATAGTTCTTCCACTGCGACTCCTTTGCCAATTGGGACGCCTCCACCTGTTGTATGGCCAGATCAACGCCCCTCACCTTGTCTCTGACATCCAAAATGATGCTTTGTTCCAGCCGTTTAAGCTCCATCAACCCCTGTGCTTTCTCCAGAATGGACTTATTGTAATCGGCCCGCTCTCCACCTCCCCAGGGAAGGCTCAAGGAAACCCCCACGCTCCAATCCTTATAATCCGAGCTGATATTCGAAAGGCTGTCGGAGTAATCCGTCCCCAGCCCGTTCAATCCGAAACTGCCGATCAGGTCAACGGTAGGATACAGCGCATTCTTCGTCACTTTGATCCGGATGTCCTTATTTTTTAACTCGATCTTCTTGGCGTCATAATCGGGCCTGTTTTTAAAAGCCGCGACGAGGCTGTCGACAAGGTCGGCTTCCTGGTTGTCGAAAAGCGGTTCGTCCGTCAACGCAATGGCTGCATTCCACATCCTGGGATCATCTACGATGTTCGTGATGAACTTCAATTCGTCCTCGGCCCTTCTTAGTTCCGTTTCAGCCAGGATCAAGGACCTTCGTCTCGTCAGAACGGCCGTCTCTGTCTCAAGGAGATCCACGGAACTTACGAGGCCTTTTTCATACCTGAGCTTGTTGATCTTCAACAGGTCCAGCGCCATTTGCACGAAATTATCCGCGATATTATAGGCTTCCCGGTAATAGAAATAATTATAGTAAGCCGTTTTCGTCTTCGCAATGATATCCATAGCAGTGTTTTTCAGGTTCTGCTCCGAAACCTGCTCATTATTGGAGGCGATCGAAATATCCGCCTTGTTGACCGCGATACCAAACCCCCTGAGCAAAGGCTGGGTGATCGTCACTTTCGGCTCAGCCGTGTATGAAGGATTCATTGTCTGAAACGACGAATTACTGGAATCCCGGCTATTCAAAAAATCAAGGCTGTACTCCGTGCCTGTGATCAATTTACCTGAGATATTAAGGTCTGCATTCAGCTCCCTGGAGGAAGAGACCCCGGCGCCCAACAGCGTGCTCGCCGCCTGCTCTGTGGTATCCGTCAACATATAATCAAGATTCAGGGTCGGCTCGAACTCCGCCCAGGCGATACGGACATCATCGGCCCTGATCTTCGGGTTAACGCCGGCGATCTTGATCTCGGAATTGTTTTTCAAGGCCAGGACGATGCAGTCATAAATGCTCAGCGTCAACGTCCTTTTCTGCTTGGCCGTCTTGATGAACTCTTCCTTGTCCGGGACTGCAGGCTTCTCTTGCTGCGCTTTCTCTGCAGCCAGGCAAGACGCGGCTCCCCAGAAGAAGAAAAACAAAAAGAGAACAGCGGACGGTTTAAGGCTTCTCATAAATGACATCGCGGACCTTCCTTAAGATCTTCAAATAGGTCTGCCGCTCCCCTTCGCTGATCTTTCCAAAAATATGATGGATCATCTTTTCCCTCTTGCGGCTGACCCGTAAAAAAATCCTGAGGCCTTTGGGCGTCAAATGGATGCGGATCACTCGTCGGTCGTTCTTGTCATATGCCCTGGCCAATATCTTCAACCCGTGCAGCCTGTCGATCAATCCCGTTGTCGCAGGCAGCGTGATCCCCATATCCAGCGCGATCTCCGTCATCTTCATGGCGCCCTTGTGTCTCAGCAAACCCATCACAAGATACTGGGACATCGTGATATCACCGCGGGATACCTCGTCGGCATGGCTCCTTAATATCCCTTTCGTGATCGACGGGATCAACTGACTCAGTTGCCGGGTAAATTCCCTTAAACTTTCTTGGGTCATATTTAACCTCGCTAATAGTTAATATACTTAACTATTACTATACTTAAGTATATACCAGGACCTAAAAACTGTCAAGAAAATTTGGAGAGTTTACGGAAGGCTGTAGTACTTCTGGAGGGCGGACTTCAGGTCGTTGTCTCCTGCCAGAAAGACCTTGATGCGTTCGACCCCCAGGTAACTTCGGATCTCATCGATCACCTGGGAATTCAGAGGGTCTGCCATGGCAACATACATCGTCCCGTCGGCCTCTTTGACCGGCAGGCATCGGCAGGAAACCGCCAGGCGGCCGGGCAGACGATTGACGACGAAAGGGTCGATGGCAAACTCTTTCAAACTCAAGTAAGGGACCCCTATCTGGAGAGACAGAATGGAAAAGATTTTTTCTTCGCTGGCCAACCCCAGCCGGACAAGAGTTGTGCAGAGGAAATCTCGGCCCTTCTTTTGTTCGTCCAGACCCCTTTGCAGGTCCCCACCCGTGATCACACCGTCCTTGACCAGCAATTCGCCGATATAACGGTCGTTATTTTGGATCGCGCTCACTTAAGCTCCCCTCTTTTATACAAGGTCACAGCCGCCTTGACAATCTGGGGATGGAACTGAGAACCACTGCACCGCTCTAGCTCCACGATCGCATAATCACGTGTAAATGCCTTGCGATAAGGCCTGTCCGTCGTCATCGCATCGAAAGAATCCGCCACGGAAATAATACGGGCGATATAAGGAATGGTCTCTCCGCCCAACCCTTCCGGGTACCCCTTGCCATCATGGCGCTCATGATGGTGTTTGACGCCCATGATGACCTCGTCGAGGTTCTTGATGGGCCCCAAAATCATCGCGCCGATCAAGGAGTGTTCGTTGATCTTTTTACGTTCTTCATCCGTCAGGGGGCCGTTTTTGTTCAAGATGGACTCGGGGACGCCGATCTTGCCGATATCGTGGAGCATGCTGGCGATATGAAGCTCCTCGAAGAATTTATCGTCGGCCCTCCCGTTCGCGTCGGCCGCGATCAGCTTGGCGATCGCCAGGCTATACTCCGTCACCCGGCTGGTGTGTCCGCGCGTATAATGGTCCTTGGCGTCGATTGCCGCCGCCAGGGCCATGGTCGTCTCGAAAAACAGGCGTTTATTGCGCTCGATCTCCAACTGCAAATCTTCGAAAAGGAAGGCATTGCGCAGGGCCATGGCCACGTCATTAGCCAGCGCGATAAAAAAATCGATCTCTTCGTCCTTAAAACTCTTCTTGTTGACCTTCTCCCCCAGCATCAGGACGCCCAAAAGGTCATCCTGGAAATAACATGGCACGCTTACGACCGCATCGAAGCTCTTCATCTGAAACTTGATGGCGATCAAAAGTTTTTCAGTCTCCGGAGCGTCATGAAAGAGTTCTTTTCTCTGCAGGAGGTAATTGATATGGCTCAGGATCAAAGCGCCGCCATCAAAAATATTGCGGTATTCTTCTTTGTGGCGGAAGAACCGGATGATGGGCGAATTAGGATCCAGGCGGATAAAACCAGCCGGTAGCTTTGCGCCAACCTGGCCGCGGGTGATAGTGACGATATAGCTGTTGCGGGTTTTTTCGTAAAGAAGGGTACCGGCGTGTTCAATCTTGACTTTACGCACGATCGTGCGCAGGATCATGCGGATGAGCGTATGAGGCTTGTGGACAAGGATCATGTTCCTTGCCGCTTCTTCCAGCTCTTTTTTATAGTTGACCCTCATGGGTATCCAAGCTGTTGAACGTGAGTGGGCCTTAGAACCTCTTTCTATAATATAACCTAAAGATATGCTGTGTGTCCAGTACCGCGAGCGATCCGCCAAAAGGATCATAAGTTGATGAACCCAATGGCGTTATGCCGCCGACACCGTAATCAAAGATTAATTCCGCGTCTCGTTCCATCTTATAGCGCGACTCAATAAAGAAATTGTTGTGCCACTCATAGATCCTTGCCCCCGTCGCGTTCAGCATCAGCATGTCGATCCAGCGCGAATAGACATACTTGAACAAAAACGACAGTTTTGTTGTCGGGACATAAGCGATCTCCAGGCCGTAATGGTTCATGTTATCGTCGATCTGGCCGGCCTCCTTGAATTGATTCATGGCAAAATCGAGATAAAACTCCAGCTGCGGCGTCGCCTGGAAGCTGAAGCCGAACTTGTAAATATCAAAGTAGTCATACGGCGGCAAAGGAAAATACTGCTGGCTGTAAAGGAACGGGATGGCTTCACGGTAAACCTTGCCGTTCTGAACATAGGTCGTGTAGCTGGAATCATTGAACAGTCCCCGGGGATAATTATCCGTGGCCACCGTCGAATCGTTGGTATGCTCATAGACCGTATTCACGGCGAATTTTTCATTCACCTGGTATTCCAGACCCATCGAAACCGTGCCCAGTGACGGGTCCTGTCCTCCGACGATCGAGGAATTCACCAGATACACATCCAGGTCTTCGTTGTAAACGAAAGGATCCACGCCCGCCGTTGTCTTATGCAGGTTATGACGGATGCCGAGGAATTTTGTCATCAGCTTGTCCGTCACGGGATATTCCATTTGCAGGCGGGCGACGTTCTCAATAAACCTGCCCGTCTGGGAATTGTGCACATTGCGCACGTCGAAGAGGCCCCTGAGGTAGCGGTTAAAAAATTCCGTCTCGCCTTCCAGCCGCCAGCTGACGACGGAACGGCCGCTGTCGATGCCGTCGCCGATGGCAAAAGCCTCGATATCCTCGAACTTCATGGGTTTGGTCAGGCCGGTATAGATGTATAACGGGTGCTTGCGGAAAGAGATATGGCGGGACCAATACTCGTCATCCCTGGTCTGGCTGTAATTGGAAAGGGTCGCATTAAACCCTTTGGCCATTTGGACGGCGCGCAAACGGCTCTTGAGGAACCAGGCCTCATCCGGGTTGCGCCTGATAGCTCCGTAGTCCTGTTCATAGAGATCTTCCGCAGGCCACCTGTTGACCATGGAAACAAAATACGCCTGGCCGCTTTTGTGGGATTCATAAACATCATTGGAAAGGTCATACGAGGACTCTGAGGTCGCCGCCTGGGCCAGGAACTTGGTGCCGATGATCGGCTCAATCTTTCCGTCCAGGGAAAAAACATTGTTCAGCCCGTCTATATTGCCTTCATTAAAGCCGAAGTGGCCGGCATGCGTAAAACCGATGCCCAGGTTATACAAAAGATCGTAAGTCATCCTCGTCGCTGTCGCGTAGGTCTCGAACTGGTCATAATCCGCCCAGAGGTTTTTAGGGCTGGCGATCGTTGACCTCAGCTTCAAATCGATGCCGTCATAGGCCAGCGTCGCGCCCCTCAAAGCCGTCAGGCGCACGCCGTCGCTGTCGCGGGTATAGAACGCCAGGGAATCGTCCCATATGCCTTTTGTAAAATCGTCAGGCGTGGCGCCGGCGTTCAGCTGTCCCGGCTTCCAGTCCGCCAGCCACGGGCTTTCCTCCCACCAGGTATGATGGTTGGAAACATTCAAAGGGTCGTCGCTCGTCAACGCCTGGTCCTGGAAGCCCATAGGGAAAAACCGCAGGCTCAAGGGCTCTTCTTTGTAATCCAGCCAGAACTCTCTGACAGGCATAAAAGTCGTGTCGATCTTCTGGGAAGGGATGACAAAGATATTCTTGAAGGTAGAGGTAACAGTTGTCGGAGAAGTCATCCCGTCGACCACCTTGATCTCCGGCAAGGCCAGGCCGTCGCCGTTTTTGAGGGTGTTGAATATCTCATTGATGGTTTTGCCGGTGTTCGACCAATATTTCAACTCCAGCTCGACGGCATCACCGCCTGCGCCTGTGACCGTGAATGTGTCCGACTTGCCCGTAAAGCTCCA
Source organism: Candidatus Omnitrophica bacterium UBA6210 (assembly GCA_002421805.1). GTDB lineage: Bacteria > Omnitrophota > Gorgyraeia > Velamenicoccales > Velamenicoccaceae > Velamenicoccus. The sequence goes on from DISM01000003.1 coordinate 12,456, forward strand.
GGGATCGACCGTCAGGTTGGCGTGGGCCGTCAAAGAAGCGTCCGAATCCGTCTGCGGCTTTGTGTCGATGATGAATCGCAGGCGATCGTAAATGGCAGGATCATACGTGTTATAACGCGTATCGCTCCAAAGGATCCTGTAGTTGCGCTCGTTCAGGTCCGCATTAGCTTCCTTCCAGATAAACTCATCCGGCGAACGCACGCCCATGGCCGCCTGATATTCGCCTGAAATATTTACATAATCCGAGATCTGTTTGGTTGAAGGGCCCTCTTCGCCGGCGCGTCGCGTCTGCCGGGGCAACGGCGTCGCCTCAACCCCGGGCTTCCTCGAAAACTCAGCCAATTGGCGATTGATAATCTCTTCGCGGCTCGGCTGGACCCTTTCTTTGGATACCGCCCCCTCTTGTGCGTCAAGGCTTTCGGCAATAAGCGCATCGCGCGACGGGGCCGCTGATGAGTCCGCCTCATTTATTTTCGAGATATAATATCGGGCATCCGCATTTTCCGGATCGACGAGAAGCGCCTTGTTGAACTCATGCAGGGCTTCCTGGTAACAGCCTATGTTGTAATACGACATGGCGGTCTCGACCAGATACTGGGAAGACGGGGAAAAGGCAAAAGCAGCCTGAGGCGGGACGATGATCGCGGCAGCGATCAGCAACAACAACGTTTTCTTGAGCATGCACATAGATGTCTAAGGATTGATAACAATTCTCTGCAATACCTGTTTTTCAAGTTCGTCGAGCATCAAAGGTTTGTGCACGCAAGCCAGGACATTAAATTCAGCCAGGCGGTCCAGTATCTTTTGCTCCTCGACGCCTGTCACCATGATCACTTTTGTCTGTTTTCCGGCTTCCCGCATCCTGCGCAACGTCTCGATACCGTCAATGCCGCCCATCCGGATATCCAGCAGCATCAAATCGGGATCCAGGTCTTTAAGAAGGCCTAGGGCCTCTTCGCCGCTCTCGGCTGTCACAACCTCGATCTTGCGTCTCTTGAAGTAATTCTTAAGATATTCCCTGACGTCTTCTTCGTCATCAACAACCATCAACTTAGGCATAGTATCCGCTCCCAAATATTAGTTTTCAATAAGAAAATCAATTATACAATTAGGTTTGAGGTAAGTCAAGAAAAATCAGAGGGTTATACTCTTGAAAAAACTAAGGTGAGCTTTTTAAAACTTTTGAAAAAGCCCCTCCCGTCAATCGGTCGAGGAGCGCAGATACTTCATCAAGCCTGATTTGTTTCCTGGAAAGATCTTCTGGACTTAAATGACCACCGGCAAGTTCAACCTGAATCCTCCTTCGTTCATAATATAATTGTGTTGCCTCTGCAAGCACATCATTTCTTAACTGCACCATTAGACGTGAACGTGCATCGATACTTGTCTGGTCCGATGAATATATCAAATCTCCTAAATCCCACGACACGTTTACCTGCCAATCGTTTGGTCCAACGGCAAAAACCCCATTATAGGAACCATACACGTTATTGCCATAACCGAATGAGAAATCCGGCAAAAATGCTCTTGCTCTAGCCTGTCTATGCCAGGCGTCGATCTTATCCTTGCTAACATCACAATATTGTATCACCATCTGTTGGACTTCCTGAATTGTAGGCTCATACCTGAAACTTTGATTCCCCTCTGCACTGGTCTTAATTTCAATTTTAGCTTTGATATCATCAACTTCAAAAGCATAAATCCCCATAGAAGTAACGATAATGATTTTTCCATTGATGAAGGCCAAATCATGGCTATCACTTAATGGAGTAATCACCGACCATCCGTCTAAATCCAAACAAAATACTCCATTTTTCGTTAGAGCATAAAGCGCGCGTGGAACGATTGAAAAAACCAAGCCAAGAATGTCTTTTGAATCCAACCCCGCCAACGGCAACGCCTGCCAAGTTTCTCCGTTATCCTGGCTCTTGAAACATCCAATCGATGTTGCCAGATAAACAGTGGACGGCGCCCCCTTCTCTCCGATAACCGCATGAATCCGATTAGATGCATCCTCTTCGCCAGTTTCTTCCTCGTCTTCAACCGCTTCCTCGCAGCCTGCATTTAAAGAAAATACTTTCTTCCATGTTTTCCCTCTGTCCATTGATTGATAGAGCCCTTCGGATGCCGCGACATAAAGTGTCATCCCTGCGGCATAAACATAATCGATGGCCTTATCCCCCAAGACAGTAACGCCTTTCGTCCATCTTTTTCCCTTCCCAGGTCTTGTAAATAAACCCGCTTTTGTAGCGACATAAATATTTTGATCAGCGTCAACTGCTACGCTGAAGCATTCATTTTCAGCGTCCTGGTTGCTAGAATATATTTTACGGGTCGTGAGTGAAACGGGATCTATTTCGTACACCCCCTTCGATGTGGCAGCATATCCAAAAGATGCGTACGGAGAGAATTCTATGCGGTTAACACAAACCTGGGCAACATCTTCTAATACAATCTTTTGCCACGATGTGTTCTTCGACAAATCCTTTCTAAAAATCCCTCCATCAGTCCCCATCCAAACAACCTGTCTGCCCGTTTCGTCCGAGCTGATCGACAATGGTTTTTGCCCCTCTAACCCTTCTGAATCAAGACGTTCAAAATCATTGGCATAGACACAACCATGGCTCAATAATCCCATGATAATTAAAATAACACCAATAGCGCCAAACCCTCTGTTTAAAACCTTACCTTCTATCATTGACTTTCTCCCCCTTCAAAGAACGAATTTTCATTCTCAAACCATCAAGCTCATCAACAGTCTCTTCAAACTCTTTGTAATCCCTTTCTGAAATTGCCAGGCTGAAATGTTTTTTGAGCTTATCTCGTAGGACATTTCGCCTATTTTGTAGCTTTTTCAATACCATAACCTTATCTATCTGCATTGTCTCACACCCTCCTTTTTTAACATGATCCCATCCGCTATACTCCGTACGCTTCCAAAACCACAGAGTTTACTTTATTTTTCACTTCAGGCGTCATCGTCCTGACTGTTTCATACCATTTGTTATCTTTGCCTTTTTGTCGCGGCATGGAAACAAACAAACCGTTCTTTCCATCCAACACCTGCAGCCCCTTGACCAGGATTGCGCCGCTGATTTCAATATCCGCAAATGCCTTGATATTCCTGATCTGCGGATCAAGCTTATGGATCCTGTTGACTTTAATATCAATGCTCATTTCACTCCCCCCTTTTGTCTGACAACCCATCACCATGGAATTTTTTCCCTTTTATTTATTCTAAGGCCAACATAATAACTCTCACATAGCCGGAAGTAGGATTCCAAGCATTACCAGTCTTATCCCTGACGCTTCCTAAATGTGAAGGGTCGGTTCGTATAGTTACGGTCGTTGACGTTAACTCAGCAATGAAGACACCTCCGCCGTATTGCTGGTTTTGCCCAAAACCCCAGGCAAATTTTCCGGAACCATCGCTATTTTCAGCAAGATAGCCGACAATCACACATTTCGTCGTTCCGAGATTATGCGTTTTTAAATAGGCCTTATTCAGACTTACCGCAAACCATCCGCTGTCAAATGTTTTCAAGGCAGATAAAGGCAGCTTGCCGTTCGTATCCATCTTGACGGCTTTATTTGCGGTTGGCACAGATGTCGCATCGCTTGCCAGGAGATATTCGGCCGGTGCTTTAGTACCGAATTTCTCTGTATCTTGCGCCATCTCTGCCCGAATCGCATAACCGGCGCTAGTTATTTGCTGCCTTGGGCTCATGACTTCATCACCTACTTTAATCTCGAGAAAATATGATTTGTCAAAAGCGATATTTAAAGCTGAAACTGAGCCGAGAACAGCGCTGAATATCCCCTTGTCCACCACAACACCGGCATGGGTCTCCTGCCACAACAGGTTTCCCGCTGTTTGCGCGTCATAAATCCTGAACGTTACATCATAGGCGCCCGTCAAAGGCTGGCCTTGCGTATTCAACAAGCGGCCTTGATAGCTGATTAAACGCGGTATGTCCGCATAAAGGCTTGAGCAACACGTCAAACACATCATTAAAAAAGCAAGCCCGCCCCTAAACTTTTGTCTCATACTCATGCATCCCCCTTATGTTCCTTCCATTAAACAGAAAATATGGCCGTTATCCGGCTGCTTCTGCCATAACGAACCGACAAAATTCGTTTCATTCGTATAAACACAAAAATCAAGATTTAGCTTGTTGTTGGTTTTTTAGCCAAAAGGACATTACCTTTGGTTTCCACAAGTCTTAACTTTCCTTCAAAGATTTTTTCATCAACGGCCCTCTTGACGCCGGGGTATTCTCTATAATCATGAAAACACACGAAACAGCCATCCCTTACCAATGGAAGCCAGTCTTCAATGTCCTTCTTGACGCCTGTGTAGGCATGGTCCCCATCAATCCATAAAAAATCGATCTTTCTCTCAAGGGGCCAAGTCTTCCTGATGTCGGCGGAAAACCCCCTCAAAGGAACAATCTTGTCATTCCACGGTGATATATTCCTTAAAAAATCAGGGAATGTGTCCGTGCGCGGCTGGCGCATTCCGCCGTCGTTAAACCAAGTGTCTACACAATATAATCTTGAAGATGAGCCCTTGAGCCCTTCGGCAATGAAACAAGTAGATTTTCCTTTATAGGCTCCAATCTCGACAACCACGGAGAAATCATTAAGAGATCTGGCTATTTTAAAAACAATCCTTCCCTCCTTGATTCCAAAATGACCTTCTTGCTTATCTATTTCCTCTAGCCGTCGGCCCTGACTTAGAAAATCCTTCAAAAGATTTCTCATCTTAGATTACTCCTCATCCCAATTAATTCCATTTCGAATACATTTATATTCCAATTATGGAACAAATAAAGCAAAAAAAATTACCCACGTCTAGCCACAGCGACGATTTGCCTACCCCACCATTTTCTAGTCATTAAACTGATGGGCGCCCATGACGGATCTTCACACCAGATGTCCACTTTAAAATCTTTCAGCATGGCTTTAATTTTGCCGGGCGTGCAGACATTCACATGCAAGGCCTTTCCAGCTTCTCCCCTTCCCACAACTTTGACCTTTAACGCATTCCTCATGAATTCAGCAACGCTCTTAGGCCGATACTTACCTCTCAACACACGGAAGGTCCATTTCAAAAACCGGAATGGAAGATCCAGAGCCATTTTGATCGGCTGAAGATACTTCTCATAATAAAGGTTTGGTGTCGTGATGATGATCCTTCCGTTTTCTTTGAGGATTTTCTTGAATTTCTCACAGGTTCGTCCTAATTGATCGTCATTCATATGTTCAAAAACATCAAGCATAAAAATCAGATCGTAACGCCTGGAAAAATCATGATCGGCAACATCGCCAATCTCAGCCCTGGCAAAAGACCTCATCTCGACAGGAAGCATCTGTATCGTCTGCCGGGCGATATCAACGGCTGTCCTGCTATAATCCAGACCTAATACATGAGCCCCCTTCTTTGCGCAATAATATAATAATTCACCCCTGCCGCAACCGACATCCAAGATTTCATCGCCTTGTCGCGGAACAGCGATCTCCAGGACGTGCTTATATTTAGGATGGATAGCGATATCCAGCCCCTGCGCGTATTCATGGCACCCTTCGTTATCATGATAATAATAATTCGCGTCGTAGAGATTGGGATCGACGATCTTTCGATTGCTCATACGGTCTTCTCTTGGACTGTCTTAAATGAATCCAGCGCCTTACGCCGATTTTTTCTTTTTTTCGTGAAACCAGTAATAAATGCCAAAGATGCGGATAATAAACCACTCTTCGTATCTGGACCTATAGAACCAGAAAGGCGAAAACAGGTCAAATTTCGATTCCATACCCTTTGATATACGATACAAGCTAATGACCCTCCGATAATGCTATGCCGAGAGTCTTAAACAATGTCTTGAGCCGATCTCGATACGTGTGGCGACCGTTGACAAGATCAAAACCATTCTTTGCGATCTCCATCCTCTTTTCAGAATGCGCCAGATAAAACTCGATCTTTTGCCTCATCTCGCCCTGGATATCATCGAACATGACCAAATGCTTGTTTTCTTCAAAAAGCTCATCAATGCCGTTCCCCTTCACTCGATGCGTCAAGAACATAGCTCCCGCCCCCATGGCCTCAAAGAACCGGGCGTTGATGTCGTTATGGATCGGGTAATTGACGACAATCTTGGCTTTGGAGTAAAAATCGTATAATTGTTCACGTTCGGCACGACCAATGTAAGAATTGGGATAATAATACCTGAGCGTCTCGATGACCACCTTCCGAAGGCTGTATTTCCCTTCCGTGCCGATAAAACAGATGTCGTATAGGCGCTGATCGTCGCTCAAAAATATCTGTCCCGGCTTCAGCGCATCGGCAGCCCACGGCAGCCAATGGGCCGTAACTCCCGTATCCTTCTTCAATCGCTGGATGTCGTCTTTTTGCGCCAGGAAAAGCGCATCATAATTCCTGACCTGCCTTCTGATCTTTTTGTAAGGTTTCCTCAGGTGGGTATCGGAAATCCACCAGGCGGCCGGACGCAGGCGTTGAGGCATCACAACCGTATAATCTCCGTCGTCAAAGCGGACATAAAAATCGAAGCCGCCCTTGACCGACTGGATCTCCTGCATATCAAATTGATGCAGCTCAAAAAGCGGATCGCGCCGAAGGATCTCCATACAGCGCTCCCCCATCGCAACCCGGGAATTCCGATGAAAAACCAAAGCCAAGCGTTTTTTGCCCTTTGAAGAAGTTTGATTATCCAAGATCGTTATGCTCTAGCCTGCTGTTGTTTCTTTTTGCGCTTGCGGCTTTTTTTGCCCTGTGTGACCCAGAACCCATGCCACCACCCATAAAGATCATAAAGGGTCTTGCGCCCCTCTTCACCCGTATAAACCCATGGCTGCCAGTCTTTACTCCATTCCAGGATTTGTTCTTTTGTATACTTTGTGTCAATGAACCGGACTTTAGACTCACGGAATTTGCGGCTGCAGATCTTTTGCAATTTGGCGTAATTCGATGCAGAAACCAACTCATCCCCCTTTTGGTTCTTGAAAGGCGGCAAGGGCAAAGCGGCGCTGCACCGAAAACAATACCTGTTGATCTGGTCTTCAAAATCCTTCACCGTCCTCTTCCACCAACCTTTTTCCAGAGGGTATCCGCCAGGACCATCAAAAAGCATATCCATGGCTGCGGCGACTTCGCAGAAAAACCCACCCTTTGGATTGATCGAAGGCGACCATTTTTCCTGTATCCAGCATTTATCGATCAAAGTGCGCATAAAGGCGCGATCATCCAGCACATCTTCCATTGCGATCAAAAGAGGCTGATGCTTCTGGGTATCATCTTCATGGTCATTGTAATAAATGTTCTCGGCGAACGTCTGACGGATAATATCCCGATACTCTTTCCATTTGTAGCCGGAAGTCCACAAGAATCGCTTCTCCAGGGGCATCTTCGTGCGCAGGATCTCGCAAATCTCCCTAAATTTCGGATGAAGAGTAGGCTCACCGCCCATCACACCCACTCCTCCCGGATAGCCTTCCAAAGAATCAAGGGCCTTTTCAAACGTCCCCAAATCCATGAAATAGGGCTTGCCGTGATGTCCGACAAAACGCGTGCAATGCAAACACTGATGAATGCATGCGTTTGTGATCTCAATTTGAATCAGCCAGGTATCTTTAATTGCTTTCATCATTCCTCCGAACTATTCATAACAACTCAAAATTTTTGAATATTATTCTATCATTTTTAAGATTGAACCTAAGGCAATTTTAAGCGTTTCTATACTTTATCTTTTGTTTCTACTTCAATTCCGAGAACCTTTTCTTTCCATAAGTCAGCTTCGGAAAAATCATAAAACCTGCTCACATATCTATCGTTGTCAGTCTTTTGGAGTGCCTTAAGAAACTTTTCAGAACAATCCCAATAATCCTTGTAAATGTCTCTTAGCTTACGCATATTTTCAACAGCGAAATTAATTTCATTCCTAGGTTTAATTTTAATCGATATCTTTGGCGAACAGTCTTCTAGATTCGAAGAATAATCCATTAGATAAATCTTTTTTGAATTCTCAATCTCTTTGATACATTCCCTTTTCTCAAAAACTACTTTTCCATTTTTATCAGTTATTTTAGGTCCTACGAAGTAATCATTCTTCTTGCGGGCATACAAAACAAGGCTCACTGCCACATTAGAGGCAGAGACGCCCCTTTTACTATCAAAAAGTCTAAATGTAACTCGATTAGGGAAATTCATTTTACTCACTTAATTTTTGAATATCTAATGCTGGAATACGCTCATTCGTTGTCAACTCAATTCCGGTTCCACGAGCTACATTTCCACCATATACATTAGTGGTTTTTGATGTATCTAATCCAATTCTATAGCTCGGTTTATTCCCGAGGTTATACACCGCTTGAGCCATTATCAGTAGTACGACCGTCAGTAGTACGACCGGGTACCTAAAACTCTTGCTACTGCATCAGGTTATAGTGGAAGTGTCCCCAAATCGATCCAATGCGATATAATCACTGATTCGGTTGTTAATTGATCCTGAATAAAAGAAAAAACTACTCCAAGGATAGTCTTCCGGCTTTGCCACAACCCCTGCCTTTACGGGGTTGTTGTGAATGTAGTCCAGACATTCCAAAACATAGACTTCATTAACCAGAAGCCGGCTCTGAAATCGGCTTTCCCAGAGGTGGCCTGCGTAATGGTGCCTTTTGCGATACCTGTTGCCAAACGACAAAAGAAAAGATTGCATGACTTTAGAAATATCGTTTGTTTCGTTTGTTTCAAGAAGTAGATGGAAATGATTATCCATAATGACCAAACCATAGAGCTTGAACCCAAATCTCTTCTTGTAACGGGCCAAAGAGCTTAAGAACAGGCCCTTTTCTTCCTCTCCCTTTAAAACACTCATCCTATTATTGCCTCGGCTGTAAACATGATAAAAGGCTCTCGAATAATAGCTGCGCTTGATCCTCCCCATCGCACCACTTCCGCCATAACTCCTTATTACTCATTAAGCTTTGGGTACCCGGTCCTATTAATTTTTATTGTGTTCATCCAAGTTTTTCAAAAAAATCTTTAAAATATGAATCCTGCATGACATTATAGACTGAATTTTCCATTTGTTTTAAAAAAATACTAACACCAAAACAAAGAAATTCTTCCTTTGTTTTCATTTTATATTGATACCTATTTAATCCAATAAAATTTTCTACAATATCGTTTAAAAATTCGCTATTTTTATCTTCGGGCACGTATACGTCTATAAGCTGCGAGGTATACAAAACACTTTTTGTAGCGAATGTATATGAAGTAAACATTTCTTTTGTTAATTTACGCCGGATAAAGTTTTCGCTTTTACTATCATGTCGCAAAATAATCGATTTTGAATCCCAGAGATCTTTTTGATAATCCTTTACCTCAAATAACCATTTGTAACGTCTATCATCTAATAAATGTATTCCATATATAGCATTTTCTAATTCCGTAAATTTTTCTAATTTCTTATAATTCCTTTCTCCTTGGCAACAATAATAGAATAGATTCCCTGCCTCCAGGGACTGCATTTCATTGCTGGGCTTCTCTGAATAATTATACGCAGGCGCATAATCCTTACATAAGAATTCATACCCAATAAGGATAAGAGGAAAATCAAAATTATGTTTCTTGCAATGCTGCTTTCTGTCAGCTACAAAATTCAAACATTCACCACATTGAGCGAAACCTTTACCATTAGGCATATTTCTCTCTTTTTAAAAATTTAATTAGTGAGCACTTCTTTCATATAAGCAGCATGTCCGCTAGGATTATTTGAATAATATCCGTATACCTGTGTATTAGATAAACTTATACTCCCCTCGTGAATATATTCAAATCTAGTCCAGCCACTTACAGAATCTCGGACTAAGTTCGAAGAAAGTATAAGATTTTTGCTATTTAAACCCACAAAATATTGGGCTCTTGAGGAATCAATTTGATTAGGAGATGGTATTTGAAGCGTATTTGCTGTAAAACTAGGGGCATCGAAACCAGGCAAAAGGTCAGCTAAATAGACCTTCCCTCCTTGTCCTTCTCGAATTGTTTGAGATAACTGAATACCTTCTAAACCTTTTTCACTAGTAAAATGTACTTTGGCGCCTTTAAGTCTAATCTGTAGCGTTCTGTCCGTACTTAGGGTTTGTTGTGCTCCTCCATAATTTCCGCTTCCAACTTGATCCATAAAAATTTTGGCGTTTGTAGCACGGATATCCGCTCCATGTAGAATGCTTTGCCATCCCTTGGCATAACTATATCCAACAGCAGCTCCTGTAATAAAACCAGTACCAAAGCCTATAGCGCCGCCCTTTAAAACATCAAGGAAACTCCCCTCTCCTCCGGCAAAGCCTGATGCCATTCCCGGACCAACCGCCCCAATACCAAACTCAAGCCCGGTTATTAAAGCACCACCAACGGCTGTAATAGCCTGTTTCGCCGCTTCAGCCGCTGCCTGCAATGCTTGCCCAACCCCAAACCCTATCGCTCCTGTTGCTCCGCCAAAAACTGCGCCAAAAAGAATGCCGCCCCAAATGCTACCACCGGCTTGAGCGGCTGAGATGCCGCCACTTATCGCTCCAACTATTGCTCCAATAATTGCAGCTACCCAGAAAAAATGCCCCGACGGATCTACATACCTAACGGGATTATTGCGGCAATATGAATAGCGATTCAGGGATTGCGAATCATAGGGCGCCTGGACGATGCTATCGGGTGTAACGAAACGGCCGATCTCGGGATCGTAATATCTCGCGCTATAGAAATAGAGGCCGGTTGAGTCTAATTCTTTGCCTGTGAACTTATAGGCAGTGGCATCTGTGCCTTCGTTGCGTGCAACCGTGCCGTAGGGCGCGTATTCCAGATACTGCACCTGTTGGCCGTCCTGATCAGTGATGATGCTCGAGGACCCCAAATGGTCGCCGTGATAATAATCCGTGGTCGATGCTCCGCCATCCACAGACTTAACGCTGCAAACCCGTGTTGATCCGGCAAAGATATGTTTTACCATTGCCTGCTGCCCGCTGGCCGAAGTTTGAATTTCAAAGAGCGACCCGATATAGGCCGTGGTTCGGGTTTCGTTATTCGCAATTCGGGAAACCTTTACACGTCCGCCGTCCCCGTCATACATAAATGACGTCACAGCATCGGGTTGAGTTATCCTAATTATACGATTTTCAACGTCATATTCCAGGGTTTTATTTTTCCCTGATGTCATATTCCCATTGGCATCGTATTGGTAGCTGTAGCTGCCTGCGGACGTCACGGCATGCGGCCCGGCATTCGCGCCGTATAACATAAAACCAACATCTGACTTATACGTCATGTTGCCAATGGCATCGTATTGAAAATTATGATTGGACGTGCCGGATCCATCGGGAATATTCTGCGCGGAAGTCAAGCGATCCAGCTCATCATAGCCGAACGTGCGGATATTATTACGCAGATTATCCGTTAAGGTCACCACATTGCCGTTTTTGTCAAAGACATAGTTCAAATCCTGCAGATCCGCGCTTCCAGCCATCGTGTGTATACGAGCCAACCTCAAATCTTGACCATACATGTAGTCCGTGCATGTGCCGTTAGCGTATTGGATCTGGCGCATACGGCCCTGGGCATCATAGTTCATCGAATTCACATAGTTCGTTGTGTTAGACGAGCTAAACACCTTGTCCAAGAAACCGGAATTGATGTCGTAAGAATACTCGACTACTTCAGCGTCGGGGTAGATCAATTTTGTCAAACGATCCCAGGCATCATATTCTCTTTGAAACTCATACGCGTGAGCATCAACAGTTTTGACAGACTTTATTTCCCGGCCAAGCTTGTCATAGAAGAATTCCGTCGTCCCGGAACCGTCGACGACTTTCGACAGGCGACCTATGCAGTTCTCCTTGGCTGCTTCATCGTAAATATATGTTACGAGCATCTGCCCATCAGCCTGTTTGCCGGTCAACCGGTTTAAATCATCGTAGCTGAATTCCAAAACCTGATTTTTTGCATCGACCTGTTTTATCAAATTCCCCAGAAGATCGTATTCGTATGTCCAGACCCCCATATCAGGGTCATCCATCCTTATCTTGCGCCCCGCAGAGTCATACCAAATCTGCGAAGCGTTCCCCTGGGCGTCTGTTACCTTAAGCAGGTTATCTTGAATATCATATTCATAAACTGTCTTAAATACCCCTCCCTGAGTGAATTCCGTGACCTCAATAATATTGCCGTAAACATCTTTCAGGGTCCCTTTCTTGTGGCCCATCGGATCAACGGTCTCAACATAAAGCGGTGCAACGTAAAAAATCTGACTTTCAGCATCTTTAGCCGTCCCCGGAAAATCTGATATCGTCTTCTTGATCCGGCCGCGGATATCGTATTCGTATTTTACATATGAAATCTGGGTCTCCGGCTCATCAACATAATGCGCCATTGATTCCTTCTCGATCCGGCCTTTGTCGTCGAAATAGGCTTCGGTTGAAACCTGACGGCTGTTCTCTCCATCCTCCCCGCTTGAAACCGTCTTGTATTTTCTAGCCAGGCCATCCACGTATTCCATTTTTTCAAGATTACCTTGCCGGGAAACTTTAGTATTGAAATCAGGGTAATTGAATTCTATTGTAACTTCGGCATAAGCGTTCATTGTCTGAATAGGACGACCAAGAGAATCATGAGAGGTCGAGCTTGTATTACCATTAGGATCTGTCGACTGGGTAATCACACCCAATTTTGGGTCATAAACGTAAGAAACCATATGACCTAACGTATTAGTGATATTCAGAGGAAAAGAATTGAATACCGTCTCATATTCCGTCGTCACTGTGCGGCCCAAGGCATCCGTCGTCGTCAACACATTACCGAACATGTCGTAAGAATAGCTACTGACTGCTGATTGCTGACTGCCTGTTAAAGGATTGAGAATAAACAAAGACTCTTTACTTAAATTGCCGCGTGAATCGTATTCAAGGTTTTTCTTTGTCACAGTAACGCCATCTTTATCTTTTAAGAGAACTTCCACAGGTCTATTCAAACCATCCTGGTAGGCCTGGGCATATGTTGTTTCCGTCACTTTTTCATCGCCTTCTTTCGAAATATCACCCAAGCTCTTCGCTTCCAGAAGATTGCCTATAGCATCGTAGGCAAATTCACTGGCCGTACTTACAGCAGCCCCGCCCTCTTCCCAGACAGTTGTATCTTGACGAACAAGGGCCGGAAAACCAAGAACATTATCAGTAGGACCGGCCTTCCTGACATCGTATGTATTGACCGTCTGGCTGATCTGGCGGGCATTCCCATCAAACGCGACAATCTTTTCAATTTGACCCTTTAAAGCGCCATCCTGATCTGACTTTCCCTGATAGAAATAGGTTTCCGTATAATTTCCCGTAATAGAATCGATCGCTTTGACTTTTCCAAATCCGCGAAATTCTCTCTCTCCAGCATCATAATAAGCATCGGAGAAAATGAACTGTTGGCTATAGGCCTCCTGCGGCGATCCGACAGGCAACGTATCAATAATTTTGATTTCAGACGCTACCTGTACTGGAAACGGCAGATAGGGGTTGTCCGCGGCAGAGGCATAAGAATAGACGATTTCTGTTTTTCCACCGATACCATTATCTATGCCATGGAGTAAATCCGGAGACCTTTGATCCACGATCTGCGTTTTCCATCGTAAAATACCGATCAATTCATGGTCATAACTGGCGCGATCTGATATGCCATCGCCGTTAAAGTCGCCGGTTGTGACGAATTCATCGGCGCTGCTGCCAAAACTCCCCAGGAGCCCTTTCGTCGAAAAATCTTCTCCTGTTGAAACCGCAAAATACCAATCCGGGGTAAGCTTATCCCAATAGCCGATATCTGAAATCCCATCGTTGTTATAATCCGAAACAACCGGGTCCTTACCGGCCCCGAATCCCGAAATCCAAACGCCTCCGTCCACAAAAGCCCTGCCGTTGGAAAGCGCGACTTTATATTCACCGCTTGTTTTCTTAACAAGGCAGAGGTCGGCCAATGAGTCTCCGTTAAAATCACCCATCAACACCGAATAATTCGTTCCAAAACCGGCCAGCCACGTCGTCATGGCACCAAAACCGCTGCCCTGGCTTAAAACGACTCGCACCTCTCCTGTTTCTTTGTTATATAACCCAAAATCACAATATTTATCTCCATTGAAATTCCCAGAAAAAACAAGCCATGACGAAGGATTTTCCGTAAAATCCAGCCATAACGCAGGCAAAGACAATCCGCTTCCCGTCGATAAGGCTATACGCAGTTCACCGTTCGTCTTGTTATACAGTCCGGCATCGGCTTTTCCATCACCATTAAAATCTCCCCCTACTGGAGATACATCGACACCAGTCGTCCCCGACTGAAGCCAGTCGGCGGCATTCGTAAAAACGCCGCCTTCTGAAATCACCACCTCCCAAACCCCTGTTGCGCCGTTATAGAGCCCCAGATCGCACAGAGCGTCGCCGTTGAAATCGCCCATGATCGGAAACATAAGGTTGGTTGACGCATTCGGATCTACGACATCTACGCCAGCCGAACTCTCGACGCTTAAGCCGCCCATATCCGTAACAATGGCGGAAACGACATGATCCCCTGCATTGTCAAAGGAAACTGTCTTCTCATACACACCATTTAGATCACCAGAGGCTATCTCCTGGCTGTCTTTCTTCAAAACGAAGACCAACCCATCCCCATCCGGGTCACTGCTCGAAATCCTAACTACAACATCTTCGCCTTTATTGATAGTATATGCACTCAAGGTTAAATCAACTTCCGGAGGTCGATTGACGTTGCTAACAACAATACATCCATTTTCAGTAACTGTATCAATGCCATCCGAAGCCGTGATGCTATAGGAATATGAGCCGGCATCATCGTATCCTGTCAGCCATTTCCCAGTCGTATCCAAGGGGGACGAGAAATAGTAACTGATCGCATCGCCATCCGCATCAGTCGCTTGTGGAATCACGGCCACCAATTGACCTTCCTGAACCGTGATATCAGTCAGGGTCGACAGGACCGGCGGCCGGTTCACATTACTGACATTGACCTTAACATTTTGGCTGGCAACAAGACCGGTGGCATCCGTGGCCGTAACAGTGACGACATACATCCCCGCGTCGTCAAAGTCTGTCTGCCACCGGCCCTGCGCATCAAACGGTGCCGTAAACGCATAGGCGATCTCATCATCATCCAAGTCGGTCGCGTGCGGCATAATCACAATTTCCTGGTTTTCATCCCCATAAATGTCAGGAATATAATCAAGAACAGGCGCATTATCCACACCTCCCACCTGCAGGGTCACTTCATTCGAGTTGACGGAATTTCCTTCCGTATCCTCTGCCTTGAACACAACCTTCTCAGTGCCAAACCATCCCTGGGCTTGTGAAAAGCCTACCTCGTGTGTCGCAGGATCAATCTGAACGACAATATTCTGATTACCGCTGACGGAATAATTCAAGACATTGCCATCAAAGCTCAAAAAGTGATCATCAAAGTCAAATGCATTTGTTTTAGCCTCATTCTCCTGCCAATTCTGATTGGGGATGGCTTGCGTTAAAATGGGTGGATTTGATTTAATTGTTGCCATATAACCGCTTTCCAGAACTAAAGCTGCACTCTGGGCCCGGCCGACACACGACTCACCCAAACCATCCTGGACGAGACTAAAATTTGAGGCCGCTCGGCTTCCTGCCCCTTGAGCGACGGCGCCACTTTGTATCACCAAGGTTGAACCAGCCATACCGAACGCCAATGACTCTTTCACGCCACCGAACACCAATATATGAGCACAGATCAAAACAACAGAGACAATTTTGCGCATAAATACCTCTATCTTAGTTATTGTTTTGGTACTCAAAGATTTGGCTGGGAAAACAAATACCGTCGCTGGCACACTGTTGGAATGAAGACACGATCGAACGATCCGTGTCATCACTCTTGCCATATTCGATGGCATAACGCCAAACCAGGTCGCCGTTACACTTTGCCAGGATCTCTTTAAGACGCTTTGCTGTCTCTATCTTTGCCCCGCTCATATAGTTAAGTATATGGTCTGCCCTGTCCTCTAGAACAAAATCAACCGTATTCCTGCCCGCAACGCCGGCATTTTCATTTCCTGTATAAGTGATACGCAATAAATATGCCTTCCCGGCATCCTTAAAGTAATCATATTTCACATCGTTACCATTCGTATCCAAAACCTTAGTCAAATACCAAGCAAATGTCCCTCCCCAACCCGCCTCCTTGCTTTCATCCGTCTCGCCGAATTTCAAGATATTGCCGTCTTTCCCCAAAGCTCTCCATCTGTCATTGTTCTCCTTATAAAATCTGGTAAACGAAGATTCAATTTTTGCCTGATACAGGTTATCGACCAAATGCACCAATTCCGTGGTCCCGGCATCCGTAACTAAATAGAATGTATCTTTGGTATCGTCGTACGTCGGCACGCCCAGACGCGTGGATCGGACAATATATCCTTGCTTCAGATCAAACCCCATGCCCAGCCAAGAATTCGCATTTGAAGAACGATAGACAAGCGCAAGCGAAGGCTGTATGCCTTTTCGCCCCGGCGCCACAGTTATCGGAAGACTATGGCTGAATGCCCCTGTTAAAAGATCCGGCAACGGAATCTTGACTCCGCCGCCGATCGGCGCACCCTGAGAAACCAGATTTATCAAAGCCGCATATGTGGAAAAATGATCCACCAGAAACGTTACACTAAAACCATCAGAGGAAATAACCGACGTCTTTCCCGTAGAGTTGATCTTCTGTTGTACGCTATCGTAGAGTCCCAATTCAACCGGCGTCCCCGGAATACCGGCCTGGTCCAGTTGATAAATGAGTTGAACTGGAATATTAAAAACCAGACCATAAGGTTTGCACTCGACAACATTCAGAAGGATTGTCTGATTTGGCACAGCGCCTTCCATGACCTCTGGGTTCACGGGGAGTATCTCAAAACCACGCGCTGCAGATATGGCACCTTCCGGAATGATCAATTTTGTCTTCCCGTCAGATGAAAGGACTTCACCCCCCTCAGACCCTATGATTGTCCCTGGTTCTGTGATCGTGCATACACCCTTTTTTGTCCAGCCGGCTTTTAAACCCCCAGCATCCTGCACATATAGGTATATGTTCTTTGCGCCCAAAAAAGTTTCTTTGAATAAAACCACCCAGCGAACCGTCATTTTCGTGCCGCTACCGGAAACGCTTATTTGTGAACAATCCATCCTGACATATGAATTCTCAAGCATTCTGGCCGTTCCAGGTGCGCATCCTGTCCCCCATGAAGTATTGGCATCGTTGCGTAAATAAAGCTTATTGGTTGCTCGGTTATAATAAGCCTCAAACGAATTCGTCTTATTAGTCGTCACATTCACATGGATATAGGCCATCTTGATATTTTTCCATCCATCCGCATCGTTATACACAGTCGTAAATGTCGCATAATCATTGACCGAAAGAACCGTGCTGGCGGGAGAAACCGGGCCCAAGGTTGGGGATGCCGCGAAAACCGAAACTGGAAAAAACGAAATAAAGCTTAAAACAACAAGAAGCCTTTTCATAGATATTCTCCTGCGTTTCAACCATAAACAATGAGATTCAGGATTACGGCGCGAACAGACCGTATTGTCTTTACATAAACCGCAATGACGAGGCATACCCTTTTTGAGGAATTGCTCGGCGAGTTCTTCTCTAAGTTCAAAGGCGATTATTTCTCTCATTTTTGCGGCAGCATATAACTTTTGTTGCAATAACGAGTATACACTTTGTTCCATTTATGTCAATAATTATTTTTCCATAAATGGAACAAAATGCGTAACATATTGTAATTCAAAATGATATGAATATGTAAATTTGCAATCTTAGCACAATAATTTTTCCAATTTCGTTTGACTTTTTGTTCCAGTTATGATATCTTTAAACAAAGGAGAAAGCTATGAAATTAGGCGAAAAACTTAAAGCATTGAGGAAACAGAAGGATCTAACGCTGGATAAACTCGCTGAGATTTCCGGGGTTGCCAAAGCTACTTTGAGCCGCATTGAGAACGGCGTAACAACGGGCAATCTCAATACACATCTTAAGATCTGCGAAGCATTAGGCGTAAACCTGGGAGAACTTTACAAAGGATTGGAGAACGCCGAAGAAAAAGTGGTCTCTTTCGATGAAAAGACAATTAAGGATGCGGAAGTTTTTAATTACGATGAGAAGGTGTCTTCCATCATTCTGGCTAAACAAACCGGAAAAAAGAAAATGTTGCCCCAACTTTTGATCATAGAGCCGCAGAAAGGCACGCCAACAGAAGAAAACTCTCCAGGAACGGATAAATTCATCTTTTGCCTTGAGGGGGAAACAGAATTAAAGATCGGGGACAAAACCTATCAGCTTAAAAAAAATGGCAGCACTTACTTCGATGCATCCCTCCCTCACTCTGTCAAAAACGCCGGCTCAAAAACCGCAAAGCTGATCACAGTTGTTAGCCCGGTCGCATTATAATCAAATCGGCTATGAACTTTCTTCATGGGAGGAAACATGACAGCTAAAAAAAGAATTTTAATATGTGACGACGAAGAAGGCATCAGAGAATCTTTAAAACTCATCCTGGAAAATGACTATGATCTCGTCTTCAGCTGCAGCGGCAAGGAATGCCTTGAAAAACTCGAGCGTCAGAAAGATATCAAACTCGTCCTGCTGGATATTAAAATGCCCAAACAAAACGGCCTTGAGGTCACCCGTGAGATTAAACGCGTGCGGCCTGACATCAAAATCATCATCGTCACCGGCTATGCCAGTCCCGAAATAGCACAAGAGGCCATATCTGTCGGCGCTGACGACTACATCCCAAAACCTTTTGCTTCAAAGGAAATCCTCGACAAAGTAAGTGAATCCCTCTGATTTCATGTCTTCAATAAACTGGTTCTTCTTCTCAAGCCTATCCCTCAGCATAACATCTTTATTTCTTATAATTGTTCTTCTAATTTTTGGAAATGAAAAAGTACATAAAATGTGGCTCTTCTTTAATGTTGCCCTTTTTATCTGGGGAACATCTGCCACCCTATCCAGCATTATTCCTTTTTCTCATATTAACCTAGTTGATTTTTGCTGGCGTATAGGTTGCTTTGCCGTAACTTTTACTTCTCCGGCAATTAGTCACATAGCTTTTTATCTTTCGAAAAGAAATCTCAAAAAATTTACATTAGCTGCCTATGCACAAGCATTCATTTTCGGCATCCTAATCGTCTCTACAAATTTAGTATTTAGAATAGCGGATATCCCATTCCAAGGCAAAATCCTTGTAAATATGGGACCATTATATTTTTATTGGTTTTTAGCTTGGTTCATCACTTGCTTATATACCCATCTAGTTTTAATTAATAGTTATTTAATCGATAAAAACTCGGGAATTCAATATTTCCAAATTCCGCTGCTAATCTCTTTTCTTATCGGATCATTGAATTTTTTAATACCTCTAAGATTTTCTATTTTCCAGATAGGTAACTTTGGATGCACACTGTATTGTCTACTTGTTACTTATTTCATTTTCAGACACCATCTTATTGGAATGCAAATTATATATAAAAGAGGACTCTTCTATTCAATCCTCATTACTCTTTTAATAGTTACATATCTATCATTAGTAATTTTGACAGAATGGTTATTCAAGGGCTTATTTGGTTATAAATCAATAATTGTTAGTTTATTTTTTTCAACCATTATTGCAATATTATTTAATCCGATTCGAGAACGAGTACAAAAATTTGTTGATAGAATATTCCTCGGGAAAACACCTCAAGAAATAGCCAACGAAAACAATCTTCTAAAGCAAAAGCTCGAACACTCTGAACGTCTAAAAACCGCCAGCGCATTGGCTTTGGGACTCGCTCATGAAATTAAAAATCCAATAACGACAATCAAAACCTTTGCTGAATATCTACCAGAAAAACTTGATGATAAAGATTTTTTAAAAAAATTTTCTAGGCTTATTCCAGCTGAAACAGAACGCATTAATAATATCATTCAACAACTACTCCGATTTTCCAAGCCTTCAGCTCCAAAATTTCAACAAACATATATTCAACAGATCATCCGAGAAAACTTAGCCTTTTTAAACAGCGAGTTTTTGAAACGAAGGATAGAATTATCTGAAATATACGAAGATGAAAATAATACCATTCATGCAGATCCCGAACAGATAAAACAGGTTTTTTTTAATATTATTTTTAACGCTATGGAAGCTATACCTCGGGGCGGGACAATAGTCATCGAAATAAAATTATTGGATAATTACTTTCTGGAAATATCTATAAAAGATAATGGCAGCGGAATTTCGAAAGATGATTTGCCCCATATCTTCGATCCCTTTTTTAGCAAAAAGGAATCCGGCACTGGCCTTGGTCTCGCAATCACCCACCAAATTGTAAAAAACCATAATGGAAAAATTGAAGTCCAAAGCAAAATAAATAAAGGCACTATCGTTAAATTACAATTCCCTATCTATCAATGCAAATAAATTTCCTTACTACTACTAGCCTTATTCTTGTATTTTCGTCCTTATCGGTAATCCTTATAGTATTCAGATTTGGTACCCTTAATGCTATTCATAGAGCCTGGCTTGCAATGAATGTTTCAATCCTTGGATGGGCCATTGGGGCAACTATTCTAAGCATAAAAACTCTTGAATTAGGGACAGCATTGCAGATTGCAAAGATAACTAACATTTTTGTTACTTCGATAGCTCTTACATTATTACATTTTATTCATACTTTAACCAACAAGCCAAATTTAAAAACGTGTCTCTTCTTCTACTGCTTTGGCTATATTTTCATCATCATGATGTTCATACCAAATGCAGTATATACAAATTTAATCCATTCATATAATTATCTTTTACTCCCAATAAGGGGCCCCTTCTATCTAGCTTGGTTTGTTTTTTGGCTTCTCACCGTAATCTTAGCACATTTCTATTTAATCATTTTTTATATAAGAAATATTGATAAAAAACAAAAAACCGAGGTACTCTTACTATTCATTGCCCTCGCTATTGGGTGTATTTGCGGAGCGATTAACTTTTTATATTTTATTAACTTTTGGTTTTACCCATTAGCCAATTTTGGTATATCACTTTACTGTATGATTT
Organism: Candidatus Omnitrophica bacterium UBA6210; assembly: GCA_002421805.1. Lineage (GTDB taxonomy): Bacteria > Omnitrophota > Gorgyraeia > Velamenicoccales > Velamenicoccaceae > Velamenicoccus. The sequence goes on from DISM01000003.1 coordinate 33,618, forward strand.
TTACTTATGCGGTTTTTAAACACCAGATTATGGGGCTCGAGATAGTTCTTCGGAAAGGCCTCCTCTATTCAAGTCTGATAACTATTTTTACCTGTATATATTTAATCGTTATCCTCATCAGCGAATGGTTATTTAGAGGCATCCTTGGGTATAGATCTTTTTTTCTCAGTCTACTATCCGCTGTGATTATCGCTCTTTTGTTTAATCCTTTACGTGATAAAATTCAAAATTATATCGACCGTCTTTTCCTGGGGAAAACAACCAAGGAATTAGCCAAAGAAAATGAATTGCTTAAACAAGAAATTGAGCGTGCCGAGCGGCTCAAGGCTGTGAGCTCTCTTGCGCTTGGAGTCGCTCATGAGATAAAAAACCCTTTGACGGCGCTAAAGACATTCACTGAATTTTTACCGGAAAAATACAAAGATGAAAACTTTTTAAAAAAATTTTCTAAAATTGTCCCCAAGGAAGTCGACAGGATTAACCGTATCGTACGACAACTTTTAGATTTTTCTAAACCAGAACCCCCTCTGCTAAGGTCCATTAACATTTGTGATAGTATCAAAGAAATACTTGAATTAATGAGCAATAATTTTTTGAAGAAAAAAATACAGATCGTTGAACAATATGACGATTACAATCTAGCTGCAAATATTGATACCGGACAGATTAAACAAGTCTTATTTAACATTATTATCAATGCAATAGATTCGATGCCCAATGGTGGAAAAATCTGCATTTCAACAAAATCTGTTGAAGACAAAAGAATTGAGATAATTTTAAAAGATGACGGCTGCGGAATATCAAAGGAAAATCTAAAAAATGTCTTTAACCCGTTTTTTAGCACAAAGGATAAAGGAACGGGGTTAGGCCTTGCTATTTGTCATCAAATCATCAAAAATCATAATGGTACAATTAGAATTGAAAGTGAATTAGGTTTGGGTACTTCTGTAATAGTTAGGCTGCCGCGAGCGTAGGCTTGATAGGAAGACTAACAGTAAAACACGTCCCAGACCGATAAACAGAATCTATTTTAAGCTGACCACTGTGAGAAGCGATAATTTTTTCAATAACATATAAACCAAGACCCGTCCCCTTTCGTGAAGTTGCCTTTGTAGTAAAGAAAGGCGTGTAAAGTTTTTTCACATCTTCAGTCTTAATGCCTATGCCATTATCTTGAACATTCACATGTATGCAGGTTTGATCTGACATAGCTGAAATCTCGATTCTTCCTCGGTATCCTTCTTCATTTAAATATATCTGCCGTTCTTTTATGGCATCATAGGCATTATCTATTAGATTAAAGAAAACTTCCTGCAATTGAACAATATTAGCATTGAGACACGGAAGATTTGATGGAATGTCTCTAACGAGGTCAATTTCCCTAAGCTTAATCTTATAGCTCACCATCTCTACCGCACCCTCCAAAACATCCTTAAAAGAAACTCTTTCAAATCCTCCTTGGCCAGGACGGGAGTATTTAAGCAATCCTTTCACTACCTCGCCCCCCTGCAGAACATTCGCCTGAATACGTTCTAGTGAATTCTTAAGATCGTTGAATATCTGCTTTATCTCTTCGCTGCACTGAGAGCAATCATAAGTTTTTATAACGTCCAAGGAGTCGCCAGCAATCAGAGAAAGAGCATGGAACCTATTATTAATCTGATGCGACAGGCCGTCTGCCATGGTGCCGATTGTCGCCATCTTCTCGGCTTGAAAAAGTGACTCCTGCGTCTTCCTAATTTCCTCATAGAACTGCGCATTTTCAATAGCCAGAGCAGCTTGGTTGGCCAAAACAGAAAATACCGCCAAATCATCCTGTGAATACATCTTTCCCGAACGCTTCTCACCCAAAACAAGTATTCCAATAAGGCGATCCTCCACAAAACTCGGAACAATCAAAGCAGCATTCAACTGAGTCAACTGTTCAACCAAACTTAACAAGATGGTATTCTGCGATCCCTCTTTCAACCTTATAATAAACTCTTCAGTCACTAGCGGCTCTTTATCCTTGTTCAGCTGCCAAATCAAAGGAGAACCCACGTCGATGGCTTTTGTAGCAATACTGACCCCCCTTGCCGCTCTCATGGCTTTCAAGACGTAAAATGAGCCCTCCTCGTTCAATAAGTAGATTATTGAATGTTTGATTCTGACAATTTTTGTTATGACATAAACGATAAGCTTTAATAATAAATCGAGATTTCTGATTCTAATCATACCTGAAGAAGCACCCCTCAAAATGTTCTGGTAATTTTTTTGTTCTCTAAGCAATCTGTTTTCAGCTTTACTATCGAAATATATGTAGAGAAAGGGGCCTAGAGTTGCCAAAGTAGTAGAAAAAAGAAAAGGCACAATCCACCAAGATGAGCCAAAGAGAACGACTAATTCATTCTGCCAAAAATAAATAATTAACAAAGGTGTTCCCAAAATTAAAGAATATGTTGCCACAAAAATACCTGAGCGCGTTGCTATAAGTCTAACATCCATAAGTCGATATCGGATGATGCCGTAAAGAATAGGAACATTACAAAATGCAAAAAGATAATTTATATATGGTGAAGTTGACAGGTTGTAAGCAGGAAGAAAATTGCATGATCCTAATACAAAACCTATACCAGATCCGATTAATACATATTTAAGTTGTTGCCTTTTAATCCCTGTGACACGATAAAGCTTATTAAACATAAGAATGAAAGCATAGATTACAGTTAAACCAAAAAAGACCATGAAGAAACTATATAAAATACCGGGTGAAGTGTAATAACCAAAATATGGCCTCAGCACCACGTCTTTTATAAATAAATCAGAAAACGGTGGCGAGAGAAATAGAACAAAACAAAAACCTATGCCATAAACAAACGGTAGAATTTTGGTTTTTTGCTCTAACAAAAGCACGGTGGCATGGAAAAAACAAATTGGAATGAAAATTATTCCTAGAAACATTAATCTATTCCAAAATAAAGCCCAATGAGGAATTATAATGGTCGATTCTATAAATTGTGAAAAACACCAAAGCGAAATACTAAATTCGAATAAAGCCCACATGATATTTAACAAACTACGTCGATTTTTCAAATATACCAACAATCCCAAAATAAATGTACTAACACTTGCGATTAAGCAAGAAAATGCATAATGGTTCATTTTGCATCTCCTAAAAGGTAACCGGCGAGATTACGGAAAGCAGCAGCATCAAGACCTATTTTTGAACCGACCTCATCCATCTCAATCATATTGTTCTCATCAACCTTTCCCAAGGCATAATGATTTCTCACTCCCAGCCAAGAAAGGATAAGTGCTTCTGCAAGACAACCATGGACCTCTTCTTTCCCTAGCCCAAAATTAAAATGTAAATCCACCCCAGGGACCTTTGCAATAGCCGAAGAAACGACTAACACATCTGGCCTTGCAAGAATAGTTTCTTTTGATACATTAGGCGGATAGGCACCATCGATAACTAAAGCATTTTTTTTCAAAAATTCTTTTCTTATGATTCCCTTCACTGCATTTGTAACAACTATGATGGCATCAGCTTCTTTTATAGACTCAATCTTCTCAGACAACACTAGCTTAGTCTTAATATTGCTCTGGTTACCAAAAATGTTTCTTATCTCTTTGAGTTGAATATCAATCAATAAAAGCTTGTTCACATTATTAATTAAAGCTTTAGCACATCCTGATCCAACGGAACCTCCAGCTCCCACTACTGCAACAGTAACATCAGATAATTTAATTCCTTTAAGAGATAAAGCTCTTTTAAGGTTCTTAATGGCAATAACGGCAGAGTAGGTATTTCCAGTTGTAATGCCAAGCTTGGTCTTCCCCAAAAGATCGAGACCATCACGTACAGCTATTGAAGTAAAAGCTCCCAAGCTAACAATTTTACAGCCAGCTTTTTCGGCAAGCTGAATCCCTTGCAATATTCTATGAGCAGCAAAACTTCTATTTTCCATGATTTGGGCCGCAGTAAGAAAACATAAGATTGAAATTCCGCGAAGCTTTTTATTATTTTTATCTCTAAAACCAGTAATCTGAGAAACAATTAATGGAGGCATATGCCTAAATATAAAACTTTTAAACGGAACAAAAAAAATATTATCTGGAATAACTTCAAAATTTGGTAAATTTGCCATAAAAGCAAAATCGCCACTAAAAATGAACTTTTGACTCACACCCTTAGGGATGATTGAAAACAAAAAATTTAAAATAAGTTGCTTGATAAATTTAAAGGTATTCATTCTTAAAAAGAATTGAACAATTATTACCGCCAAAAGCACATGAATTATTTAACGCGATTTCGAGTTTATGCCTTATTGCTACGTTAGGAACACAAAAAATAGCGCAATCTTCATCCGATGTCTCAAAGTTAATTGTTGGAGGGAGAACCTGATCTCTTATAGAAAGACAACAAACAATTGATTCAACAGCAGAAGCTGCGCCCATCGTATGGCCAAGTATGGATTTTATAGAACTACATGGAATGGATTTTAATCTCTCCCCAAAAACTCTCTTCAGGGCGGCACACTCAACTTTATCATTTTGAGGTGTCCCTGTGCCGTGGGCGCTTATATAGTCAATTTGTTCTTTAGAAACTTCGGAATTTTTTAATGCCTTCTTCATACAACTAGCAATTCCTTCCTCGGATGGCTGAGTCATATGATGGGCGTCGCAACTTAAGCCATATCCGAGTATTTCAGCATAGATTTTCGCGCCCCGGTCCTGGGCATGCTCAAACGATTCCAAAAGCAAAACGCCCGCCCCCTCCCCCAACATCATGCCTTTCCTGTTTTTATCGAAAGGCTGACATTTTTCGGGAGCCATGGCCAATAGACGATTAAATCCCGTGAAGGCAACTCTTGAAAATGCATCGACGCCACCACAGAGGAATATTTCCCCGCCTCCCTGACGAATCAGGTCAAAACCATATCCTATTGCATAATTAGCCGAAGAACATGCTGTCGGCATAACCGCATTAAAACCATCAAAAGAAAAATGCGTAGCGACATTTACGGAAAGATTATTGGATGTGTAACGAGAGATTAATTTCTCGACTAGTTCAGATTGGCCTTTCTTAACCCATACCTTATCGAGCTTTTCCAAAATTTGAGCCTCTCCCATTGTTGTCCCAAGCAAAACGCCGGTCTTCTCAATCCGGCGTTCTTTTAGACCCGCATCTTCCAAGGCCAACTTCGTTGCTGCAATGACCATCTGGGAGGCGCGTCCCAAATGTTTGATTTTTCGCTTATCAATAAAATGTTCGGGACGGAAATTTTTAACTTCTCCGCCTTTGTGGATAGGATAATCGGAGGTATCAAAAGCCTCAATGTCAGAGATACCCGGCTTGCCGGCAATAAGGTTCTTCCAAAATTCCGCAACACCGATGCCAATAGAAGACACAACACCCAACCCCGTAACAACAACGCGGCGTTTAATATTTCTGGCTTTAGGGGGAGGCTTCATGCGGATTTGGCATCCTGGGAACCAAAGGCGATTTCCGCTTCGGCGACCTTATGCTCCTCTATCATAACGACTGCTTTAAAAATCCCCATTTTTGACATCATCTTTATGGGTTCAACCGTGATCACCATTTGGTCGCCAGGGATGACGGGCTTTGAAAAGCGGCTTTTGACAGAAACAAGAAAAAGCACCTTGTCATTGGGGAATATCTGCTTGTAAAGAATAATACCTGTCTGGGCCATAGCCTCGATGATAAGAACGCCCGGCATAATAGGCTGCCCGGGAAAATGGCCCTTGAAGAACTGTTCGCTGGCTGTCACGTTCTTGATGGCAACAACCTTCTCAGGCGAAGCCTCCATGACCCGGTCAATCATTAAAAATGGGAATCGTTGAGGGATAAGTTTTTTGATATCTTCAGACCCAAAAGAATTTTTCATTGTCTCCTTGCGTTCTTTAGGCACTGGCCCGCCTATTTATTCTTTTTTTTCGCCGCCATAACCATCTGGACGATCTTATTGACAGTAGTCATCTCCTTGAGCTTCTCTTCAGGAACCGCGATGCGGTATTTCTTTTCAAGAGCCGCCAGGATCTCAAGCGCCATCATAGAATCAGCGCCCACATCCTGGATCAAATGCGCATCGAGTGGAATTTCGCCCTTGTTTTTCTCAATCACTGTCGCGACGATCTCCAAGACTTCTTCCTGAACGCTGCGCGCCATCCGTCAGTCCCTCCTATTCACCTAGTTGTCAATTGCTCGTATGCAGACCGCCATCGACCTTGATGACTTGGCCCGTGATGTAATTGGACTGCTCGCTTAAGAGAAATAAAACGGCCTTGGCTATGTCTTGCGGATGGCCGAACCGGCCCAAAGGGACGGCGCGGCGGAATTTATCCTTGAGCTCCTCCTTGAGGACACCCAGCATGTCCGTCTCAATAAAGCCGGGTGCCACGCAATTGACGCGGATATTGTAGGGCGCGACCTCCTGGGCCAGGGCGCGGGTCAAACCGATAATGCCCGCCTTGGATGCCGAATAGTTCACCTGCCGCGCAATGCCGGAAATCCCGCTGATAGATGAGATATTGACGATATTGCCCTTCTTTTGCTTGAGAAACGTCACAATGCACGAACGCGCCATATTGAAACAGCCGGTGAGATTGACATCGACGACTTCCTTCCAGTCCTCTTTTTCCATCGTCATAAAGGCCTTATCGCGCGTGATGCCGGCATTGCTGACAAGAAAATCCAGACCTCCGAAATATGCCTTGACCTGCTCCACAAAATCCCGGCAAGTATCATAATCGCGCACGTCGCCCTTGAAACTCAGGGCCTCGGAACCAGCGTCCGCGACTTCCTGGAGCAGTTTTTTTGCTTCAGAATCGCTTTTGACGTATGTGAAGGCGACTTTGGCGCCTGCGGCGACAAGCTCCCTGACGATTGCCCGGCCGATACCCCTGCTGCCGCCAGAAACGATGCCAATCCGGTCTTTGAGCAACGAATCATTCTTCATATTTTGACAGGACAACTGCCGTGTTGACTCCGCTGGGCCCGAAACAACTGACGAGGACATGGTTAATGTCCGCTTTTTGCGATACGCCGGCCTTGCAATTGAGACCGCAGTCCGGGTCTCTCTCCTTGAAATTCACCGTCGGAGGAATAAATCCCTGCTCGATGCTTCCCGATGCCGCCGCCAATTGCATGGCGCCGGAAGCGCTGAACGTCTCGCCCACCATGGACTTGATCGCGCTCACCGGCGTCTTTTGGGCCGCCGAACCGAAGACCTCCTGAATAGCCTCCGCTTCGATCCGGTCTGCTTCGCGCGTGGAATTCGCATTAGCGCTGATGCAGTCGATATCTTTGACATCCAGATCGGCGTCTACCAATGCCTCTTTCAAGGCCTTGCGGATGCCTGTGCCCAGCCGGTGATATTTATTGATGCGGTAAGGAACGAATTCATAGCCCAGGGAAGAAACCTTGGCATAAATGTGTGCGCCTCGGGCCCTGGCGCTCTCCAGGTCCTCAATAAGTAACATCACTGCGCCCTCTCCGAACACAATCCCGTTACGCCTGCGGTCAAAAGGACAATTCAGTTCCCGATCGTCATCTTTGGACCCCGAAAGGAACTGGAGCTTATAAAAACCGAGATACGTCTGCAGGCAAAGCTCTTCGACCCCTCCCACCAAAACCGCCCTGGCGCGGCCCAGCCGGATGAAATCACAGGCGTACTTTAAGGCATCCATACTGGATGTAAATCCCGTGGAAATCGTCGTATTAAAACCCTTAATGCCGAAACGGATCGATATCTGGCTTGCCGGGGAATTGATGACGGTATTGGGAAAAAGCGCCGGGTTGACATATCGCGGCCCCTCGACAAGGGCGGTCTTATCGAATTCACTGATGCTCCAGACGCTCCCCAAGGTCGTTCCCAAGACGACGCCTGTCTCATCCGCGTTGTCCTCTGTGACCGTAAAATGCCCGTCGTCCAAGGCAAGCTTGGCCGCTACATTCACAAGTTTTGTCGAACGGTCAAGGAGGCGAAGCCCCTTGTCCCCCAGATAAAGCTTCGCATCGAAATCTTTGATCTCTCCAGCCTGCTTGGACTTCATAGAACCTGTATCAAAAAGGCTCACGGGCTTGATGCCGCTGGCCCCCTTCTGAAGGGCGTTCCAGAAAGCTTCCTTTCCTATGCCGTTCGAAGCAACGACACCAATGCCTGTAATGACGATCTCATTTTTCATAATGCCTTCATCTCTCCCAAAACAAAAGTAGTCAACAAAAAACCCCTTTTTTCAAAGGGGCCTTAGTTGATCGTCTATTTTTTCCGCTTCCCTCTCTCGTGCGTATCCACTCGTCGAGGGCTTCTTTTCTGAATCTCCATCCATGGCCGATCTTGAACGCCGGCAGGACGCCTTGCCGCGCAAGCTTATGCACCGTAAAGATGTGCAGGTGCAGGTAATCCGCGACTTCCTTGGCCTCCAAGATCTCCTTATGAACCATGCCCCTCCTCTGTGCCTGACTAACACAACCAAACACAATGGAATATAATTTAAAATACTCCAAATGCGCGCGTTAGTCAACACAAAACAGGGAAATTCGACGGGCATCCTTTTGCGAGACAAGATGATAAAAAATAAGGCCCTGCCTGATGTTCTTCCTGGCAGGGCGGATATCCGCAGTAAACCGTCAAAGCACTAGGCGCCTTCCGCCTCTTCTTCTCCTGGTTCTGCCACCGTATCTTCTTCGATCACGGCCAGCACAGAACCGATCTCCACCACATCGCCCTCGTGGGCCGCGATTTGCCTGACGCTTCCCGAGCAGGGCGCGGGAACATTAAAGGTCGCCTTGTCTGTCGATATCTCGACTAACTCGCTGCCTTCCGTAACCGTCGCACCTTCTTCCACATACCAATATGAAATAGTGGCTTTGGCAATACCTTCACCCAATTCCGGCAAATATACTTTTACCATTGCCTGCTGCCTCCTGTCGCTTCCAATTGAAAAACATGGGCCATCTGCTCCACTATCATATCACAAATCGTTTCTAAACGAACTTCGTCGCTGAAAAAATCGTTGATCGAAGCCACCTTCACATCCAACCCGCAGGGCCTGATCAAGGAAAAAGACGCCGGGTCCACGCCGACGTTCAATGACATGCCGTGATAGGCCACCCATTTTTTGACGGCAATACCGATGAAACCCACCTTGTAAGGGCCGACCCAGACACCGGTCAAGCCCTCTCTGCGATAGGCATTCAATCCAAAATGTTCTCTTAAGGGCGTGACGATGGCTTCTTCAAGCATCCTCATATAATGATGCAGGTCCTGGCCGAGCTTTTTAAGATCGAAAATAGGATAGAATACGGCCTGGCCCGGGCCATGGTAGGTGACGTCACCGCCGCGATCTGTCTGGTAAAGCTCAACGCCCCGACGAATGATCTCTTCCTCCGAAACAAGGATATGGGCGCGGCCACGGCGGCGGCCATAAGTGATCACAGCAGGGTGCTGACAAACAAGGAGCGTGTTCGCAGATACCCCGCAAGCCACATCCTCAACAAGCTTTTTTTGCAAATCAAAAGCTTCGGCGTAAGGGATCGTGCCAAGATTCAACACTCTCAACGAAAGATCTTGATCAGCCATGGCGTCAGAAGGCCCTTGCGATCTCGGCGACGATTTCGCTCAGGCTGGGATGGGCAAAGATGGTCCTTTTCAGGTCAGGAATGACGATCTTGTTCTTGATGATAACGGAAAACAGATTCACGAGCTCTGTAGCTTCAAGGCCGAAGATGCCGACCCCCAGGATCAGTTTCTTTCTTTTGTCGGCGACAACCTTCACAAACCCCTGGGTATCTCCGAGGACATGGGCCATCCCCAGAGAAAGGTAAAAAATGGTCTTCACCTCATAGTCCGCGCCGAAGGCCTTGGCTTCCTGCTCAGTCAATCCTACGCTGGACACCTCCGGTGTCGTAAAGACGCTAGAAGGAATAGCGCTATAATCCCTGTTCTGCGCCTTCTGAAACATGTTAGAAACAGCCAGTTCCCCTTCGTAAGCAGCCACGTGGGCCAAAAGATACCCTCCCACGCAGTCGCCGGCGGCAAAAACATGCTTCATGTTCGTCGCCAAGGTACGGTCTGCGCCGATCGCCCCCTTTTCCGCATGCAGAGAACAAGATGATGCACAGACATCTTCAAAGCGGCTCTTGCGGCCAACAGCAATCAGGACTTTCTCATATGCGTCGGGCCCGGCCTGCTCCAAACCCGTCTTGAGCATGACCTTGATGCCCTGCTTCTGAAAGGCCTGTGCCAGCTTTTTGCCCAAATCCTGGTCCATATTCGGCAAGAGCCTGTCCAGCATCTCAACGACCGTCACCTGCGCGCCTAAACGGCAAAATATCGACGCAAATTCGCAGCCGATGAAACCGCCGCCCACGATCAAAAGCGTCTTGGGAACAACCTGCCAGTTCAGGACATCATCGCTGGAAACCACCCTTTGATGATCAAGGGATTTTTGGGAAAGCTCCCTGGGCTGCGATCCTGTCGCCAAAAGGACAAACTTTGACCTGAATTCTCCCTTACCTTCGACAGAAACCACTCCGGGTCCAAGCAAAACCCCCCGTCCCTGGATCCATGTGATGTTGTGCGACTTCAGAACATAGTTCATGCCCTGGGAAAGACGAGATATGACTTCTGTCTTTTTCTTCTGAATTTCCTGGAGGCTTGAGTTTTTCTTGGATTCTGCGACGAAGACTTTGGTAGGAATACAGCCGCGGTTAAGACAGGTGCCGCCGATCTCTTTCTCTTCAATCAGGCAGACGGTCTTTCCCAGCCGCGCTGCCGCGATCGCGGCATTAAAACCGGCCCAACCAGAGCCTATGATGGAAAGATCATAAGTCATGATGATCCGTATGCAACAAATTGGCGCGGTCTTGCCTTGAAGTGCGCCAGAATGTCAAACCTTAAGCAGCTTGATGGAGCTCTTGATGGCGTCGGCGGAATCTGCCAGGGCTCTGCGTTCCGTCTCGTTCAAATCCAATGCCATGATCCGTTCGATACCCTCGGGGCCGATGAGCGCCGGAACGCCGATGGCCACGTCGCGCAGGCCATATTCTCCCTCAAGGCAAACGCTCACAGGTATCTCTTTGGATGTATCCGAAAGGATCGTCCTGACAATCTCGAAGATCGCGGCCGACGGGGCGAAGTAAGCGCTTCCGCTCCCGTAAAGAGAAACGATCTCGGCGCCGCGTTTTTTTGTCCGCGCGACGACCTCTTCAACCTCTGCGGCCGCAAGCAATTCCGACAAGGGTTTTCCCCTCACGGTGGCGAACCTTGCCAAAGGCATCATCGTCTCTCCATGACTGCCGATCACCATGGCCTGGACACTGTCGATACCCACAAAAAGTTTTTTGGCGATCAAGTTGGCAAAACGGGACGAATCCAGGTTCACACCCATGCCGAAGACCCGCTGACGCGAGAATCCCGTCAATTTATAGGCCAAATACGTCATGACATCCAAGGGATTGCTGACGATGATAACGATGGAGCCGGCGGCGTGTTCCACGATGCCCCGGCAGACGCTTTCCATGATCGCGGCATTCTTCTGAAGGAGGTCTTCGCGGGTCATGCCTGGTTTTCTGGGCAGCCCGGCCGTCACAACGACGATATCTGATTCCGCCAGAGCCTTCATGTCTGATGTGCCTTCAATGCGTACGTCAGCCCCCATAGCATAACGACCGTCTTCCACGTCATAAGCCTTGGCCAGGGCAACAGACTCTACGACATCGACCAAAACAACCTGGGCGAGACCACTCTCGGCGATACGCATCGCCGCTGTCCCGCCCACAAAACCGCCACCGATGATAGCGACCTTCTTCATAATAAAGACTCACTAACCTTTCATCTTTTTAATGATGGCATCGGCCATACCGCTCGTTGAAACCGCCGTCGGGTCATTCCTGTCCTTTTTGAGGTCATAGGTCACATATCTGCCTTCCCTGACGACCTCCTTGACGGCGTTTTCCAGCTTATCGGCAGCCGTGGTCTCGCCCAAATAACGCAGCATCATAACACCGGAAAGGATCGTCGCGGTTGGGTTGACCTTGTTCATGCCGGTATATTTCGGGGCTGATCCGTGGACAGGTTCGAACAAGGCGATCCCATCCCCCAGATTGGCGCCGGGAGCGACGCCCAGGCCTCCGACGAGTCCCGCACATAAATCAGAGATGATGTCGCCGTAAAGGTTCGGCAGCACCAAGACATCAAAATTCTGCGGCTTGGTCACCAGTTGCATGCTCAAATTATCTACGATCGCATCTCCGAACTCGATCTTGCCGGCATACTCCTGGGCCACTTCCCTGGCTGCGGCCAGAAAAAGGCCATCCGTATGTTTCATAATATTCGCCTTATGGACGGCCGTGACTTTCTTGCGGCCATTCTTCAAAGCGTATTCGAAGGCAAATTTAACGATACGGCGCGAAGCAAATCTCGAAATAGGCTTGATGGAGATACCGGAATCCTTGCGGATCTTCTTTGGACTCAGGGCATTAACGGTCTCGATCACCTTGGCGGCATCAGGCGACCCTTCCTGGAATTCGATCCCCATGTAAAGGTCTTCGCTGTTCTCGCGCACGATCACCAGGTCGATATTTTTAAAAGCCGCAGATACGCCTTCCATGCTGCGCGCCGGCCGCAGGCAAATATAAAGGTCCAGGGCGTGTCGCAGTTGGACATTGACCGAGCGGAAACCCGTCCCGACGGGCGTCACGATCGGACCCTTGATCGCGATTTTGTTCTTTTGGACGGACGCGATCACGTCATCAGGTAAAGGAGTGCCAAATTTTTTTATAGCCGCCTCACCGGCAATGAATTCCTCCCAGCGGATATCAACACCCGTTGCTTCGATGCACCGCTTGGCCGCAAGGCTCACTTCCGGGCCGATCCCGTCGCCGGGGATCAGGGTAATTGTATATTTTGCCATGATGCTCCAACTGAAGGCTACAGCTTGATGCCGCCGTATTTTTTGAAATGTTCAACGAGGCCGCCGTCTGAAAGAAGCTTGCGCATGACCGGCGGAAGAGGGCTGATCTTCATTTTCGTCTTCTGTGTCAGGTTACGCAATTCGCCGTTTTCCAGGTCTATCTGCAATTCGTCATTTTCGCGGACGCCGGTCGTGTCGGCTTCGATCAAAGGCAGACCGATATTGATTGCATTACGGTAAAAGATCCGCGCAAAACTCTTGGCCACGACTCCGACGATCCCCGCCTCTTTGATGACCAGCGGCGCCTGTTCGCGCGATGATCCCATCCCGAAATTCTTTCCCGCGACCAAAAAAGAAACGCCGGGTTTCAGACGCGAATAAAAGGTCGGGTCGATGTCTTCCATAATATGCTTGGCAAGCTCCTTCATATCACTGATGGAAAACTTATACCGGCCGGAAATAATGTAATCCGTGTTGATATCGTCACCGATCTTGTAGGAAAAGCCCCTGAGGATCATAGGTTCTTGAATTCATCCACGTTCTTGGCCTTGGACAGGGCCGCTTCATAGGTGATCGTCCCTTCCTTGTAAAGCTCTTTGAGCGTCTTGTCCATGGTCCTCATGCCGAATTGATGCCCGGTCTGGATCAAGGTAGGGATCTGCTCGATCTCTTGTTCGCGGACCAGGTTGCGGATCGCCGGAGTGCCGATCATGATCTCTGTCGCGACGACGCGGCCAACGCCGCTGGCCCGGGGCAGAAGGAGCTGGGAAACAACACCCTGCAGACAGTCCGCCAACTGCAACTTGACCTGCTGCTGCTGGTGCGGGGGGAAAACATCGATGATGCGCTCGACCGTCTGCGGCGCATCCGGCGTATGCAGCGTCGCTAAAACCAAATGGCCCGTTTCGGCGGCGGTCAGAGCTGTGGAAATTGTCTCCAGGTCTCTCATCTCGCCGACAAAAATGATGTCCGGATCCTGGCGCAACGCATGGCGCAACGCTTCGGCAAAAGACTTGGTATCCGAATAAACCTCTCTCTGTTTGATCACGCTCTTCTTGTTATAATGCAGGTACTCGATCGGGTCTTCAATAGAAATGATCATTTCCTGACGCTCGGTATTGATCAGGTCGATCATAGCTGCCATGGTCGTCGTCTTGCCGACGCCCGTCGGGCCGGTCACCAGGACCAGGCCGTTAGGTTTACGCGCCAGTTCGGCCACAATAGGAGGCAACCCAAGATCCTGCAGCCGGGGAATCTCCAAAGGGATGCGACGAAAGGCGCCTTCTACAGACCCCTTCTGGACATGGATATTCACCCTGAACCTGTCCATCCCCGCCATGGCGACAGAAAGGTCCAGCTCCCAGTTCTTCTCAAAAATCTCTTTCTGTTCATTAGTAAGAATCGCGTAGATCATCCTCTTGGTATCATCCCGCGACAACCTGGGAAGATCTGTCAAGATGAGCCGGCCGTCGATCCTGAGGATTGGCGGAGAATTTTCCGTCAAATGAAGATCCGAAGCCTTCTTCTCAATCGTCAACAACAATAGATCTCTGAGTTCCATATGAACTCCCTCGTTTGTCTTAGCGGATCTCATTTTATTTCACGTATGTTCTCGGGTCTGCGATACAGCCTTCAATGGCAGATGCCACGACCGTCGCCGGAGAACCGAGATAAATGAAAGATTCTGGATTACCCATGCGGCCCTTGAAATTCCTGTTGGCGCTGGAAACGACCACTTCGCCCACTGCAGGCACGCCGTTATGCGTCCCGACGCACGGCCCGCACCCCGGGGCCACGACGCTGGCTCCCGCCTGGACCAGGACGCCGATCAATCCTTTTTTCATGGCCTGAAGGTAGATATCTCTCGACGCTGGCGCCACGATGAAACGGACATCCTTCGACACCTTACGGCCCTTAAGCATGCTCGCCGCAATCTCGAGGTCCTCCAGGCGCCCGTTCGTACAGGTCCCCAGATAGGCCTCATCGATATGCGTCCCGCGAAGTTCTTCGACGGTCGCGTTATTGTCTACGGTATGAGGCTTGGCCAATTGCGGCACGATCCTGGACGCATCATACTCTTTTACAAGGCCGTAAATCGCATCCTTATCCGCGTTCTGCGGGTTCGGTTTTCTCATTCTATTACGTCCGGCAAGCCATGCCAACGTTTTTTTGTCGGCGGGGATAATGCTGAACTTCGCCCCCATTTCAACACCCATATTACAGATGGTGAAACGCGCATCCATGCTTAAAGCGTCGATACAGGGGCCATAGAACTCAATCGACTGGTATGTGGCGCCGTCTGCCTTCAAATCCCCGATAATATGCAAGATGAGATCTTTGGAATAGACGCCTCGGCCAAGTTTTCCATGAACCACGATCTTGATCGACTGAGGCACCTTGAACCAGTTTTTACCGCAAGCAAGGCTGATGGCCAGGTCTGTAGAACCGACCCCTGTCGAAAGAGCGCCCAAGGCGCCATAGGTGCAAGTATGGGAATCTGCGCCTAAAACAAGGTCGCCGGAAAGCACATGGCCGTTCTCGGGGATCACCTGATGACAGACACCGCACCCGATGTCATAAAGCAGAAGCCCCTTTTCCCGGGAAAAATCACGCAGTTTCTTGTGAACCGCGGAAACGCCCATATTGGGCGAAGGCGCGCTGTGATCGATGACGATCGCAAATTTGCCGCGATCAAAGGCCTCCTTGATCCCCAAGGCGCGAAAACGATCCACGATGATGCCGCTCGTCCCGTCCTGACCGAAACAAAAGTCGATGTTGCAGACGGCAAAATCACCGGCCTTCAGATCCTGGCCCGCATGATTGCTTAAAATCTTCTCCGCTATTGTCTTGCCCATGGTCCGCCTATCCGCAACTCGTCAACGCGTTAACCGATCGTCCCAAGCCACTCTTCAATCCTGTCTAAACCGGTCTTTATCTTTTCCATACTCGTCGCAAAGCTAATCCTGACATAGTCATTGCAGCCAAAAGGCCCTCCGGGGATCAAAGCCACATATTTTTCCTCAAGCAGGCGCTTGGCAAACGCAAACGAATCCATGCCGGTCTTCTTGATGTTGACAAAGATATAAAAAGCCCCTTCTGGCTTCTTGTAAGAGAGGAATCTACTCATCTTGTCGAGTCTTGAAACGATATAATCCCTGCGTTCCTGGAATTTTCTGCGGACATCGTCAAAGAATGCCGGCCCAAGGGAAAATGCCGCGAGTGCAGCCTTCTGGACGAATGACGTCGGATTCGAGGTCGAGTGGTCCTGGACACAGGAAACAGCCTTCGCGATCTCGTCTTCTGCCGCCAGATACCCAAGCCGCCAGCCTGTCATGGAATATGATTTTGAAAAACCGTTCACCGTGACGGTCAGCTTCTTGATCTTATCCGACAACGACGCCATCGAAACGTTCTCTATACCGTCAAAAATGATCTTCTCATAGATCTCATCGCTGATGCAATAGATATTATTTTCAACGCAGATATCTGCGATAGCTTCCAGTTCCTTGCGACGATAGACCACACCGCAGGGATTGGACGGGCTATTCAAAACGAGGACCTTTGTTTTCTTGGAAATACATTGACGCAGTTTCTTGGGGGTGATCTTGAAATCTTCTTCCAGACTCGTAGGAATAAAGACGGGTGTACCGCCGGCAAGCTTGACCATCTCTGGATAACTTACCCAGTAAGGGACAGGGATCAAGACCTCATCGCCAGCATCCACAAGGACCTGGAAAACATTGTAAAGGGAGTGTTTGGCCCCGCAGGAAACGACAACGCAACCCGCCGTGTAGTCCAGGCCGTTGTCATTCTTCAGCTTTTTGACGATGGCGTCTTTGAGTTCGGGAATCCCAGAGGTGGGCGTATATTTTGTAAAGCCGGACTGGATGGCGGAGATTGCCGCCGATTTAATGACATCCGGTGTGTCAAAATCAGGCTCGCCTGCGCCGAAGGCAACAACATCCTTACCCTCTTTGACCATACGCTTCGCTGTGGCCGTGATCTGGAGGGTTGCCGAAGGACTAACCTCTTGAGCTCTTTTGGATAAGGACATCGGACTCGCAGGACATGCGTCTCGATTAAAGCGAATCTCTCTCTGACTTAAAGATCTTGCCCAAGCCGCTCAAAGGTTTTTTTAACGGCTTTTTTTCCTCATGCTTGTGTTTTTCTTTCTCGGGAGGAGCCAGCTCCGCGTGAGCCTGCGTTTCGACGGGTTTTACTGTTTTCGGCTTCTCAACCGCCTCCGGCGCAGCCTTGTGCTTAAGCGTCTTCTGTTTTTCTTTGATCATCGTCAATTCCAGAATGACGAGTTCGGCATTATCTCCCCGGCGTCTCTTGTAAGGGATGATACGCGTATAGCCGCCGTTCCTTTCGCGGAACATCGGTCCGATATCGGAAAACAGCCTATGCACCAACGCATGATCGCAAAGAACGCGAAAAGCCTGCCGCCGCGCGGCAAGCGAATCGGCTTCTTTACCCCATGTGACGAGACGATCCACGAGTCCTTTGGCAACCTTTGCCTTCAGCTTGGTCGTGATGATCCTTTGGTTCTTCACGACGGCCTGGGCCAAAGATTTGATCGTGGCCTTATAGTAAGAACTGAAACGCGAGAGATTCTGTGTCTTGATTCTGTGTCTCATGGGGCTCCGTCTATTTCTCTTTCTTCAATTTATTGTCGTCGATCTGCATCCCGAGGTTCAAGCCCATGGCTACGATGAGCTCTTTGACTTCCGTCAGGGATTTCTTTCCGAAATTCCTTAAACCCAGGAGTTCGCTCTCCGATCTCCTGACCAGGTCGGCGATGATCTTGATATTGGCCTCGCGCAGACAGTTGGAACTGCGAACGGACAACTCAAGCTCGGAGATCGGCAGGCGCAGCTTTTCATAAAGCTGGGCCTCCTCGGGCGTCATGGCCTCTTCCTCTTCCATCTCTTCAGGGATCTGGCCCAGATTAAGAAAGACATCCAGGTGGCCGCGCATGATATTGGCGGCATAAAGCATCGCATCTTTCGGGTCGATGCTGCCGTTGGTGAACACCTCGATGACAAGACGATCATAATCCGTCTTTTGCCCCACGCGGGTATTTTCGACGTGATAGGCCACTTTTTTGACGGGCGAAAAGGCCGAATCCACCGGAATGGCCCCGATCACCTGTTCTTCCTTTTTATTGACCTCTGCGGCCACATAGCCGCGGCCCCGTCCCACCTCGATCTCGACGTTGAATTTAACGTCCTTAGTCAGAGTGGCGATATGAAGATCCGGATTCAGGACCTCAACGGTCCCATCCGTGATGATGTCGCGCCCTGTCACTGCCCCGGCCTTGTCTTTCTTGATATAGACGGATTTCGGAGCCCGGGAATGCGAACTCAGGATCAGGTTCTTGATATTAAGGATGATGTCCGTCACGTCTTCCTGTACGCCTTCAATGGCGCTGAATTCATGAAGGACGGCTTCGATCTTGACGGCCGTCACGGCGCTGCCTTCGATGGAAGACAACAAGACGCGCCTAAGGGAATTGCCCAGCGTCACACCGAAACCGCGCTCAAAAGGCTCGGCGATAAACCTGGCATAAGTTCCCGTATGCGTCGCCTCATCTATTTCTAGAAACTTGGGTAACTGAAAATCTTTCCACTTGATCCCCATCTTGCCTCCTCCATTCCCACCGTGCTGGTAAGCCCGCCGCAAACACAAACAGGTACCTTTTTATCTTCAAAGAAAATCTACTATTTAGAATACAACTCGACGATCAACTGTTCCTGAATAGGCATCTGGATATCATCCCGGTCAGGCAGGCGCGTCACCGTACCCTTCAGGACATCGGCATCCAACTGGAGCCAGGGAGCAACACCCCTGTCCTTGGAAAGCTCCATATTCGTCCGCACGACCTTCTTGACGCCTTCCTTGCCCTTGATCTCGACGACATCTCCGGCGCGCACGGAAAAAGACGGGATATCGACCCTCCTGCCGTTCACATAGACCGAACCGTGACGGACGATCTGGCGGGCCTGGGTATGGGATGTCGCGAACATCAAACGGAACAGCACATTGTCCAAGCGTCTCTCCAAAAGCTGCAAAAGAACCTTGCCCGTGACTCCCTTGGTCTTGGCGGCGATGCCGAAATATCTGCGGAACTGCCGCTCCATGACCCCATAGATCCTTTTGACTTTCTGCTTTTCCCTGAGCTGCAAACCGTAATTGGAAAGTTTTGTGCCCCGTCCCTGGCCGTGCTGCCCCGGAGGAAACGCGCGGCGTGCCACGGCGCATTTTTCCGTATAACAGCGCGTGCCCTTCAGGAACAGCTTCATCATTTCCCTGCGGCAGAGGCGACAACTTGGACCCGTATACTTTGCCATTGATTTTCCCTCGTTTCTTTAATCCCAAAATCACCCCGAACCGCCGCCTTCGCAATCGATACGGCGAGGGGTCTTTCCACAGTTTTAAACCCTGCGTCTCTTAGGCGCCCGGCACCCATTGTGCGGCACGGGCGTCACATCCTTGATCATCCTGACCATCAGACCCGCGGCAGCGATCGCCCTGATGGCGGATTCGCGTCCGGAACCGGGTCCGTTGACATACACATCCACTTCCACAAGACCGGCATCTTTGGCTTTTTTCGCCGCATCTCCAGCCGCTACCTGCGCGGCAAAAGGCGTAGATTTTTTAGACCCCTTAAAACCCACGACGCCCGGCGTCGACCAAGAAATAACATTGCCTTGGCGGTCCGTAATGGTGATGATCGTGTTATTGAAACTCGCCTGGATGTGGGCCACGCCCGCCGTCGAGGTCAAAACCTTTTTTCCTTTTTTCTTTCCTCTTTGTACCATTGATACTCCTTAATTCCGCCTCTGGCGGAATTAATCCCGCAGCGTATCTTAAAAATTTAAGGTTGCCCGCCGAACCCTGGCCCGGTTTCCGGGCCGAGGTGAGGCTGGTTGAAACCTTAAATTTTCAAGATGGTTACGCAAGGGATAAAGTTAATTCCTCACTTCCCTGCCGGTGCAGCGGCAGGCTTTTTGACGGGAGCCTCGGCCACCCTGATGATGCCGACGTTCTTGCGTGGCCCCTTCCTCGTCCTGGCGTTTGTTTTTGTCCTCTGGCCGCGGACAGGCAGGGATTTCTTATGCCTCATGCCCCTGTAAGAACCTATATCCATCAAGCGCTTGATATTCTGAGATATCTCTCTGCGCAGGTCGCCTTCTACGCGATAGCTCTTCTGAAGGACCGCCGTGATATGGGAGACCTCTTCTTCGCTCAAGTCCTTGCCCCGTTTGGCAGGATCAATCCCCGCTTCTTTCAGGATAATCCGGGAATTGGTCTCTCCGATCCCGTAAAGATATCTCAACGACACGTCGATTCTTTTTTCTTTCGGAAGGTCGACACCTAAGATTCTTGGCATTTTTACTCCTTAATCCAGCCTCTAGCGGGATTAGGCCCACCGCTATGTGGTATTGCGGAGGCCTACCCCCTTGCGGGGTTAATACGCAAAAAAAATCTCTAGCTCTCTATCCCTGCTTCTGTTTATGTTTAGGGTTACTGCAAATGACCCGCAGGATCCCCTGGCGCTTAATGATCTTGCAACTGTTACAAATCCTTCTGACAGAAGATTTTACTTTCACCGTTCTGCTCCTTATGCTGTCGCCGCTATCTCTCTTCGGCGGCGAGGGAAAAATTCAGCTCTATATCATTTATTTCTGAAGGTGATGCGGCCACGCGTCAAATCATACGGGGACAACTCCACCCTTACTCTGTCTCCTGGAAGGATCCGGATAAAATTCATGCGGATCTTTCCGGAAACATGGGCCAGGATCTTATGCCCGTTCTCCAGCTCAACGCGAAACATTGCATTGGGCAAAGATTCCGTAATGACTCCCTCGACTTCAATCGCTTCTTCTTTAGCCATAGGCTATTACGAAGGTCTATCCTTCCTGGGTTAAAATCACAGGGCCTTTATCCGTCAACGCCACCGTGTGCTCAAAATGCGCCGAGGGCTGTTTATCCTTTGTGACGGCAGTCCAGCCGTCACCCAGGACCTTGACTTCCCAGCTTCCGGCGTTGATCATCGGCTCAATGGCGAAAACCATTCCGGTTTCAAGCAAAGGGCTCTCTTCTTTGGTCACGTAATTGGGGATCTGGGGCTCTTCGTGCAATGCACGTCCAATGCCATGCCCCACAAAATCCCGGACCACTGAAAATCCCCTGGTC
Organism: Candidatus Omnitrophica bacterium UBA6210; assembly: GCA_002421805.1. GTDB lineage: Bacteria > Omnitrophota > Gorgyraeia > Velamenicoccales > Velamenicoccaceae > Velamenicoccus. The sequence goes on from DISM01000003.1 coordinate 54,741, forward strand.
TCGACATAAACCTGGACAGCGCGGGAAATATCCACCAGGCGGTTGCCGGGCCTGAAGACCTTGATAGCCTCTTCCAGTGCGCCCTGGGCCGTTTCGATCAGCCTGCGGCGCACCGTATCGATCCGGCCGACGGGAAACGTCTGGGCCATGTCCAAGAAAAACCCGTCCTGCTTGATTCCAATGTCGACGCTGACGATATCGCCTTCTCTCAAACGCCGCCGGCCGGGAATACCATGCACGACCTCTTCATTCACCGACACGCAGGCATCCGCCGGGTAACCGCAATAACCCTTAAACGCAGACGTCGCACCGAAAGAACGGATCAGATCTCCCGCCTCTTCGTCGAGATCCTTGGTCGTTATACCGACTGAAACCATGGCGGCTAGCTCCGTCATGATCTTCGCCAGTATCCGACCACCCCTCTGCATCTTGTCAATTTCCTGACAAGTTTTGATAGGGATCATTTTAAAGAACTGATGATCTTCTTGATATCCGAAAAAACATCTTTGGAATCCAGGTCTCCCGAAATATTCTCAAGCTTGCCCTGTTTGCGGTAATAACTCAGGACGCCTTCGGATTCCTGCAAATAAACGTGCAGCCTGTTCTTGACGGTGGCTTCGTTGTCGTCGGGACGCTGATACAGCTCCACCAGGCATTGATCGCAAAGCATATCTTTTTTGGGCGGCATGTTCTTCACATGATAATTCGTGCCGCATTTCGGGCAGACGCGCCTTCCAGTCAGGCGCTGCACCACGATATTTTCTGAGGTCTTAAGATAAATCGCCTTATCAACCCCACCCGGCAATATCTTGTCCAGGGACTTTGCCTGTGCTTCCGTCCTGGGGAAACCATCTAGGATGAATCCCTGACCGATATCGGACGCCGACAGTCTCTTTTTGACCATCTCCGTCACTAAAGAATCGGGGACGAGCTTGCCGGCCTCCATGTATGCCTTGGCCTGCTTGCCTAACTCGGAATTGTTTTTTACCTCACTGCGCAGGATATCTCCGGTCGAGATATGCGGCAGGCGGAATGCCTCGATCATCATCTTCGCCTGCGTCCCCTTGCCGGCGCCCGGAGGCCCGAACAATATAAGCTTCATCTTAACGGCGTCCTCTCAACTTGGTCGATTTCAGAAAACCTTCGTAGTTCCTCATCAAAAGATGCGACTCGATCTGTTTGACCGTATCCAGGACGACGCCAACCATGATCAAAAGGCCTGTACCGCCGAAAAAGGAAGCCACCAGATAAGGGATCTTCAACCACGCCATGAGCATGTCCGGAAAAATCGCAATAAAGGCCATAAAAACGGCACCCGGAAGCGTGATGCGCGTCATGACGAAATCCAGATATTCCGACGTCGGCCGCCCCGGCCTGATCCCCGGGACAAAGCCGCCGTATTTCTTCATATTCTCCGCAATATCCGTCGGATTAAAAACGATCGCGGTATAGAAATAACAGAAAAAAACGATTAAAAGAGCGTAAACGATCGTGTATAACGCATGGCCGCGGATCAGGTTATTGGCAAAAGCCTGAAAGGCGGCGTTAGGGATGAACGACGAAATCGTCGCCGGAAACAAAATGATCGATTGTGCAAAGATGATCGCGATGATCCCCGACTGATCGATCTTGAGAGGAATATATGTGCTCTGCCCGCCGTAAACCTTCCTGCCGACGACTCGCCTGGCGTATTGGACGGGGATCTTCCTTACCGCCTGGATGACCATGGTGACGGCCAGGATCACGGCGATCAGGAGGACCGACATGACCACGAAAACATACGGCTCTAAAGTCCTCTTGGAAGGCGAATAGGGAGAAAACAAAACCCACAGCTGATAACCCGCCGAAGGGATCCTGGAGATAATGCCCGCCGTGATAATGAGCGATATACCGTTGCCGATCCCGCGTTCCTGGATCTGCTCACCCAGCCACATGATAAAGATCGTTCCGGTCGTCAAGGTCAGGATCGTCAGGATACGGAATCCCCAGCCAGGGATCATGACGATCTGGAGGCCTTCAGAGCGCCCCAGGCCTTCCACCCAGATGGCGATGAAATACGACTGGATAACAGACAACAGGACCGTGCCGTAACGCGTGTACTGCGTGATCTTCTGATAACCCGATTTGCCTTCCTTGGCCAGTTTTTCCAAGGCGGGAACGACAGCCGTCAAAAGCTGCATGATGATCGAACAGGAGATGTATGGCATGATCCCCAGCGCGAAGATCGTCATGCGACTCATGGCGCCGCCGGAAAACATGTTCATGATGCCAAAGAGCGCTCCGCCTTCCGAAGAGGTAATGCGTCTGAATAATTCTGCCAAGGCGGAACCGTTGATACCAGGGGTCGGAATATAGCAACCCACACGGTAGACGGCCAAAAGCACCAGAGCGATCAGGATCCGTTTTTTGAGCTCCGGTATCTTAAAAGAATTTAATAACGCAGAAATCATTATGACTTCTTCAGAATTTCTACCGTGCCGGACGCGTCCTGGATCTTTTTGACGGCCGACTCGGTGGCACGATGCACTTTAAGATGCAGCGCTTTATCAACCTTGCCGTCCCCCAAAAGCTTGACCAACCCTTCCTTGTTCTTGATCAGCCCTTCATCAAAAAGATTGTCCGGCGTCACCGCCGAGCCCTTGGCAAATTTATTCAGGGAGCTGACATTGACGATCTGATAAGGATTGGAGGAACGACTGGTGAATCCTCTTTTGGGCAGTCTTCGAAAAAGCATCGTCTGGCCGCCTTCATAGCCGGGACGAAAATCACGACCGGCCCTGGAGCCCTGCCCTTTATTACCCCGACCGCTGGTCTTTCCGCGGCCCGAGCCGACACCCCGGCCGACAGCCCTGATCTTTTTATTGGCGCCGCGAGGCGCGCGGATATCAGTTATTTGCATGTTCTTGGCCTTCTGCTGCGTCAAAGCGCTGTTTCCTCAAACTAAAAATTTCCAGATCTCTGTTCAGGTCCTTCAAGCCTTCGATCGTCGCCAGAATGACATTCAAGGGATTATTGCTGGTCAAACACTTCGTCAAAATGTCCTTGATACCGGCGGCCTCACAGACCGCGCGCACAGGACCCGAAGCAATGATCCCGGTCCCTTCAACAGCGGGCTTTAAGATGACGCGGGCCGAACCAAATCTCCCAACAACATCGTGCGGGATAGTCGTTCCCTGCAAAGGAACTTGCATCATACTCTTTTTGGCTTGGGCGATACCCTTACGGATAGCATCCGAAACCTCATTCGCCTTCCCCAGGGAAACGCCGACCTTGCCCCTGGTGTTGCCTACGACGACCAGCGCACTGAAAGACAACTTCTTGCCGCCCTTGGTCACCTTGGCCACACGGCTGATCCTGACGACCTTCTCGATAGCTTCCTTGCTCTCTGTCACGGAAATAGGCTCAACCATCTTAAAACTCCAATCCACCTTTCCGCGCGGCGTCGGCAAATGCCTTGATGCGGCCATGATAATCATAGCCGCCCCTGTCAAACACGACGCGCGTAATGTTCTTATTTTTAGCTTCCCGTGCCACGATCTCTCCCAGAGCCGCAGCCGCCTTGACGTTCCCGCCGTAAGAAATCTTGCTCTTGAAATCCTTGTCTGCTGTCGAGGCGGAAAGCAATGTCGCTCTCTTACCGTCATCAATGATCTGGATAAACAGGTTCTGCAGGCTCCGGCGCACGTTTAAGCGGGGGCGCTCCGACGTACCGGAAACCTTTTCCCTGATCCTTAAATGACGTCTTTCCCTGGCTGTTCTTTTGATCTTCATCTCTTTTATCCTTACTTCGTGACGGCTTTGCCGACTTTTCTACGGATACGCTCATCCTTATAGCGGATTCCTTTTCCTTTATAGGGCTCCGGAGGACATATCCGGCGGATCTCCGCAGCGACCTGGCCCACCTGGGTCTTGTCGACGCCAGAAACCGTGATCTCCACCTGCTTGGAAGCATCAATCTTGATCCCCTCGGGGATAGGATACTCCACGGGATGGGTGAACCCGACATTGAGCTTCAGGTTTTTTCCCTGCGTCTGTGCCTTATAGCCCACCCCTTCGATAATGAGAGTCTTTGAAAAACCAGACGTCACGCCGATAATCATGTTCTGCGCCAGGGCGCGCGTCGTCCCAAACATGGCCCTGACGGGTTTCGTGTCTTTCAAGGCACTGAAAAAAAGCTTGTTATCCTTCTGTTCGCAAGCGATGTCTCCGGAAAACTTAAATTCTATCTTTCCCTTGGGCCCTTCCACCTTCAGGCAGCTTTCCTGCACATCGACCTTGACGCCGGGTAAAATATCAACTGGTCTTTTTCCTATTCTAGACATAGCTCCTCACCAAACGTAACAGAGAACTTCGCCGCCGATGCCCGCTTCCCTGGCCTTCGCTTCCGTCATCAAACCCTTGGATGTCGTCATGATCGCTGTCCCCTTGCCGCGCAGGACCCTGGGAAGATGCCTGATATCCGCATACACGCGCAACCCCGGACGGGACACTCTCTTCAGATTAATGATCACGGATTTCTTATGAACATACCTCAGGTAAATCCTCAAAACACCCTGCTTGGTGTCCTTGATGACCCTGAAATTATCAATAAAACCTTCCTCTTTAAGGATCCCGGCGATTCCCTCCAGAAGCTTGGAATACGGAACATCCGTCTTCTCCTGGCGGGCCCTCGCGGCATTCCTGATCAATGTCAACATATTGGCGATCGGATCTGTAAAACCCATACAATTTCTCCTCTTCTCTCGATACTCAAAACTTTGACTTCAGCGTTTCCCTGCCTGCCCTCGGCCTTCAGCCAGAGCCAAAAGCAGACGTATCGCTGGCCCTACCAGCTGGCCTTACGCACGCCGGGGATCTCCCCCTTGGACGCTAATTCCCTGAAACAGATACGGCAGAGCTGAAATCTTCTGTAATAGCCGCCACTGCGGCCGCAGAGCCGGCAACGGTTCGTTTTGCGCGTCGAAAACTTCGGCGTTCTCTTCCAGCGATTGATTTGTGATTTCTTAGCCACAGTTAATCCTTCCGTGAAAGATTCTATGAGCTCTTGTCGGCCTTGCTGAACGGAATCCCCATCAACCTCAAAAATTCATACGATTCTTTCTGGGACGCAGAAGCAATGACAAACGTTATGTCCATCCCCTGCACGCGGCTGACTCTGTCCACGTCGACCTCAGGAAAGATCGCCTGTTCCGTAATGCCTAACGTAAAATTCCCCTGGGCGTCGAACGACTTGGGGTTCACGCCCCGAAAATCCCTGATCCTGGGCAAGGCCACACTGATGAGACGATCCAAGAACTCATACATCTTCTGGCGCCTGAGCGTCACCATGCAGCCGATGGCCTGGGCTTTCTTGATCTTAAAATTAGCGATCGCCTTCTTGGAGCGCGTGACGACAGGTTTCTGGCCCGTGATCATCCCCAGCTCCTCAACGGATTTTTCCAGCATCTTGATATCCTGGATCGCCTCTCCAACACCCATATTGACGACAATCTTTTTGAGGCGCGGGGCCTGCAGGGCATTCTTGTAATTCATCAACCGGACCAGCTCCGGAACAACTTCTTTCCTGTATTTCTCAAGCAAGCGTGGGGTCGTTTTATTTTCTGTCATTGTTTGGCCTATATATTTTTATCTGTCTGGTCGTATGCCTAAAATGTCTCGTTACACTTTTTACAGATGCGCGCTTTTGTCTGGTCTTTAAGGACGGTAAAACCAACCCGCGCCGGCGCCTGGCAGTTCTTGCAGACGACCATCAGGTTCCCGGCATGGACGGGACGCTCCACCTGGACGATACCGGCTTCCTGCTGGTCCTGGCGCGTCTTCCTCTGGTGTTTTTTTACAAAGTTGATACCTTCCACAAGGATCTTGCCCGTCTCAGGCATCACACGCAGTACCTTGCCCTTCTTGCCTTTGTCCTTCCCCGTCATGACAGCGACAGTGTCGCCTTTCTTGATCTTATTCATGGCTAAATCACCTCTGGCGCTAACGAAACGATCTTCATAAAATTCTTCTCGCGAAGTTCGCGCGCCACGGGCCCGAAAACACGCGTGCCCCGCGGGTTAAGGTCTTTGTCGATCATGACAACGGCATTAGAATCGAACTTTAAATAGGAGCCGTCAGCCCGGCGTAACGGTGCCCTCATGCGCACGATCACAGCCTTGGCCACTTCGCCCTTCTTGATCGTCGCATCCGGAGAAGCCGACTTGATGTTAACCGTGATGATATCCCCGATCGTGGCATCCAATTTGCCTTTGCGCCCCACAACGCCGATACAGGAGGCAACTTTAGCGCCCGTATTATCCGCCACTGTTAAAAGCGTTCGCTTATAAATCATTGGATCTCTCCTGCCGCGGGGCCGATGCCTTTGGCAACGATCTCAACCACCCTCCAGCGCTTATCCTTGGATAAAGGCCGGGTCTCGCTGATACGCACCTTGTCGCCGATATGCGCTTCATTCTTCTCGTCATGGGCCTTGAATTTTTCCTTGGCCTTGATCGTCTTGCCATAACGGGCATGCCGGACAAACGTTTCCACCTCAACGACAACGGTCTTCTGCATCTTATCGCTTGTCACGATCCCGACAAATTCTTTCCTGGTCTTTACCGTCGTTCTCTCGCTCATAGGGGGTTATTCCTTTTTCGTGGCCGTCTCTGTCTGGTTCAACAGGGTCTGGATCTGCGCGATGGTCCTGCGCAGCTCCTTGAATCTGTGAGGTTTATCCACCTGGCCGATGGTCTTGCCGTAATTGAGACGGCCCAGCTCTTCTTTCAGCGACATCAGCTTCACAGATAAATCTTCCTTGCTTAAGTTTCTCAACTCGGCTATCTTCATTGCAACCTCTATCCTATATCGTATGAGCTCGTGTCACGAATTTGGTGCGCACAGGCAACTTGAAAGCCGCCAGACGCAATGCCGTGCGTGCCAGGGCCTCGGGGATGCCCCCCAGCTCAAAAAGGATGGCGCCCCGCCTCACCTGGGCCACCCAATGGCTCAAATCCCCCTTGCCCTTTCCCATGCGGGTTTCTGCGGGTTTTTTAGTCACAGACTTATGAGGGAATATCCTGATCCAAACCTTTCCGCTTCCTCTTAACTGCCTGGCCAAAAGAACGCGGACCGCCTCGATCTGATTATTCTTGATGATGCCATTATGCAAAGCCTTCAGGCCAAATTCGCCGAAACTCAGATCAGAACCTTTTATAGCGATACCGCGGTTCTTTCCGCGCTGAAATTTTCTGTATTTTACCCGTCTGGGCATTAAAGGCATCTTGCTGCTCCTTGTAACTTAACGCGCTCACCCGTCTCGGATGAACTCACGCCTTTGCTTCAGAACCTTCGGTTTTTCCCTCGGCCTTTCCCTGCGCCGCTTCTTCCTGTTTCTTGCGGTCTTCTCTGAGTTTCTCTAAGAGGGCATCGCCCTTATAGACCCAGACCTTGACACCGATCAGGCCATAACGCGTATGGGCCTCTGTAAACCCGTAATCGATATCCGCACGGAACGTCTGTAAAGGAATGCTGCCCCATTTATACACCTGTGTCCTGGCAATCTCCGCTCCTCCGAGACGACCTGCCACACAGACCTTGATCCCCTTGGCTCCGGAAGACACCGCCTGGTCCATAGCCCTCTTGATGGCGCGGCGGAAAGCCACGCGTTTCTCAAGCTGAAAAGCGATATTTTCCGCAATGAGCTGCGATTCGATAGAGGGGCTCTTAACCTCTTCAATGTCCACAACCACTTCTTTATCCTTAACAATATCCCTCAGATCATTCGTCAGCTTCTCGATATCCGCCCCATGACGCCCGATGATCACGCCAGGCCTCGCGGAATGGATACGGATCTTAACCTTCCCGGCGACACGGTCAATCGTAACTTTAGAGACAGCAGCAGCCTTGAGCTGGTTTTTAATGTGCTTGCGGATCTTGTAGTCTTCCTCAAGATAGAGCCCGAAATCGGCATGCCGCGCAAACCATCTCGACGTTGAATCTTTAATAAAACCAAGCCTCACTGACGTCGGATTAACTTTTTGCCCCACAACTCCTCCTCATCCCGCCTCTGGCGGGTCGATTTCCGAGATACAAACACAAGGGGTTACGCTCACCTTACAAAAGAACCGATCGCTACCCTTTTTTGACGGCCTTAACGCCGGCCTTCCCTACTCCGGCCAGCCTGTGTTTCTTTTCGATCTTTTTCGACGCCACAGGAGCTGTCTTGGGCGGCTCAGGCTGCATCTCTTTGCCCAGATCCAGCTCGATCTTGATATGGCTGGTCTTTTTCAAAATCTCTCCGGCGCGGCCGAAGGTCGCGGCCCGATAACGCTTCCATCGCGGGCCCTCGTCAGCCGTGATCTTGGAAATCACGAGTGCTTCTGCATCCAAACCCTTGGATTTGGCGTTGGCGACGGCAGAATGCAACACCTTAGCCACATAATACGTCGGCCTCTTGTTGATGAATTTGAGAAAGTTCATCGCTTCGACGGCGTTCATCCCGCGGATCAAATCAATCACTTGCCTGATCTTCCTGGCGGAACCCCTGATATGTTTTACTTCGGCTTTTGCGATCATAATTTTATGTCAATTCTACGGCTTTCTTGGCTTTGACGCCGCCGTGTTTTCTAAAGGTTCTCGTGGGTGCGAATTCTCCCAGTTTATGTCCGACCATGTTCTCCGTGACGAATACCGGGACGTGTTTGCGGCCGTCGTGGATCGCAATCGTCAATCCCACAAAATCAGGCGTCACAGTCGAACTCCTGGACCAAGTCTTGATGGGCTGCCGTGAACCGCTCCTGCGGGCGGCCTCCACTCTTTTGATAAGCTTCTCTTCGACAAACGGTCCTTTTTTAAGCGAACGAGCCATTAGGCATTCCTTCTCTTGACGATATATTTATTGGAATATCTCTTTCCTTTTCTTGTCTTCAGGCCTTTGCACTTCTGGCCCCACGGCGACACCGGGTGTGGGTTGCCTTGGCCGGCCTTTCCTTCGCCGCCGCCATGCGGATGGTCGATCGGATTCATGGCCGAACCGCGGACCGTCGGGCGAATGCCCAGCCAGCGCTTGCGCCCGGCTTTCCCGTGCATCTCGGCTTCATGCTCGACGTTCCCCACCTGGCCAATCGTGGCTAAACAATTCAATTGGATCAACCGCACCTCGCCGGAAGGAAGCTTAACATGCGCGCTATCCCCTTCCTTGGCGGTGATCTGGGCAGCGTTGCCGGCGCTGCGGACCATCTGTCCGCCTTTCCCGCGCGTCAGTTCGAGATTATGGATGAACGTTCCCAGCGGAATATACCTCAGAGGCATCGTGTTGCCCGTCTTGACTTCAAGGTCCGCCCCCAGGGAACTCGTGACGGCATCGCCCACCTGCAGACCCAGCGGCGAAAGGACATATCTCCTCTCTCCGTCAGGGTACTGAACAAGCGCAATACGACACGTCCTGTTGGGATCGTATTCGATCGACAGAACCTTACCGGCCACATCGAACTTATCCCTTTTGAAATCGATAATGCGATAAAGCCTTTTGTGCCCGCCGCCGATATGACGCGTCGTGATGCGGCCCGCGTTATTGCGGCCTCCGGACTTGCGGATCGGCTCGACCAGCGATTTTTCCGGGCGTTTCTTGGCGACCCCTTCAAAATCCGGCAAATTGGCCCAGCGCATTCCAGGCGTTGTAGGCTTAAATTTCCTTAACCCCATCTTGGTATGCCTTTCTTCTTTTCCGAAAATTACTTTATGTCGATCTTTTGGTTCTCTTCGAGGCGCACGAACGCTTTTTTCCAATCCGGCTGCTTACCCAGCTGCATGCGGATGCGCTTCATCTTGCCCCGAACGGTCATCGTGTTGACGTCGCGCACCTTGACCTTATAGATCTTTTCCACCGCGTGCTTGATATCGACTTTTGTGGCGGAAGAGGCGACGTAAAACTGATAGCACCCGTCGGACTCAAGGCGAGAGCCCTTTTCGGAATGAATTAAAGTTTTAATAGTATCATATGGACTATGCATGTTTCAAGCGTTTTGTTAAATTTTTTAGTGAGTCTCTGGATAAAATAATCTTCTTGGTATTCATAACATCATAGGCATTCAGCGACGAGGAATCTAAGAGTTGCAGCCCCTGGATATTCCGCGCCGAACGTTTGATGTTCTCCGTTACCGATTCCAAAACGCACAGGACAGACGTCGCAGACAACTTCAGTGCGTCGAGAAACTTGGCGAACTCCTTGGTCTTGGGGGCTAGGATATGGATCTTTTCAACCAGGACGACATCTCCGGAAGCGATCCTGGCGTTCAGGCTCGACCGAAGGGCTTCATTCCTGATCTGTTGCGGCATCGTATAGCTGAAATCCCTGGGGTGGGGTCCAAAGACAACACCGCCGTGACGCCACAAGGGCGAACGGGTCGAACCGTGACGAGCCCGACCGGTCCCCTTTTGACGCCAGGGTTTCTTGCCGCCGCCGGAAACTTCGCCGCGCGTTTTTGTCTCGGCCAAGCCCAGGCGACGGTTAGCACGATAGCCGACGATCGCCTGATACAGGGTCTTCTTCTTTACGGAACCATCAAAGACATGGGCGTCCAGCTCGATCTCCTCGACCACCTTATTACCCATATCCACAACCGGCATGACGATACGATTCTTCTTTTCCATGATCCCTTACGCTTTCTTCTGCTTCTTGATGGACTTCCTGATCTCAAGTAAACTGCTCTTGTATCCCGGGACAGCGCCCTGGACGACCAGGATATTGTTGGCCAGATCGACCTTGACGACTTTAAGGTTCTGGACCGTGACCTTGTCGTGACCCATATGGCCGGCCATGGTCTTGCCTTTGAACACACGAGACGGATCGGAACTTGCGCCGATCGACCCGACGCGGCGATGAGACATGGAACCGTGGGTCATCGGCGTCCCCATCCAGTGCCAGCGCTTCATACCGCCCTGGAAACCCTTGCCGATGGAAATACCCGATACATCGACGAAATCACCCTCCTGGAAAATATCCACCTTGATCTCGTCGCCGACCTTGTAATTCCCCTTGTCGGCCACGCGCAGCTCGCGCACATAGCGACGGACGGAAAGGTTCAACTTCTTGAATTCCCCGACCTGGGGTTTTTTGACCTTAGACTCCTTGGTATCGCCGAAGCCGACTTTGATGTTTTTATCATTCAGGCCCATCACAACACAAGGGCCTGCCTCGATGACGGTCACAGGCCTGACCTTGCCGTCATCGCTAAACACCTGCGTCATGCCGACCTTTTTGCCCAATATTTTTATCGTCGTATTCAATACACCCATGGATTCACCATTTCTCTTTGCAGCCGCCGGTTTGCTTGAGGCGTCAGCGAATTTCCACGTCCACGCCGGCAGGGAGATTCAACTTCCGCAAAGCATCGATCGTCTTGGCTGTCGGCTCATGAAGTTCCAGGAGCCTCTTATGCGTCGCCAGGAGGAATTGTTCCCGGGACTTCTTGTCAATAACGACCGAACGATTAACGGTGTAGATCTCCTTCTTGGTCGGCAAAGGAATGGGGCCGGCAACTTTCGCCCCACTTCGCTTGGCCGTCTCAACGATCTCTTTCGTTGACTGATCCAAGAGGCGGTGATCGTACGCTTTAAGTCGTATACGTATTTTCTGTGCCATTTGATTTTGCCTATTTTAGGTTCTTACTCTTCAAAACCAACTCCTGTCCGTCCCCTCGACGGAGAGCCTGCGAAGTAAATTTACATTGGGGATTTCCGATGCAAATTTACGAACGCTTAGGCAAGGAGCCTCTCTTATTCGACGATCTCCGAAACGACTCCGGCGCCGACTGTATGGCCGCCTTCGCGAATGGCAAAACGCAGCTCTTTTTCCATCGCGATGGGCATGATCAATTCCGCCTCAACCGTAATGTTATCGCCAGGCATGATCATTTCTACGCCCGCAGGCAGCTTGATCGTTCCCGTCACGTCCGTCGTCCTGAAATAGAACTGCGGACGGTAACCGGTGAAGAACGGCGTATGACGCCCACCCTCTTCTTTGGTCAGGATGTAGACTTGGGCTTTGAACTTCTTGTGAGGCGTAATGGACCCTGGAGCTGCCAGGACCATGCCGCGTTCCAGAGAATCCTTGTCAACGCCGCGCAAGAGCAGCCCGACGTTATCACCCGCCTGGCCGTCATCCAGGAGTTTACGGAACATTTCAATACCTGTCACAACGGTCTTGCCGATCTCGTTTCTCATACCGACGATATCCACGTTATCATTAAGCTTGATCTTGCCTCTTTCGATACGGCCCGTGCCGACAGTTCCGCGGCCTGAGATCGTGAAGACATCTTCCACGGCCATCAAGAAGGGTTTTTCGAGTTCGCGCTTTGGCATCGGGATGAACTCATCAACGGCTTTCATTAATTCAAAGATCGGACCGCATTTGGGACAATCCGGTTTCGCACACAGGCAAGACAAGGCCTCTGTCGCGCTACCCTTGACGATCGGCGTCTTGTCGCCGGGAAAGTTATACTTTGTCAAAAGATCGCGCACTTCCATCTCGACCAAGTCAATGAGCTCTTTGTCCTGGACCATATCGACCTTGTTCAAAAATACGACGATGGCAGGAACGTTCACCTGACGCGCAAGCAGGATATGCTCGCGGGTCTGGGGCATCGGACCGTCCGCAGCGGACACGACCAGGATTGCGCCATCCATCTGAGCGGCGCCTGTGATCATGTTTTTGATGTAATCTGCGTGACCCGGACAGTCGATATGCGCATAGTGACGGGTATCCGTCTGATATTCCACGTGGGCGATGTTGATCGTGACGCCCCTCTCCCTCTCTTCAGGCGCGTTATCGATCGACTCGTAGCTTCTGGCTTCCGCCCAGCCTTTTTTCGATAAAACTGTTGTGATCGCAGCTGTCAGACTTGTCTTTCCGTGATCAACGTGGCCAATAGTTCCGATATTAACGTGGGGCTTTGTTCTGACAAACTTTTCTTTTGACATCTTTCACCTCCGTTAGAACCTTCTCCTATGCGGTGTCGGGAAGGCATTCCCTTTTTGGGTCACCTTTTGGATTATTTTATCCCTAACACCTTATTGGCTATATCTTTAGGCACCTCTTGATAACAAAAGGGCTCCATTGTAAAAGACGCTCGGCCTTGTGTCAACGATCGCACTATATTAGCATAATCAAAAACTTCTGCAAGCGGAACATGTCCGCGCAGGACCCTGACGTTCCCCCTCTGCCCCATGGACACAAGCTTTCCCCGACGAGAACTGAAGTCTCCGATGACCGATCCCATGAACTCTTCGGGGACAACAATTTCGATATCCATAATCGGCTCAAGCAGATAAGAGCCTCCTGAACGCAGCCCGTCCGTAAACGCAATCGAAGCCGCCATCTGAAAAGCGATCTCGGATGAATCGACTTCATGGAAGGAGCCGTCTACCAGGGTCACAGCAATATCCGTTACCGGATAACTCCCAAGGACGCCGCTCTTGGCTGCCATGACGATCCCGTTCTTGACGGCAGGGATATATTCTCTCGGGATCACCCCGCCCTTCAGGGTTTCCTCAAACGTGATCCCTGTCCCCGGAACCTCCTGAGGCTGCATGATCAAAACGACGTGACCATACTGGCCGCGGCCGCCGGACTGCTGAATGAACTTGCCGGTGACGGACATTTTCTTGCGGATCGATTCTCGATACGCCACCTGCGGACGCCCGACTTTTGCTTCTACATTAAATTCTCTTAATATCCGATCGACGGCGATCTCCAGATGCAATTGTCCCATCCCGGAAATGATCGTCTGCGCCGTCTCGGTATTGTAAGTGACGCGGAACGAAGGATCCTCATCCTGCAGTTTACGCAGGGCAAACGCCAGTTTCTCCTGGTCGGCCTTGGACTTTGTCTCGATCGCCAGGTCCACGACAGGCTCAGGAAATTTGATGGCTTCCAGAACGATCGGATTTTTCTCGTCGCAAAGGGTATCTCCCGTATTCGTCTCCTTGAGACCCACAAAAGCAACGATATCCCCGCAATGGGCCGACTCGATCATTTCCTGTTTATTGGCATGCATACGCACGATCTTGGAGATCCTTTCATCTTCACGCTTGACGGAATTAAAGACCGTCTCGCCGGCATTGATCTTCCCTGAATAGATACGTACGAAATTAAGACGGCCGACATAGGGGTCGCTCATGACCTTAAAACAGAAGCCGCAGAACGGCGCATCCATAGAAACCTGCCTCTCCTCGTATTCTCCGCTGTCCGGCTCAAATCCTTTGACAGCCGCAACATCCAAAGGCGCCGGCAGGTAATCACAGACGGCATCCAGGACCAGCTGGATCCCTTTGTTCTTCAGGGAGGAACCGCAGAGCACGGGGCAGAACTTATTGGCGACGGTCGCTTCACGGATCGACCGCTTGATATCTTCCTTGGTAATGGGCTTGTTGTGGATATAAAGGTCCATCAGGTGGTCATTGACCTCGGCGACCCTTTCGATCAGCGTATGGCGATATTCCTGGAGTTTCGCCTTATACTCTTCCGGCACTGGCTTGCGCTCAAACTTCTCACCCTTTTCATCGACAGGCATAACCAACTCTTCTTCGACCAGGTCGATCATTCCGGAGAAATTCTCTTCCGCGCCGAGAGGCAGCTGGATCGCCGCAGCACACGCGCCAAGCTTCTGGTGTATCTCGGCCAAGACGTTCGGGAAATCGGCACCCACACGGTCCATCTTGTTGACGAAGGCGATCCTGGGAACGTGATACTTGTCCGCCTGGCGCCAGACCGTCTCTGACTGGGGCTGCACGCCGGCCACGGCACAGAAAACAACTACGGCGCCGTCCAGGACCTTGAGGGAACGTTCCACCTCGACCGTAAAATCCACGTGACCCGGCGTATCGATGATATTGATGTGGATATCGCGCCAGAAACATGTCGTCGATGCCGACGTAATCGTGATCCCGCGTTCCTGCTCCTGCACCATCCAGTCCATCGTTGCGGTCCCGTCATGCACTTCGCCGATCTTGTGGATCTTCTTAGTGTAAAAAAGCATACGCTCTGTCGTCGTCGTCTTGCCGGCGTCGATATGAGCAATTACACCGATATTACGTATTTTTGTCAGATCTATTTTTTGCGTCATGGTCAGCATTCTTTCTTCAACTGTCACTTAAGCCGTCCTGTCGTTCCGGCCCCTTTACCATCTAAAATGAGCAAAGGCCTTGTTGGCTTCCGCCATCTTGTGGGTATCGTCTCTCTTCTTGATGGCAGCGCCCTCGCCTTTGAACCCGGCCATGATCTCATCAGCCAGGC
This sequence comes from Candidatus Omnitrophica bacterium UBA6210, assembly GCA_002421805.1. Lineage (GTDB taxonomy): Bacteria > Omnitrophota > Gorgyraeia > Velamenicoccales > Velamenicoccaceae > Velamenicoccus. The sequence goes on from DISM01000003.1 coordinate 70,015, forward strand.
GCTCCGGCATGGGTTTGCCTTTTTTGGCACGTGAAAAATCTTTGATCCAGCGCAAGGCAAGCGACACGCCACGCTCCTGAGATACCTCGATAGGAACCTGATAAGTAGCGCCACCCACGCGACGGGGCTTGACCTCCAGCCGCGGCCGGATATTCTCCAGCGCCTTATTGAACACCTTCACAGGGTCCTCTTCTCCAGACTTGGCTTTAATGATATCGAAGGCGCCGTAGACGATCGTCTCGGCCGTGGACTTCTTACCCTTGATCATCAGGATGTTGATCATCTTGGCCACGATCCGGCTGTTATATTTCGGATCAGGTAAAATCTGTCTTTTGACTGCGCGTCTTCTTCTCATGTGTCCTCACTCCCACGCTTGCAAATCTTATTACTTTTTCTTCGTCGCTTCCTTGCCTCTTTTCGCACCGTACTTGGAGCGTGACTTCTTCCTGTTGGCCACGCCGGCCGTATCCAGCGTCCCGCGGACGATGTGATAGCGCACACCCGGAAGGTCTTTGACCCTGCCGCCCCTGACCAGAACGATCGAATGCTCCTGCAGGTTATGCCCTTCCCCGGGGATATAGGATGTCACTTCAATGCCCGTCGTCAGGCGGACTCTCGCGATCTTGCGAAGCGCCGAGTTCGGCTTCTTCGGCGTCATGGTCTTGACCTGAAGGCAGACCCCCCGACGCTGAGGACAGCCCTTGAGGGCCGGCGATTTTGACTTGACCTTCTTGGCGATCCTGCTACTCCGTATGAGCTGCTGAATTGTCGGCATTCACACCTTCCTCTTTTACAGAAATGGCCACATCTTCTTTATTGATCTTAAAATCCTGGTGTATCTTGAGGCCCGTGCCGGCCGGGATCAAGTGGCCGACAATAACGTTCTCTTTCAGGCCGAAAAGCTCATCCCGTTTTCCGGAAGCGGCCGCATCCGTCAGGACCTTGGTCGTCTCCTGGAAGCTTGCCGCGGAAATAAAGCTTTCCGTTGTCAGCGACGCTTTCGTGATCCCCAGAAGGAGCGGGGTCGCGGAAGCCGGCTTGCCGCCTTTTTTGATCACGCGCTGGTTCTCTTTCTGGAACCTCCAGCGGTCCACCTGCTGGCCGGAAAGGAATTCCGTATCCCCGGAATCCTCAATCTTAACCTTCTTGAGCATCTGCCGGATAATGACCTCAATGTGTTTGTCATTGATCTTGACGCCTTGCAGACGGTAAACTTCCTGCACTTCATTGACGAGATATTCCTGAAGGATCTTATCGCCGCAGACGCGCAAGATGTCCTGCAAGACCACGGGGCCGTCCGTCAACTGCTGGCCTGCCGTCACGCGGTCGCCGCGATACACATTCGGGTGCTTGCCATGAGGGATCGCGTATTCGCGCTTCATGCCTGTCGAGGACGTCACGATGATCATCCTCTGGCCCTTCTTATTCTCGCTGAATTCGACGAACCCGTCTATTTCTGAAATGATCGCAGGGTCTTTGGGCCTGCGGGCCTCGAACAACTCCGCCACGCGCGGCAGACCGCCCGTGATATCCCTGGTCTTGCCGGACACGCGTGGGATCTTGGCGATCAGCTCGCCGGCCTCGATCTTCTGGCCGTCTTTCACCAGGATATGGGCGCCGATCGGGATCGGATAAATACCGACGACCTGTCCGCCCGTATCCAGAATGATGATCTGCGGATGGAATTCCATCTTGTGTTCGACGATGACGCGCTCGGCGATCCCGGTGGTCGGGTTCATCTCTTCGCGCATCGTGATATTTTCCTTGATATCTTCATAACGGACGATACCGGCGACTTCCGTCAGGATCGGCAATGTATAGGGGTCCCAGCGGACGAAAATGACGCCCTTCTGGACCTCTTCGCCTTCCGCCATGGAAATCACGCTGCCCTGCGGAATGGCATAACGCTCCAGTTCACGCCCCTGGGGATCGTTGATCGTCAAAGAACCGTTACGGTTCAGAACGATCAGATCCTTGCCCCTGGCGACCGTCCGCAATGCATGAAAATTCAAAACACCCTTGTTCTTGGATTTGACGAAAGATTGTTCTACGATACGGGATGCCGTGCCGCCGATATGGAACGTCCTCATCGTCAGCTGGGTCCCCGGTTCTCCGATCGACTGTGCCGCGATGATCCCCACAGCCAAGCCGATCTCAACCAATCCGTCCCGCGCCAGGTCTTTGCCGTAACACTTGGCGCAGATGCCGCGGTCGGACTCGCAAGTCAGGACGCTGCGGATACGGATCTTCTCGATCCCCATCTTTTCCAGGACTTCAGCCTTCTCTGTCGTGATCATCTCGCCCGATGCCACAATGGTCTCATCCGTGATGACATCGACGATATTATCGAGAGTCACGCGGCCGACGATACGTTCCTTCAAAGGAACAACGACCTCGTCGCCCTCAATGATCGAAGAAAGGGAAATGCCGTTCAAGGTACCGCAATCCTCTTCCGTAATAATGACTTCCTGGGAGACATCCACCAGACGACGCGTCAGATAACCGGCGTCGGCGGTCTTGAGCGCCGTATCCGCCAACCCTTTACGCGCGCCGTGCGTCGAAATAAAATATTCAAGCACCGTCAGGCCTTCGCGGAAACTGGCCGTGATCGGGTTTTCGATGATCTCGCCCGAAGGCTTGGCCATCAAACCGCGCATGCCGGCCAGCTGCCTGACCTGAAGTCTCGAGCCGCGGGCGCCGGAATCGGCCATCATGAAGATCGGATTAAATGCATCCATCTTCTTAAAGACGAGGTCCGAAACCTTGTCCGTCGTATGCGTCCAGATATCGATGACCTTGTTGTAACGCTCACCGTTGGTGATGATGCCTTTGCGATATTGGTCCTCGACCTTGGCCACTTCCTTTTTCGCCTCGGCGATATATTCCTTCTTCTCTTCGGGGATCTCCAGATCGTCGATAGAAATGGAAATGCCGCCGAGCGTCGCGTATTCGAAACCGAGCGCTTTGAGCCGGTCAAGAAGCTTGATGGTGGAGTCGTGCCCGAACCGCTTATAACACGCCGTGACGATCTGGCCGACATTTTTCTTGTTGAGCTCGAGGTTAACGAATCCGAACTCTTTCGGAAGCCTCTCATTGAAGATGATACGGCCGACGGTCGTTTCCACCAGGGCCCGTTCACCGGAATAAATGCCTTCATTGAGCTGATACTGGTTGGGGATCCTCGCCTTGATCTTGGCGTGGAGATCGATCGTCCCGTCGTCATAGGCGGCGATCGCTTCAACCGCATCGGACAGGACCATGCCTTCGCCTTTTGCCTTGGGTTTGATCTTGGTCAAATAGCAAAGTCCCAAAATGATATCCTGCGTCGGCGTCGTGATCGGACGTCCGTCCGCGGGAGAAAAGATATTGTTGATGGACAGCATCAGCAGCCGCGCTTCCATCTGGGCCTCCAGCGACAACGGAACATGGACGGCCATCTGGTCGCCGTCGAAGTCGGCGTTGAAAGCCGTACAGACCAAAGGATGGATCCTGATGGCCTTGCCTTCGACCAGGACCGGCTCAAAGGCCTGTACGGACAGGCGATGCAATGTCGGGGCGCGGTTCAACAGGACGGGGTGATCCTTGATCACTTCGTCAAGGATGTCCCAGACTTCGATCTTGGCGCGCTCAACCATCCTCTTGGCGCCTTTGATCGTATGGACAAAACCGCGTTCGCGTAATTTCTTGATGATGAACGGCTCAAATAATTCCAGGGCCATGCGCTTCGGCAGACCGCACTGGTGCAGGTCGAGCTCCGGGCCAACGACGATAACGGAACGGCCGGAATAATCCACGCGCTTGCCCAGCAGGTTCTGGCGGAAACGCCCCTGCTTGCCTTTGAGCATATCCGAAAGGGATTTCAACGGCCTGTTGTTCGAACCCAGGACAGGACGGCCGTGACGGCCGTTATCCAGAAGCGCGTCCACAGCCTCCTGGAGCATGCGCTTTTCATTACGAATGATGATCTCGGGGGCATTAAGGTCCAAGAGCTTCTTCAACCGGTTGTTGCGGTTGATCACGCGCCGGTAGAGATCGTTCAAGTCGGACGTGGCAAAACGCCCTCCGTCCAAAGGAACGAGCGGCCTGAGGTCCGGCGGGATGACGGGCAAGACTTCCAGGACCATCCACTCCGGTTTGTTGGCGGACTTTTTAAAATCTTCGACGATCTTGAGGGTCTTTAAGATCTTACGGGCGTTCGTGCCCTCTTTGGACGTTTCCAGCTGTTTGTGAAGTTTCTTGGACAACGCGTCCAGGTCGATCTCCTTGAGCAGCTCCAGCACCGCTTCGGCGCCGATCTTGGCCCTGAAACCCGTGCCATACTTCTCCTGAAGCTCCTGGTAACGGTCTTCCGTCAGAAGTTCGCCCTTCTTCAACCCCGTATCACCCGGATCGATGACGATATATTCCTCATAATAGATGATCTTTTCCAGGTCTCTGAGACCGATATCCAACAGCGCCGAGATCCTGGACGGCACAGCCTTGAAAAACCAGATATGCGTCACGGGAGCGGCCAGTTCAATATGGCCCATACGGTCGCGACGGACGTTGGAGCGCGTGACTTCCACGCCGCAACGGTCGCAGACGATGTTCCTGAATTTATTGCCCTTGTATTTCCCGCAGTTACACTCCCAATCCTTGACGGGCCCGAAAATCTTCTCGCAGAACAAGCCGTCCTTTTCAGGCTTAAGCGTCCGGTAATTGATCGTCTCGGCCTTCTTGACCTCGCCCTTGGACCAGGAATGGATCGTCGTAGACGAAGCGACCTTGATGGAGATCGCGTCAAACTGAGAGATTTCTTCGTTCGGATTTTTCTGATTGAGATCTCTTCTCATCCTTCGATTCCTTTTTGTCACTCAGGATGACACTGAGCGAAGTCCCTCGATGGCGTTTGAGATGAATCCTCAAACCTATCGTAGGACGAAGTCGAACGTGTCATTTTTGTCTTTCCATTTTTATATCAAGCCCCAGGCCCTGTAACTCTTTGACCAGAACATTGAAGGACTCCGGTGTTCCCGGGCTCAATCGTTGTTCGCCTTTAACGATCGCTTCGTAGATCCGCGTGCGGCCGGCGACATCGTCGCTTTTGACCGTCAGCATTTCCTGAAGACTGAATGCCGCGCCATACGCCTCCAGAGCCCAAACTTCCATCTCGCCGAACCGCTGTCCGCCGAACTGGGCCTTGCCGCCCAGGGGCTGCTGCGTTACAAGAGAATAGGGGCCGATGGAACGCGCATGGATCTTTTCATCGACCAGATGGATCAGCTTCATCATATAGATGTAACCTACGGTCACTTTCTGGTCGAATTTTTTTCCGGTAAAACCGTCATAGACATCCACTTTGCCGTCTTGAGGCAACCCGGCCTTTTGCAACATCTCTTTGACTTCGCCTTCCGAGGCGCCGTCAAAAACCGGGGTCGCAACATGCAACCCCAACACTTTCGCCGCCCAACCGAGATGGGTTTCAAGGATCTGGCCGACGTTCATGCGCGAAGGAACACCCAGCGGATTGAGCACCAGTTCTACCGGTGTTCCATCCTCCAGAAAAGGCATGTCTTCCTCAGGAAGTATCTTGGCGATGACCCCTTTGTTGCCGTGACGGCCGGCCATTTTATCACCGACGGCAAGCCTGCGCTTGGTGGCGACATAGACAACGACCTTCTTCAAAACGCCCGGCGCCAGCTCATCGCCCCTCTTGATCTTTTCGATCTCCTGTTCCTCTTCCTGGGCGAGTTCCTTGATCTGTTCATCAAAGAATTTGGCAATATGCTTGGCTTCCTCATTGTCCTCAAGGTCGGCGGTCAAAGCCTTGGCCTTGGACACTCCCAGGAGGGACGCGATCTTGCCGATCTTCTCCTCCCGGATATATTCGATCTCTTGCGCATAATAGGCCTTGATCTCTTTTGTCTGGCCCAGTTCTTTCTTTTTATCTTCCTTGGACTTGCGCCCTCTCTCTTTTCTCTGGAAGACCTGGACGTCGATGACCACACCTTCGATCCCCGGAGGGACCGTCAGGGATGTATCGCGCACATCGCCGGCCTTTTCGCCGAAGATCGCACGCAGCAATCTCTCTTCCGGAGACAACTCGGATTCCGTTTTCGGCGTGACCTTGCCGACCAGGATATCTCCGGCATCGACTTCGGCGCCGATACGCACGATCCCGTTCTCGTCGAGATTGCGCAATGCCTCCTCGGAAACATTCGGGATGTCCCGCGTGATCTCTTCATTGCCCAGGCGGGTCTCTCTGGCCTCCAGCTCGAACTCCTCGATGTGGATCGACGTATAAGCGTCCTCCTTCACGAGCTTCTCGCTAACCAGGATCGCGTCTTCAAAGTTGAAGCCGCGCCATGGCATAAAAGCCGCCAGGAGATTCTTACCCAGGGCCAATTCGCCGTCCTTGGTCCCGATACCGTCGGCGATCACCTCGCCCTGGCGGACCTTCTGGCCGAGCTTGACGATCGGCTTCTGATTCACGCAGGTATTCGCATTGGAACGCTTGAATTTCCTTAATTCATAGACTTTGCCGTTGACAGTGACGGCGTTGGCATCGACCGCCTTGACCACACCGTCTTCCTCGGCGATAACGACGGCGCCTGAGTCGATCGCGGCCTTCTGTTCCATATCGGTACCGACCAGCGGACGCTCGGTGATCATCAAAGGCACCGCCTGACGCTGCATATTGGAACCCATCAGTGCGCGGTTGGCATCATCATGCTCTAAAAATGGGATCAAGGATGCCGCCAGAGATACCAGCTGTTTCGGCGACACATCCATAAAATCGACTTTCTTGGGAGGTAATTTAGGGAAATCGCCCCTGAGGCGGCAAATGACATCCTTCTCCTGGAAACCCCCTTCTTCATCCAGGGGGCTGTTGGCCTGCGCCATGGACTTGTTCAGCTCAAGGTCCGCAGTGATATACTCGATCCTTTTCGTAACGCGGCCGTCGTCGACCCTGCGATAGGGTGTTTCAAGATATCCCAGATCGTTGACCCTGGCAAAGGTCGTCAACGACGCGATCAGGCCGATGTTCGGGCCTTCCGGCGTCTCAATAGGACAAATACGGCCGTAATGGGATTGGTGGATATCGCGGACTTCGAAGCCAGCCCTCTCGCGGGACAATCCGCCGGGTCCCAGCGCGCTCAGACGGCGCTTATGGGTCAATTCTGCCAGAGGATTCACCTGGTCCATGAACTGGGACAACTGGCTTCTGGCAAAGAAGTCGCGGATTTGACTGGAAAAAAGCTTGGAATTGATCAAATGGTAGATCATGACGGCGTCGGCATCCGTCAAAATCGCCAAGCGCTCGCGAATGGACCTCTCCAGCCTCGCCAAGCCGATCCTTGCCTGGTTCTGGATGAGCTCGCCCACGGTCTTGACGCGGCGATTGCCCAAATGGTCGATATCGTCGATCTCGCCCTCGCCCTTTTTGAGGCCCACGAGATACTGGATCACCTTGATCACCGTCTCGGCGTCCAAGATGCGTTTATCAACTGAGACGTCCATGCCGAGCTTCCTGTTCAAAATGAAGCGTCCGGCGCGGGCGATATCGTATCTTTTCGGATCAAAGAAAAGACGGTAGAACAATTCCTCGGCTGCTTCCGGCGTCACAGGCTCTGTGGGGCGCATCTTGCGGTAAAAATCAACGAGGGCCTCTTCTTTGTTCTTGGTAAAATCTTTCTTCAGGGTATTGGCGATCTCTGGGACGTCGCCGAAAGCCTTTGTGATCTCCTCATCTCCGGAAAATCCCATGATGCGCAGGATCTGGGTCGCCGGAAAACTGCGGCGGCGGTCCACATAGGCCAGAATGACCTCGTTCAGGTCGTATTTGAATTCAAGCCATGCCCCGCGATACGGAATAATGCGGCCATAGAAAATCTTTTTGCCGGTCGGATGCTGCTCTTCTTCAAAGCAGACGCCCGGAGAACGCTGCAACTGGCTGACAATAACACGCTCATCGCCGTTGATGATAAAGGAGGCTGTCGGCGTCATTAGGGGCAATTCCCCAAAATAGACTTCCTGGATCTTGACGTCGTTAGGCGTGATCAGGCGCAGGTTCGCGCGCAGAGGCGACGCAAAAGTCATGCCCCTGCGGCGACACTCCTCAACGGAGTATTTCGGTTTGCCGAGGGTATAGCTGACAAACTCGAGACGGAACCTCTTATCGAAACTCTCGATGGGGAACACTTCCTGGAATGCCTCCTGCAGCCCTAAGGACTTCCGTTCCTCGGAACGGATCTCGGACTGCAGAAACTCCTTATAGGACAAAAGCTGCAAGTCCAGGAGGTTCGGCATCGGGTAGATCTCTTTTAATTTGGCGAAGCTTTTTCTTTTGCTCATTCAAGTCCCCATATTCAACGGATTATAAAAGATCCAACCCGATTTACTTCAGCTCCACCGTCGCTCCGGCGGCTTCCAGTTTCTTCTTGAGCTCGTCGGCTTCAGCCTTAGGAACGCTCTCTTTGACGGGTTTCGGTGCGCCATCCACCAGGTCCTTGGCTTCTTTCAGGCCGAGGTTGGTGATTGCACGGACCTCTTTGATGACAGAGATCTTGTTGGCGCCCGCGCTGGTGAGCACGACCGTAAAGACCGTCTTCTCTTCCACCGCAGCCGCTCCTGCCCCTGCGCCTGCTCCCGGAGCAACAGCCATCGCCATCATGGGCGCCTGCGCCGTCACGCCGAACTTCTCCTCGATGGCCTTGACCAGATCGCTCAACTCAAGGACGGTCATCGATTCGATTTCCTTGATCATGTCTTCGATTTTTGCCATGTTATTACCTCCCCTTTCCCTAGGATTCACAAGTTAAGAGTTAAAATTATTTTTTCTGATCTTTAACGGCATTGAGCGCATACGCCAGTTTTGTCACGATCTGGTTTAAGCTCATCGCCAGTTTGCTTATGGGAGCGTTCAAAGCAGATGCAACCTGCTGATAGAGGCCTTGCCTGGAAGGAAGTTTGGAGATGAAATCGACGTCGGCCTTGCTCAAGACCCTCTCGGACATAAATCCGCCGCAAAGCTTCAGGGCCTCATGCTGCTTGGCAAAATTCACAAGGATCCTGGACGTCGCGACCGGATCGTCCTTGACGAAAACCATGGCCATCGGGCCGTCGACAAGGCGGACAACGTCGCCCGGCTTCTTGGTTTCTTCGAAGGCCTTGCGCATAAAAGAATTTTTAACCACCAGAACGCTGGCCCCCACGGTCCGCAGGTCTTTCCTCAACTGCGTCATTTCGGCAGAAGTCAGCTTCTGATAATTCAAAAGAAAGATATCCTGGGCATGGTCCAGCCGCCTCCTGATCTCCAAGCCGACAAGATTCCTGTAAATTTCCCCGATCCTCTTTGTCATGACGTTCATATGTTGACCTTTAATCCCGGCCCCATGGACGTAGAAAGTGAAAGCGATCTGACGAATTCACCCTTGACCGAAGCGGGCCTTGCGTTTTTGACGGTTTCTATTAAGGTAAGTGCATTCTCGTACAGCTGTCCATCGCTGAAAGACAACTTGCCCACAGCCACGTGAATGCCGCCCTGTTTATCGACCTTGAATTCAACTTTACCAGCTTTAAGGTCCCGGATCGCCTGTCCTACATTCGGCGTCACGGTCCCGGTTTTAGGACTAGGCATCAACCCCCTCGGCCCCAAAACCTTGCCGAGCTTGCTTAAATCCCTCATCATATCCGGCGTCGCCACGACACTGTCAAAATCCATCCATCCTCCGGCGACCTTGTCGATCAATTCCTGGGCGCCGATATAGTCTGCGCCGGCCTCTTGGGCCTGCTTTTCGGCTTCTCCCTTGCAAAAGGCCGCGACGCGGATCTTTTTGCCAGTCCCATGAGGCAGGACCACGGTCCCGCGGACCATATGGTCTGATTTTTTTGTATCCACGCGTAGATGAAAAGAAACCTCAAGGCTTTCGTCGAACTTCGTCTTTGGGACGGATTTCAGAACGGCGATCGCATCCTTGAGAGGATAAATCTTGCTTTTGTCCACCAGCTTGGCGCCGGCCTCGAATCTTTTGCTATGCTTGTTAGACATGGATCACTCCACAACGTCGATGCCCATGCTGCGGGCTGTGCCTGCGACTGTTTTCTTTGCCACCTCAAGGTCCGTCGTGTTCAAATCCGCCAGCTTCTGCTTGGCGATCTCCTCGACCTGCCTTTTGGTCACGGTGCCGATCTTTTCTTTTCCGGCTGTCCCGGAGGCCTTCGCGAGGTTGGCCGCGCGCTTGATAAGGACCGAGCACGGCGGGGTCTTGATGATGAAATCAAATTTTTTGTCTTCGTAAACGGAGATGACGACAGGCAGGATGATACCGTCCTTGTCCTTGGTCTGTTCGTTAAAAGACTTGCAGAACTGCATGATGTTGACACCATGCTGGCCGAGGGCCGGGCCTACGGGAGGCGCAGGATTCGCCTGTCCGGCCGGAACGTGCAACTTGATCTGTGCGACGACTTTTTTTGCCATGGCTACACCTTTTTCCCTCGACTCCGTCCCTGGAACAAACTCAAGGGCTACGCTCGGGACTTTCTTGGGTCGCTACATCATGGATACGCGACTCTAAATTTTATACTTTCTCCACTTGCCAGAATTCCAATTCTACGGGGGTCGAGCGGCCGAAGATGGACACGCTCACCTTGATCTTTTGTTTTTCCGGATTCACTTCTTCGATCGAACCGTTAAAATTCAAGAACGGCCCCTCGATGATACGGACCGCTTCGCCTTTTTCAAAATGCACCTTGGGTGAAGGCTTGGCCTGGGTCTCCACCGTCCGCTTCATGATGTTGTCCACTTCCTCGGCGGTCAACGAAGACGGCTGCTTTCCCATGCCTATGAATCCCGTGGCCCCGGGCGTCGTGCGCACAAGCAACCACGTATTCTCGTTAAGTTCCATCTCGACCAGGATATATCCGGGGAAGAACTTCCTCTGGCTGATCTTTTTTTTGCCGGAACGGACTTCGGAAACCTGCTCTGTCGGAATCAGGACCCGGCCCATCTGGTCTTTCAGGCCGCTGGAGGCGATCCGGCCCTCCAGGCTTTTTCTGACCTTATCTTCAGATCCGGTCTGCGTATGGACAACGTACCACTTTTTCATTTGAGGATGATCGCAACGGATTTGGACAATACGAAATCCAGCGCACCGATATACGCCGTCAAGATCGTCGTCACGATGATGACGATCCATGTGGCGCTGATCAAGTCCTGACGCGAAGGCCAGGTGACCTTGACCATCTCCCCCTTGACTTCTCTGAAGAAAACGGGAATTTTTGCGAATACGCTGAATACGTTGGCCATGACGACTAAAATCTGGCAGGAGCGGCAGGAATCGAACCTGCAGTTCCGGTTTTGGAGACCGGTGGTTTACCACTAACCGACGCTCCTAACCTTATCCTGCTACCAATATCCTTTCTCGGAATAGATGCGTTATTTGACTTCTTTGTGGACTTCGTGTTTGCGGCAATAGGAACAGTATTTCTTTAGCTCAAGCCTCTCGGTATGTTTCTTCTTGTTCTTCGTCGAGGAATAAAGCCTGTTCTTACAAACCGGACATTCCAGAAGTATATGCTCTCTCATAGACTACCGTCATTTTCAAGCCCCCGACCGGAATTGAACCGGTGACCCCGTCCTTACCAAGGACGTGCTCTACCTACTGAGCTACAGGGGCATTAGTAAAGCAATAAGTTTATTAAAATAAAGCAATTCTGTCAAGGATTATTTTAAAAAAAATGCAAATATTTTTTAGAAATACGTCAGAAACTTAATCCAGAAACTGGGGATACGACAAAAAACAGGCAAAGAAGGAACGCTCTTCTCGGGGGCGTCCGGTCCGGCGAACACCGCCTTGTAACCGGCCTGCGCCAGGATGGGTGCCGTCTCCTTGAAGCCCTGATACAGCGGCAATGAAAAAAAGAGGCACTCAGCCCCCACGGCTTCTTCGATCTTCCGTTTCGACTCCAGGACGCTTGTGCGCACGTCCTCGCCTTGCTCGGCCTTCCGGAAATGCCCTGCTGCAAAATGGCGCTTATGATGCTGGTAATGTTCCCAGAGACGCTCTCTCCAGTTCTTCTTTTTGAAAAACAGGAACCCGCCGCTGGCCTTGACGAACTCGTTCATCACGTTGTCCGTTTTCTTGTCCGGCAGATAGACATTGGATGCCAAGGGCGCCCATGCGCGCTCATAAACGGGAATACCCCAGATGGAATCCGGAGACGGCATCCCGCCTTCAAACCACTCGTCGAAATAAACGGGCATTTCATAAACGCCGGGGTGCTGGAAATCGATGATACGCGACCCGACGGGAACGATCGCATGGCTCAAGCTATGAGAAAAGATATCGACAAGGCCGCTCGAACGCATCTGTTTCAATTCTTTCCACGTCAGATAAGGCTGTTTCCTGTGGCTCAGGTAAAGATTCTCCCAGGAGACGCGCCCTCTCCAGTAATCCTCCAGGCATGGATAATCTTCCTCGGAATCACTGATCCTCGACGGGATAACAAAAAAGGATGCCCGCACCCTGTATTTCTTTAACAAAGGAAAGATCACGCTCCAGCAATTACGGCGGCCGTCGTCAAACGTCAGCACCACTTCCCGTCCCGCGCTCGACCTGTCACTGATCCTCCCTGCGAGGTCGCGCGCGCTCAGGATCCTGTATCTCTTATACATCAGGAGCTCCAGATATTCACTGAAGACGTCCGGCAGGCAGTCATGAAAAGAGAATATCTTCGGGCTACGATGGTCGAGCCAGAGCTTCAAAAGCACCTTGATCTTGTCCTGCATCAACATCATGAGCGGCGACTCCTCAGGTTTCTTGAAAAATGGCTCACGATCTCAGGGATCAGATTGACCTCCCTGCCATGCACGCACACACGTCTCTTCAGGATCGCCTCTTTGATCTTCTCATCCGAAGCCTCCTGTGGATTGAAGTCGAATACCGTCGCGCCGCAGCCCATCTCAAAGCCTTCGTGAGTATCACTCCCGCAGATCCAGGCCAAACCCAGACGTTTCACCGCCTGCGATGCCAAGTGGTTTTCCAAGAGTGGCAAAGGAATATTATTCCTGGCATTAAACATCTCTATCGCATCAAACTGCTTCAAAAAATCATCCGACCGGACCAAATGCGGCCACTTGAAAGGATGGGCCAGAACAGCCAGCCCCCCCTGGGCGCGTATCTCCTCGAGGATCCGGCCGACATCATCATGCTCGCCAACCGCATGCCGCAGAAAAAGACCAAGGATATCCCCAAGCGGCGTCGAAATCTCCTGGCCTGTGATGATATAGAGATCCGGGGCCAAGCGCCGGAACGTTTCTACCCCCGCAATCGTGTCATGATCCGTAATAGCCAGTCCGTCCACGCGGTGCCGCCTGGCCAGCTCGACAATCCGGGCGGGCTCCAAAAAACAATCGAAAGAGAACCGGGAATGGATATGAAAATCAATGGTCATCATATGATTTCCAGAAACGAAAGATAAATGCGGATTAGATGTGATCTCTGAACCAGGCGATGGTGGCCGACAAACCTTCTTTAAGTCCAATCTTCGGCTCCCATTTCAGAACTTTCCTGGCCCGCGAGATATTAGGCTGTCGCTGCCTGGGATCATCTTGCGGAAACGGTTCAAATATCAACCTGCTCTTGCTGCCTGTCATTTTTTTAACCGTCACGGCCATCTCTTTCAAGGTCATTTCCCTCGGATTGCCGATATTCACAGGCTGATGGAAAGCACTCTGGCTCAACCTGTAGATCCCGTCAATCAGATCCGAGACATAACAGAACGAGCGTGTCTGCGTCCCATCCCCATAAATCGTGATGGGTTTGCCCATCAGCGCCTGAGAGATAAAATTAGGTATGGCGCGGCCGTCATTCGTCCTCATCCGGGGGCCGTAGGTATTGAAGATCCTGACGATCTTTGTGTCGAGGCCGTGGACCCTGCGATAGGCCATGGTCATGGCCTCGGCAAAACGCTTGGCCTCGTCATAAACGCTCCTGACGCCTATCGGATTAACGTTCCCCCAATAGTCTTCGGTCTGCGGATGGACCAGGGGGTCGCCGTAAACTTCCGAAGTCGAAGCCAGAAGGAAAGAAGCCTTTTTCACTCGCGCCAGTTCCAGGCAATGTTGCGTTCCTGAAGAACCGGCCAGCATCGTCTCTAGAGGATGCTCCTGGTAATCCACCGGGCTTGCCGGCGAAGCAAAATGAAGCACAAGGTCCACCGCGCCCGCGACACCAAAGGGCTTGCCGACGTCCTGTTTCATGAACACAAAGGATTTATGGCGCAGCAGGTGCACGATATTGCCTTTGTCGCCGGTCAGAAGATTATCGACGCACACCACGCGATAATTCTTGCGGAGGAACAATTCGCACAGATGCGACCCTAAAAAACCTGCGCCACCCGTGATAACAACGGTCTTCACGCACGCCTCCCGATGCAGACATAGGAAAACCCCATCGCCTTGACCATGGCCGGCTCAAAAGTGTTCCGGCCGTCGATAATGATGGGCTGTTTCAAAAGTTTCTTGATACGTTTCAAATCCATCTTTCTAATTTCATCCCACTCCGTCACGATGATCAGGCAATCGCTGCCGCGGGCCGCCTCATAGATATCCCGGCAAAACTTCACGTCTTTCAGAAGACCGCGGGCTTTCCCCGCTGCCTGAGGATCATAGGCACGGATCCTGGCACCAAGTTGCTGCAGCATGGCGATAATATCGACCGAAGGGGCAAAGCGCATATCGTCCGTATTCGGCTTAAAGGCCAGGCCGCCCACGGCGATCGTCTTGCCCTTGATGTTCCAGAGGCTGTTCTCGATCTTCCTGACGAAAAGTTCTTTTTGCGACTCATTGATCTTCTTGGTTTCCTTGAGCAGACTGAAATCATACCCGAGCTTCTGGGAAATACGGACAAACGCCTCCAAGTCTTTGGGCAGGCAAAATCCTCCAAAACCGATCCCGGCATCCAGAAAAGCCCTGCCGATACGGCCATCCAACCCCATGCCTTCAGCGACCCGCTCCACATCGGCCCCGGCGGCCTCGCAGACGCAGGCCACGGCGTTAATATAGGAGATCTTAAGCGCTAAAAATGAATTCGAAGCGTGTTTGATGAGCTCGGCGGACTTGATGTCTGTCACGATCATGGGGGCCCGGATACCCGCGTAAAGCTGGCGCAGGATCTTCTCGGCCTTGGCAGACTCGACGCCGATGACGATCCTGTCGGGATGCAGAAAATCACGGATGGCCTGCCCCTCGCGCAGGAACTCAGGATTGGATGCGACGTCAAAACCAACATTTTTGGCCTTGCTGATCTCGATCGTCTGGCGAACACGGCAACCCGTATCCACCGGGACCGTCGACTTTTCGACGATCAGCCGGTAAGAATGCATGGACTTGGCGATCGAGCGTACGACGCTCTCGATCCCCGTCAGGTCCGCCTCGCCGTTCTCTTTCGGAGGCGTGCCGATAGCAATGAAGATCACGTCGCTCTTTTTGACGCCATAGGCGATCTGGCCGGAAAAAGCCAATCTGCCTTTGCGGACATGACGCCGCACCATCTCTTCCAGGCCGGGCTCATAGAACGGCACCTTAAGCTTATTTAGGGCCCTGATCTTGGCCGCATCGTTATCGATACAGATGACATCATGCCCCAGCTCGGCAAAACACGCCCCTGTCACCAAACCGACATAACCCGTTCCTATAATAGCAATTTTCATAAAAGTCGCCTCCCTGGAGGTCACTGACTGCTGCGGGGAGGACTGAATGATGCTTCCGCATTGATGCCGATGTCGGGGAATTCCTTGATTTTGAAAGCCAGCATGACGCTCACTCCTTCACTCTCACGCTGATTAATGATGATCTCCATCAACCAGCAGTGCATGTCCCGCGTCAGGCGGTATTCCTGTTCGACAAGGTCCCCTGTCTTGAATTCAAAGCGTTCATAGACGCTGGCCGTCCAGAAGGGATTAAGAGGGCAATCCAGACCGATCGTCATCTGGCTACTTGCGCTATGGGCATAGCGATAACCGACATGCGTCCTGAGCCTTCCGGAGGTATTCCAAAACTCGGCATCGATCGTATCAAAATGCTTGTTGACCGTATCGTAATCCCCATCTGAATCGATCTCAAACCACGACCAGGGTTTAAATTCCATCTCATATTTGAAGATCTGGAACCCCTTCCCCAGCGTATCATTGTCTTCGATGTTGTAATCCGACGACAACAAGAAGCGCAGCAAGTCCACATTCAGGCCGTTCCGCTTGGTCTGCAGCTTATTCTCAAGACCAAGGGTGACCTTGTTCATGCTGTCCAGGGCATCTATGGAATCCATCTGCTGGATCTTGGAAGCGCTGACCGAAGGGTCATGCTGATAGCGATACTGGATCGACGGCGTGATGACATGCCTGAGCTGATGGATATCCATCTTCATAAAATTCGATTCGACGTCATAGATCTTGAACAGCTTCGTGCTCATGTCCATGCCGGTGAAAAACATGTTTCGCATCAGGCTTTCCTGGCCATTGACGCCGCGGCTGTAATAAGTGTTTTGTTCTCCGACGTAAGGACTGAACTCCAGGCCTGCCCAACGGAACAGATAACTCATCTGATTGGTCGTATCCGTGCGCATCGTCTCGGTGTTCTGGTTGGAATTGGCCGTCGTATTCGACAGGAAAGCAGAAGAGGTCGTATTCTTGAAATAAAAACGGGAGTCGCCGATCCGTTGGTTGATCGTTTCCAGCTTGAGCTCGGGGATCTTCTGCAGGACGCTTTCAAATGCGTTAACGCGGGGCTGCCCCAAAAAACTCAACGTGGCGCTGGGAAAAACGTGGGAATAGAGGAAAAAACTGGAAGGCTGCATGTCTGTTTCGTATTCCCGGTAAAAATAATCCTTGCGGAAATTCGCGTCGGACGACCGAAAGTATGAGAAGATCGCCTGGTCGACATCCGTCATCTGCCACTTGTGTTGGACTTCGATACGGGAACGTTCCTGGGTCCGCCGCTCGTTCTCCGGGATGTCTTTATTGGTGTCCTTCTCGTCAATGCGGTAGTATTTGGCATTGCCTACGCCGAACAGCTTGGTATCATAATTCAGGTCGATACCTTCCGCCCACCCCTTTTTCTGATACCAATCAAAATGCAGCACCCCTCTGGCATTCTCATTCAGATAATATCTCCAGGAGCCGAAAAGCTCCATCCCGTAATTCTTCCTGTGGCCCGGCGTGATCATGAATCGAGGCCGTTTATCGGTCAGGCGATGCGAGTAAGAAGGCACATACATGACGGGAATGCCCAGGATAGAGATCTTGGTGCCCTTGGCGCGCAGGATCTTGCCGGGTTCTGTCGTCACCTCTTTGCAGGTCAAGGCATAATGCGGATGCGGCAGATCGCAGGTGCTCACAACGCTGTCCTTGAGGACGATCTCTTCCTGTCCCAGCTTCTCCATGACCGCCGCGCTTCCGTAATACGGGCTCATCCGTATGCGCGGATTGATAAGGGTCCCGGTCCTGTCGCCGAAATCAAAGATGACCATATCCCCCTCCGCCTCTTCTTTCTCGCGCCTGAAGACCACGTTGCCGTCGGCGATGACAAGCTTCTCGTCAAAAAAGACCCTCACCTTATCGGCGGTGATCCGCATATCCTGGCCGATGATCTCCACATTGCCCTCGGCGACGATCTCCCGGCCCTCCGAGAAGAACTCGACGACATCGCCGTTAACCGTAAGGGGTTGCTTGCCTACCGCTGCACCCCCGGAAGGAACACAGCAAAAAAAGGCCAAGAGAAACAAACCTGCGACCGAAAGACGTGTGCAATTCATCTTGTATCCAGCTTTTCCTTTGCCAGCAGGGCCGCCCCCAGGAAACCCGCATCGTTCCCAAGCGCCGCCCTGACGATCCTGATCTTATTTTTGAGATGCCGCATCGCATGCCGCCTGACACGGGTCCTCAAAGGGACCAAAAGAGCATTACCGGCCTGGGCCACCCCGCCGCCGATGACGACCACCTGCGGCCCCAGAACATTGACGATCCCGGCAATGCTCAAGGCCAGGCAAACCGCCACCTCCTGCCAGACTTTTTTGGCCTTTGCATGGCCGCGCCTGGCCAGTCGGCTGACCTCTTCAAGGGCGATGGCCTTTCCAAATATCTGGCGCGCGCGCCTGGCGATGGCCTGGTTCCCGACATATCTCTCCAGGCAGCCGATGCCTCCGCATTCGCAAACAGGACCTGAAGCATAAAGAGGCATATGCCCTACCTCGCCGCCGAGAAAAAACGGGCCGCGATAAATACCATTGTCCAAGATCAGCGCCCCGCCGACCCCTGTCCCAAGGGTCAGGCACAAGGCAAAACGGGCACCCTTGGCGGCGCCAAGTCTCGATTCGGCAAGGGCCATACAATTGGCATCATTATCAACATAGACAGGAAAAGGAAGGTATTTCTCAAGAAAGCCGGCGAGATGAAAATGGTTCCAACCCCTGATATTGGTGAGGCTCAAAATGACGCCCCGCTCTGAATCGATCGGACCCGGCAAACCGATACCCATGGCAGAGATCTCCCCAAAAGGGATACGCGCCAGGGCAGCCAGACGTAGAGACATATTACGCAGCGTATCGGCGAAATATCGCTTGTTGCTGAAGCCTCGGGAAGATACCTGCGCCTTAGAAAGGACTCTCCCTTTATGGTCTAGCAGAGCGGCCTTGGTAAAGGTTCCGCCGACATCAACACCGATATAGCATTCTTTCTTCATGAAACCGCAATCATTTATGTGACGAATTGGCACCGACATCCATCCACATCTTAAGCCAAGTCAATAAAGTGTTATTTTATCTTAAGTTATGGAAAGTTGCAAGGAACTTAAAAAAATCGTTTTTGATGGCGCCGAGGGGCTTCACACAGGCCTTAACGGCCCAAATATCAGAGCCCTAAAAGGAATAAAACGAGCACAAACAGGTTATTGAACATGTGGAAGCTTAGAGGGGCGACCAGAGATCCCGTCTTTTCATACAAATAGGCCAAAGACAGCCCCACGAGAAAAACGTAAAAAAACAGGAAGAAATAGCCGTGCATGAGCGCAAAAACAAAACTGCTGATCAAGACGGCGGAAAGCACGTTCATGCGGCGGCGCACGGCCCGATACAAGCACCCCCTGAAAAAAAGCTCTTCCAGGAAAGGCCCAAGCAGAAAAACAAGCACAAACCCGGACAACCCCACCTGGCCCTTGCGCGTCGCGGCGTTCTCGATCTCCGAGGCCTGGAAAAATGCGTTCACAGATTCATGGGCGTGGGAACTAAAAATGATATCCCACACCTTTGCCGCCAGGTCCACCAGGATGATTGCGGACAAAATAACAAGAATAAATCTCAGGTAACTGCGCAGCCCCAGGGAAATATCCCGGCCGACATTCTCCCTCCTTACGAAATAGACAAACGGATTGATGCGATATTTGTCGAAGATTTTGACCTTCATCGCTGCCAACAAGCCACTGTAAAAAAGGACTACCGTAAGAAAGTCGGAGGCGTGGCGGACGAAATGCATGTAGAAGCCCGGGGCCTGGCGGGAAAACCCGAAGACGAAGGCAAACAGAAAATAGAACACTGTCGCCCAAAAACTAAAAACAAAAAAGAGCACCAGGGCGTAAACAAAAACGATGAAAACATCCTTGATGCCCCACGGACATTCATGCATTCCGTAAAACCTCCGGCCCGCGAGGCTTCCCTGCAAAGAAGGATCTACAGGCCACGGCACCGTCTATTCTCATCAAAGCATCGCAAGAAGACCTAAAGGGATTCATGGAAGGCCCCGAAGACATAGACGCGGTCCTTCCCCAGCTTCTTGGCTTGATAAAGGGCCCAATCCGCCTTACCGATAAGGTCTTCCACCTTCGCGGCATCCTGGGGAAATGCCGCCAGGCCTATGGAAACCGTCACCTTCAGATGCTCGTCATAGGCGTGAATGACGGACTCGGCGATGCTGCGACGGATACGTTCGGCGATCAAAAGGGCGCTCTCTTTATTCGTCCGGGGAGCAAAAACCATGAACTCCTCCCCGCCGAAACGCGCAAGCATATCGATCTCGCGGACGTTATCCCTGATGTGCCGGCTGATCTCCGTCAAGACCATGTCGCCCACGATGTGGCCGTAACGATCGTTGCATTCCTTGAAATTATCGGCATCCACCATGAAAAACGACAAGGGCATCCCTTGCGCTTCGGAACGTTTCATCTCCTCCGCCAGGCGTTCCATAGCGTAGCGCCGCGTAAAAAGCCCGGTCAGGCTATCGGTGATCGCCAACTCCTGCGTCATCCGGTAAAGCTTGGACCGTTTAAGCCCGAGGGCAAAATGCCTGGCAAGGATTCCCAAGTAAGGCCTATCGTCGCCGCAAACCCCTTTGACATAGAGATGGCCAAAATGAGTATCGGAAACAGCCAGGGGCTCAAGGAAGTCTTGCGTCCGGTCGGAAGACGAAACAACGTCTTTCTCGTCCTTCAAAAGCAAACACTCCTCATAATCGATCAGCTTCTTAAGGTCTTCCTTAAAACGTTCGAACAGCTTCGTTTCATCCAGCGTCGCGCAGATATCGCGCGCCGCCTCATACATCCTCAGCGTCCGCGAAAGGACCGCATTCAAAGAAACAATCTCTCGTTCCATTTCCTTCTTGGAAGTCAGCGTCTGCTGAAGGGAAGCCGCCAGGGACGCAAGGTCGGATTCCCTCTCGGAACCCTCGTCGGAAAGCAGCCGCACCAGACACATCCATGCAGCAACGGCTAAAACCAGGAAAACAGGAATGGCTAAGAAGGGCATACCTTGTCCCTCCCTGATCGTTTGGCCTCCAACAGGGCTTCGTCGGCAGCCTGGATGAGCTCTTTTTCCTCCGCAGCGTCATCCGGGAAAGCCGCGACGCCCAAAGAAACATGGACGGTGATCTTCTCGCGCCGCAGGCTGACATCCTTATCGGACAAGGAGCGCCGGAAGCTTTCGGCCAGCCGGACAGCCTCTTTTTTTTGAACGCCCGGAAGGATCGCGCCGAATTCTTCGCCGCCGTAACGGAACACGAGCTGACCCGGGACCTCAAAAGAAGTTTTGAGCCACTGGGCGACCTTTTTCAACACGGCATCGCCTGCCATATGCCCGTACGTATCGTTGATGGCCTTGAAATGGTCAATATCGAGCATAAGAAAGGAAATGCAGGAATTCTCGCGGCGGGCCCGCAGAAATTCCTCTCTGAGCCTGTCCATGGCATAGCGCCTCAGATAAATACCCGTCAGGCCGTCCGTGATGGAGAGCGCCTGCATCTGGCCGAAATAGACGGCATTTTCAATGGCGAGTTTTGCGATATCCCCGATAACGGCAAGCAATCGCAGGTCATCGGAAGAATATTCGCGCTCCGCCCTGGCATCGATCCTCAAGATCCCCAGCGTCCGCGATTCCGTTTCCAGGGGGACGGCCATCAAAGACTCGACCGGACGCCTCACCTCCGCCTTGATACGTTCCGGATCGAAACGAAAATCGTTAGACGCCGATTCGACCAACAGGGGCTGATTATGCCGCAGGACCCACGTATCGAAAAGGTCGCCCGTCTTCTCCCGGATGCGGATCGAGGCGTCCTCCCGTTTCAAGACTTTCAATCCCAGCCGGTGGGTCGCGGGATTGACCAGATACAAAAGGACATTGCCTCGCGCCTCAAAAAGCTCAAAAAGTTCATCGGCAACGATCTCGCAGATACGGTCCAAGGAAAGTTCATTGTTGAGGTTCTGGGTAAACTTCTCGAGGCGTTCGTAGCTCTTTATCTTTTTCTCAAGCGAAACCCGAAGGTCACCCAGGCGCGCAATCTCCTGCTCGGTGATGTTAAACGTCTCGAGGACCTCTTCTTTTTTCAGGCCCAAGCGCGTCAAGACGGAACGGCTGGACTGGAACCGCAGAAGAAGGACAAGAAACAAAAGGCAGTAGGCAAGGATGATCCAGAAAAAAAACCGGGCGAAGAAGATCAGAAAAATAAAAAAGGTCAGACCGAGAGCGGCGAGGAGGGAAAAAAACGCCAGGATACAGAAAGTTCTTGCAGGTTTATACAATGGTCTTTTCGGTGTCTGCGTTAAAGAAATGGACCTTGCTCATATCGAAAACAAGGTCCATGTCTGCATTGACCGCAGGCCTGTCATGGGCACCGACGCGAGCGATGAAATTATGCTTGCCCGTGTTCAGGTAGAGATAGACTTCGGAGCCCATGGGCTCGACGACCTCGCAGGTGACGCGCACAACGTTCTCTGCGGGGGCTTCGGACACAAAAAGCTTATCATAGATGTCTTCGGCGCGGATGCCGAAAACGACATCGCGTCCGACGTAAGGCGCAAGGACCGGCTCCATTTCCTTAAGGATCCGCACGCGCAGGTTTCCTTCGTCAAAATAGAAACGCCCTTCCGATTTGACCACCCTGCCTGTCAGGAAGTTCATGGGAGGCGAACCGATAAAGCTTGCCACAAATTTATTGACGGGTTTGTCGTAGATCGTGATCGGGTCGGCGATCTGCTGGACCACCCCGTCCTTCATGACCGCGATCCTGTCGCCCATCGTCATGGCCTCTGTCTGGTCATGCGTCACATAGATCATGGTCGTCTGCAGGCGGATATGCAGCTTATGGATCTCCGTGCGCATCTGCACGCGCAGCTTGGCGTCAAGGTTGCTCAAGGGCTCGTCGAAAAGAAAAACGGTGGGTTTGCGCACGATGGCCCGGCCGACGGCCACGCGCTGACGCTCGCCGCCGGAAAGCTCTCTGGGCTTGCGCTCCAGGTAATGCTTGATCCCGAGGATGTCCGCCGCTTCGTTCACGCGGCGCATGATCTCCGACTTCGGGTATTTTCTCAGCATGAGCCCGAACGCCATGTTCTCAAAAACGGTCATATGGGGATAAAGGGCGTAATTCTGAAAGACCATGGCGATGTCGCGGTCTTTGGCGGGAATATCATTGACCAGCCGATCGGCAATATAAATCTGGCCTTCTGTCACTTCCTCCAGGCCCGCGATCATACGCAGGGTCGTAGACTTTCCACAACCGGACGGGCCCACCAGGACCAGAAACTCTTTGTTCTCGATCCCCAGGGTGACACGGTCGACGGCGCGGGCGCCTCCGCCATAGACCTTGCTGACATTGCGCAAACTGACTTGAGCCATGATGTCGCTTCGCTCCAATTTCCAGTTACCAATTTCCGAATTCCAAACAATCTCGTAATCTATTCCAAGATCTAAAGTTTGGAGTCAGAATTTTTAAATGTTATCACAAAGAACTTAACCGTGTCAACTACAATAATCAATAAGCTGATGGAGCGTCTCTTTGAGGGCCTTCCTGTGGACGATCATATCCAAAAGTCCATGCTCCAGCATGAATTCGGACCGTTGGAACCCCTCGGGCAACTTCTGGCGTGTCGTCTGCTCGATCACGCGTGGACCGGCAAAGCCGATCAGCGCCTTGGGTTCGGCGATGATGATATCTCCCAACCCGGCAAAAGACGCCATGACGCCGCCCATGGTGGGATTGGTCAGGACCGAAATGAACAACAGCCCCGCCTCGTGATGGCGCCGCAGGGCCGCAGACGTCTTGGCCATCTGCATCAGGCTGAAAATCCCTTCATACATCCTGGCGCCGCCACCGGATCCAGAGACGATCACGAGCGGAAGCTGCTTTTCAATGGAAAACTCGATCGCCCGGGTGATCTTTTCGCCGACGACCGCCCCCATGGATCCCATAATGAACCGCGAATCCGTAATGGCCACGACGGCCTTCTTACCGAAGATCTCCCCTTGGCCCGTGATCACGGCCTCTGTGAGCGATGTTGCCTTCCGGTCCTCGGCGAGCTTCTGCTTATAAGACTTGATCCCTCTGAACTCCAGGGGGTCGACACTGGACATCCCCTTATCGAATTCCTTGAAGGAATCCGCGTCCACGATCATCTCCAGCCTTTCGGGCGCCGTGACGTTAAAATGAAAATGGCACTTGGGACACACCTTGAGGCCCTCTTCAAGGGTCTTCTTATAGATAGGCTCCCCACACTCCTGGCACTTCGTCCACAGGCCCTCGGGGATCTCCCTCTTCCTGATCTTGACGACCGTATATTTGGGTTTACTGAAAAAAGCCATAGACGCAGGGCGTTATAATTTGTTAATGACGAGGCCGCTGAGCAGCTTGGGATAGAAATACGTTGATTTTTGCGGCATGACATGACCGCCTAGGGCGATCGAGCGGATCTGTTCCATCTTGGTCGGGTTGAGAACAAAGAGAGCGCCGTAGGCACCGCTGTCGACTTCGGAAACAGCGCGCCCGAGATCGATCTCATAGGCAATATCCTCTAAAGCGATCTTGCAGAGATGGTCGAAAGCGACCTTATGCAGAATGACGACATCCAGGTTCTTGTAGTCTTTCGGCCCTTCCTGGATCATCTTGTTACATGCGCGTTTTTCAGAAAGCTTCAACAGATAAAAATGATGGTCCTTGTAGAGGCCAAAGACGCCCACATCTTCCTGTCGTTCTTTCATGGCGGCCGACAGCTCCTGGGCGCCCGGCACTTCCTTGATGTCAAAGCAAGAGGACAGATCCTCAACGGTAAAGGCGGCATTCCTGATCAGCCTATGGGTAGGTAAAATACACAGCCCCTCGTCTTCGAGGGGCGTCAGATAGGTCATAATGTAATTATAAGAGTCTTTGAGGCCGACCGGGGATTCCTTGCGCTTGAACTCGCGGAACATCCTGGCGACTTCATGGCGGTGGTGGCCGTCGGCGATAAAAAGCTCCTTGTCGCCCAGGAATTCCTTGAATTTGGCGATCAAGGCCTCGTCCGTGACCTGCCAGACCCGGTGTCTGATATGCTCATCATCGACAATATCAAAGAGGGGTTTCTTGGGAAGGACGTGTTTCTTGAAGAGATCGTTCAACGCAGCGTGAGGGTCGGAAAAAACGGTAAAGATGGGGCTCAGGTTCGCCTCGACGCTCTTCAAGAGCTTCAGGCGGTCCTCTTTGGGGGCCGTGTGGGTGTGCTCATGCGGATAAACCGAGCGATCCTGCCCCTCCTCATCCAGCCGCATCAAAGCAATGACGCCGAGGCGTGTTTTGTTTTCTCCGTTGAGCGTAAATACCTGTTCGTAAAAATAAATGCCGCGCGCACTATCCTGCATCAGGACGCCCCTGCGCAGCCATTCTTCCAGATAACCTCCGGCCCGCGAGTATTTGTTCTCCCGGTCGTTATCGGCGCTAAAATCCTTGCCCAGGATAAGACGAATGATGTTATAAGCGTGTTTCTGGTAGAATTGCTCCTGCCCTCCCGCGTCGATAATGTCATAAGGAGGGCAAACGACCTTGGCAACATCTTCCACGACTTCCAGATTATAGTGCAAGCCCGCAAAGGGCTCTATTTTGGCCATGAGTAGAGACCACCTCCTGCTACTGCTCCCAAGACATCCATTGCCCAATCTGCTGCGTCCAAGGTGCGCCCTGGGACAAAAACCTGATGAATTTCATCGGTCAAGGCATATAACATTACCACAAACAAGGTAACAAGTAAAGCCTGAATTCTGCGGCGGCTGCCCATAATAGCCATGGCCCGCATCAATAAGACCCCCAGGGGAAAATATTCAATAAAGTGGAGAATTTTATCGGCCCCGCAGAAGAGGCGGGGAACGGCACCTCCCGGCATAGCCGAAAGAACGAAGATCAGCAGGGCATATGCGCCCACGGAAGCCCAGGCAAGGACAGTATGGTTTTTAGCCATTATTTTGCGCTGCCGGGGCACGATGAACAGCCGGGCTTGCTTCCAGCTGAAGGGCAAGACGCCGGCGCCCCTTTACGGTAGTCCGTAGCGTAAAAGCCCGATCCCTTGAAAATGATACCGGAACCGGAGCTGATCAGGCGCACGACCTTCCGTTTATGGCATTGCGGACAGACCTTAATGGCCTCGGCCGTGATAGACTGGGACTTCTCGAAACGATGGCCGCAAGCTTTGCACTCATATTCATACGTAGGCATTGTCTAAGCTCCCCTTCCCGTTTAACCTAAATCTATGTTCCTCAAGCGCGCGAATTCCTCAATGAGCTTTCTCTGGGCCGCATTCAACCCCTGAGGAATATCTACGACGATCCGCACCAGCTCATCCCCCTTCACGCGGGTCCTGACGTCCGGAACCCCCTTGTCGCGGACACGAAAGATCTTCCCGGACTGCGTCCCGGAAGGGATCTTCATCTTAACGTTTCCGTAGAGGGTGGGAACATCGACCTCCGCGCCCAGGATCGCCTGTGCCGCTTCAATATGGACTTCGCACAAAAGATTATTACCCTGTCTCTCGTAAAGGTGGTGACTCTTAACACTGATGATCACGAAGAGGTCCCCTTTGCCGCCTTCAGCCTCTTCGCCTTCTCCGCGGACACGCAAATGAGACCCTGTCTCCACACCGGCCGGGATCTTGACTGAGATCTTGCGGGCGACCTTCAGGCGCCCCTGGCCCGAGCATTGCGGGCAAGGGGTCGTGATGACCCGGCCTTCGCCGCCGCACTTGGTGCACGTCTGCGTCAGATGAAAGAACCCCTGGGAAACGGTCACCTGGCCGGCACCGCGGCAATAGGAACATGTCACTTTTTTACTGCCGGCCTTGGCCCCCGTTCCCTTGCAAGCCGGACAGAATTCGTAACGGCTGATCTGGAATGTCTTTTCAGTGCCGAAAACCGCCTCTTCCAGCGTGATCTCCAGTTCGATCTGAAGGTCGCGCCCCTGCCTGGACCTTCGGCCGCGGCGAGAAGAACCTCCGAAGACATCGGAACCGAAGAGCTCGTCAAAGATACTCCCTTCTCCGCCCCCGAAATGGACATTTCCGCCGCCGCGGCCCCCGAACATCTCCTCAAAGATGCTTGAAAAATCTGCGCCGCGGAAAATATCCTCTGTCGAATAACGCTGGTCGATGCCGGCATGGCCGTATTGATCATAAAGACGGCGCTTGTTCTCGTCCGAAAGGACCGCGTAAGCCTCCGAGATCTCCTTGAATTTCTCTTCGGCCTCTTTTTTTTGAGCGGCCTCGACGCGGTCCGGATGATACTTCATGGCCAACATCCGGTACGCCTTTTTGATCTCGTCGATCGTCGCGGACTTGGCGACGCCCAGGATCTCGTAATAGTCGCGTTGTGTCGTCATATCTTCACGCCTGCAAACTTACGCACTTCTTACTTCCCGTCCTCTTCCTTGTATTCTGCGTCGATGATATCGTCATCTTTTCCGCTGCCGGAAGGCTTGGCGCCGCCTGCATCAGGCTCTTCAGCGGCCCCGTCTTGCGCAGGCCCCTTTCCCTTGGGACCGGCCTGCTGTTGTTTCTGGGCCGCGTCCTTATAGATGGCCTCAGCCAGCTTATGCGACGCCTGGGTCAACTCTTCCATGCCCTTCTTGATCTTGTCTGTATCCTTGCCCTTGATGGCCTCTTTCAGCGCGGACAATTTCTCCTCAATGGCCTTCTTTTCGGCATCGGAGACTTTGCTGCCGTAATCCTTCAGGGACTTTTCCGTCGAATAGACCAGGACATCGGCCTGATTCCGCGCTTCCACCTCTTCTTTTTTCTTCTCGTCTTCTCCGGCGAATTTTTCCGCTTCCTTGACCATCTTGTCGATCTCGTCCTTGGAGAGCTTATGGGGCGCCGTAATACGGATCGACTGCTCCTTGCCGGTCCCCAGATCCTTGGCGTTGACATGGACGATGCCGTTCGCATCGATATCGAAAGTCACCTCGACCTGCGGAATGCCTCGCGGCGCCGGCGGAATACCCACCAGGTCGAAACGGCCCAATTCCGTATTATCGCTGGCCATCGGCCTCTCGCCCTGCAAGACGCGGATCGTAACAGCCGTCTGGTTGTCCGCTGCCGTTGAAAATACCTGGCTCTTCTTGGTCGGGATCGTCGTATTCCTCTCAATAAGCTTCGTGGAAACGCCGCCCAACGTCTCGATACCCAAAGACAGGGGCGTCACGTCCAACAACAGGACGTCCTTGATGTCTCCCTTGATGATCGCCGCCTGGACAGCCGCGCCCATGGCAACGCATTCCATCGGGTCGACGCCGCGCTCGATCTTCTTGCCTACAAAATCCTCGACGAATTTCTGGACAATGGGCATGCGGGTCGGACCGCCCACCATGATGATCTTATGAACATCCGATGCCTTGACCTTGGCGTCTTCCAGCGCTTTTTCCATCGGACCGCGGCACTTATCGATGATCGGCCTCACCAGTTCTTCAAGCTTGGCGCGCGTGATCGACATCGTCAAGTGTTTGGGTCCGGTATTGTCCGCCGTGATGAACGGCAGGTTGATGTCCGTCGTCAGGGTGCTTGAGAGTTCGATCTTGGCCTTCTCTGCCGCCTCCCGGATCCTCTGGATCGCCATCCTGTCGTTGCGCACATCGATACCGGAGTCTTTTTTGAACTCGGTGGCGATGTAATCGATCAGGACGTTGTCCATGTCCGTACCGCCCAGTTGCGTGTCTCCGTGCGTAGACTTGACCTCAAAAACACCCTCGGCCATCTCCATGATGGTGACGTCCAGTGTTCCGCCGCCCAGATCGAACACCATGATCTTCTGTTCCTTGCCTGCCTTGTCCAGGCCATACGCCAGGCACGCGGCCGTCGGCTCATTGACGATACGCAGGACCTTGAGGCCAGCGATCTCGCCGGCGTCCTTGGTCGCCTGTCTCTGGTTATCGTCAAAATACGCGGGACACGTGATCACAGCCTCGTTGACCGGCTCGCCCAAATAGCTCTCAGCGTCCTGCTTGATCTTCTGCAGAATAAACGCAGAGATCTGCTGAGGGGTATACTCCTTGCCGAAAACCTTGAATTTGTAATCCGTCCCCATCTTGCGCTTGGCCGCCATGATCGTGCCTTCGGGGTTAATGGCCGCCTGGCGCCTGGCCGGCTCGCCGACCAGACGCTGACCGTCCTTGGTGAACGCCACATAAGACGGAAACGCCTTGCCTCCGCCGACCGTCGTGCCTTCTGCCGAAGGAATGATCACGGGCCTGCTGCCTTCCATGACGGACGCCGCTGAATTCGATGTCCCTAGATCGATACCGATAATTTTTGCCATTATATCCTCCTTGCTAAGCTCGGACCTCAGTATCCCAATGTTATCGATTTCAGGCCTATGCCTGCTTTTCGTTATTCTTTTTTTCTACTCTTTTAGCCACCCGCACCTTGGCCGTACGGATGATCCTGTCATTCATTCTGTAACCTTTTTGCATCTCTTCGATCACTTCGCCGTCCTCGTGATCGGGAGTCTCCGTCTGCACCAATGCCTCATGCTGATTAGGATCGAACTTTTTGCCCTTGGCCGGGATCACGACAACCCCGCGCTTTTTCAACAACTCATAGAGATGCGCCAGGATCATCTCGATGCCTTTCAAGAAGGCGTCTGAATTTTCCTGCCCTCTTTCCGCGGCCTCGACAGACCTCTCCAGATCATCCAGTATCCCCAGCAGATCGACGATGATGTCTTCGTGGGCATATTTCTGGAACTCCTGCTTATCGCGCTCCAGGCGCTTGCGCGCATTCTCGAAATCCGCCTGCTGGCGCAAGAACCTGTCCCAGGTTTCTTTGGCCTTTGCGGCCTCTTCTTTTAATTTTTCGTATTCTTCCCTTTTCAGCGTCACCATATCTCCGCCGGGAGCCGCCCCCGACACCTGGGCCTCCTTGCCGGACTTGACAGTCTCCGTCCCTGAAGGAAGATGGTTTTTTTTATCGTCGGCGTGACCGTTCTTGTTCATAGCGCCTCAAATATCGTTGTTATTGCAGTTTCATCCCAAAAAAATAAAGCCTCATATCAGGGAAGGCCTGCGGGTCCTGTTAAAATCTTTCGATATTCCTGGCGAAGGCTTCGGAGACATACTCGATAAGAGGAATGACCTGATCATAAGCCATTCTTTTGGGGCCGATCAGGGCCAGGCGACCCGACCGCTTTTGCTGATCCTCATAGCGCGAGACAACGATCGCGCAATGCTCCATCTGGGGGCAGGCGATCTCTTTGCCGATATATACCTGCGTCTGACCAGAAAAATTGCGGTTGACGAGATCGATCAGTTCTTCCTTCTTCTCCAGGATCTCCAGGATCATCTGAACTTTATGAATGTCGGAAAATTCCGGATGTTCCAGAAGATAACGCGCCCCGCATGCATATGTCCTCTCGACTTCGTTTTCGTTAAAATATACCAGGCTCGTATAATGCGTGAAATCCGACATAAGCCGGCTCGTCTCTTCAAAAAGATCGTCAAGCTCCTGCACCTTGAGTTCATAGATCTTGTCGATAAACTCCGTCTCTCTCAAAGAAAGCTTCTTTTTGTTCATCAGAACGTTGATATAAAGCCTGTAGCCTTCGTCGGTCGGAATGCGGCCGGCAGAGGTATGGGGATGGGTCAAAAACCCCAGCTCCTCAAGTTCGGAAAAAACATTGCGCACGCTGGCCGAGCTTAAAGCCAGCCTCCTTTTTCTGCGCAGAGATTCCGAAGAAATGGGCGTGGCGGAATTGAGATACATCTCAATCGAAGCCAGCAGGATCTCTTTATTCCTTAAATCGTGGTCTGTCAGCCTAGGCATGCTTGGGCCTGTTTTGTTAGCACTCCATAAATCAGACTGCTAAAATAAAAATGTTATCATAATTCAATGGTTTGTCAACCCCGTTAGAGACAATTCTCCATGCTCAACTCAAATTGCAGATTCAGTATCGCAAGATACTTCATCATCAAAACGACTTACGGTTGACAGAAAACGACCTTGAAACAACCTGTCTCTAACGGGGTCAACCACAAAAAACCAACTCCCCGTCTTGTTTGTGCAACATCAAAAGAAACAGGGAGTTAACGTTCTCTGCGGCGTTTTTCCCTTGTGAGTTTTGACTTATGTTTCTCGATCTGACGCGCCAGGTCGAGGAATGCCGCGTTAATGGCCGCGACATGGTCCTGTCCCCGTTCACGGCAATGAATGGCAATAGAAGGCAAAAATAAACTTAAAGACGCAAAGAACTCATCTTTCTTATGGGGATTCTTGTCCAGGACGCCATGCAGGTAGACCAGGTCGTCGCTAAACCTTTTTAAATATTTTTTGGCCTTTGCCGCCTTCTGGTCAAAATACTCCTTGAACGCCGGGTCTTCTTCCACATGACTTACCGTAAACGTTGTCTTCATCTTATCTCCCCGCTTTAAACTGCAGTCCTTGTTTTCCCAAAGTAACATGAATCGTGATAGTGTCTTTTCCGCCTTTGGCGGAAAAATCGCCTTTCAGAAGCCCCAGGGCGATGGGGTCCTGCACCTGTTTCTGGATCAAACGCTTCAGAGGCCTGGCGCCATACACAGGGTCGAACCCCTCTTTGGCGAGGAACATCTTAACATCTTTGTCCACCGAAATCAAAATGTGCTTCTCATCGAGCCTCTCTTGCAATTCCTTGAGCCGGATATCGACGATATGCAGGATGTCCGCTTCGTCCAGCGTCTTAAAGATGACAACCTCATCGATGCGATTCAGGAATTCCGGCCGGAAATGGTCTTTCAGGGCCTGATGGATCTTGTTTTTCACTTTGTCCTGATCGCTCTCCGGGCCGATAAGCTCGGTGCCGATGTTGGACGTCATGATGATGACCGCGTTCTTGAAATTAACGACCCGGCCCTGGCCGTCGGTCAGACGGCCGTCGTCCAGAATCTGCAAAAAGACGTTGAAGACCTCCGGGTGCGCCTTTTCGATCTCGTCAAAAAGAACGACACTGTAGGGACGACGGCGCACACG
This sequence comes from Candidatus Omnitrophica bacterium UBA6210, assembly GCA_002421805.1. GTDB lineage: Bacteria > Omnitrophota > Gorgyraeia > Velamenicoccales > Velamenicoccaceae > Velamenicoccus. The sequence goes on from DISM01000003.1 coordinate 101,762, forward strand.
TTCCGTCAATTGGCCGCCTTCTTCGTAGCCGACATATCCCGGCGGCGCGCCAATGAGGCGCGAAACCGTATGCTTCTCGGTGTATTCCGACATGTCGATGCGCACAAGCGCGTTCTCGTCGTCAAACAAAAACCATGCCAGCGACTTGGCGAGCTCGGTCTTGCCGACGCCTGTCGGACCGATAAAAATAAAAGAGCCCAGAGGCCTGTTCTGGTCGCTTAACCCCGTGCGCGAACGCCGGATGCAATCCGAAACCAGCCCCAGCGCCTCATCCTGACCCACCACCCGCTCCTTGAGCCGTTCTTCCATCTCGAGAAGTTTATGGCTCTCTGCCTCCATCAGCTTGGATAAAGGGATGCCCGTCCACTTGGAAACGACCCTGGCGATGTCTTCTTCATCCACTTCTTCCTTGAGCATGGCCTTTTCTTTCTGCAGGGCCGCCAGGTCCTTGTTCGCGGCATCCAGCTTCTTTTGCAGATCAGTCAAAACACCGTAGCGGACCTGCGCCACGCGGTCGAGGTCGCCGGAACGCTCCGCCTTCTTCTCGTCCGCCTTTGCCTCTTCGATCTCCGTCTTGATCGCGCGGATACCGCCGATCGCTTTCTTCTCTTTCTGCCAATGCGCGGTCAGCTTCTCCTCCTGGTCCTTCAGGCCCGCAAGTTCATTCTCGATCTTCTCAAGCCTTTCCAATGCCGGCCTGTCCTTCTCTTTTTTCATGGCCTGGCGCTCGATCTCCAGCTGCATCTTGCGCCTTTTGACCTCGTCGAGCTCCTGCGGCAGGCTGTCGATCTCAATGCGCAGGCGCGACGCCGCCTCATCGATCAGGTCAATGGCCTTATCGGGCAGAAACCTCTCGGTGATATAGCGATGGGACAGCTCTGCGGCGGCGATCAACGCCGCATCCTTGATGCGCACGCCATGATGGACTTCGTATCTCTCTTTTAACCCGCGAAGAATAGCGATGGTGTCCTCGACCGAAGGCTCTCCGATGAATACCGGCTGGAACCGGCGTTCCAGGGCTTTGTCTTTTTCGATATACTTCCTGTATTCATCGAGGGTCGTTGCGCCGATACAATGCAACTCGCCCCTGGCCAGGGCGGGCTTGAGCATGTTGGAAGCATCGACCGAACCTTCAGCCGCTCCGGCGCCCACGATCGTATGCAACTCATCGATAAAAATGATGACCTGGCCTTCCTTGGAATAGATCTCTTTCAGGACGGCCTTCAGCCGGTCCTCGAATTCTCCGCGGAACTTTGAGCCGGCAACCATGGAAGCGATATCCAAAACAATGATCTGCTTCTTCTTTAACCCCTCAGGCACGTCGCCCTGGGCGACGCGCTGGGCGAGGCCTTCGACGATCGCGGTCTTGCCCACGCCGGGATCGCCGATCAAAACAGGGTTGTTCTTTGTGCGGCGGCTCAAGACCTGGACCAAACGGCGGATCTCCTCATCCCGGCCGATGACAGGGTCGAGCTTGCCGCGATTGGCCAATTCCGTCAGGTCGCGGCCGTATTTTTCAAGCGGCTGGAATTTGTCTTCCGGGTTCTGGTCTGAAATATGCTGGGCCCCCCGGACCTCTTTAAGCGCCTCCAGGAACCCGTCTTTATCCACGCCGGCGCCTCTCAGGATATCGCTCAACTTGGCATCCACGTCAAGACATGCCAAAAACAAATGCTCGACAGAGATATAGCTGTCTTTGAGCATTTCCATATAGTTCCTGGCCTTTTCAAAGGCGCTGTTGAGCTCCCGGGAAAAATAAACCTCTCCCCGGGTACCGCGCACCTGGTAATACGTATTCAGGGCGTCCTCAAGCTTTTTGATCAAAGGATAAGCGCCGATCCCCATCTTCTCGACGACAAGAGGCACGACGCCTTCCTTCTGCCGCAACAAGCTGACGACCAGATGCAGGCAGTCCGCCTGCTGATGGCCGCGTTCCTTGGCGTCTGCGACAGCTTCCTGGATCGCTTCCTGGGCTTTTACGGTCAATTGTTCCGGTTTCATTCTTCCATCTCCAGGATCACTTTGATACCGCTGATATTGACCCCTTTTTCATCCATCAGATAATGGATATATTCAAGCCTCTTGATATCCTTCATGGAATAAAAACGGATCTTCTTGAACTTCCGCTGGGGGGCAACCAGGCCTTCTTTCTCGAGGGCGCGCAAGGTCCATTCCGGCATATCCAAAAGCTGGCTGACAATGCCGATGGCATACACAGCGTCGGACTCCGATATCCTTATCTTTGGCTTCATGGCCTTCTCTTATTTGACCTACGATAAAAATTTAACACATCTAATTAATTTTGTCAAGTAAATTAACTAACCCCGCATGGACCCCCAGCCGCCACGATACCTTTATACCTCATACTCTTTCAGCTTCTCGGCCACGATCGCAGGCAATAACGCCGTTATACAGACACCGTCTTGGCCGTAGTTGATGTCCCTGACATGACCATGGGAATAGATCAGGTCGACCAAATCCATGCGGGCGAGCGGCAATTTCATTTTGATCTCCAGCGAATATCCCTGCAGGCTATTTTCGATGTGTCCGACAAGCTCGTCCAGGTTGCGTTTGTGAAGCGCGGAGATCGCCACGGCGCCCGGATATTGCGTTTGAAAACGGGCCACCCGCCCTTCGTCTTTCAGGAGATCGATCTTATTCAACGCCAGGACGGTCTTCTTGTCCTGGGCGCCGAGCTCATCCAGGACCTGGCAGACGGATGCATAATGCTCATTGACGTAAGGCGAACTGATATCCAGGACGTGGACCAGAAGATCCGCCTGGACAACTTCTTCAAGGGTCGCCTTGAAGGCTTCGATCAAACGATGGGGCAGGTCGCGGATAAAACCGACGGTATCTGAAAAAACGACCTTCTGGTGATTGGGGAGCGGCAAGGAACGCGCCAGAGGATCCAGGGTCGTGAACAATCCCGCGCTCACCGGCTGTCCGCTCTGCGTCAAGGCATTGAAAAGAGTCGACTTTCCCGCGCTCGTATAGCCGACAAAAACAATGGTGGGCAGGGATATCTCGTCCCGGCGGTTCCGAAGCGCCTTGCGCCGCATGGCCAGGGCCTTCAGGTCATCCTTGAGCTTTTTAATACGGTCGCGGATACGCCTGCGGTCCTCTTCAAGTTTCTGTTCGCCCGGCCCCCTTGTCCCGATACCGCCGCCCAGCCGCGATAGCTCCGTCCCCTTGCCGCTCAGCCGCGGCAGACGATATTCCAACTGCGCCAGCTCCACCTGGGCTTTCCCTTCGGGGCTGCGGGCGCGCCTGGCGAAAATATCCAGGATCAACTGCGTGCGGTCAATCACCTTGACCTGCAGGGCCTTCTCGAGGTTCTTGTGCTGGGTGCCGCTCAAATCGTTGTTAAAGATCACTACGTTGATCTCTTCGGAGGCGACAAGGTCCACCAGCTGCTTGACCTTGCCCTCGCCGATATAAAGATCGGGCGTCGTCTCCGGCCTGCGGCATACCTCTTCACAAACGACATCGGCGCCGGCCGTCAAGGCCAGCTCCCTCAATTCGCGCTGGGCCTCGTCGATATCGCGGTGTGTCTTCTGAAAATCGAACCTGACGGTCAAAAGAAGGGCGCGTTCCATATATGCGGGCCTGTCTTTTCTATTTTGAACGGCTGTTGGTGTTCTTTATACCGCACTTCCCCAGTATCCACATCATAGGGCACCAGTTCGTGAAAGCAGACTGCAGCAGATTGAGCCCTACGAACGCCGTAAACCAAAGCCACTTTAAGTTGACGACGTAAGCCAAAATCAGGCTCGCAAGGATAAAGAACCCGGCGATACCGCGTAACATTCTTTCCAGCATCAGGCGCTCCTTTCAAAAAGAATATCTCAACCGCACGTAAATATTTTTGTCCTTCTTCATCTGGGCAAAAGTCGTCTGCTCGCCCTGGCCCCATGGAATGTTGGCGCCCATAACGATCTTCCACTGGTCCGTCATGTCATAGGAAACGGAGAACCGCACATAGCCGTCCTGGTCGGACGGAGAATAAAAATTAAAGAACGAGACCGCGACGGTCTGGTTCTTGAAAAGTTTCGTGATGCGCTGGGTCAACAAGTGATAATACTCATCCCAGAAAAAATCCTGCGGCAGAAGGGCCGCCTTGTAAGCCCCGTAATCGAGGGTCTGTTCATAAAAATACTGGAATCCGATCTTCAGGTCATGGCCCAGGTCTTTTTCATAGCCGATCATGAACTTCGCCATCGAATTCTGGATGAGACGGTTGTCGCCCTTGGGATCTTCCGGGGAATAAAAATAACCGCCTTCGATATTACCTATGCCGCCGGCAAAAGGGCCGCGGAGACTGGCGCCGAAGACGTCCTGGCGCTCATAATAAAGCTGGTGCGCGGCCTCGTCCTTATAGCTCCTGGCGATCTTGTCAAAGCCGCGGTAAAGATAGACCGCAGCCTCCGTGTCCGAGAAATTCCTGTAAAAACGGCCGGCGTATTCAAAATTTTCCGGCTGCCAGCCGGGGCTGACGAGGAACCGGTCGGAAGACTTGCCGGCGATCCCTCCCTCAAAGCTGTCAAAGAACGACAATCTCTGACCCTCCGGCATGGTATTGGGCGTAAAATAAGGAATAACGATGAAATCGACATTGACGGCCTTGGGGTAAAAAGACAATTTAACGGCGTCGGAAGGTTTCTTCAGATATTCATCGTCGCGGCCGATGTAGAACGATTCGTAGTCTTTCGGGAAGACGTCGTTGATAAAAAGATAATCTCCTGTCCCCCACGTCAGAACCTGCCTGCCGGCCTTGATATCCATGAAAGAAGCCGGCGTCAGGCTGATATTGGCCTCACGCAGCTCAAAATCCGTCTTGCCCGCAAAATATTCATCGACCGTAAAATCGCCCTTGAATCGCAGGACGGAACGCCACCGGGACAAAAGGCCTTCACCGTCAAAGGAATACTGGTCTTTGAGCTGCAGCCTCTGTTCAGCCATATCGAAGCTTTTGTGTTTCGTAAGATTATCGTCGCTGGCCCTGTAACCGAAAGCCTCTTCCATGAAACCGCCAAGCGCCTGCCACTCCGCAGACGCAAGGCTTCCCGTCGCCGCCCACGCCAGGCAGGCAGCCATCCATATGGCAAACGGCTTCTTCATGCGCCTCAACCTTTGATCCACTGGGACGGAGGATTGCGCAGGTATCTTTCCGTAAAGATGTCGTCGGTGATCCCGATGTCATAAGCGACGTCCGAGAAATCGGCGACCGTGAAGGCGCCGGAATTCAAGTCCGACGCCTTCATCTTGACGATCGTCGGATGCCCCTGGATATCCTTGACCTCGAGCGCCTCGATCGTCCTGTAGAGCTTGCCTTCCTTGTCGTAGTATTCGGCCTTGACGGGAACAAAATTATTCTTGTCTATCCATATCTTGTAATAGGAAAACTCGACCTGGGCTTCGTCTTTAGGCGTATTCTTCAGCACGTAGTATTTCTCATCTCCCGGCAGCATCTCATGGGCGTCCAGCGCGACGCTGCGTCCGGAGACATCCTCATAAAGGAAATTTGTGCCGGCAAAACTCGAGCGTTTATCGGAAGCTGCGATCCGGCGCACGAGGTCCAGCGCCGGCAGATACAGCCAGCGGTCATCATCGCGGTCCGGATGCTTCCAGACGATATAAGACATGCCCTTGACGTCGTTCGGTTTATAAAAATAGACGTAATACTTCTGGTCGCCATTGTCCTGGATATTGAAACGCAAAATGGTCATCTGCCTCTCGCGTGTCCGCCCCTGGGCATCCGTGACGACCATCGTGACGGAAGAGCGTCCGTCCTTACCCTGATAGTACGCTATATGGCTTGCCTTTTGCGCCGCTTCGTCCGCGCTCATCTCGGCATAAACAGGACAAAAACTCAACCCAAGCCATGCCACGATAAAAAACAACGTCTTGTTCATATGGTCCTCTCTTTTTCCTTTACTCCCTTTTTGGCAAAAAAACATTGCCTTGACCTCGAAACCAGGACGCATACCATCGACAAAGCCGCAACACAGGCCAGAGCCACGAGAGTAGCCGTATTCCAACGCGCGCCGCTATAAGCCACCAGAACATAGGCTACGGCGCCGGCCACGACCAAAGACATCAACAGGCATTGCGGGCAAGAACCAAGAAAGTTCTTCTTCGCTTCGTAGAAGATGACGCCCGGATGGGCCGTAACGACCGCCGGCAGGATCAGCAGCGTACTGATACTGGCAAAAAACATGATGGTGAACATGAAAAAACCGACGGTATTGTAAGGGACCAGAGGCGAAACAAACAACGGCAGGAACCCGATGGAGACCACGATGGCGTTGCGCAAGATGGCCCTGTAAGGGGTCAGGAACATCTCCTCGGCGGTCTGCGGCCACCGGCCCTGCACCGCATAGATCGCCTTGGCGCGCTCGATAAAATGGATGGCGAAATCAATGGCCAGGCCCAGGGTCAGCGCCGAAAGCACGGCAACCGGCATATCGTATTCTTTCCCGGCCCACCCCAGCGCCCCATAGATAAAAAGGATCGTCACGGTCATGGGGATCATGGAAACAAAGCCCGCCACGACCGAACGCAGCAGAATGATCATCATGATCAGCACGATGATAAAACTGCCCATGAAATTCCACAACATCCCGACCACCATCCTGTCCTGCCACACCATATTGATGTATGTCAGGCCGGACCAGTTGTGCGTGACCTCAAAAGGCGCAGGATTGTCCCGGAGGAACGCCTCTGTCTTGCGCTCCACGCGGGCCATGACCTGGTTGTCCCCGGACCTCAACTGCAGCCACAAGTTCAGCCTCGCATAATCCGGCGTGACGAAATGAAAGAGATCATCGGGCTTATGAGAGCTTTCGAAGGACAGCAAGCATTGGGCCACGGCCTCTTTTGTCTTGGGGACAACATAAGATGCCTCCTCGCCCCCCATGAGTTCGCTGTAGACTTTCTTGACGATGTCCGCCAGGGACGTCGATTTGCCGACATCGCCTTCCCCGCCCAGATATTCCTGCAGGCGCGCGATATAGGACAGCATGGCGGGCTCCTTAAAGACCTCCGCCCCTTTGTCCTTGGCGTCAAAGACAAGATAGACGCTGTAGGTGCCTCCGAAATGCCTGTTCAGCACGCTGTCGGCGATGCGGATCGGATGCCGCCTAGCAAACCACTTTGTCGGATTGTCATTGATCTGGATCCTTGAAATCCCGACCAGCGATATGCCGATAACCACGACGGTCCCCGCAAGGACCAGGCGCCAACGCCGCAGCGTAAAACGGCCCATGCCGACAAGAAACCTGGAAAAAAGCCCCGCCTTGAGCTCTTCGTGGCTCAAGCCGAAATTCTTGAACTTCTCTTCTTTCATGAGCGCGACATAGGCCGGGATGAACAAAACCGTCGCAAGCCAGGCAATGCCGACGCCGACAGCCACGAAGACCCCGAACACCTGGATGGGCGGGATGGGCGCAAAAGAAAGCGAAAAGAACCCGGCCATCGTCGTGATCGACGTAAAAAGATTGGGGATGAAAAGGGTCTTCAATACATGCAGGACCGTCTTGTTTTTGTCTTTTGTGGCCGCGTAGTTTTCGAAGAAATCGCTCAACAGATGGATGGAATCAAGGACACAGATAGGCAGAAGGAATATGGGGATCATGGAGCTCATGATATGGATGGGGAAGCCGAACCCCACCATAAGGCCCATGGTCAGGATGACGACATCCATGGCCATCAGGATAGGCATAAGGACCAGGTTGACATGGCGGAAGAACCAAAGCATCAGCAAAAATATGACAAGGATCGCCAGGGGCGCCGACACCCCCATTTGGACGAACATCTCCTTGCCGAATGCATCTTCGGCCAAAGGCAGGCCCGTCAGATAATACTTTTCGTCTCCCTGATAAGACTTGAGGATCCCCTGAATGGCCCTGGAGACCCTATAACTGACGTTCTTCTCCTTGATAGGCACATAAATACACAATGCCTTGGCATCCTGAGATATCAAGGTATTATAGAACAGCGGATTCTTCAGGGCCCTTTCTTTGATGCGCTCGGCATCTGCGGCGCTATAAGGGGGCTTGCCCATCAACCACTTGAACACGACTTCGCCCGCACCCCCCTGGCTGATGTCGTCCTTGTTCGCCAGGCTCATCAATTCATAGCCGATGACCCCGTCGATCTTGGGGATGGCCTGGGTCAGTCCATAGACCTTTTCCAGGGTCTGCGGATTAAAGACGCCGTCTTTGTCCTTTTCATTGACGACGCCCAGGACGATATAGTCATAAAGGCTGAATTCTTTTTTTATCTCTTGATGAAAGACCCTGACAAATTCGTTCCGGGGAAGCATGTTCTCCGGGTCCGTATCTATCTTGACGCGCAAAAACTGCAGCAGGGCCAAAAGCGTCAAGCCGGCCGCGATGCCGAAGACGACCTTCGGCCTGCGTAACGCGAATGCGATCATCTTCTCGAACATACCAACCCCCCCCTAGCCCCTCAACACCCCAATCAGGTCCTTGATTCTCTCATCCAGAATGCGATAGCACGCCTTCACGCCTTCCTTGCGGATCTGGACGATGCCGCAAGACCGCAAGATACCTAAATGCTGGGAGACCGTCGACTGGGGCAGCTTAAGGGCCCTGACCATCCTGTCGACATTGCATTCGTCCTTCGACAAAAGGCCTTCGACGATCCGGAGGCGCACGGGATGCGCGAGCGCCTTTAACAGTTTGCTTTGTTCGGCGTAATCCAGCATATCATACCTCCCCACGACAGCCGCTGCAGGAACCGGTCCTCAACGTGATTAATCGTATAATCGTAATATTACGATAAAACGATTGATTTGTCAAGCGGAATTTTTCAGTCACTCCCGGACCCTGTCTTCATCGAGCCGTTCCCGGATGCGGCGGGCGGCGGCATCCGGGTCGGCGTCCGCGGCCACATCGATCCATTCTATGCCCGGCTCGCGGCGGAACCATGTCATCTGCCTCTTGGCCAAATGCCTTGTGTTGCGTTTCATCAACTGCACGGCCTCATCCAATCCATGCCGCCCCTTCAGGAAACCTTCTATTTCCCGCACCCCGATGCACTGGGAGGCCGTCCGGCCAAGATGCCGCTTCAACAGGCGCCGGACCTCGTCCAGCAGGCCGCCGTGGACCATGAAATCAACCCTCTGGTCGATGCGGGCATACAGGTCCGCGCGGTCCCTCTGCAGACCGAAAATACGCACGTCATAGGACCCTGCCAGTCCTCGCCTCTTTTGCTGAAGCTCCGAGATGGGCCGGCGCGTCATCTCAAAAACCTCAAGGGCGCGGATGAGCCTTTTAGTATCATTGACGTTGATACGGCCGGCAGCCACAGGGTCCACCTGTTCGAGGCGCTGATGCAGGAAGAGATTGCCTTTTTCGGCGGCCAGGCGCAGGAGCGAAGAACGGACCTTGTCCGAAGACTTCTCCCCAAAGATCCCGTAGATGAGAGAACGGACATAAAGGCCCGTCCCTCCCACGACGACAGGGACCTTTTTTCTCCTGATAATGTCCTTGACCTTCCGGGCGGCGGCAAGGCAGAACGCGGCGACGCTGTATTCTTTTGCCGGCGCTACGATATCCAGGAGGTGATAAGGGTATTTTCTGCGCAAAGACGCCGGCAGCTTGTCTGTCACGATATCCATGCCTTTATAGATCTGCATGGAATCTGCGGAGATGTATTCACAAGGCAGATACTTAGACAGGTTCAAACTTACCTGTGTCTTGCCTGAACCTGTCGGGCCGACGATAAACACGACAACATGTTTTTTCATAAGAAAAAGGGATTACCAGCCTGACTGATAATCCCTCCGTTTGTTATGTCCCGATCTGCGCGCATTCACTCCATGGGAAAAATCTTCGCAAGGAACCCATCCGACTCCAATTTTCTTTTGACTTCCTCCGCTTCCTTCTCCGTCGCATAACGGCCGATGCGGATCCGGCACAGTTTTTTGCCGGAAAGCATGCAGAGGACGGAATAAACGTTATACCCCTTTGCCTTGAGGTGATCGATGTACTCCTGCGCGTTATCGAAATTGGTGAATGCGCCGACCTGCACCGTAAAGTATGAACCGGGCTCCTGGAGCCGGCGCGCGTCCCTGGCCTCGAACGACAGGGGGAAATCCTGCTGGAGCTTGTCATAATATTTCTTGAAGGCCGCTTGATCGCCCTGTTTAAGGTATATCTCCGCAAGGCGGAAATAAAGGGTTGCGCGGCGTTTGGGAGAGGGGTCTGTGCGCAGGAACTGCTCATAGACCTTCAGGGCCTCGCTGTAATTCTCCTGCAAGAACTCGATATCCCCAAGCCCCATATAAGCGTCCTCGTAATAGACAGACCCCGTATACTGATCGACGATGGCCTTGAAGTTCTTCTTGGCGGTCAGGAAATCAAAGAGATTGGCATAGCTGGCGCCTGTCAAATAGTTGGCCTGCGAGACGACCGCAGGGTTATCAGGGTGCTCTTTGACCACCTTCACACATTCGTCGATCGCCTGGACATACTGTTTCTGTAAAAACAGGATCTGCGCCTTGTCCAGAGCGCCCGCAGTTGGTGCCGCGGCGCAAACCGTCCCGGAAGCCAGGAACAACGCTCCAACAACCCAGACAGGAATAATATTACGCCGTTTTCGCATGCTTTTTTAAAGATTGAGAGATGTTTTTCTGGAGCTCCAGCAGTTCTGCGTGCCTGCGCTTCTTTGTCGCTTGCGGAACGTCATCGGCAAGTTGCGCGGCCTTCGTGTGCGGCCGCGCGGAATACTTGAAGATAAAGGCCGAGTCGAAACGCACATCCTTGGCCAGTTCATACGTTGCGCGGAAATCCTCCTCGCTTTCGGTCGGGAACCCCACGATAAAGTCCGAACTCAATTCCCCATTATATACAATGGAACGGTAGAGGTCTACAAGTTCACGATAAATTTTGGCCGTATATCCGCGGTTCATCATGGCCAGGACCCTGTCCGACCCCGATTGCGCCGGCATATGGAGATACTTCCTGACCACAGGGATGTCCCGCATGGCCTCGAACAATTCTTTTTTCGTATCTTTGGGATGGGATGTAATGAACGACAGGCTCTTGAGCCCTTTGATCTTGGAGACTTTTTCCAACAACTCCGGGAACCCGCAAACTCCGTTCTCTGCGCCATCTGCGCCGTAGGCGCTGACATTCTGCCCTAATAAGGTAATGCGGGATATGCCGGCGTCAACCGCCGCCCGGGCCTCCCTGACGATTGCGTCTGCCGGCCTGTGGCGCAGCCGTCCCCGCACGTATGGCACGACGCAATAGGAACAGAAATTATCACACCCCTCGGAGACGACGATATACGCATGGTCCTTTTTCTCATAGAAGCCGGCGTGATATATCTCTTCCGCGCGCGGGCGCTCCCGGACAGCCAGGACCTTCTCCTGTTTCTTCAGGGCTTCTTCAAGATACAAGGCGATATTGTCGATCTCGCTGGGGCCGCAGACGATATCCACGCCGGGCGACCGGCTGAAGGCCTCTTTCTTGTAATTCTGCGCCATGCAACCCAACAGGCCGATGGTCTTGCGCTTGCCCCGTCCCAGCCGCCCGATCTCCGACCAGACCTTGTCTTCCGCATGCTGCCGCACCGAACAAGTATTAAACAAGAGGATATCCGCCTTCTTCGGATCATCCGTCATCTCATAGCCTTCCGCCAACAGCAGGCCCTTGACGACCTCCGAATCTCGGACGTTCATTTGACAACCGATGGTTCTAATATACACACTCCCCTTCTTGACTGTATTTTTTCCATAACCTCCTGATTCGTCAATGTGTTGCACTCTTTTAACACCTCCTCATACATTTGTTGAAATGGGTGGTATAGGCGGACTGAAACCATCTGACCACCGTTGATTTCTACGGACTCAAATATAAGCTTAAGCAGTTCCTTTTTCTCTACAATACTGATCCTTTCTTTGGTTTCGTCAAAGTTATCGATCGCCAGCTTAAGAGTTCTAAGATAAGCTTCGGAACGCTCCTTTTCCACAAGCTTTATCTTGCATTTGGAAATCTCCATATTGATCTTTTTCTCTTCTTCCCTCAGCAAAGACCCTTTATCTCTATAAATCTCTGCCCCAATAAGATTATCCATATAGGTATCATTAAGTTTGCTTTGCTTCTCAAGATTCGCTTTAAGCAAATCGTTCAATTTATCCAAATCCTTCCTTATATCTTCATTATTAAGATAAAGGTGAGCTTTAACCAAATTCTCGATACGTCCTTGAACTGCGTCTTTATGCGTGAATATTTTTTTAACAATGTCGAAAACCTTCGGCTCTATATCTTCGGCTTTTACGGCTGTATTACTGCATCTTATATGATAAGTGCCCATGCAAGAACACTTATACCAGCGTTTCCACTTCTTGAGCCTATGGTTCGAAATACTGGATGTCCCCTGATATCTATAACCACACCTTGCGCAATAAAGTATCCCTGTGAGAGGATAATCATAAACATTCCTTCTATGCAAGGCCCCCTTACGGTTGCTTCTTAATTTCGCCTGAACCAGATTAAAATCACCTTGGCAGATTATAGGCTGATGTCTGCCCTGCGCAACGACAACTTTCGAAGAATCATTCCTAACATACTTATAGCCGACACGCGTATTGGTAGATTGTTTTGTATCATAATGGTGTTGATTCCATACTAATTTCCCTAAATAAATTTGATTCTTAAGTATTTTACACACAAGCGCCGAATTGAATTTTCCTCCGGATCTGGTTTTATATTCTTTCATGTACAGATATTCGGCTATCTGACCCGTAGTTCTGTTTGACAAATACATCGTATAAATGAGCTTTACGATATCTGCCTCTTCAGGAACCACCTCTAAAAGCTTCTTTTCTTTGTTATAATAATATCCATAGGGGGCGTATCGTGCCCCTTGCCAATTACCCTGTTGGACGCCTTTGATCATTCCAGGGAAAACTCTTTCTTTTATCCTATTTCTTTCAAATTCCGCAAAGCTGCCAAGTTGCTGAAACATGAGCTTCCCGGTACTGGTAGAGGTATCGAATGGCTCGGTAGCTGATTTATATGCAACCCCGTAACTATCCAGTTCATCTACAATATTAAGCAGATCTTTTAATTTCCTGCTGAAACGGTCAAGCTTATAGGTTATGATCAGCTCAAACCTCTTTTGTTTAGCGTCCTCAAGCATTTCGTTCAAAGCGGGCCGGTCCATGACATAACCGCTTACATCATCGGTATAGATCTTATAAACCTCCCAGCCCAGACGTTTAGCATGATCCAAAAGGTACTCCCGTTGGACCTCAATCGAGTAACCTTCCCGGGCCTGATCTTCTGTGCTTACTCTGGTATATATTGCGACTTTCATCTCATATTCCCGAAGGTCAGCTTGACTATCTCAGCGTATTCCGCCATTTTTTGATATTCTCGATATCTTTCTCCGTGAATACCGGAAAATTGCGATAATCACGCTTCACCTTAACCCAGCCTTTTTTAAACCAATGATAAATGGTCATCCTGTGGACATTCAGGATTTCGGCTGTTTCTTTAATTGTGTAGATTTTTATGTTCCTGATCTTTCTCATGGATTGTAATTTTATACCATTATACATAATTATTCAAGTTATTTTTTTAATTTTGGCATCTTATTTTCTTTGTCATCCTGACATAATTCTTGCAACCGTTTTAAATCGACCTCTAGAAAAATTTCCAGGACTCTTTTAAAACGATACTCTGAATCATCTGTCCGTATCTTTTTTCCAAGAATTTCGTCTTTTTTATCCATATCTTTATAGTTGTTGATTTTTGTATTTTTACTTTCCATTTTTTATCAATAATCTGGTTAGTTTTAAAAAATCTTTTAGCATCATAATAACAAAACGATCTTTTTCTGACTTTTCACCAAGAAGAATTAGAGGTATTCCACCATCTAAGACAAACCTTTCCTTGATGAAATCCGAATTTTCCCTGCATAACTTTGTCGACTTATTCACAAAATTCACATCCCTTTCTTTACTACTATGTCTTTAATTGTATTGATTTATTTTGAGGGTGCATTTTCAGCCACTGGTTTTGGTATGAAATTAGCCACCTCTAACGGTGTCTGGATCGACACAGGCCTGATGTCTTTTTGGTTACTTGAAACATGACTTATCCACAACCTCCAGCTGTAATAATTCTTATTTACGCTTAAGAAGTTTCCCCTAGGGGATTCCTCCTTAAAGATCACGCCTTCCTGGACCAGCCGTTTAACGATCTTTTTGACATAGCGAAGATTGATACCGGTAGAATTGGAAATCTGCGAAAGCGGAATAACGTCTTTTTTCTTTCTCCAACCGTACGTCTTTTCCATAATAACGATCAGGATTCTGAATTCAGCGCCGTTAAAAGGACATCTCTTAAGGACACCAAATAATTCATTTGCGATCCGGATATATCCGTTTTCTAATTGCGGGTTGGCCTTAAAACTTTCCATGGCAAATAAAAAAAGGCTGGCATTTCTGAGAGTCTCCTCAGAAACACCAGCCCCTGGCTTTTCCAATAGGACTGTTTTTTAACCTCTACAGGAACCTCATAAACACGGTTCCCTTTTGTTTACGCAATATAATATCGCACAAAGCCGACTTGTCAAGCTTTTTCTTCTTTGGTGTGATTTTTTAAAAAGACGTACCTTTATTTTTTGCTATCCCGCTTCAGATTTTCCCTGATTTCTTCCTTAAAAGGCGCGGTATCTATGGATCTCTCCTCCCTTATCGACACAGGCAGTCCATCTTCAAAATTTATCTTAACGGAACCGTAAAATCCCCCCTTGACCAAAGAAAGCAAATAATTATGCAACCTGACCATTATTTGTTTAAATTTTCTATAACCTTTTAATTTTCAATATGTTAAACAATTAATTATTTGCTATATCGGGTTGTTATCCCTCCTAAAATATGCTAAACTATTCTTAGAGAATAAGTTAGGATAAAATATCTAACGAAAACGCCTGCCGTTTGAGATAGTATGATGTGAAATAAAAGAGTCTAAGTTCATGCGCAGCTTTAGGATAAAGCAATTTTTGTCAAAACCAAGATCTGGAGAACCTAGATGAAACTTAGATATGGTGTTCTTATAGTCGATGACGATGAAACGCTTGCCCAAGATACCAAACATTGTCTTGAGCACTATTCAGAGATGGATCTTGAAATTGACATTTGTCTGGATAGCTCCGAAGTCATTTCTTATCTTAGCAAGAAAAACAAATCTTACGACTTAATTCTCCTGGATATCAAGATGCCCAAATTATCAGGGGCCGAGGTCCTCCAGCTTATAAAAAAAGAATTTCCGGACATTCACGTGATTATTATCTCAGCCTATCTGGATGAATACAGCCGAGATGAACTCATCCGGTTGGGAGCATATGCCGTATTTGAAAAGCCCTGTGACTACCATAAGGTAAAGGAATACATCAGGCACGCTATCGACGATATTGAAATAACCGACATAAGAATAAAAGGCCTTGACTTAAGGAAAGCCTTATATCAAGTTGCCAAAGAGCTGATTTTTAAGGCCTTAAGGCGCAACGATTGGCACCTTGAAAAAACATCAAGGAACCTCAACATCACACGGTGGTGCCTGGATCGATGGATGAAAAAGCTCTACATTAAGAAAACAGAGTCCTGAGAGCCATGGATAGTATAACATGAATTTTCATCTGAATATGTTTTGTACAAAGTCGGCCTAACCACCTGTGTGCGATAATACTACGAAGAAAGGTTTTCTTGAGTAAAATCGCACGTTATCCCATTGGCAGGATCTAAATGATGTAGCGATTTCGCACATCGGACCTTTTTTAAAAAAATCGGGATCACTCTTGACAAGTCAACAGAAAACTATGGAACTAGAAAACTGGGAGAGGAAACTGAAGGGTATTAACAAAGCTTATAACAACACTGTATGCATCCATGCCCGTTTTAACAAAATACCGCCAGCGAATGGATCATGGGTTATCTTTAACGCGCTGCTCGATATCGCTAATTTCAGGCTTCTTATCCTCTTCGGGGTGCCTGTATTCTGCCTTCTCCTCTGCTAGAGGCGGTTGGGTGTTTTCTCTTTCAGGCTTGTAGTCTTCGGTGAGATTTGAGATGTTTTTGATTTGTTTGGACCAAATAATGAAAAAGATAAGCCCTAAGACACCCAGAAAGGCCACAACCGCAATGATCAGCTTCCATGTCAGCATGGGCGAGACCTGTTTAGCCTCTGTCATCAGCGTCTTGGCAGCCTGCAGATCGACCTTAACCGCATCTAGAAGCTTCAGGTTCTCCCGGTAATCCGAAATATAACCGCCGGGATTGGGATTGACGACCTCCTGAGAACGTTCGATCCGGTCCAGTTTTTCCGTAATACTGCTCTTCAGGTAGCTCGCCCGCTCAAAATAATCCGTGTTTTCCAGAAGTTTGGTGACCTTGTCCGCTTCCGTCCTGATCGAGGTGATCTCGTCCTCGGGAATCTTCCAAACGTCTTCCATCTCGATCTCGACGAGAATGGACTCCCTGGGCGCCAAATCATAATCCTTATAAATGTAGTAGGCGGACTCTTTAGTATCATAGGCGATACTCAGGTCCCCCATATCCACAATATTTTCGGGCTTGACCTCTTTAGGCAGATAGGACTTAAAGGGTACTTTCCGCCTCTCGGTCTGCGAAGGATTGGCAACGGTCGCCCGCACAACGATGTTGGCTTCGGCGACAGCGGACAAAAGACAAAAAACTGCGAACAGGGAAAAAAATAAAATCTTCGGGATATCACGTTTGCACATCTTTATCTCCATGTCGTTTTTCAATTCTTTTAGGATATTCTCGCTCCTCATTCTTTCTGCCATCTTCAGCTCGTCCTCGATCACTGTCTTTCAGTCCTCTGTCCATTTGGTTTATTACGAATACTCAAGCCACGTCTGAACAACGGGCTCTTCTTTGGCCGTATTTTCAATCATCTTCTGATTCAGGAGCATGAGGGCCTTGAGCTCCTGGGTCTTGTTGCGGATGTAGGTGATGTTCTGGGAGCCCTGCTCGGAGACCTCGTAGAGCTTCTCGATGTTCTTCATGTCGGTGGAGTTGCTCATATCGTGGATCTTGGAGGACATGTCTTTCAAGCTCCTATGCACGGCCTCCAGTTGTTGGGCCGCACCCAAAAGGCCGGTGTCACCTTTCACTGCTGCCAGGGCCTCGGAGGCTTTGGAGATGTTCTGCTCGATGACGCTGAAGGCCGCGGAGAACGCCGCTACCTTATCTTTGATCTCCTGGATCGGCGAGACGCTGCCCATGACCGTTGCAAGATCGCTGGATACCTTTTCGATATCAGCCGTGCCTAAAGTAATGGTAATGGCATCAATCGTGCCGTAGGTCGACTCCGAACAGACAATAGCATAATCACCCAGCTTCCAGGATGCCGGAAACGTCACGGTATAGCCGTAAAGACCGGAGGCGTATTCCGTCATAGTCGCCGCTATCTTCATGACGTTTTGAGGATCATAGACGGTGATCGTGGGCGAAACACCCGGGTAAGTCCTATATTGGATGGTGATGGAATCATTCTGTTTTACCGTCGTCTCATGATTGAGGATTGCGGATTTCATGGCCGTCTCGACCTTGGACTGGATTTCTGTGGATGCGGTCGAGATCTTGGCCGGGATGGTCGTCTGCGCAGCCGTCAGGATGCTGGCGGTCTCGCTCTTGACTTCCGCAACCTTTGTTTTTACCGCCGCCTCCGACGTCGCCACCTGAGTCTTGATATTGGACTCAGCTGTCTGGACCTGCGTTCCCACCGTCTGGACCGACGTATCCAACGCCGTCAGTTTACCACCCAATGTCTCGCCGTCGGCCAAGCCCATCTTGTTGATGATCTCCTGAGCCAGCTTTTGAGTGATGGTCACGGTAAACGTCGTGCCGGCCTCATACGAGTTGGAGCTCCCGTCGGCTCCGCCGTAATGGATCGTGCATCTAGCGAAGTACGTCTTGCCTGCAACGAGCGCCTGGCCGAATTCATTGCTTGCGGACAGGACGTCTGTAATGGTCTTGACATACGTTCCATTGGTGAAATCCTCGGGGTCAGGCGCGTCCAAAGAGACGGTATTGAGCCACTTCTGAGCGGTCTCGTCATACACTTGGACCGTCGCCGCATTGGCGCCGTAGCCCAGCTTGTTCGGCGCGGTATTATAGATGATCTTGCCTCTGCGTTCCAGCCACAGACGGATCGCCAGATCCTCGTTGTCTTCATCGTAAACAAAGCTGGGCATAACGCGGTAGTCCGCCGTGGATTCGGCGATCGAGGTCATATAGACGGTCATATTGACGACATTATCATAGGTACCGTCCAGGCCGTCGGCCAGGGCATCGATTTCTTTTTCGGCCGTAGTCTCGACATAGAGATCTTTGCCGAACGTGAAGTTATATTTGCCATAACCGAGCGAACCGTCGCCGGAGAGTGTGAACGGGCTGTTCGTCGGCGTCTCGGGAATGAGCGTGACGCCGGTATCGGCGTCCGTGACGCTGTAGGTGAATTCAGACAAGTCGGTCGCGTTGACGGAATCCTTCAAGTTCACGACAATGGTATATCTTTCATCGACCGTGACGGTATTGCAGGCGGCGGAATTCGTCACGCCCGAGGCCGACGCCACCAAGGTCACGTAGCCCGGGTAGCCCGGACAGGTCACGTAATAATTCGAGAATGTCGCCAGGCCGTCGGCAGCGGTGACCGTGGCTGTCGCGCCGGTGCCGGTGAAAGCGCCTGTCGGCGTAATCGAGACATCGACGTTGGAAGAAGCGGTATTGCCGTAAGCGTCGGAAACAGCCACAACAAAATCTTTCCACGGCGCATTGGCCACCGCCTTGGTCTTCGGCTGGGTGCTCCATGCCAGGGTCGCCGCCGAACCACCGGCGACGATCACGGCCAAGCGGTCCTGGCCCGCCGTTGTCAAGGCCGGGTCGCTGTCATCCGTAGCCGTAATATAGGCGGTCTCCGCTTTGTAAAGAACCATCGTGATAGCAGATGTATTGACGCCTCCGACAAAACGAATAGGCGTGAGCGTCCCGAATTCCGTCGGACCGCCGCCCAAATCCGTGCACGTAGGCACGTTGCCTAAAACGGAGGTTTCGGCGCCGCTGAAGACAATGTTTTTAACCTGGTCGGGGTGATAATCCTTGTCGATATTGTTGTTGGTGTCCGTGGCCGTGATCGCGATCACGGCGTTTTCTCCCGCGTTGACGTTGATGGATGTTTCGCCGGTGGATCCCCTGACCCTCAACTTCGTGGCAACAACAGCCAGGGTGGCGTTATGCGTCAGGGCGGCCGCCGAGGCAAACAGGGAAGTCGCGGGCGTATCCATCGTCACATCGTCATTGACGTCTGTGCTGAACGCGAAAATCTTGCCGTCCGCGCCTTCCGGCAAGGTCGACTTAATAACAACGCTCAAGGTATATGTCTTATTCGACCCGTTGGGCACCGAAAAGATCGTGCTCTCACCCGAGCCGAAGGTGATGGTGTTGGCCGCGACCGTCCCCAGGATATTGACCGTGCCGTCGCTTAAGTAAGCGGCAGAGATATAATCCCTCCAATCGCCGGACGTATCCGACGCGACAACACGATTTATCACGACTTTTTTGATGCCGCCGGCATAGCCGTCGGTGCCTGCGTCCGTCGCCTTGAAGCCCAAGACCGCCACCTTGGTCGCCGAAGAATTCGCGATGGAAGAGACCGTGTCCGAAATACCGCTCGTCACCTGCGTCACAGCGATCTCTTCCAAGGTCGCAACGGTGATCTTGAAGGAATAGATCGTATCCACCGTGTATCCGGAGATAGACGCCTGGGCCTCAAGATAGATTTCCTCGGGATAGCTGTATTTGACGCCGGTAAACGTGGCCACGCCGTTGGTCGTCGTCAACGTCAGGCCCGAGGTTGAGGTCAAGGATCCGTTGACAGGGGCCGTATAGCTGCCTGTCGTCGTCGAGGCCCGCAGCGTGATTTGGCCCGTCACACCAGCACAGGCATTGCCGTACTGGTCGGAGATCGCCACCTGCGGCTGGGCCGCAAAGGCCGTGTTGGTCACGGCATTGATCGACGGCTGCTGGGCGAACCTGAGCTTGTTGACCACGGCCGCATTGACGACCAGGGAGTTGGACGCGACGTTGGTACCTGTAAGCGCCGCCATGGAGGCCGTGATGGTCGTGGTCTGCGCGCGGTAAAGTGTAGCCGACAGCGCGGTCGTCGACTGGCCGTTGGTAAAGGAAACTAAAGTCGTGTAGGTGTCGACGCCACTCTCCGGCCCGTTGGCCGTGCCGCTCAAGGTATAGGTGATGGTGCGGCCCGAGGCGGTGTAAGCGGTCGCGCCGTTGGCCCCGTCGCAGATATTGTCATAGATGTCGACGACATCGAGCGTCGTGTCGAAATTGAACTCTGTGCCGGCCACGATCGGGGTGGGCAGCGCCGCATGGAACTTCATGTGGTCGGTGGTGTTGTGACGCACGATAAGAGTCAAGGCATTGGTGTCGGACGTCGTCACACTTCCCGACGTCGCCTTGATCACGGCGGTCTGGGCGCCGTAGGCCTTAAAAGTCGTGGTCGCCACGCTGTTGGTGAATGCCAGGGACGTGGCCGCGCCGAAGGCAACGTCCGTGCCGGAGGCGTTGGAACAAGTAGCCACAGCCGCCGAAGGCGACGGCGAAGCTGTCGCGCCCGAGAAAATAATATCCAGGGAGCCGGTGTATTGCGTTGGGTTGTCATAGGCGTCATAGGCAGTGACAGTGATGGTGCGTGAACTACCGGCGGTCATGGCTGAGGTATCGGAGGCCGCGACGACGAAATGGTGCATCGAGGCCGGCACGACCGAGAAGGTCACCGAACTCGTTCTGTAGCCGGCGTCCAAGAAAGTGCTCGTGGTCGTGACCGTCGCTTGGACACCGGAAACTACGACGGTATGCTTATAGTAGAACAGCGCCGCAGACGTCCCTTCCGTCACGGTCATGGTCGTGATCTCGTTGCCGGCCGTACAGGCCGCGTCACTGTAAAATGTCCCTGTGGAGGCCGGTGTCGTCGTCAGATTAAACAAAATGCTCTGGCCCGTGCCCAAAGGACTCAGGTTATCGTTCTGGTCCTTGATGCTGATGGTGAAGGCGCTTGAGGCGGCGCCTGCGTTGACCGAGGTCGGCCCCGTCAGGACGACCTTATAGGGCACGGCCGGCTGCGCAGCCACCGTGAAGTCGGCGGTCAGAAGCGCGCCACCCAAAACCTGATAGCTGGCGCGCACCACATAGTTGC
Organism: Candidatus Omnitrophica bacterium UBA6210; assembly: GCA_002421805.1. Taxonomy (GTDB): domain Bacteria; phylum Omnitrophota; class Gorgyraeia; order Velamenicoccales; family Velamenicoccaceae; genus Velamenicoccus. The sequence goes on from DISM01000003.1 coordinate 123,040, forward strand.
CGGTCTTATTGCCCAAGGTCAAAGTAACCGAAGCCTGGCCGGAGCTGTTCGTCACTGCCGTCGCCGAAGATAACGACTGGCCTGTGGCGCCCGTCGGCACGGACTGGATCGTAAAATTGATCGTTTCGTTGGAGATCCCCGCGCCGGATTCATTGACAAGCTTGACGACAAACGGGTCTGCCGCCTGATTGACGTTCTTGGTCTGGCTGTCACCTGAAACCTTCTGGAGGGTCGTCGGCGCGCTGGCGGTCGCGGTAAATGTGACGGGCGAGCCTGAAAGCGACGCATTCGTCGCCTGCACCTGGTAGGTACCGGCTGCTGCACCCAAGGTCAGGATGGTTGATGCCTCACCCGAGCTGTTAGTCGTCGCCGAGGTCGTGCTCAAAGAACATCCGCCGCCGCCCGTCGGATAGCTTGAGATGGAAAATGCAATATTGGCACCGGACGCCGTATTGGTATAGGCGTCGCGCGCGGTCACGACAAAAGCCGCCAGAGCCTTATTAATAACACCTGACTGACTATTACCGCTTGTCAATTCCATGGAAGACGCTGAAGCCGCCGCCACGGTCGCATGATACGGAAAATAACTCAAACCCGTCTCAGAAACGTAGAGATCGGCTGTTTCCAACTTATAAGGCGTCACCGTCACCGGTGAAACGCCGCTGGTAAACAAAATTTGCTGTGGCACACCGAATTCATAGCTGGCGTTGACCTTGGGCGTATTGCCGGCAACCGACGAGAGACCATAAAAAGCCAAATAGTGAATACTCGAGTAATCCTTGTCGATATTCCTGTTCACATCTATTGCCCTGATCCTTAGGCTTTTGGCTGTCCCGGCCGTAGCCGTCCCGGAAGTCGCATCATCGGACTGGTTGACGATTTCCAGATACGTCGCTGTCACCGCAATCGTCCCCGTCACGAGGGACACGGCTGCGTCATTCGAAGCCTTCATTTTGGAAGAAGTCCCAAGATCCACGCCGATCTTGTCATTGTCGATTATAAATGTATAAGTTTGCCCGTCTGTTGCCGTTAATTTCGAATTCTTCATGTAAATGGCGACGGTGTATTCGACCGAGGAGCCGTCAGGCACGATGTCGATGGCCGCGGCCGAGTCCGCATTCGGCGCCGTACCGAAGGTGATGGTCGTATTGGTGATGGCGCTGCCTGTGGCCGTAGCGACGGGGTCTGTGACCCCCGCCTTATACAAGCCCGCCCAAGCGATGTCGGAAGCGGCCGCGCCCGCGGTGCCTGCGACCGCAATCTGGATCTGGTCGACCAAGGTCGCTGTCAAGTCCGAGCCCTTATCCGTCACCTTGAACTTGAGGACGTTGAATTTTTCGGCCAGGGTATCGTTGATGGGGTCAAGGTTAAAGCTTGCGACCGGCGCAGACGAAGCCTCAACCGCAGAAGTCTGTGCCGCAGAAAAAGTAATGCCGTTGGAAAAAGCAAATAATGACGAAACGGAAGCAAAGAGATAAATCGTCCCTGTCAGGTCGTACTTGACGCCCGAGAAGGTCGCCGCGCCGTTGACGGCGGCGATCGCGTTACCCGTCTGATCCGAAGAAAGCGTCCCGCTTGCCGGAAGGAAACTCGTATTACTCGTCGAGGCATACAGCGTAATGGTATAGGTATCGGCCGTCTGGTTGCCGTATGTATCCCGGATGGACACGATAGGCTGCTGCGTCAATGAGGCATTGATAATGGCGGTACTGGACGGTTGTTGTGAAAAAACCAGCTTGGATGCGCTTGCCGGGTTGACTGTTGTAGTGAGTTTGAAATCATCCGTGATGACCGAGCCTTCGGTCGCGGCGATCATGGCCTCAGAGCCGGACAAGGCCTTGCAGTAAAGGGTCAGGGTGCTTGAGGCCTCGCCGCGCGTGAAGGCCAGCGCCGTCGCGGTGCCGAAGGCGATATTACTGCTTGAGGCGTCGCGCGCAGTCGGCGCATTGCCGTCCGGCGAGACATCGGACCCTGCGAAGGTGACGCTCTTGGACCCCGTGTATGTCGGTGTGCGATAACCGGAACTGTCGTAGGCCTTGAGGACGATATCTTTGGTGCCGCCGGCAGTCATCGTGGTCGACGCTGCCCCGGCGCTCGTCGTAATATGGAACTTCGTCGCAGTCACCGTGTTGGCCGTGTAGGTCGTCGTCTGCATGCCGGTCGTCACCGCCGTCACACTGTTAGGCGTAGCCGCCATGTCGGTGATGGCTGCCGACGTCAAGGTCAAATAACTGTCAGACTTATCAGTCTGACGGCAGAGCCCGGCCGTATCGATCAAGGTATTGAAATCTGCCGTCGAGAAGGTGATGACGATCGAGGTGCCGTTGGATGAGGCGCTCGTCGAGTTGGTCAAAGCGTAGGTGACGGTCGGCGATGCGGCCGTGTTCTGCAGGGTCAGGGCCGTGACCGCCAGGCTCGAGGCCTTGACCACCTCGCTGAAATTCAAGGTCAATTGGTACGTGTTTAAATTCAGGGTCCAGCTGTTTAAGGTCGGCGCCGTCGTGTCCGCCGTGTAGCTTGAGACCTGCCGGGCGGAGCCGTCGGCTATTGGTGTGACGGCATTCGCGTAAGGATCGGCGATGGCCGATGACGTCAGGCGCAGATAGCTGTTGGCCGCCGCCTTGCCCAGCCCGGAGATGAACTTGATGGCATTCAGGTCCGTTGTCGACAATGTAATGACGATGGTGGCGCCGTCGGACGAAGCCGTTGTCGAATCGGTCAACGAATAGGTGGCTGTGGCGGTCGCCGCATCCTGGAGCGTCAACTGTGTAACGTTCAAGCTCGAGGCTGAGACCGTCGTGTCGAAGTGAAGCGTCATGGTCCCTGCGTTCATGTCCAGGTCCCAGGAAGACAAAGACGGACGCAAAATAGTGTCTGCGGCCACGGCCGTATCCTGGTCGATGCGGCCGGTGGAAGAACCGCTGGCAGAGGCAGTCTTGATCTGGTATGTCCCGGTCGAACCTGCGGCCGTGGGCACGCGGATATGCGTCAAAGTCACGGTCTCGGCCGCCGCTGCCTGCTGGGTGCCGCCGGAGCGCGTCACCGTGACCACCTGGCCGGCGATCGAGACAGCGAGCGAGCCGTCCATGGTCGCAGACGACGCCGCAGTCGTGCCGCCGGAGCTGATGGCGAAGCCCGACGGGAAGGTAACTTCGATCCTGCCGTCGGCAGGAATGGGATTGGCCGTCGTGAAGCTCACCGTGACGCTGCCGCTTGTGCCCGCATAGAGCGACGCAGGCTCGACATTGGTCGACGTTAAACTGCCGCCGTTGGTGATGGTATCTGCCGAAACGGCGTTGTCCGAGTCAAAAACAACACCGCTCGCATTCTGGGTCTCTATGGCGTATGTCCCCGTGGTGCCTGTGTTATCGGGGTTCTTTATATTCGTCAACGTGATGGATTTGGCGCCCGGCGCCGATGAGGAACCGCCGCTTCTCGTCACGGTTATCACTTGTCCGGCGGCGCCGACGGAAAAAGAACCGTCGATCCCAGAAGATGAAGAAACAACGGTGGCGCCGCCGGAGCTAAGCGTAAAACCTGCGGGAAAGGTGACCTTGATTTTACCATCCGATGGAAGAGGATTTGCGGTGGTAAAACTTACCGTTACAGTCCCGGTAATACCAGCCACCAAACCCGCAGGTTCGACATCCGTCCCGGTCAGGCTTCCTCCCGGGATTGCCCAGTTGATATTATTACCCGACGAAACGGAATTATTGGCTGTTACGGTGTTGCCTCCCGAGGCGTCCGAGTCTTTCACATCGACATAATTCACAGCCGTGCTCCCCTGCACGGCAACATCCCACTGGGTGCCCGTCGTGCCGGAGCGAAGACTCAAAGGTTGTCCCGTGGCGCCGCCGAGAGTCAATAGACCGCCGCTTGCGATCGTCTGGGTGGATACGGCGGCAAAGGTCAACGTGTCGGCCGCAGATACCGTCTTGGTCAGATTGTAAAACGCGCTGTTTCCCGAAACGGTCTGGCTTGTCCCGTCCAGCGTCACCGTGCCTGCCCGGGCCGTGAAGCTTCCCGAATCCGCCCAGTTGCCGGCGACGCTCATCTTGTAATTATTGGTCGTTGCGTCAAGCACGGCGGAGGCGCCGATCGTCAGATTGCCGTTGACGTCGAAGTTATCGGACGGCAGATTGAATGTCGTCGCCGTTCCCGGGGAAAGCGTCAAATGATGATGCGCCTGCCCCAGCAAGGTCACGGCGCCTGCGGTCTCGTCGGACCTGGGGCCCGTGTAGACAATTGTGGAAACGCTCGGGAGCGTCACCGTACCCATGCCCGCGAAACTCTTGCCCTCCAATCTCAAGGTGGTGCCCTCCCCAACCGTCAAACCTCCCGTATAAAGAGAGCCTGCACCCGTCACAAGTGTGCCGGCCGAAAGCGAAACGGGCCGGGTCGCCTCGATACAATCCAAAACGGCATATCCGCCCGATACGGTAAGGGCGTTTCCACTTGAAGGGGAGATCCTGAATCCCGTCCCCGTCGTGCCGGTGTTGCGGTCCGTCGATGGAACGGTGAGCTTCAAATAATAGCTTTCATTCGAAACGTTGGTCAGGTCGATGTTCTCGGCGAGGCCGCTGGGCCAGTCATTGTAACACTCGGCTATTGCGGGTTCGCCGCCGAAGGTCAAATCGCTCAATAAAGCCGCCTGCCAGGTCGTCAGCGTCGTGTAATCGCCTCCCGCCACCGGACTGGTCCCCAATACGCCTGTTGCGTCGCTACCGAATTGTCCATAACGGAAGATTTGCTGGTTCGTGACCTGGGAGATCTGGAAAACGCCGTTAAAAGAGGCCGTTCCGCCGGTCCCAAGATCAATGACGATCTTCTGGCCGACCTTAAGGTTGTTATTGGGATAGGCGGCGCTTAGGATGACTTCGACGACGTTGTTTGTCCGGGAAATGGAAGATATGGTCGCTCCCGCGCGTATAAAAGCAACGCCTGTCCCTCTTAAAAATCCCACATTGGCCAGGACAACGGTGCTCGACATGGCACGATAGTCCCAGCCGTCTCCGGAACCGCCCGCAAAAAGGGTAAATCCAAGCCCATCGGCATAGTTGTCGCCGTTCCCGCGGCCGCCCTTATATTGCGCTTCAGTCTGAGGCACGAAAAACAAAAAACAGAGAATGGAAAACAACAAAACCACCAAACCAAAAGACGAAGACACAAAAGAATGTCTCTGATTCTTTTGGTTTTTTGTTGTTCCGTTATGACTCTCTCTTCGGATTCTCATCTGTTTCCCGTTCTTTCGTTCTTTGTTTTTTCCACTCCCCAAAAACCCCAAAGTGTAAAAGAACAAAAAATCAAGGGGTCCTGGCGAACCGACCTCCGNNGCCGCCGCGGAAACCGCTACCAGTGGCGCCTGTTCCAGGCCAGTTTGTAACATCGGCGTTGCCGCTGGAGTCGAGGGTACCGTTGCCGTGCAGGCCTGTGAAGGCGCGGCCTGTGGCGTTGCCGATGGTGACGCACCTCTCCCAGAGATTGCCGGACATTTCCATGAGGCCGTAATAAGAAGCGCCTGCCGTGGTGCGGCTCGATGAGCTTGTGGCAAACATGCCGCAGCGGACCGGGCCGTCCGGGGAAGCGCTGGAATAGTTGCAGTTGGCGTTCGGCCGGGTCGGGCCTATGGCCTCGCTTGAGGTGCCTGCGTTGGAAAGGTCCGAGAAGTAGTCAACGGTCGTATCCCCCCAAGCGTATTCATTGGCTGTCGGAGAGCCGGAACGGGCCGGACCCCTGGAGGCTTTTTCGAATTCCAGCTCCGTCATGGGGCGCAGGCCCGCCCAGTCGGCATAGGCCATCAAGTCCGCCCAGGAGAGGTAATTGCAGGCGATCCACTCGCCGTCATCGGATTCATCATAAGTCCCGTTGCCTCCCAGATCGCAACCGTAAACTGCCGGAGTCGTTGAAGAAACCCCGGAAGTTTTGATCTTAATAGCATTCCTGTATGTGGTAGGATTGACCAAAGCCCCGGTCCCTGCGGCAGAGCTAGGGGCATTGGCGGTGCGCGTGGCCTGCTGGGCATAGGTCAAAGTGTTCAGGAAATCCCTGTATTGGCCCTGGGAAACTTCATACTTCATCACGTAGAAGCCGCCGTAGCCCTTGGGGAAGGCGGCTGGGAGAGTCCCGGCGTCACCGATGGTGTTGTTGCCGGAGGTAGATGTTCCCCAAAGGCTGCCCGCACTCGCGGCTATGGATAGCGCGTTTTCTGAAGAAATAGTAAAGGGAATGGTTGCCCCGCTCACCCATGAGCCGTCCGTAAAGCTGCCTGATTCCGTGCCTCCCGAACCTAAGACAAAAGAACCTTGGGGGATGTAGACCATTTCGATGGCAAAAACCCTGACCCTGATGGTATCCATCGAAGTTCCATATGGAAAACTCCACCTTAGCGTTTGGTTAAGACCCGGCCGGCAAAACGCCCCCTTGCCGTCTGAAGTGATGCCGATGGCGGTCGAGGTAGAATAGCTGCCCAGCGAGGCGCCGGAAACAAGCGTGGCGTGATACCAGGCCCCTGTGCCGCCGATCTGGTATTTGACGAAGACCCAGGCCCGGTCGAAGTAGGCGTTGCCGTTTGCGTCCGTGCGGGTGAAGCTGTTGTCCCAGCTGACGTCGAATTTGATGTCCACCGTGCCTGCGGTAGAATCCAGGTTCTGCAGGCTGACGTCGGAGACCTTGATGTTGTTGGCCTGCGCCTGCGGCGCAAAAACCAGCATCGCCAAAACCGTTAAGGTTGTTATAAGGTAAGTTTTACGCATCGTCTTATCCATGTTGCCTGTTTGGTTTGCCGGTCAGCCGGTTAGCCTGTCTGACGGTTTACCGGTTAACCCGTACACCTTTTGGCCCGCGCTTCTGTTCTTTAGATCCCTGATGAATCCTGCATTCGCTCTTAAAAACACACCGATCGCAAGATTGCGCAACCGGGACGGTTCTACGCTGACAACTGACAATCCCCCCCCCGCGGGTCTTCAGTACCCGATCAGGAATGAAACGCGTCGCACCCTCTCCATGGAAAACTACATTCTTACGCATCCCTTCGCTCCTTTATCTGAACCGCTTCGCCGGCTTGCTCGTCACCCATTCACCCGCCGACCGGCAGCAATATATCTTTGAGGCCGTTACCGAAATGCGCGTCCTTTTTTATCAAGTCAACGACCATCTTCGAACGCAGACCGTGCGTGTTGGCATAAAAGCTGTGCGCCGTCCAGCATCTGACCGAATCGCGGATCTTTTCCCTATCCGTTTCGCCTTTTTCAAGCAGATAATGAAGCCGCTTGAGCCGCCTTTTGAAACGCTTGACATTGCCCGTCGCAAGCCTTCTGAAATCCTTATATAGCCTGAACCCCAGGAATTTGATCCCCTTTTTGGTGCTGAAAACCTGGGATTTCCCCTCATGAAGCGCAAGGTTTAATTTGTCGCGCAAGAACTCCCTGATCCGGTTCTTGATCTCTTCGAGCGCGCCTCTCTCATCGCCGAAAACGAGAAAATCATCCATATATCTCAGATAATAACGGCACCCCAGGGAAGACTTTACGTAATAATCCAGCTCATTGAGATAAAGGTTTGCGAAAAACTGGGACGTCAGGTTCCCTATCGGCAGACCGGCGATCCGGTTCCCCACGGAACTATTGGCCAGATACGCCGATGAATCAATGATGGCATCCAGGAGCGAAAGGGTTTTGGCGTCGCTGATGTAGCGCGCCAGCACCCCTTTCAATATTCCGTGGTCGATGGATTGAAAATACTTTTTGACATCACAATGCAGGCAGTATTTATTCAGTCTCAAGAAGGATTGCGCCCTGTCAACGGCCCTGTGGGTCCCTTTTGTCTTGCGGCAGGCGTAAGAATCGTAAATGAACGTCCTGTCCAAAAGCGGTTCGATGACGTCATGCACGGCATGGTGGATCACCCTGTCACGGAAAGGCGCCGCCGAGATCAGCCGTTCCTTGGGATCGTGAATAACAAAAACACGATAAGCCCCATGCCTATACGTCCCTTTTTCCAGCTCCCTTTTTAAGCGGTTGATCTCTGCTTCAAGACGGAAGGTAAAGTCGGCCGTCGAATCGCGATACCTCCGGCCCCTGGCCGCCATATGAGCGGCCGCATAAAGGTTCTCAACGGAGCAGATTTTTTCGTAGATATTTTCGATTTTCTTCATTTTCCGTCTCCTGCCCAATGGAACCGCCTGAAAAACAGAGACATCGTCTAAATCCTTCCCTTTTCCATCGTCCCAACCCATTGCCCCTTACCGAACTCTTGATTTTTGAACATTCAATAAGAGAAAGTAAGGGGTCTTGGCGAACCGACCTCCGTTATTGTTGTTCCGATTCGAATTCGTGTTCGCCGCGTTGTTGCGGTCTGAGACGCGGGCGTTCGATGTGTCATTATTCCAATTGCCGCCGCGGAAACCGCCGGACAACGCTTTACGACATCGCACCTTTTTAGAACCCCTGCACCGCAAGAAGCATTCCGTTTTGAAGCCTCACGCGCCAGGTCGTGCGTTTTTTTTGCCTCGGCTTATGCAGAAGTCAAGGACAGGTGACGATGTCTGGACCCCTTTCTTTCGGTGACCGCTCCTTGTATCCGTGAACACAAGGATTCTGGTTTTGTTTAGCCTCCTCGGATCTTCTCCAGCCTCCTATCATTCTGCCTATTTCAAGAAGCGAAACACAGAAAAAGTCGTAGCCTTTGATGTTCACATATTCCATGTCTTTGGCGATACGCATCATAAACCTCATTTGCTCGACCTTCAAATTGGCGCTCTTTAACGTTTCCTGCTTCTGCGCCGAATATGTCGCCTCGATCAACAACGAAAGCACGTCCAAAAGCAACATCTCGATCCTGTCGGCCAGCAGGAATCTTTGGTCTTTTGGAAAGTTGGCAATTTTGGGCAATGTCCATAAAATCAGCCTGTAGTGCTTCTCCACAACTGGGGTTACCTTTCCCATGCCTTCTTTTCTGGTTTATTCATTTCACCAATTCACCGGCGGATCTGTTCACCGGCTTACCCACTAGTTCCCCCAAAAACCCCAAAGTGTAAAAGAACAAAAAATCAAGGGGTCCTGGCGAACCGACCTCCGCTACCGCTGTACCGAGCCGAAGACGCGCTCGCCGCGACGTAGCGGTCCGAGACGCGGGCGTCCGATGTGCCATCAAGCCAACTGCCGCCGCGGAAACCGCTA